>NZ_LJSO01000010.1:0-150713 GCF_001399985.1 Pseudoalteromonas sp. P1-8
CATGGCAAAAGAAAAGTTTGAACGCGTAAAACCGCACGTAAACGTTGGTACAATCGGCCACGTTGACCACGGTAAAACAACTCTAACAGCAGCAATCACTAACGTACTTGCAAAAGTATACGGTGGTGTAGCTAAAGACTTCGCATCAATCGATAACGCTCCAGAAGAGCGTGAGCGTGGTATCACAATCTCAACTTCACACGTTGAGTACGATACTCCAACTCGTCACTACGCACACGTAGACTGTCCAGGACACGCCGATTATGTTAAAAACATGATCACTGGTGCTGCTCAAATGGACGGCGCAATCCTAGTAGTTGCTGCGACTGACGGTCCTATGCCACAAACTCGTGAGCACATCCTACTTTCTCGTCAGGTTGGTGTACCTTACATCATCGTATTCATGAACAAATGTGACATGGTTGACGACGAAGAGCTACTTGAGCTAGTTGAGATGGAAGTTCGTGAACTTCTTTCTGAGTACGACTTCCCAGGTGATGACTTACCACTAATCCAAGGTTCAGCGCTTAAAGCGTTAGAAGGCGAGAAAGAGTGGGAAGACAAAATCGTTGAGCTTGCAGAAGCACTAGATTCTTACATCCCAGAGCCAGAGCGTGACATCGATAAGCCATTCATCATGCCTATCGAAGACGTATTCTCAATCCAAGGTCGTGGTACTGTTGTAACTGGCCGTGTTGAAGCTGGTATCATCAACGTGAATGACGAAGTTGAAATCGTAGGTATCAAAGAAACTACGAAGACAACTTGTACAGGTGTTGAGATGTTCCGTAAGCTTCTAGACGAAGGTCGTGCGGGTGAGAACATCGGTGCACTTCTACGTGGTACTAAGCGTGAAGACGTTGAGCGTGGTCAAGTACTAGCTAAGCCTGGTTCAATCACTCCACACACGAAGTTCACTTCAGAAGTATACGTACTTTCTAAAGATGAAGGTGGTCGTCACACTCCATTCTTCAAAGGTTACCGTCCACAGTTCTACTTCCGTACAACTGACGTAACAGGTGACGTACAGTTACCAGACGGCGTTGAAATGGTAATGCCTGGTGATAACATCAAGATGACTGTAGAACTAATCTGCCCAATCGCGATGGACGAAGGTTTACGCTTCGCTATCCGTGAAGGTGGCCGTACAGTTGGTGCTGGTGTTGTTGCAACTATCGTTGAGTAATCAACTATAGTGATGCATTAAGCATTGAGAAAAACCCGAGCTTAGTCTCGGGTTTTTTTATGGGTGAAAAAGCTATCAGCTGTCAGCTATCAGACGTCAGATTCGATCGGTGGGGTTGGTTTGTGTGGTGTCTCACTCAGTATTTGCCCTGTTCACTCTTCGGGTAGGTTGGTTTGAGCGAAGCGAAACCCAACTATCATAAAGCATTCCCAAGGTTATGCTTGAACTAGAACCTAGAACCTAGAACCTAGAACCTTTACCCTCGCTAACTCGCTAACTCGCAACTTCCCTATGAACTAATTCACTCTTTTAGCACTCTTAAAAATAAAACGAGGCGCTAGGGTGTTAAAAGGGAATTACAAAGCATGGATCATCTCAATTTCGTTACATGCTGTTTTGTTGCTGTTATTTACTCGATATGGAAAGTCTTTGAAACTCCCCGCAGTCGCTGAACCGCCAAAAGTAATCAACGCGTATGTGAGTGTTGATTTAACTTCGTTACCTAGTTTGCAGAAACCTCAAGACAAACCTTTAGCAGAACACTCGCAAGTAGTTCCAAGTGAGGCTAAGCCTTTGCCAAAAAACGAAGATGTTTCGCAGGGGAGCTCTCAACAGATGACTGACGCTAAGGCAATTAATCCCACTATAAATGAACCAAAAGAAGCTACCTCTGAGGTTGTAAAGCCTAATCAGACACTTGAGAATTCAAAAATAGCCGAAGAGCCATTTAAAAAGCTCAACCCTTATGCACCAATCCCACAGCTTAATTTTGAAAATGGTTCTGCTAATGCGTCTTTGTTTGGGCAGGGTGAAGCGACGATTAGTAATAGCCCCGCAGGCAGGGTTACGGTGCCCGCACAATTAACCGTCTCTGATAAAGCAACTGTCGTTTGGCAAAATGGCGATGGCAGCAAGCGTATCGAGGTGCTAAATGGCATGTGTTACGGCATAGATTTTAATTCGGTGTTTGGTAAATCTGGAGTGCCAAGCGGATCCCCAAGACCCTGTGAAGATAAAGAAGCAAAACTATTTAAAGATATAATGAATAAGTGGAGTAAAAAGTAATAACAAAACACTTTACCTCAACTTAACTTGAGCTTTTAAAGTAGCGTTTTTTGTAATGGATATCGCTATGAACTCACTAGAAAACTATTTATTAAGCTTACAAATCAATTGTTATCAAACATCAGTGATACAGATTTCTCAAGTACAAACACGTATTTGGCAGTCATTACAAAATAGTTCTAGTTATGCTCATAATGTAATCGAAGAGTTTGAATTAAATGGGCAGTCTACGCATTACCAACATGCCGCCCTATTTACACTGGTTTTACAGCAACTCGGTTATAAAATACAACCAACAGCAGAAAATACTTTGTCGGTAAGGCATAACCATTTGTTACATGACATTCGTCTTGTTGAGCAGTTAAACCCTAATGAGGCTTAAGTCATGTTTTATCGTATAAAAAGGCACTTAGCCGAAACTAAGTGCCTTGGCTTAACGAAGTTACCAAATCATTTCTACAAATTCTGGGTGATCCACAAATGGGTTGCGGTTACCTTGATGTTCATAAGCTGCTTGGTTACGGTCAAGCTCTAATTGGCTAACAGGATCCTCGTTATGCCACTTTAATAACATAGCAACAACCCAGCTCTCAAAAACCTGATTAGATGAACCATTCAGTACAGCATTACTATAGGTTGTGTTGTTTTGCCATGAGCCAATCACGTTTTCATAGCGTGTTGCCATATAGAAATACGCTCTTGCAAAGTCACCTTTAAATTCATCAATAGGTTCAAAAACCGTTCCTGAATAATTTAATGAGCTAGCAGCGCTGCCTAATTTGCTGCCGTTACTAGAGGTGTAGCTTGCACTAGCTACTTCACCAAATGGGTAATTACTGCGTTTTGAATTGACATAACCATCAGTGGCAAAAATGTGATGCACGTCTGAATTCATTGGCTCAACTGTTCCACCAAACCAACTTTTCGGGAAAGAATGCTCACGGTTGTAGCAATCTGCTTCGCTGTTGTATGTCCCACATTGGTCGCTCACAGCAACATAGTTGTAGCTATCTTGGCCTGCAGGGTTTTCTGAATAACGGTCTAAAATAGAGTTGTCGTTTTCAAAATACTTATCGCGTGAAGCAACATCGTAAAAGCTCCAAATCGCAGAATAGCCTTGTGAGTTGTGATCTTTAATGATGTTGTATAACTCTGTTTTCAGTGCATAACCGCTAAGGCCTTGCGTTGTAACATAGTATCCCGTTGGCTCTGTTGGGGTTGTACCACCCCCGTCACCGCCGCCTGAGCTATCACCCAAAGTAAACGGCGTTGCTTCGGAGCTTTGGAAGCTTGCACCAGAGGCAAGTACTGTTTGATCTAAAGAAAGACTGTAACTGCCATTGCCGAATGAGCAGCAAATACCATCACCATAGCTATCAAAAATCGTAAAGGTATAGTCACCATCTGTTAAACATGCTTGTTCACTGTACTGGGTATTTGCAGCATAGCTGCCGCCCGATGCCACTGTGCTACCTTGGCTATTGGTGATTTGCCAGCTGGTTTCTTCACCATAGTTATCGGTAGTGAGCGTTAAAGATACTTGGTTATCTGCGCAGCTGCCTGTAGGAGGTGGCGTTGAGCCAGTGCTTGGTGCAAAGTTATCGACATAAACGACTTCGCTGCCATCAAAGCCTGTTACATCGTAAAAGCGCAGGCCAACACTAATTGACGTGGTAGCAGAGGCCGTGTACTGGTAACTGATTTGTTGCCATTGATTAGTTAATGCCGAATTAGAATAGCCCTGATAGCCATCAACCACTAAACGTGCTTTTACGCCACCTTCTGTATGGTAAACCCAAGTAGAAAACTCATAACTTTCACCCGCCACTACCTCTACTAATTGTTGTAAATCGGTATTACTTTGGGTGCCAGTATTAACCACGACTTGTGCTGAGTAATTACCTGAGTAAACCACATTAGTATTAGCGCTAAGACTAATACCGCTATCAATAGTGCCCCAGCTTGCAGGGGTATTTGCTGACCAGCTTTCGAAGTCGGCGTTACTAACATTTGCCAATGCTGAACTTGCTAAACAAAGTAAGCTACTGGCTAGCATATATTTTTTACATGTCCCGTGTGACATTGTATTTTCCTTTTTTATATTTTAATAGTTTTTGCTGTTCTCAAAATGAACACAGCGAGTATAGGCTAATTGGCTTATGTTGCAATAATGTTAATTAATAAAAGTTTCTTATTTGGGAATTTTTGCTTTTAACATGTTTTTTTTGGATAAATACTAAATTAATAACTAAATGGAATATCAAAGCAGATTCTATTCTTTTTTAATCGCCTCAGACCTCGTTATTCTTCACGCTCAGATAAACCTTTAAAGCATTTCTATTGAGTCTTTAAAGTCGAAAAAATTGTTCGTGAAATGACAGTAGCAAGTTCGTTTCGCAGTTAACTTTTCAGGGTTACGAGGAATAAATTCATGTTGTTAAGTCAACTAAATGCAGCGGCGAGCCCGCTATCGCAAGAGCAAGTACAGAAGCTGCAAGGCTTAGTGGCTGAACTTAATCCAATTCAGCAAGCGTGGGTAAGTGGTTACTTAGCTGCGAATGCCAACGCAGGTGCATTAACCGGTGGTGTTGCTGCCACTCCAGCTGCAGGTGATGCACCGCCGCTAACTATTTTATACGGCTCGCAAACGGGTAACGCAAAAGGCGTGGCGAGCAAGTTAAAAGAGCAGGCAGAGTCGCGCGGTCTAACTGTTAAGCTAGTAAACATGGCTGACTACAAACCAACAGCCCTGAAAAAAGAAAAGTTTATCACGGTTGTTGTTTCAACCTACGGTGAGGGTGAGCCACCAGAAGACGCTGAAAGCCTTCATGAATTCTTAACAACTAAAAAAGCACCAAAACTAGATGGTGTTAAAGTGGCTGTGATTGGCTTAGGTGATTCAAGTTATGAGTTCTTCTGCCAAACAGCAAAAGATTTTGAAGAGCGTTTTAACAAGCTTGGCGCAGAAACTATTTTCCAGCGTGCTGACCTAGATGTAGATTACGATGATGAAGCAGCTAAGTGGATTGATGGTGCACTTGATGCGTTTGAGCCTGATCTTAAAGCGCAGCAACAAGCAAGTGGTGGTCAAGTTGTGGCTATGCCATTTGCTGCAGCGGCACCAGCAGCAAGTCAATACACCAAGCAAAACCCTTTTGCTGCAGAGCTAAGTGTTGTGCAAAAAATTACCGGTCGTGATTCAACCAAAGACGTGCGTCATGTTGAAATTTCATTAGAAGGTTCAGACATTACCTATACACCGGGTGATTCGCTAGGCGTTTACTTCTTAAATGACGAAGCGCTTGTTGATGAAGTACTTACGCTTACACAAATCGATGCATCTAGCACGGTTAAACTTGGCGACGAAGAACTAAGTGTTCGTGATGCATTAATCGAAAAATTAGAATTAACTCAGTCATACCCAGGTTTTGTTGAAAAATACGCAACAGAAACTGGCAGCCCTGATTTATTAAAGTTGGTTGAAGATAAAGCGGCAATGCGTGAGTACATCGAACCTCGCCAAATCTTCGATATTATTCGTCAAAACCCAGCTCAGCTTGAAGCACAAACCTTAGTAGACTGCTTACGTAAACTACAAGCACGTTTATATTCGATCGCATCTAGCCAAGCAGAAGTTGAAGAAGAAGTTCACTTAACTGTGGGTCTGGTTGAGTTTGATGCATTTGGTAGCGAGCACTTAGGTGGTTGTTCTGGCTATTTAGCACGTCGTGCTGAAGAAGGTTGCAAAGTAAAAGTATTCAGCGAGCATAACGATAACTTCCGTTTACCGGCTAATGATGAAACGCCAATTATCATGGTAGGTCCGGGTACAGGTATTGCACCTTTCCGTGCGTTTTTACAAGAGCGTGATGCCCGTGAAGCAAGCGGTAAAAACTGGTTATTCTTTGGTAACCCACACTTTACCCAAGACTTTTTATATCAAGTAGAAATTCAAGGTTACTTGAAGTCAGGTTTACTGACAAAAGTGGATGTGGCGTTTAGCCGTGACCAAGCCGAAAAAGTATATGTTCAAGACAAACTTCGCAAAAACAGCCAAGAAGTATTTGCTTGGTTAGAAGCGGGTGCTCATTTCTATATCTGTGGTGATGCAAACCGTATGGCGAAAGATGTTCATCAGGCGCTTGTCGACATTATCAAAGAAAATAGCGGCAAAGATGATGAACAAGCTGAGCAATATTTAAAAGATTTACGTAGCGCAAACCGCTATCAGAAAGATGTGTACTAATCACGTTTAAAGCTAACAGCCGTCACTGTAACAAATTTAGGAAATACCATGAGCGAACAAGACAAAAACGTAAAGCTTTCTGATAACGAGCGTTTGAAAAGAGAAAGTAACTTTTTACGTGGCACCATTGAGCAAGATTTAAAAGACGAGATCACCGGTGGTTTCACTGCTGATAACTTCCAACTGATCCGTTTCCACGGCATGTACCAGCAAGATGACCGTGATATTCGCCCTGAGCGCGCTAAACAAAAATTAGAGCCATTACATAACGTAATGTTACGTGCTCGTATGCCTGGCGGTATCATCAAGCCAGAGCAATGGTTAGCAATTGATAAGTTTGCTGAAGAAAAAACCAGCTATGGCAGTATTCGTTTAACCACGCGTCAAACTTTCCAGTTCCATGGTGTGCTTAAGCCAAATATTAAAGGCATGCACCAAATGCTTAATAGCGTGGGCATTGATTCAATTGCAACGGCGGGCGATGTAAACCGAAACGTATTATGTACAACTAACCCAGTTGAGTCTGAGCTTCACCAAGAAGCTTACGAGTGGGCTGCGAAGATCTCTGAGCACCTATTACCAAAAACTAAAGCATACGCTGAAATTTGGTTAAATGGCGAAAAGAGTGAAACCACTGAAGAGCCAATTTTAGGTTCAACTTACTTACCGCGTAAGTTTAAAACCACAGTAACAATTCCACCGAACAATGAAGTGGATGTGCATGCGAACGACTTAAACTTCGTGGCAATTGCAGAAAACGGCAAGTTAGTTGGCTTTAATGTGTTAGTGGGTGGTGGTCTTGCGATGACTCACGGTGATACAGCAACGTATCCGCGTAAAGCAGATGACTTTGGTTTTATTCCACTTGAGCATACGTTAAAAATTGCTGAGCACGTGGTGTCTGTACAGCGTGATTGGGGTAACCGCTCTAATCGTAAAAATGCGAAAACTAAGTACACATTAGATCGTGTAGGTTCTGATGTATTTAAAGCTGAAGTTGAAAAACGTGCCGGTGTTCAATTTGAGCAAAGCCGCCCGTATGAGTTCACTCACCGTGGTGACCGTATCGGTTGGGTTGAAGGTATTGATGGTAAGCACCACTTAACGCTGTTTATCCAAAGTGGCCGTATTTTAGATTACCCAAATCAACCTCTTAAAACAGGCTGCCGTAAAATTGCTGAAATTCACCAAGGTGATTTCCGCATGACTGCAAACCAAAACTTGATCATCGCAGGTGTTCCGGCTGATCAAAAAGCGGTAATCGAAGAGATTGCACGCAACCATGGCTTAATTGATGACAGCCATACAGAGCAGCGTAAAAACTCAATGGCGTGTGTGGCATTACCAACCTGTCCGTTAGCGATGGCTGAAGCTGAGCGTTATTTACCAAGCTTAATTGAGAAAACTGAAGCGTTATTAGCTAAGCACGGCATCGGCGATGACAACATCATTATGCGTGTTGTGGGTTGTCCGAATGGCTGTGGCCGCGCCATGTTGGCAGAAGCGGGTCTGGTTGGTAAAGGTCCGGGTAAATACAACGTGTACTTAGGTGGTAACCGTGAAGGCACGCGTATTCCAAAACTGTATTTAGAAAATGTTGGCGAAGACGTATACCTAGAGGCATTCGATAAGCTTATTGGCCAATGGGCAAGTGAGCGTAATGAAGGCGAGTGTTTTGGTGATTTTGTAATTCGCAAAGGCATTGTTGCTGAAGTAAAAGTTTCAGTAACCGATTTTCACGCATAATTTTATAAGCGATACCGCTTTAAGGTTTGGAATTAACCATGAGTGAATTTAAAGACATCTTAACGATGAGCAAAGAAGACCAAACGGCCATGCTGGCTGATATTAATGGTCTTTTGGCTGATAAAAGCGCAGAAGAGCGTGTTGCGTGGGCACTTGAAAACTTACCAAGCACACACTTTTTGTCGTCGAGCTTTGGTATTCAAGCGGCGGTGATGTTGCACTTAGTGACATCGCAGCAGCCAGATATTCCTGTGGTACTGACTGACACTGGTTATTTGTTCCCTGAAACCTATCAGTTCATCGAGCAAATGACGGAGCGACTTTCGCTTAATCTTAAAGTTTATAAAGCTAAGCTTAGCCCCGCGTGGCAAGAAGCGAAGTTTGGTAAACTTTGGGAGCAAGGTGAAGCCGGTATTAAGCAGTATAATCAACTTAATAAAGTTGAGCCTATGAGCCGCGCTTTAAACGAGCTGCAAGCAGGCACTTGGTTTAGTGGTTTACGTCGTGACCAATCATCAAGCCGTGCTGACAAGCAAATTGTTGAAATCAGCCGTGGTACTGTGAAAGTCTACCCACTTATTGAGTGGAACAACCGAGATATTTATCAGTATCTAACTAAGCATGATTTACCGTATCACCCACTTTGGGAACAAGGTTATGTGTCTATGGGTGATGTACACACCACGCGTAAACTTGAACCAGGTATGACAGAAGAAGAGACGCGTTTCTTTGGTTTAAACCGTGAATGTGGCTTACATATTGACGGTGATGGTATCTAATCCTAAATTCCTATCAGAATTTTCGTAAAGCGCAACCTAGGTTGCGCTTTTTTTGTGCTATTTATATACAATCCCTGGCTCAATTTTATGAGAGAAAATTATGAGTCGTGCTGTTGTTTTTTTATTGTTGTTTTTAATTGTGCCTTTAGTGCGAGCAGAAACTTTGAGGGTTGCGCTTTATGACACAGATTACCCTCCATACCATTTAGTTAGTGGCAAACAAAAGGGGTTAGTTGATGAGCTACTTGAGCGATTTGCTGAACAGTACAAGCTGAAAACTGACTATATTTTAGTTCCTGAGGTACGTTCACAGCATTTACTTGATGAAGGCAAGGTTGATGTGCGCTTAGAGTCTGAGCAGTGGTATCGCGGAGGTAATCAATACTATTGGAGTGATAGCATCGCAGTTGTTGAAGATATTTTAGTTATGCCGAGAGGTTGTCATATTCCAGCTATTGATGAGCTAGGTGGTTATGTGTTGATGGCCCGCTTTGGCTACACCTATCCGCAATTTGAAGCGTTGTTTGCATCTGGAAAATTGCACCGTGAGGACTTTTACTCTGAACTAGATATGCTGAAGGCTTTAGTCGACATACAGCAAAATCAACGTGTTGCTGTGATCGCAAAAAACACACTGCAGTGGTATGCCTCAAAAAATAATGCCTTTAAAAAATTCACGGTAAGTGATTACAGTGTGGGCAAAGCGCCAATGCAGTTACAGTTTGCTTATAATGAAAAAGGGAAGCGTATCAGCGAGCAATTTAATGAATTTATGAAAAATCTTAAATCATCCGGTGAATTTGCTAAGATTGAGAGTAACTACCAATAATCGGTAAATGGAATGATTAAGCGTTTTTGTTACCTTGCGGTTATGCTGCTACTAACCAGTGTTGCGCTGCTGTTTTACATTAAAAAGCCAGACGGTAAACCTTACTTAGAACTGAGCATGTTCGAGCGTTACTCAGAAAAAGTTAGTGGTGATGTGAGTGATTTTGCTTCGCAAAGTGCCGATACACTTACCAGCCAAGCAAAAAAGCTCACTGAGAAATTGAGTTTTAGCAAAGACGTTAATACACCTGTTGTTGTTTATAAATGGCAAGATGAACATGGTCAGTGGCACTATGCTGATACACCTCACCCTAATTACGTTAGTACCCCGGTAAGTTTAGATCCGAACGACATAACAGTGCTACCTGCAGAGACTTTTCAGGCAGATGAGAAGCAACCTGCAACCGTTAAAGCTGACGAAGCACCTTCAGCGCTTGGCGTATACGACCCTAAAAATGTACAAAAGATGATGCAAGACGCTGAGCAAGTAAAACAGCTTATGGAGCAACGTAACAAGCAACTTGAACAGCAGCTCAAGGAGCAAGGTGGTAATTAACTTTATTTGTTCTGTGCTTTGAGGTCACTTTCCATTTTCATCAGTAAAATAGTGAGATAAATTTTGGTAGGCAAAGAGAATAGCACACCAACGGCAATACACGCTGCGCTGATCATAATGCCATGTATACCCATACTATCACTTAAGTAATTACCAGCTAATAAAGAATGCCCCAATATAATTAGGCAAATACCTAAAATAATAAAGGTTTTTAAGATTCGAATGATAGTTTGTTCGGTCATACAAGCACCTCACTTTAGCCTTAATTAAAGTGTAGGTGCTGTTGTCATTAATAGGATTGTTCTAAATCAAGCAATTGTCGGTTATTTGTCCAATTTTACTGGGCCGTTGATGTTATCGATGCTTAAATCACCTGAACCCGCTTCGATAATTGTCAGGCCGAGTGTGTCATCCACATAAATGCTGCCAGAGCCATCGGTAATGGTAACCAGCCCTTTGATTTGTCTTACATCTATATCACCAGAGCCATCTTCAATGGTAAGCGCACCAGCCAATGTTTTAATGCTGATACTACCTGATTCATCAATAATACGTGCAGGGCCTTGGCTGTTTTCGATGCGGATATCACCAGAGTCATCTTCAATATCAATACGCCCTTGGCCTTGGTCTATCATAATTGAGCCAGAATCGTCTTCAATGCTGATATTGCCGCTGACATTGCTAATGCGAATATCCCCCGAGTCATCATCAATGTTAATATTACGGCCCCCTTCGATCACAATTGATCCTGAATCATCATCAATACTGATATCGTTTTGCATTGCACGTATCACGATATCACCTGAGTCATCATCAATATCTAGTTTGAGGTTGCTAGGCACAGAGACAATTAAATCAATATGAGGTGATGAACCACTGTAAAACGATAAGCTACCATTATTGAGCTTGCTGATAAGCTCAGCCGTGTCGCCGTGCTTTTCGAGGGTTAGCGTATAGGTCTCATCGCCTTTAGCCGCATAGATATTAGCATTTACTGTGATAGCCGTGGCGTTATTGTCGCCTTTGATGATCAGTGAACCGGCTTCGGCATCGATTTTTAGCTCGTTTATATTTACACCCGACACGCTTAAGTCTTGTTGTTTTTGTTCTGCGATTTGACTAGGAGAGACATGAATAACACAGCCCGTTAATAATAAACTTGATGAGATGGCCGTTGCGCAAATTGCGCGTTTGAATGATGCAATAGTCATAAGGATTCCAAAATTATTGTGATTTTTATCTGGTTAGCATTTGCAAACTATGGTCCAATTTTAACATGCTGATTTTTATGTGCTTTTCATTTTTTGTAAGTAAGTGTGTTGGTCTAAACTGCAATTAATTGGTGATTTAAACAAAAAAGGGGCTGAAAATTCAGCCCCTTAGTTAACTTAAAAGCAATTACTGCTCAGCCAGCATATTACGCAGTACATACTGTAAAATACCGCCGTGTTTGTAGTAATCCCACTCTTTCGGGGTATCTATACGCACATCAACACTAAAGCTAATTTGTTTGCCTTCACTGTTAGTGGCAATCACACTGACTTCATTGGTTTTGTCGTATAAGCCTTCAAAGTCGAATGACTCTTGGCCGGTTAGACCCAGTGACTCATAGCTTTCACCTTCTTTAAATTGTAGGGGTAAAACACCCATACCAATCAGGTTTGAACGGTGAATACGCTCATAGCTTTGTGCAATAACGGCTTTAACACCAAGTAAAAGTGAACCTTTAGCAGCCCAGTCGCGTGATGAGCCTGTGCCATATTCGGCGCCCGCTAAAATAATCAGAGGCGTGCCATCTTGCTGATATTGCATCGCTGCATCATAAATGCTGGCGAGCTCATCGCTTGGTTGCATACGGGTCACACCGCCTTCGGTACCCGGTGCTAATAGATTACGTAAACGCACATTAGCAAAGGTACCGCGCATCATTACTTCGTGGTTACCACGGCGCGAACCATACGAGTTAAATTGTGCTTTTTGTACACCGTGCTCTTGCAAGTAAAGACCTGCTGGCGCATCCGCTTTAATCGCACCTGCTGGCGAGATGTGGTCAGTGGTAACTGAGTCACCTAATTTTGCTAAACAGCGCGCACCACTAATACTTGGAATGCCAGGAGGCTCAATCTCCATACCATCAAAGAAAGGTGCTTTTTTGATGTAGGTTGACGCATCATCCCAATCATAAAGCTTGCCATCAGGAATTTGAATTTTCTGCCAACGATCATCACCTTGATACACATTGCCATAGCTTGATGCGAACATTTCTTTGGTTACAGTTTCGCGGACGAGCTCGTTCACTTCACTAACACTTGGCCAAATATTTTTTAGATAAATGTCATTACCATTAGGGTCTTGCGCAAGCGGCTCGTTATACACGTCTATATCTGTACGACCCGCAATTGCGTATGCAACCACAAGGGGTGGTGAGGCTAAGAAGTTCATTTTCACATCTTGGTGAATACGCCCTTCAAAGTTACGGTTACCCGATAAAATAGAGCTTACAACCAGTTTATGCTTTTGAATTGCATCGGTGATTTCATCAGCTAGTGGGCCTGAGTTACCGATACAGGTTGTACAACCATAACCGACAAGGTTAAAGCCTAAGGCATCTAAGTCATCCATTAAGTCGGCTTTTTTCAAGTAATCAGTCACCACTTGTGAGCCTGGAGCAAGTGAGGTTTTAACCCATGGCTTAACCTTTAACCCTAATTGTTTGGCTTTTTTAGCCACTAGGCCAGCAGCTAAAATAACACTTGGGTTTGACGTGTTTGTACAACTTGTAATTGCAGCAATGACACAAGCACCATCATTAAGCTCAAACTCTTCGCCTTTAAAGTTAACCTTAGCTGCGCCCATAAACTGTGCTTCGTTTACTGGCTCATCAGGGTTGGTGGTTGGGCCTTCATCTTCAATGCGCGCCTCTTGAACATCGCTTTTATCGCGATGTTGCATACGTTCTTCTTGAAAGCCTTTTAAGTGCTCACCAATAATGCTACCTGCTTTATCAAGGGCAATTCTATCTTGCGGACGCTTAGGTCCAGCAAGGCTTGGTACAACATCATCAAGTGATAACTCTAGTGTGTCGGTATAATGAGCTTCATCGCCAGGGTTACGCCATAAGCCTTGGTGCTTTGCATAGTCCTCGATGAGTTTAAGTTGTTTGTCATCGCGGTTAGTTAAACGTAGGTAGTTAATGGTTTCATCATCAATTGGGAAAATACCGCAGGTTGCACCATACTCAGGCGCCATGTTTGCAATAGTTGCACGGTCTGCAAGCGGTAAATCAGCAAGACCATCACCATAAAACTCAACAAATTTACCCACTACGCCATGGTTACGCAGCATTTCTGTCACGGTTAGCACAAGGTCTGTTGCGGTCGTACCTTCTGGCAGGCGACCATTGAGCTTAAAGCCAACGACCTGTGGAATAAGTAAGCTGATTGGTTGACCAAGCATTGCGGCTTCGGCTTCAATACCACCCACACCCCAGCCTAATACCCCAAGACCATTGATCATGGTGGTGTGCGAATCGGTTCCGACTAGGGTATCTGGGTAGGCGAGTGATTTACCATTTTTACTATCGTTAAATACCACGCGGGCTAAATATTCTAAGTTAACTTGGTGTACGATGCCGGTTGCTGGTGGCACGACTTTCAAGTTATCGAAGGCAGTTTGCCCCCAGCGTAAAAATTCGTAACGCTCTTTGTTACGCTCATATTCAAGTTTCGCATTTAAGTCGAATGAGCCATCTTCACCGTAGCCGTCAACTTGCACTGAGTGGTCAATAACAAGCTCAGCAGGTGACAGCGGATTAATCTTCGCAGGGTCGCCGCCAAGTTTTTCCATGGCATCACGCATCGCGGCTAAATCGACAATGGCGGGTACGCCAGTAAAATCTTGCATTACAACGCGAGCAGGTGTAAACGCTACTTCTGCTGATGGTTTCGCTTGAGGGTCCCAGTTTAGTAAAGCATCGATATCTTGCTTTTTAATATTCACGCCATCTTCATTGCGCAACAGGTTTTCAAGTAAAATTTTTAGAGAGAATGGCAGACGTTTTGCTTTGTCGCCTAAACCTTGTAAAGAGTGAATATGGTATTGCTCACCATTAATCGTAAGCTGCTTTTGGGTATCAAAACTGTTATTCATTATTTGCCCCTGTGGTTTGAGCAAGCAATTTGGCTTGCTTTGTTGTTTCCTTTTCGAAATAGACACAGTGTTATTGCAAACTTAATACCAGCTGAGAAATTCATCTAGCTGATGAAAAAATATGCTACCTAATATAGTTGCTGCTGATGTGATTTATTTCAAGGGAAGGAGGCAGATAAAAAGGGTAGTCACTTTAAACTACCCTCAGAAATAAGTGTTTTTAGTTAAGCCAGTTTTGTTGTTTACCTTTATGGCTAATAAACAGTAATAGTAAACCAATAACGATAACACACAATGGCATTGCTAATGCGCTAGTACCAAACATAGCAAGGCTATCTATCACCACAAAATTATAATATTGCTGGACTAATACGGCGATAAACGAGATTGAAAATAACTCGCGCGCAAGGGCTTTTTTTGCCAGTAATAAGATGCTCGCGAAGCTTGCTGCAAACACGGCTATCGCAAAGGCAGCCGTTGACCAGAGCGGTATGTCGCTGTATGCGGCTTGTTGTGCTTCGGGGAGTTGGTTAATCATTTCGGGTGTGATCAACAGTTGCATTACGAACGCAATGACACCTAAAAGATTCCATACAAGGGCTGCCCAAGCAAGTGGCTTGAGCCAAGCTGGAGGATTCATAAATCACCTTTTATTGTTGTTATAATCGCATTCAATTAAAGGTGATTTATGCTAACTAAGCAAGCTCTAGTTAACCAAACGAGATAGGGCGGCGACCGGTTTTTTCGTCTACTTTTGGTTTTTTAGTACGTTTACGCTTCGATTTTTTTGGCGCTTCTTCAGCGCTTTGTGGTTGTGCTTTTTGTACCGGTTCCGGTGGGCGAGGATTTGGTGTTGCATCTTCGCTTAGTGTCAGTTGGAACAACTCACCGTCGAAAGCCAACACGTCACCACTGTATAATTTTTTCCGTTTTATTGTACAAATTTCATAGTTAACCCCAACATAACCTTCACCAATTAAGGCTTTTGCTTGGCCGCCTGTTTCGACTAGGTCGAGCACTTTTAGCAAGTTGCATAACTCTATTGGCTCTTCTTCTAGTTCAATTTCGATGAAATCTTCGTTCATGTTGGTCTCTCTTAATTCAATCGCAGCCATTATAAAGCCTAGCACTCAATTGAACCAAGATTAAATTTTTAAGCTCTTCAAGCGGTTAAAATTTGCAGCAATAAATAATCCGACATTTTTACAAACAGTAAAAAAACTGCAGTATTTGCTGGGTACACTGCGCGCGTTTGGAATTGGTGTACAAATTGCTAAATGCATGTCCGTTTCATTTTTTATTCGTTCAGGAGAAGTTGTAATGGGCGTAAGATCAGCGCTAAGAAAAGAGTTAATGGGTTTGCAAGATTCGTCATTGCTTGCTGCAGATGATGTGCGAGCTTTGTTGACGCAAACAATTAAATCTCAGCCTGAAAAATCAGAACAAGGTTTTGCGTTAATTTCGCGCTTTAATGATAACCATAGCCAGTTAAGTTCAGGTGAAACAAACAAAGAAAAGTTGCTTCAGCATCAAACTCACCGTTTATTTAAAGATATTCTATATACCCGTCAAAGTGTTAATAGTTGGCTAAAAAAACATCTTAGTTGATTTATTGTTTTTCTCACTTTAGACTACGCTTGTAATCTAAAGTGAGAATGAACATGAAAAGGATAATTTCAGCAGCCATATTTTTAATTTTGGCAGGTTGTCAGCAACCAACAGTTTACGTATACACAGAAAACCTTGAACAGTCGCAGTTGCAATCATTAGAGCAAGCATTAAATAAACAAAGCTTACCCTATGAATATACCCAGCTTCCTGTGCCAAGAGAGTTTACTGATGCAACCTTAATGCTATCGAGCGATAAGATTCTTACTCATGAAGCCGAGCAACTAGCTGAAATTATGCAGGGACTGGGTTATCAAGCCGAAATTAAGTACACCACAGATGCCAATCACTTTTACAATCATGGCAATATTGGCTTTTACTTAAAAGCTAAAAATACCACTACCAGTTTTACTATGCCGGCTCGTGTACTCACCACTGGATGCGTTGAAGACAAGTATAATGATCTTGCAGTTACATTTAATGATAAGCAGGCGCACTTTACCCTTACAAGTGGTAGAAAAGTCTCCCTAGATTGGGATTATTTATATGGCTACCTAGTCATTTATTATAAAAATTATTCGCAAACATACAGTCATTTAACGCCAGAAGTGAGCACTCCTTTTGGTATGAAACCATCAGATACTTACCGTTACACGGCACGTGTTAATAGCCCAAGTTGGTTAAATTGCTCATTACAAATTGTGTATATGGACTAGCTTCGCGACTCAAGGTAATTACTAAGCTTAGTAATACGCTCACTCATGCCTTCGATGATGCGGTCTTTAATTTTCTCGCGGATCACATTGGGTAAGCGGGTGAGTGCTTCAGGGGAAATAGCTAACAAAATGGTATCGACTTTTGCGCGTGCGCTGGTACTGTGCTCTCGGTTATTGATAAAAGCACCTTCACCGATAAATTCACCGGGCTCAATGGTGCCAAGTTCGAGTAAATGACTTTGTTTGAATACCATCAGTGAGCCGCTTAGCACGATATAAAGCCGTTTATCAGCATCGTATTGTTTAAAAACAGCGCGGCCTTGTTTGACCAAATACAAATGACTGAATGACTCTAATAACACTTGTCGTTCACTGAGAGTAAACTCTCTAAAGAACGACAATCTGTTAATTATTTCCATTTGTTTAATTAGTGGAATGTGCTCGATTAACTTCATTGACTCACATAGGTATAGCGCGAAATTAGCTAATATTGCGCTCTTTTAGCTTGCGGGTCAATGTATTGCGGCCCCAACCAATCTTCACTGCGGCTTCTTGCTTGTGGCCAGCACAGTTGGCAAGGGCGGTTTTAATCAAACGAGTTTCGAGTTGTGCTTGAATGGCAGGCCAAATATTTTCTTTGCCTTGTTTAAGTTCAAGGTTAAGCCATTGTTGAAATGCATCCAGCCAATCACCTTCTTGCTCAGTCGGTGTAACAGCAACAATCTCTGGTGGTAAATCTTGCTCGCTGATCAGCTCACCCGGTGCCATAACCGTTAACCAGCGGCAGGTATTCTCTAATTGGCGCACGTTACCTGGCCAATTGAATAAGCGCAGTTGCTCAGTGGCTTTAGGGCTTAAAATTTTGCTTTCAACCTGCAACTCTTTGGCACTTTTATGTAAAAAGTGTTGTGCTAGTCGTTCAATATCTTCAGTACGCTCACGTAACGCGGGTAAGCGTAAACGCACCACGTTTAAGCGATGGAATAAGTCGTCACGAAACTTACCTTGTTTTACCAAGTCTTCGAGGTTTTGGTGCGTTGCAGCGATAATACGTACATCAACTTTAATACTTTGATGACCACCAACACGGTAAAACTCACCATCGGCTAACACGCGTAATAAACGTGTTTGTACATCGAGCGGCATATCACCTATTTCATCTAAAAATAAGGTGCCGCCATTCGCTTGTTCAAAACGGCCTTTACGAATACTGTCGGCTCCAGTGAACGCGCCTTTTTCGTGACCGAATAACTCTGACTCGACCAATTCTTTTGGAATGGCAGCCATATTCAAAGCTATAAATTGGTTTTCTTTACGAGGGCTGTGGTTATGCAGGGCACTTGCAACTAGCTCTTTACCTGTCCCTGACTCACCATTAATCAGAACGCTCATACTTGATGCTGATAATTTACCAATTGCCCTAAACACCTCTTGCATAGCAGGCGCTTCGCCTATGATATGCGCATTGGTTTGTGGTGCTTGCTTACGTTTAGTTTTTTTCGTTGAATTAGCACGGCATGCGCTTTCAACCAGCGCGACAGCTTCATCTAAATCGAACGGTTTAGCGAGATACTCAAATGCCCCTTTTTGGAAGGCATTAACCGCTGAGTCTAAGTCTGAGTGAGCGGTCATGATGATCACTGGCAGGCCTGGGTTTTGCTCAGCAATAGTCTCAAGTAACGCCATGCCGTCCATACCCGGCATTCGTACATCAGATACTAATACCGTTGGCTGGCTAAACTTTAATGCATTAAGCACATCTTGTGCGTTCGCATAGCTTTCAGTTTCAAATCCTGCACGTGCCAACGCTTTCTCTAGTACAAAGCGAATTGAGGCATCATCATCAACTAACCAGACTGTTTTCATGACTACTCCAAAAAACCATTAATCCGTAAAAGGCAAATAGATATTAAATTCTGTATGGCCTGGCCAACTGTCACAATCAATGTGGCCATCATGTTGGTCAACCAAGGTTTGCGCTATCGATAAACCAAGCCCTGATCCATTTTCTTTGTTGGTGATCATTGGGTAGAACAAGGTTTCACGTAAGCTCTTGTCTATACCTGGGCCGTTATCCGAAATTTGGATCAGCAAGGTTTTTTTCGGCGCCTTACCTGGGCGCCTGTGTTGATGATTGATGCGGGTTTTTATTCTTATCTCGCCACCATCAACCAGTGCCTGTTGTGCATTACGAATAATGTTCAGTACCACTTGTTGAATTTTACTTTGGTCAATGTACACACTCGGTATACTTGGATCATAGTCTTTCACTAAAGTGATATTGGCATTGTTATCTAACATGCTCAGCTTAATCACTGACTCTAACGCTTGGTGAATGTTGCCATAGGATTTATGTGGCAATTGATTCGGACCAAGTAAGCGGTCTACAAGCTCGCGTAAACGGTCTGCTTGTTCAATGATTAATTCGGCACATTGATCACGTTCTTGCTGATCAACCTCATATTGCAATAATTGCGCCGCTCCGCGAATTCCACCTAAAGGATTTTTAATTTCGTGTGCCAAACCGCGAATTAGATTACGTGCTGCTTGATACTGATGCATTTGGTTCGAAGCTTGATCGTGGCGAATTTCATCATCCATTTGGCGGCATTCAAACAAAATATAATTTTCATCATTGCTGCTTATTCGTCGCGTGCTAATGGTCAGCTTGGCATGGCGAGAATCGACGAACACCACGTCAGCTCTATGCTGGTGGCAATCAACACCATCGAACAACGAATACTGAGCAATGCGTTTTAAGTCTATTGAGTGGTAATTGAATAGGTTATCGAACGGTTGGTTGATAATGCGCTTGGGTCCTAAACCTAAAAGCTCACTGGCGCTATCGTTTGCATAAACCAGTTTAAAATCTCGGTCGAGTAAAATGACAGCAGTACTTAAATTTTTCCAAATACTGTCGAGCAGTTCAGAGTTAAAATGTGTTTCACTGAGCATGATTGCACCATTTTAGTGCGTTTCAATTTAGTGCAGCTTAGCATACTCTTTTTACTTTGCGAGAAGTCATGCCAAAAACCTTAGTTTCCGCCATAAATTGAGGTTCTGTGCATGAAAAAGGTGCTGACTGGGCTAACCGAAACGAGTTTATTATTAGCATCATAAAGTTTAGCTTGTAATGTGTGTTCTCCACGCTCGACCTCTCTTAGTGCAAAGGTCGTGCTATTACTTGGTGCACCATGAGGATTGCCATCAAATAAAAGTTGTACTTTAAATCCGTTTTCAAAGCGTGGGTTAATTCGGGCGGTGACATACACTGAACCGGTATTTTCTCGCACGGTCGCTTCATTAGCAGGAGAAGCAATACTGACTTTAAATTTGACTGGTGTCGCACTTGGTGCGTTATCAAGTATGCTGGTGTCGGTAGCTGGCATGGTCAGGTTTTGGGTATTCATCTTTACTTCGGTAGCGCCAGGGCGCGGTGTATCAGAAAATACTAAAACGCCGTTTTTATCTTTCCAAGAATACACTTTCTGCGCTGCGCTATAGCCAAAAAAGCTTATAAAAATCAGCGATAGTACCAATAAAGTTGTGCTTTTCACCCTGCAACCCTGCATTTTTTAATCTAAATAAAACTGTAGAGTAGAACCCGCTCAATTACCATTAAAAAAGCCCGCAGAGCGGGCTTGAGAACACACATTTATTATCTTTTAGATAATTCTGCTACAGCGTGTGTTACACGCTGTAGTACATTTCGAACTCAACTGGGTGAGTTGTCATGTTAAGTTTTTCAACTTCTTGACCTTTAAGCGCGATGTATGCATCGATTAGGTCATCAGTGAATACGCCACCTTGAGTTAAGAACTCACGGTCAGCGTCTAATGATGCTAGTGCTTCAGATAAAGAAGATGCAACTTGTGGGATCTCAGCTGCTTCTTCAGCAGGTAGATCGTATAAGTCTTTGTCCATTGCATCGCCAGGGTGGATCTTGTTTTTGATACCGTCTAGGCCAGCCATAAGCATTGCAGAGAATGCTAAGTATGGGTTAGCTGTTGGATCAGGGAAACGAATTTCGATACGACGTGCTTTTGCAGACGGTACCACTGGGATACGGATTGAAGCAGAACGGTTACGTGCAGAATATGCAAGCATTACTGGTGCTTCGAAGCCTGGTACTAGGCGCTTGTATGAGTTAGTTGATGCGTTAGCAAATGCGTTGATTGCTTTAGCGTGCTTGATGATACCACCGATGTAGTAAAGAGCTTCTTCAGATAGACCAGCGTATTTGTCACCAGCGAAGATGTTTACGCCATCTTTACCTAGAGATTGGTGGCAGTGCATACCAGAACCGTTATCACCTACGATTGGTTTAGGCATGAATGTCGCTGTTTTTCCGTAAAGGTGAGCCATGTTATGGATAACATATTTCATCTCTTGAATTTCGTCAGCTTTTAATACCATTGTATTGAAGCGCGTTGCGATCTCATTTTGACCTGCAGTTGCTACTTCGTGGTGGTGAGCTTCAACTACTTGACCTAGTTCTTCAAGAACTAAACAAGTTGCTGAACGCCAGTCTTGTGATGAATCAACAGGAGAACACGGGAAGTAACCGCCTTTAACACCTGGACGGTGACCCATGTTGCCACCTTCGTAATCTTTATCTGAGTTCCAAGCAGCTTCTACAGAATCGATTTTGTACATAGAACCAGACATGTCTGATTTGTATTTAACGTCATCAAAAAGGAAGAACTCTGGCTCTGGACCGAATAAAACAGTGTCAGCAATACCAGTAGAACGCATGTACTCTTCAGCGCGTTTTGCAACAGAACGTGGATCACGCTCATAACCTTGAAGTGTTGAAGGCTCAACTACGTCACAACGTACGATTAGTGTAGCTTCTTCAGAAAACGGGTCCATTTTCGCAGACTCAGGAACAGGCATAAGTACCATGTCTGATTCGTTGATACCTTTCCAGCCAGCAATTGAAGAACCGTCAAACATTTTGCCGTCTTCGAAGAAATCTTCATCAATTTGATGATGAGGAATAGAAACATGCTGTTCTTTACCTTTGGTATCAGTAAAGCGTAAATCAATGAACTTAACGTCATTTTCTTTGATAAAATCTAAAACCGATTGTGACATGTGTCCTCCAATTGTTGGGTTTTATTTTTTGCTGCATTATTGCTTTTCGCTTATATAAGCTGGTTTCGTGCCATGTTTTTAACACCTTGTTTAGGCTTATAAAAAGTGAACAGGGCTTCGTTTTGTTAACTTTTATTGCACTAAGTTGGTGCGTAAAAAGATCATTCTGGTGCGTAAAAAGTGCGACCTTGTTTTGCACAATTATTGAGCGTGCCAATTTTTCTGTTATGAACACGATTTAGTGCCAAAATATGGTTCAAAAACGAAAATTTCGCCAGTTTTGAGCTCAGATTCACTTTAATTTTCATAAATTTGTCATTTATAAAACAGATACTTATAAAAAGCTTGAAGAAAGTTTATAAATTTATATTGGATAAACTTTCATCCATGCCATTATTAAGGGATAATATGCGCCCTTTTAAATCCTATGCTGGGACATCTGGTGAAAACGCAGGTGAGTGCGTAGATCTTGCAGGATCAATGAGATTCAATTTCTCTGAGAAAAAATATGAGCATCGAAAAGTTAAGAAATATAGCGATTATCGCCCACGTTGACCACGGTAAAACAACTTTGGTTGATAAACTGCTTGAGCAATCAGGCACATTAGAAACGCGCGGCGGTAACGAAGAGCGCGTAATGGACTCAAACGACATTGAGAAAGAGCGTGGTATTACCATTTTAGCTAAAAACACAGCTATCTCTTGGAACGACTACCATATCAATATCGTAGACACCCCAGGACACGCCGACTTCGGTGGTGAAGTAGAACGCGTACTTTCGATGGCTGACTCAGTATTACTACTTGTTGATGCTCAAGAAGGTCCAATGCCGCAAACGCGTTTCGTAACGCAAAAAGCATTCGCACAAGGTTTAACACCGATTGTTGTTATCAACAAGATCGACAAACCAGGCGCACGTCCTGACTGGGTTATGGACCAAGTTTTCGACTTATTCGATAACTTAGGTGCAACTGATGAACAGTTAGACTTTAAAGTAATCTATGCATCAGCTATCAACGGCTGGGCAACAATGGATTTAGACGAGCCATCAGAAAACATGGAACCAATGTTCCAGATGATCGTTGACGAAGTATCTCCACCGGATGCAGATCCTGAAGGTGCTTTCCAAATGCAAATTTCTCAGCTTGACTACAACTCGTACATCGGTGTTATCGGTGTAGGTCGTATCAAGCGTGGTACTGTTCGCCCTAACCAACAAGTAACAATTGTTAGTGCAGATGGTACTAAGCGTAATGGTAAAGTTGGCCAAGTAATGAGCTACTTAGGTCTTGAGCGTCATGAAGCAGAGTCTGCAGGCGCGGGTGACATCATTGCTATCACAGGTCTTGGTGAGCTGAAAATCTCAGACACTATCTGTGATGTAAATACCGTTGAAGCATTACCACCGCTAAGTGTTGATGAGCCTACAGTAACAATGACGTTCTCTGTAAACACATCACCATTTGCTGGTAAAGAAGGTAAATTCGTAACTTCACGTAACATCCTTGAGCGTTTACAAGCTGAGCTTGTTCACAACGTTGCATTACGTGTTGAAGAAACTGACAACCCAGATAGCTTCCGTGTTTCTGGTCGTGGTGAGTTACACTTAGGTATCTTAATCGAGAACATGCGTCGTGAAGGTTACGAGCTTGCTGTATCTCGTCCACAAGTAATCCTTCGTGAAGTTGATGGTCAAAAAGAAGAGCCATACGAAACACTTACAATCGACTGTCAAGAAGAGCACCAAGGTTCTATCATGGAACAAATTGGTCTTCGTAAGGGTGAACTAACAGACATGTCTCCAGATGGTAAAGGCCGTGTACGTATGGACTTTATGATCCCAAGCCGTGGCTTAATTGGTTTCCAAACTGAGTTCATGACATTAACGTCTGGTTCTGGTCTTCTTTACCACACATTCGATCACTATGGTCCACACAAAGGCGGTACTATCGGTGCTCGTAAGAATGGTGTAATGATTGCAAACGCAACAGGTAAAGCACTTACTAACGCATTATTCAACTTACAAGACCGTGGTAAGTTATTCATCGGTCACGGTGTTGAAGTTTACGAAGGTATGGTTATCGGTATCCACAGCCGTGACAACGACCTAACAGTAAACGCGCTTAAAGGTAAGCAACTTACAAACGTTCGTGCATCTGGTACAGATGAAGCACAAACACTTGTTCCACCACTAAACTACACGCTTGAACAAGCGATTGAGTTCATCGATGATGACGAGTTAGTGGAAGTTACACCTGAGAACATCCGTATTCGTAAGCGTCACTTAACTGAAAGTGAGCGTAAGCGTGCGAGCCGTCAAGCTAAAGACTAATAAGGTCTTTTAGTTTTACAAAATTAAAACCGCCGTATTGAAAAATACGGCGGTTTTTTGTTGTATGATTAGCTCTCAGCTCTCAGCTCTCAGCTCTCAGCTCTCAGCTCTCAGCTGTCAGATCGAATGGAAGATTAAATGTTTTTTGGGTATGAGTTTTATTACTGGCTCGGATGGTTAGCGATAACAGTTCTTGCTGCAAAGAAATATGGCTATCTAGGCTTGTTCATTGCGCATTGCATCATTTTTGTGAGTGTATTTGCTAGTGACTTACGCTATGTGTCGCAACTAATATCCCAACCTGAGTGGGATGGTAATCCTGACCTTGATATTATTTTTCTTGTTGGCGTAATATTTCGTACTATAGTGATTAATGTTTTATTGCTACCGACAGGAATTTTAGGAAAATATTTCCATAACAAAGTTAATACCACTGGAATTTAGCCTAAGCTAATTTTCTAGGAGTAAATTGTTCCAACATTGCTATCAGAATTGTAGCTTTACTTATTTTGTTTGTATTTCTAACCTAGTTAATTAGTTTATTGAGCAACTCGCAACTCGCAACTCGCAACTTTTTACTAACTCCCCCATCTGTACTATCTTTTCTAAATCCAACTTGCAGGAGAGTAAGATGTATTTAGTTAGACTGATTTACACAAGTGAAATTAGCGATGGGTTTGGGCCCAATGACATCGAAGATATTCTCGAGAAAGCTAAGCAGAATAATGCAGAAAGTAATGTAACTGGGCTACTGTGTTTTAATAGCACCCACTTTATGCAATGCCTTGAGGGGTCACGAAAAGCGGTGAATGAAACTTATCATCGTATTCTTAATGACAAACGTCATTGCAATATCATCATGCTGAATTACTGTGAAATAGTAGAGCGTGAATTTGAGAATTGGTCGATGGGATACATACCTAATTCAAAAATGACAACTCCATTAAACTTAAAGTACTCAGGTACCAGCGAATTTAATCCATTAGCCATGTCGGCAGGAAGCGCCCATAAACTTATGCTGGCTTTACGGGACTCATTGCTCAAACATACTATGTAGTGCTTGTAAGTGTCACTACAGTGACACTTGCTCACCTTCATTCAATATGTAAAGAGGGACTTGGCTGTTCATCTGTTTTTGCATATGCAGTAATCTTAATAATGCAGAGTGGCTTGAATGGTCACCCATTTGCCAGCTTGAGTTGCCATAACCCCATGGGATCATCACTTTACAGTTTAGCTCCTCTGCGGCGTTTAAGCTGTCTTCTGGCGTTGTATGAACATAGCGATACCACTTACCGTTTTCTTCATGGTAATAAGAAGCGATAGGCATTAAACATACATCAATCTCGCCGTATTTTTGATTAATATCTTGGAAGTGTTTTGAGTAACCGGTATCACCAGCAAAAAACAAGGTTCTACCATTTTGCTCAAGTAACCAACCATTCCATAAATCTTTATTTTGGTCGTCGTAAATGAAAGGCACCATTATGCGACTGCTAAAATGATGAGCTGGCAGCGCATGAATCGTTAAATCATTAATTTGTGTACTTGCGTACCACGCCATTTCTGAAATATTAAAGCCACCCGTCGGGAAGTTATCTGCAAACCCTAATGGCACTAAGTAGCGGGGGGTGTTGCCAATCTCTTCTATATCTGCCTTGTTAAAATGGTCATAGTGAATGTGTGAGTACATTACTGCATCTAAGCCATTAAGTTCAGCTTGTGATGGCCAAAAACCAGGTTTGCGATAAATGCCCCCTGCAAGCTTAAAGGCAAAGTCTACGGGCGAATCAAACTGATCTTTAACAGGGTCAAACAACAGCTGCTCACCATTTGGTGATTGAATATAAAACCCAGCATGACCTAACCAGCGCACCGTAAAACCTGAGTTGATTGCAGGCATATGTTGTTCTGCGTGAAACTCGCATTGTGAGTTGCTGTCGTCGCACACAAGGAGTTCTGACGCTTCATAGCAATTGTCAGTGCAGGTTGTTGGGTATTCTTTATCACCCGGATAAAGGTTGTGGTAGCGACCTTCGTACTCTCCCTCAGTTTTTAACGGAGTAATGGTGCCTTCACCGGCAATAATATCAACAGTGTTTGAATTACTGCATGCACTTAAAAGTGCTGCTGCAATAAGAGTTGAGAGTGTTTTTAAATGCATACCATGCTTACTTTTTATTCTTTGCAGTGAGTTTAGCAAAATAAAATTTAAGATAAATCATTAAAAAGTAACTAAATATTGACTAATTTGTGATGCGATTTTTTTTTGCTAGTATTTGAGTGATTTTCGAACACGAATCAAGGAGGATAAATGAAAGTTATTGCTTTTTTAATTGGTATATTTTCACTGTCGTCTTTAGCCGCTACGGACTCGTTAACATGTAATGGCTGCTCCACTAATGGAATGGAAAACTTAGCTGCGTTTTCACAACAACGGTCGGGGTCTAGCTATGTGGTTATTTTTGATTTTGATAACAGACAAGTGAAAAAATATTACAGGAGCTTGCGATTTAGTAGCTTTGGTGAGCCTATACGTAACGCTGTTAATGTTGAGTTGAGCTATGAAGAGCAATTTGATGCAAATTTAATTCTGGAGTTTAGGCAAGAAGTAATATTGCTATTGAAAAATAAAAGTGTTGCTATGTTTGTTTCTAATGATGCTGAAACAGATTATATGGGCACTGACTCGAGCCAGTCGATTGCCGCATTTTCTAGAGTTGAGATAAGCAACCATGAAAGTACCTCTTCAGTTTTAAAAGATGTAGGTGGATTTGATGTTAAAGGAGACCCGTATACCTTCTTAAGTCGGTCTAGTTTTAGAAATAATGCATTTGATTATTATTTAAACCAAGATGGTTCTTTGTTTTCTGAATTAATTGACTCTGCTCTAGATGCAGTAAGAATACCCACAGGAAAAGACATGGGGCTCTACGTGACAATTAATTTTTATGAATCTGCCGATAAAAGTATTTATAACGGCTCTGTCAAAGCTGCAATAGACTTTACAAATGATGTGTTCATCATTATGAGCGCAAAAGATGCAGATAATAACAGTATTCCATTAAAAGTTAGTGACTTAAATAATGAATTTGTTTTTAAAAATAAAAGCAATGGTGAAACAATATTTCTCAATTATATAAATTTACTGTTTGACAGCCATGGAGGGCACACTCCAAATTGCGTGGTGACATCACACCGCACACAAGGTGATCAACACATCTTTACATATAGTTGTAAGTAAATTTTTATATGTTTTATTAAAATTAATGCGGCTAATTGCCGCATTAATTTTTAGCTAACTATCTCAACCCGCTTTGTTCATTTGCTCAATGAACTTATTAGAGTCTTCGATAGATTTGTTCATGTCGTCCATTAACACTTTTATATCGCGTTTTAGGCTTGTGAACTCACCTTTGATAGCTGTTACAGCTTGTGCGTTTAGATTATGTTTTAAGTACAAAACATTATCATGAAGTGATGATAATACCGGCTCCATTTTGCTTTCTGCGCTACGCATTGAGCGAAGTAGTTGATCAAATTGGCGCTTAGTTGCATTGAGCTTTTTGCTGCTTTCACGTTTAAGAGAGGCGCTTTTGTATTGCTCTAGTTCATCGGCCCATTCATCAAATAGCGCTTCAGCTACATCTTCTACTTTATTGATATTGCTTGTTACGTCGTTTGCTGCCGCTAAGCTCGACTCGTAATCATCATTCAGTTGATTGTAGGCATCTTGTAGTTCACCACCATCAAAATTGATAAGCGTGGTTAATCTGTCTAATGCTGATTGAAACTCTTCTTGTGACTCTTGCTGTGCTTCTTTAGTTTCTTCTACGCGGTCCACTAAAATGTCGCGCTTATGCACACCTACAGATTCCATGGCTGAGTAGTAAGCTGACTGACAGCCTGATAATGCCATTGTTACTGCAAATAGTGGTGCACTTAAAAGTGTCAGTTTTTTCATTGAGAATCCTTTTTAGGTACCTGTCATTTCAAATTATGTGGTGGATTGCTATGATTATCAAAACATTTTAGCAGAAATTAGATTCTATGGATGAGAAGCTCAGTCGTTATAAGTTGCAAATAAGCATTTTCTTAAAGCAACAACCTACTTGGTGGATGCAGTATCTTAATCGTTGTATTGACGATCAAATCACTGTTAATGCTGGGTACTTGGCTTATGTGACCTTATTATCAATCGTGCCTTTGGTGGCGGTTGGTGTGGCTATTTTTTCTGCTTTTCCAGGGTTCGAAAGCACGTTAGTGACCATAGAAAACTTCTTGTTTACTAACCTTGTGCCGACCTCTACAGATGTAATTAAAGAGCACATCAGCGCTTTTGCCGGTAATGCGAATAAAATGACTGCCGTTGGTGTGGGTTTTTTAGCGGCGGTATCTTTGTTACTTATTCGCAATGTCGATGCTACATTAAATCGAATTTGGCGTATTAAGAAAAAGCGCCCAATGATGATTTCGTTTGCCGTTTATTGGATGGTGCTTAGTCTGGGCCCTGTGTTATTAGGGGCTAGTATTGGGGTTACTTCATACATAGTGTCGTTAGTGTCGTTTGCCGATCAAGGTATCCCCGGCTTTAGCGGCTTTTTATTGAAATTATTACCTTACATAATTTCAATGATTGGCTTCATTATGCTCTATACTTTAGTTCCTAACACACGAGTTCCATTTAGAGCGGCAATTCCGGGCGCTTTGTTTGCAGCTATGTTGTTTGAGCTGACAAAAAAAGGCTTTGCTTTGTACATCAGCCACTTCCCATCATACGAAGTTATTTATGGGGCGTTGGCGACAATCCCTATTTTATTTGTATGGGTGTATTTGTCGTGGATTGTCGTATTACTCGGTGCAGAATTTACTGTATGTATCAGCCCTGAGAATATCGAGGACACGCCTGATATAGAGGTTTAAATTCACTGCACCTAAGGAGAGCGAGGTGCAGTTACATCCACAATATGTTGCCAACCGTGATTATCACTTAAATGTTGGCGATGGTCATCAAATCCATGTGCAAGAATATGGTGCGTCTACAGGGATTGCTGTGGTGTTATGCCATGGCGGGCCTGGTGCGGGTCTATGCCCTGAAAATTGCCGCTTTTTCGACTTAGAACGTTTTCGAGTGATCATGTTCAGTCAGCGCGGTTGCGGTCACTCAACACCCCATGATAGTTCAACCAATACCACCTCAGAATTAGTTGCCGATCTCGAGTATTTGCGCCAGCAACTGGGTATTGAAAAGTGGCTGGTGTGTGGTGAGTCATGGGGGGCCACTTTGGCACTTGTCTATGCTATTCATCACCAAGAGCATGTTGCAGGGCTTATTTTACGGGCTAGCTTTTTAGCTTGTAACAGTGACTTCGAGTGGCTTTACACAACAAAAGGAGCCGGCGCGCATTTTTACCCTGAGTGCTTTAATGAATTTGCACATGATTACACTGATTGGCATGCCTTACTCGATTTTTATCAGCAACAGCTAAACAATGATGATCAAATTAAAGCCAGTAAATTTGCCAAGTTATGGTGTCATTGGGAGCAGGTGCTATGTCATGGTGAGCCTTTGACAAACTGGAGTTTACAGGAGCCCCATGTCGGGTTAAATCAAGCAAGGTTAATGGTGCATTATTTTCGTCATCATTGTTTCATTAAAGAAGGCTTTATCGCAGAAAATGCGCATCTACTGACTCATTTACCTATTTGGTTTATTCATGGCCGCGCCGATTTGATCTGTCGATATAGTGCCGTACAACAGCTTGCTGAACAGTTAAATGCACAATTGTTGATTTTAGATGGCATTGGGCACAGCAGCGATAATCAGGTATATTTGTCGGCAATGCGACGTGCCGCAGATTTAATGTATATCAAGTTATCGAGGGATCAATGCAAGGCTTAATTCAAAGAGTAAAACAAGCAAAAGTAGAAGTGGCAGGCGAAGTTGTTGGTGAAATTTCACAAGGTATTTTGCTGCTATTAGGTGTTGAAAAACAGGACACCGAGCAAAGCGCCCAGAAGCTTTTACACAAAGTCAGCAATTACCGCATTTTTACCGATGAACAAGGAAAGATGAATTTAAGTTTGAATGACATCAAAGGTGAGCTTTTAGTGGTTTCGCAGTTTACGTTAGCAGCTGACACCAAAAAGGGCATGCGCCCGAGCTTTTCAAGTGCTGGCACGCCAGAGCAAGCCAATACGCTCTATGAGTATTTTATTGCTGAAGCTAAAAAAACGGGCTTAACAGTGGCTACAGGGCAGTTTGGTGCTGATATGCAAGTAAGCCTATGTAACGATGGTCCCGTTACTTTTAATTTATCTGTGTAATACCAACCCGCGATAATACTTAATCATTTTGAGGGATTAAACCTGTCGCTAACTGCGTTAAAAATCTCTCATTTACGACTGCATGGATGCAGGAGGTAGAGCAATGCAGGAGCAATTGCCGAGAACAACTAAATAACGAAAATCAACGAGGTTTTATTGCCTCAAAATAGACTACTTAAGTAAGCGGATTGGTATAAGCATTTTTATTTTTTGATCATCACGATATGATTCACGTAGTCGGGGATTTTTACAATGCTTGGGCGCTTGCCAAACTCGGTGATTAGCAGGTGCTCAAGTTGTTTTAGTTGCGATGGGTGATTAGATAAAAAATTAATGAACAACAAGCCATCTTTTGCCATCGCTGCTCTTAGTTTGGTGTAAAACTGGTGCTTGTATAAAAATAATGGCGCATCTACCTCACTGAATAAATCTAGGATAATCCAATTATATTCGTTGTTTTGCTCTAATACTTGCTGCGCATCAAAACAGTGCAAGTTATTGGCATGGTCGCCACCAAAGTAGCGTTTATAGCAGTGAATTATGTCGGGGTTTTTATCAACCGATGTCAGTTGGCTGTCAGGGTAGGTGTGCTGTAAGTAATTACGAATAGCACCACCGCCTAGCCCTAGTTCTAAAATCTTTTTAGGTTCCTCTAAGTCTTGCCAAAGCTTTGCAAGGTATTGTAAATGCGGGAAAAGTAATCTGGCAGGTCGGCGTTTTTCTATGACTGATTGCAGGGTTTCGTTGATCAGTAACCAGCGTAATTGGTTTAGTTGCCTAACTTGAATACTGTAATTGCCTTGTTTATGCCAATAGATGAGTTGCCCTAATCGGTGGCAGTCCTCAATAAAACTATGTTTTACTGCGCCACTGGGTTCAAGAAAATGTTCCATATTTCGGGCCTTTAGCAATTTATTTATTAAAATAAGACGGTTATTTCAGCATAGACCAGCAGGCTTAAAGTGCAATTGTGCATTAGTTTTTACAGCCAAGAATAATAATTTAGGCTGGGTCACCAAAGTATTATTCCAACTTGTTTGAAGATCGCGTATCGTAATTCGCATTCCAAAGGCCACGACAGAAAAACAACAGACAGTGGCTGAATTATCACAGGAGTTTTTATGTTTAAAGTGACCACCCCACAAAGCAGCGAAGATTGGCAAGCGTACTATTCATTACGTTGGCAGGTTTTAAGAGCACCCTGGGGCGAGCCGCGTGGTTCTGAGCAAGATGACTTAGAGCAAGACGCTGAGCACCGCTTTATCAAAAATAACGACGGCGAAGTATTAGGTGTAGCTCGCCTGCATTTTAATAATCATCAGCAAGCGCAAGTTCGTTATATGGCGGTCGCTGAAGGTAATCGTAACCAGCATATTGGTAGCCGTTTATTACATGAATTAGAAAAAATCGCATGGACTCAAGATGCTGACGAGCTGGTATTGTTTGCTCGTGAGCGAGCCCTTGATTTCTATAAGCGTCATGGCTACGAATTAAAAGAAAAAGCGCACCTTGCCTATGACGATGTACAGCATTGGAAAATGGTAAAACAAAAACCATCTGAGCCGGGTTGGTTCCGTCATCCAAACTGGACACAAGTACTGCAAAACACGTGGCGTGAGTCGATCCCAATCAGTGATGCGATGGGCATTAAAGTTGAAAGCTATACCGATTGGCAGTTTACTACCCGCGCTGATTTAGATGCGAACTTAAACCTTCATAACACTATGTTTGCGGGTTCAATTTATAGTTTAGCAACCTTAACAGGGTGGGGCGCAACTTACCTAGCGCTGAAAGAAGCAGGCCTCGAAGGAAATATCGTGTTAGCTGATGCCAACATTAAATACCTTAAACCATTAAATAACGACCCTCGTGGTAGTGTTGAGTTGGCTGGCTGTAAAGGCAAGTTAGCGGATTTAGAAGACAGTGGCAAAGCAAGCTACCATGTGCCAGTAAATGTATACGATGGTGATGTGTTAGTAGCAGAATTCGAAGGTCACTTCATCGTTAAAAAATAACGACTATTTAGAGCGAGCTAACTAAAGCTCGCTCTTCATTAATTGAAGTTAAAGCAAGTCAGTTAACAGAATACCCACACCAAAACGTTCAATATCGGCGTTGTAATCAATCAAGCTCTCGCCATAACCATTAAAGTATTGTGCGTAGCCACGTAATCGGCCCCAAAGAGGGAAAGACCAATCTAATTGGATTGCACCACGATTATCTGAATTTAAGTTATTACGGGTCATAAAGCTAAATTCATGCTCGTTGTAACGGTATGCACCTGAAAACTCAAAGTAACCCATGTATTTGTAGATATCAGGATTATCATCGCCACGGGCTTCTAGCTCATCGTCCTTTTTATCTTCAGGAATGCGGTACCAAGGCTTAAAGCTAAAAACAAAGCCATCTTTTTCCCATAGGAAATCGGCATAGATACGGTTCCATGAACGTGAATTAGGCTGGCTGCGGCCATTCGATTGATGCGAGGCACCAATTGCAATTGCCATTTCATCGCCCCAAAGCACATGCTCAGGATCAAGGTAGTTCACCCAGAAGATCTCTGGTTCGTAGTTTGTTTCACGAAACGGTGATGAAATATCTTTGTTATAAAACTGCCAAAACGATTGCATGGTAAACGCAAAGAATACGCCCTGATCTTTATCTGAAAAGCCTTCGAAAATAGGCACTTTAATTGAAAGTTGATATTTCACTTCAAGATTATCAAGTGGCTCGCCATCAGTTTGCTCAGCAAGATCTTTTAAACCATCAAAAGGACGTTCATTCGGGTTAGATACATATGAAAGCGGTAATATGTAGTTACGCTTATGTGGGGTGATCACATTACGGTTTTTCTTGCTCACTTCTTCACGGGCTTTACGCTTGTCTAAAGCGGTGAGCTTTTTACTCTCGTCTAAGTCTGAGCATTTTTTACGAAGTTCTTCGAGTGTTTGTTTACCGTCACCGCCAATCGCTTCGTTCAAAATACACTGCTTTACGAGTTCTAGCGCGTCATCTTGTTCGTTAGTTTGTGGTTGTTCAGTTTGAGCAAATACAGGTACAGAAAATAAGCCAGCTGCTGCCAGCCAAATGCGCCATCCCATTGCAGTTCCCTTTCAGTAGACTTGTAAGTAGGTATAATTATAACGATTTTTACATAAGTAACCGTGAACTTGTACTGAATTGTTGAAATTTTAGGTAAATAGAGAGCCCCAAGCTAAGCTTGGAGCCCTGCTGTAACGGCCTAAGGGCATAAGCCGTTGACTCTCACGCAATGAGAAGGGATGAGCTTATAGCTCAAAGACGTTGGTAAAAAACTTATAAAGTTCGGTACCTTGATTCACGCTTGCTGAAGCAAAATGCAAAATAGCAATGGCGTCTTTATCAAAACTTAATGTTTGTAGCGGCTGCTCAGAAAGGTAGCGCTCCATTCTTAAAATGCGGGCGATAGGCTCACCAGCTTTAATATGGCCACCCAGTGGGGCAAGATACTCGACCATGCCACCCATAGGTGCGTAGTAAGCTACATAATCTTCAAGCATGCAGGCATAACGTGTCATCGCTTTTGGATGATACGCAGCATCAACTAATACCTCTTTTTGATTGAGGTAACTTAAAATGCTATTTGCATCTTCAAAAGCCGCACTTAAATCGATTTTTTCTTGGCTACCAAGTTCAACAGTGAATGCTTCGACTTGAACAGCAAATTCACGGCCTTGTTTGGCAAGCTCTTCAGATAGTGACCACCATGGGCAGAAACTCGCTTCATCCATCGCGCCATCAAAATCACTTGGGATCAGTAACACATGCTCGATGTTGAAGTAGCTTGCACTGTCTTTGGCGTATTCAGGGCAATATAAGTGCTTACTCGAGATAGGCCCCGTGTGAAGGTCTAAAACGATATCAGCCTGGTGGGCAAGCTTTTGCAAGTTAAGAGCAATGCGCTTACCCGTTGTTAGGCTGTAATCAGGACCCGTTAATTGACTGTCGATGTCAGCAATGAGTGCCTGTTTAAATGCAGCTTTAAGGGTCGCATCATCACTGTCTTTATGCTGTTCAGCAATCTGTGACGGTAACGCTTTATTAAAGCGGTACATGCGGTTCCAGTTGGTGCCCGTGATTGGGTCGAAGCGACCTAAAGTAAACTCACCTGATTTTTGGTTGCAACCAATAGGGTTAGCATAAGGAACTAGAGTAATATCTCCACGCAGCTTGAGTGATTTTAGCTGCTCAAGCAATTGATAAATTACTGCATTACCTTGTACTTCAGCGCCGTGCATATTTGCTTGTATATACACGTTTGGTCCCGTGCCATCGCCTTTTAAGCGATACACAGGAATTGTTAGAGGTAGGCCGTTGGCAATCTCGCCAACCACAATATTCTCTTGGCTGATTAACTCTTTACTCATGGAGATTACCTTAAATAATAGCTGGCATCTTCAGCGCTACGAATGCACTCAATATTGCCTTGTTCAAGGATGTATTCAGCCGCTAATTCGTGACATAAAAAGTACGGCATACTTTCGGTAAAGCCGTAAGCGCCACATTGGCTGAATACCAACCAGTCTTGCTCATTTAAATCGCTCGCTAATTGGTGCTCACCTAAGCAATCAAGGGCGGTGCAAAGAGGGCCGTATAAAGTCATTGCCGCAGGCTCAGCCGTTGACTCGCGTAGTAATGCCGCAGGAAAATCTTGGCTTGTTACAGCAGGGCGAAGTAAATGGTTAATACCGCCTGATAAAATCACTTGTTGTTGATTGTAATTCTCTTTGCGCTCAACAACCGGCGTTGCGTAATGGCCGCATTCGCCCACCGCATAGCGGCCTAGTTCCATCCAAAGCTCTTTGACACCGGCATCTGCTTTAATAGCCGCCAGAGTCTCGATAAGTGCAGACCAATCGAGTCGGTTAGCATCTTGAGTATAAGGTATGCCTAAGCCACCCCCTAAATCGAGAATATTAAGGTTAATATTTAATGAGCTTGCTAGCTGTTGTAATGGCGCAATCATTGCGCGCCATAGCTCGGCGAGCTTGTCAGTACTTAGCATATTGCCCCATTGGAAAATATGCAGGCCATCAAAGTTAAGAGCTGGGTAATCACTTACAGTCAGTGCTTGCCACTCATCACAGCCCAAACCAAAAGGAGTAAGGCTATCGCCGCCAAGTGGATTCTTTTCGCTGTCTGGCCAACGAAGTTGTACGCGCAATAGAACTTGCAGCTGACAATTTGCTTTTGTTGCTTGTTCGTTTAACCAGCGAACTTGGTTAATGCTCTCGGCCACAAAAGTACGTACGCCGCGAGCAATAAAATGTGAAATTTGTTTAGGACTCTTTGCAGGCCCTGTGTTGAGCACGCGCTCGCTATCGATGCCTTGAGCAAGTACTTGCTCAAGTTCACCTTTACTTGCAACATCAAAGTTAAACCCTGCGCCGTCTAAACATTGAATAATGCGAGACAGTGGGTTGGCCTTAACGGCATACCAAAGTTTCACATCGGTTTGCGCAGTCAGTTGATTTAAATGTGCAGTTAATTTATCTAAATCATAGATAAAAAATGGCGTATCAAGATGCGTTGAAACTTGTTCAACCGCTTGCTTGATGGGCGTGCTCAAAAAGCTCATTAACGTAAAACCTCTTCTAACAGTAATGATGCATCGCTTTGTTCATCACGGTATTTCACGATCAATGCACAAGACATGCTTAGACCTTGCTCGCGAGCCCATGCATTTGAAGCAGGGCGAGAGCCTGGGATCACAATCGCGTTTTCTGGGATGGCTTCACCTTTGTCTAGCTGGCGTTCGTTAACGCAATCGTAGACAGGAATAGTTGCAGATAAGCGAACACCTGGCGCAAGTACAGCACCTTTTTTCACAACCACACCTTCAACAATAACGCAGCCTGCGCCGATGAATGCGTCGTCTTCAATAACCACAGGGCTAGCACCAATTGGTTCTAGTACACCACCTAATTGTACTGCAGCACTTAGGTGAACATTTTTACCCACTTGTGCGCATGAACCCACTAATGCGTGGCTATCGACCATCGTGCCTTCGTCGATGAACGCGCCAATATTCACATATGCTGGTGGCATGATAATCGTGCCTTTGGCAACGTGTGCGCCACGGCGAACACTGCTACCACCTGGTACCATACGCACGCCAGCATCTGCTGCAAACCCTTGTGGTGCTAAGTTGTGCTTATCAACAAAACCACCTGGGAACTCAGTATTAGTGCCGTTTTTAAAGGCTTCTAAAATGCCTTGTTTAACTTCAACATTGGCGTGCCAGTTGCCGTTCTCGTCTTGTGTTGCTGCGCGAACTGCGCCTGATTCTAAGTTGTTTAATAATTCTAACCAGCTCATGATAAAACCTGTTTTTAGTTCCAAGATAAAATTGTGTTGTTTGCGTGGGTGATGCTGTCTGTTTGCTCAAGCTCTAAATGCGTAAGCGGCGGACGTAAATGCGGGGTATTTATTTTACCTTGCAGGTGCATCAGTACTTTTACGGGAATTGGATTTGCCACAGCGAATAAACTTTGGATTGCTAGCGACCAATCGGTGAATAGATTTGGGTATTGACCACTTAAACTGCGTTTAACAAACTCATGGGTTTGACTCGGCCAAGCATTCGCGGCAACCGAAACTAAGCCTTTTGCACCAGCTTGAGCAAAATATGGCATAAGTGCATCGTCGCCACTAAATATGGCCAGTGTTGGTGATGCCGTTCTAAAGCCTTCAAATTTGCTAATGTCGCCACTGGCTTCTTTTAAAGCCCAAAGATTTTTGTGCTCAGCAAGGTTTTTGATCACCTGTGGTGAAATCTCAACTGCGCTGCGTCCTGGTACGTTATACAACATACATGGGTGGTTACTTGCGTCTAGTAGGCTTTCAAACCAATGTGTTTGGCCAACAACCCCAGGTTTTGCATACAGAGGTGAACCTAACAGGTAGCCATGAATAGGTAGTTGGTTGCAGTATTCAACCCAAGCTATTTGTTGCTTAAGATTCATGCCGCCCACAGCAACCATGAGTGGGACACTTGGTGCTAATTGGCAAACATGTTCAACAATGGCTTGTTGCTCTTTGAGTGAAAGCGCCAGTCCTTCACCGGTACTGCCAAGCAATAAAATGCCATTATTTGCATCTTGCTGCTCCGCAACCAGTTGTTCAAGGGCAGTGTAATCGACCTCGCCAGATTCAGAAAATGGCGTGACAAGCGCTGTCCACAATGGATAGTCGTTTAAATCAAAATTGTTGATCATCTCTCACGAACTTATAAGGTATTCGAAGAGTTTATGCGGGAGCATTTGAATGGAGCCGCATGTCGTCGTTCGAACAAGGTATAATTCGAAGAGCGAATGGGCTTAAAATAATAAAGACGCGACGGCCTCATTATACTAAGACCAGAAGCTCTCCACCAAACAAATCAATAGCGCTTTGCTATTGTTGGTGACAGTCGCTGGGATTCAGCCCAGTCGCCCGAAATAAGCACCTCACAAACGGTGTTACTTCTCGGCGTTAATTCCCCTTACGTATGATCAACAGAGTCTGTGCTCTTCCCATACGCTACCTGAATAACGCACCTCTTCCAGCCCTTTATGCTCGCTTTAAAGGTTAAAGCCAACATAGTTAAATAGGGTATTGGCGGCGATTAAAGCATTTTAGCCATCTAGGTGTCAAGGCGAAGGATTTGTTTTTTAGTGACCGATTTTGCAACATGGTTACGTATAAGCGTGTTTTTACGTACACTTAGCGTTAACCAAATAAATTGGAAAAATGATGGAAAAATTTAACGATATTTATCAACGAGCCGTATCTCGAAAAGGCAGCGAAGAAATGCTGCATGCATTGTTATCAAACCCGCTCGATGATACTGATATTGCCAAAATGCATGACGATTTATGGTTAGAAGAGTTTACGCGTAAAGTATTTCAAAGTGGTTTTTATTGGTCTGTTATCAATAATAAATGGGCTGGTTTTCGTGATGTGTTTTGGGATTTCAGCGTAGAAAAGTTGTTGATGATGCCGCCAGATATGCTTGAGCAAAAAGCCAGTGATGAGCGAATTGTTCGTAATTTTAAAAAAGTACAAACGATCCCAGAAAATGCGTACATGATCCACGAAGTTGCCGAGAAACATGGCAGTTTTAGCCAATTTATTGCAGATTGGCCAACTAACAATATTATTGGTTTGTGGGCCTATCTTAAAAAGCATGGTGCGCGTTTAGGGGGAAATACTGGCCCGTACGCTTTGCGAGCGCTTGGTAAAGATACCTTTTTGCTTTCTCGCGATGTAGAAGCCTACTTGCGTTCTCACGAGTTGATAGATGGTGGCTTACAAACTAAAAAGTCATTACAAGCAGCACAAGATTTTTTCAATGAATTACAACAGCAAAGCGGTTACAGCTTGCAGGCTCTAAGCCAACTAGTGGCCTATGGTGTAGGCGATAATCGTGTAGGTGTAGCAACACGTTAAGGACAGTTATGGAACTGCAAACCCGATACACAGATATTAGTGAACTGCTTGCTATTAAAGATATGCCGAGTGCCGTTGCTAAGCCACAATTACTGCTATTTAATGACAAGCTAGCTGATAATTTTGAAATTAAACACGACAGCGAATATTTAGCTAAATTACTATCTGGTTCAACAATAGATAAAGATGTTGCACCGGTTGCACTTGGTTACTCAGGTCATCAATTTGGTCATTTTTCACCGCGTCTTGGTGATGGTAGAGCGCATTTGCTTGGTGCTATTGCAGATAACAATGGCACATTGTGGGACTTACAGCTAAAAGGCGCAGGAGCAACTGTATTCTCTCGTGGTGGTGATGGTCGCTGTGCTATTGGTCCGGCTGTACGTGAGTACATCATGAGTGAGGCACTTCATGCGCTTGGTATCGCGACTACGCGTTGTTTAGCAGTGGTTACTACTGGTGAAACAGTGTATCGCCAGCCACCTCGCCCGGGTGCAGTTGTCACTCGTTTAGCTAAAAGCCATATTCGTGTTGGCTCATTTCAATACTTAGCTACACAAGGTGATATAGAAGGGTTAGAAAAGCTAGTCGACTACGCAATAAATTGCCACTTTCCTGACCTTAGCAGTACGGGTGAGCAGCGTTATATTGAATTTTTAACCGCCGTGCTAGATAAGCAAATTGAGCTCGTTATCAGCTGGATGCGAATTGGCTTTATACATGGCGTGATGAATACCGATAATACCTTGATTAGCGGTGAAACCATTGATTATGGTCCTTGCGCGATGATGAATCAGTTTGACTTAGACACGGTGTTTAGTTCGATTGACCATCAAGGGCGCTATGCATTTGGTAATCAGCCGAATATTGCCAATTGGAATATTGCGCGTTTAGCTGAAAGCTTAATCCCTTTATTTGCTGATCAAGATGCTGCCGTTGAGCAACTCTCACCGGTTGTGAATGGTTTTGCTGCTAAATTTAATGATGCATTTAATATTATGTGGCAGCAGAAATTAGGCTTAGCTGGTCAGCAAGAAGGCGATCATGCTTTAGTTTCAGAGTTACTGGGGTTAATGAAGCAACACCAACTTGATTACACCAATACTTTTAATGCACTTACTGAATCTTTAGTGAAAGACTTTGTTATAGATTCTAATTTAAAAGAATGGGTTTTAAAATGGAGGCTCAGAACATCAGCTGAAAGTTACAGCACAATGCGAGCTGTTAATCCTGCAGTCATTCCCCGTAATCATAATATTGAAATGATCTTGGCTGAGTATGAAAAGGCAGGATCTAGTTCATCAATCAATGAGTTTTTAAAAGTTATTCAAAAACCATATGAGTATGAGGAAGAGTTTGCGGCATGGTATCAACCTCCGAAGGAAGGTGATTGTAATTACCAAACTTTTTGTGGTACTTAAGGGTTAATCTTTATGGTTGATAACAATTGTAAATGCTCATTTTTTTAAATCTGAGTGTTCGTTGATTGAGCAAGTTAGCTGCCAGTGTTATGATTTATATCAATAAAATAGCACTAAAGTTTTGCTTTTTAACGAAAATTTACAAATAAAGTTGCTTTCAACTTGTTGATTTAAAAATAACCAATATAATAATGTAATTGGGAATGGACTTTTATCGGTTTTGAAGTCAGTAGATTAGGCTGAATCGGCTTTCACCTAATCATAACAAAGCGATCTAAAGACATTGTTACGCAAAGTTATTTAGATAACCTATTATTTGGGTAATTGACTGAAATTACTCGGCAAGATTTTTGTTCTGTACCGAGTTTGTTAAGTTTTGATTAACTATTAGTCGACTACTCTGTTTAAACTGATTGAGCTGGTTTGACTTAGCTACAATTTTAATTGTGAAAATGGGAAGGAAACAATGAAATTAAAATCACTTACTATTGCTTTAGCACTTGCTGCAACTAGTGCTTCAAGCTTCGCTGCCGAAAAGCAAGGTTTCTACATCGGCGCATTTGGCGACTACTATGATAATTCTTGGGAAAATGTCCGCGACTACACTCCAGGTGGCCTTGATGTTGATGACTCTACAGGTTGGGGTTTAGAGCTAGGTTACCGTTTTAGTGATTACTGGAGCGCTCGTTTAGAATACGCTGACATGGACTTCGATTGGAAAGCTGATCTAAACGACGGTACTTCTGTTAGCGGTACTGAAAGTGGCAAACGTTACGGTATTGACGCTTTATATCACTTAGGTGGTGGTCCATTCTACGGTATTTTCGGTCTTAAAAATCTTGATGCGGTTGACGAAGATCTAATGTTCGCAAACGTAGGTGCTGGTTACCAACACTACTTCACAGATAACTTCGCGTTTAACGCTGAAACATCTCTATACCAAGGTCTTGACCGTGGTTACACAGATGTTGGCGCTAAATTAGGCCTAAGCTATATCTTTGGTGCGCAAAGCTCAGCTTCTGAGCCAGTTGAACCTGCTCCAACAGTTGTTCCTGTTGCGGTTGAGCCAGTTGATAGCGATGGTGATAACATCCCTGATGCTGATGACCAATGTGCAAACACGCCAATGACTGACGCTGTTGATGGTACTGGCTGTACATTATATGAAGATCGTGAAGTAACTAAGAGCTTACTAATCACATTCCCTAACAACACGTCTAAAGTATCTCAACAATACTTAGATGATATTGACCGCGCTGCTAAGTTCTTAAAAGAGCACCCAGGTACTGACGTAGTACTTGAAGGTCACACTTCATCAGTTGGTAAAGCTGACTACAACAAGTGGTTATCTAAGAAACGTGCTGATGCGGTTGCTAAGAAACTAATCGAAGACGGTATTGACCCAATGCGTCTTACTACTGTTGGTTTAGGTGAAGAGCGCCTTAAAAACCCAGCAAATACGCCAGAAGCTCACGCTGAAAACCGTCGTGTTGAAGCGAAAGTATCTGTAATTGAGCGTGTAAAAGTAGAGCGTTAATCTAACTCTTTACGAAAATTTGAAAACCCAGCCTAGTGCTGGGTTTTTTCATTTCTAACACCTCTAAAGTAAGTAGATAGGAATGATTCTTAATAAATATTCATTTGAATAGCTTTTTTTTCTAGTACTATTCATGCTATTTATAGTGAATATTAAACTCCTTACTTACAGCATGGATTTTCATCTATACTTAAAAGCTTTATAATTAACCGTCAGAATACTATAAGTGCTGGGTCTTAATTGGTATTTAGCTTAATACTACCGAGTACTTTCACGTCACCAAGAGGGCAATATTGTGCTACAAGAATATCGTAAACACGTAGAAGAACGTGCCGCGTTAGGTATCGTACCAGCGCCATTAGATGCTCAGCAAACGGCTGATCTTATTGAATTAATCAAAAACCCACCGGCAGGCGAAGAAGAGTTTATCGTTGATCTTCTAGTTAACCGCGTACCACCGGGTGTTGATGATGCTGCTTACATCAAAGCAGGTTTCTTAGCTGCAGTTGCAAAAGGTGAAGCGAGCTCTCCACTTGTATCAAAAGAAAAAGCAGCTGAGCTACTTGGTACTATGCTAGGTGGTTACAACATCGCACCTATGATTGAACTTCTAGATGACGAAGCGTTAGCGCCAATCGTTGTTAAAGGTTTATCAAACACATTATTAATGTTCGATGCTTTCTATGATGTAGAAGAAAAAGCGAAAGCAGGTAACAAATTTGCTAAGCAAGTAATCGAATCTTGGGCAAATGCAGAATGGTTTGTAAACAAGCCTGCAGTTGCTGAAAAAATCTCAGTTACGGTATTCAAAGTAACTGGCGAAACAAATACAGATGACCTTTCTCCTGCTCCAGACGCATGGTCTCGCCCTGATATTCCACTACACGCTTTAGCAATGCTGAAGAACGAACGTGATGGTATCAATCCTGAAAAACCAGGTGAAGTTGGTCCAATCTCACAACTAGAAGAGCTTAAAACGAAAGGTTTACCTCTTGCATACGTTGGTGATGTAGTTGGTACGGGTTCTTCTCGTAAATCTGCAACTAACTCTGTACTTTGGTTCATGGGTGATGATATTCCTCACGTACCAAACAAACGCGTTGGTGGTGTATGTTTAGGTGGTAAAATCGCTCCTATTTTCTTCAACACAATGGAAGACTCTGGTGCATTACCAATCGAACTTCCTGTTGATGAGCTAAACATGGGTGACCAAATCGATATCTTCCCATACGAAGGTGTTGTTAAGCGTCACGGTACTGATGAAGTAATCTCTACTTTCTCACTTAAATCAGATGTAATTCTTGATGAAGTTCGTGCTGGTGGTCGTATTCCACTAATCATCGGTCGTGGTTTAACTGACAAAGCACGTGCATCACTAGGTATGGAAGCTGAAGATATCTTCCGCAAGCCTGCTCTTGTAACTGATTCTGGTAAAGGCTTCACATTAGCTCAGAAGATGGTTGGTAAAGCATGTAACATGCCTGGCGTTCGTCCTGGCCAATACTGTGAGCCGAAAATGACAACTGTTGGTTCGCAAGATACAACAGGTCCTATGACGCGTGACGAACTTAAAGATCTTGCATGTTTAGGTTTCTCTGCAGATTTAACAATGCAGTCTTTCTGTCATACATCAGCTTATCCTAAGCCAATCGACGTAAACACTCACCACACACTTCCTGATTTCATCATGAACCGTGGCGGTGTATCACTTCGTCCAGGTGACGGTGTAATCCACTCATGGTTAAACCGTATGTTATTACCAGATACAGTAGGTACTGGTGGTGACTCTCATACTCGTTTCCCTCTAGGTATTTCATTCCCAGCGGGTTCAGGTGCGGTAGCATTCGCAGCAGCAACTGGTGTAATGCCTCTTGATATGCCTGAGTCAATCTTAGTACGTTTCAAAGGTGAAATGCAGCCAGGTATCACACTACGTGACCTAGTTCATGCTATCCCTTACTACGGTATTAAAGAAGGTCTTTTAACAGTTGAGAAGAAAGGTAAAATCAACGAATTCTCTGGTCGCGTACTAGAAATCGAAGGTGTTGAGCACTTAACAGTTGAGCAAGCTTTCGAACTTTCTGATGCATCAGCTGAGCGTTCAGCGGCAGGTTGTACTGTTAAGCTTTCTAAAGAGTCTATTGCTGAATACCTAGAGTCAAACATCGTAATGCTTAAGTGGATGATCTCTGAAGGTTACGGTGATGTTCGTACTATTGAGCGTCGTATCAATGCAATGCAAGAGTGGTTAGCTAACCCTGAACTTATGGAAGCTGACGCTGATGCAGAGTACAAGCATGTAATCGAAATCGATCTTGCAGACATCAAAGAGCCAATCCTTTGTGCTCCAAATGACCCAGATGATGCACGTCTTCTTTCTGACGTAACAGGCGAGAAAATCGATGAAGTATTCATCGGTTCTTGTATGACTAACATCGGTCACTTCCGTGCTGCAGGTAAACTACTAGATGGTTTCAGTGGTCGTATTCCAACTCAACTTTGGGTTGCACCACCAACGAAGATGGATAAAGACCAGCTTACTGATGAAGGTTACTACGGTATCTTTGGTCGCGTAGGTGCACGTATCGAAACTCCAGGGTGTTCACTATGTATGGGTAACCAAGCACGTGTTGCTGATAAAGCAACTGTTGTTTCTACCTCTACGCGTAACTTCCCTAACCGTCTAGGTACTGGCGCTAACGTATTCTTAGCATCAGCAGAGCTTGCAGCAGTAGCGGCAATCTTAGGTAAATTACCTACACCTGCTGAGTACCAAGAGTATGCAGATAAGATCAATGCAACTGCAGCTGATACTTATCGTTACCTGAACTTCCACCGTATGCCTCAATACACTAAAAAGGCAGACCAAGTGATCGTTCAGCAAGCTGTATAATTAGTAATAATTAAATTTATTAGTATAAAAGCCCGCACCTAGCGGGCTTTTTTATTAAGTTTTTGTTCAGTTTGGTTTGTAAAATTAATACATTTGTCTACACTGATTATTGTTAAAAGTTAACAGTTGTAACTTTGTGTTTAATGTTGTAACCAAGGAAGACGGGCATCATTTCTTGGCTGCATAGATTTTGCAAATCAAGGAATTGAACAATGAAAGCACTTCTTCTTTTACTCCCCCTTAGTGGTTCGGCTCTTGCTGTTAACCCCTCTTTTAGTGAAGTTCGACTCGGTTTTGAAACGATTAGCTATAGTGAAACTCTTAATGATGTAGCAGGGTTTGGCAAGTTGAGCCAGTCAATTGATGTGACCAATCCCGCAATACGACAGATATCATACACAGGGATCGATGATGATTGGGGATTCTATATTGAAAGTGCTGCAACAATTTCAACTGAAATTGAAACTGAAACTTGGCATTTGGCAGAGTTTGGCGATATTCAAGAAAATGCATTTAAAACAAAAGCGAATGAGATCGGTTTTAAAGGTGCTTATAATTTTTCAAAAGCCATACAGTTTACTTTAGGCACTAAGTTTTTTACTTCTAGTTTTACACGCTCAAATTTTGCTTTTGTGCAACCAGGTGCGGCGGCATTTGATGAGGCACTGATTGCTATCTCAGATGATCCAGATAACCCCGCTCGTTTTACCTTACCGGGTATGAATAACGCGAACAATGTGGGCGACCAACAAGATTATAACTCCCAGCTACGCCCCGTGGTCTCTGTGTCAGAAGATCAAATGGGTATCTTGCTTACTTTAGGTGCCCGTTACGATAGTCGTTTAAAAGACAGTTTTAATAAGTACAGCTGGTATGCAGAAGCTGAATTGAGTACACCCATGTACTCTGAAATTCAAAATACTCAATTTGAAACAACTACATTAACCGACAGTTTTAATGGCTGGGGTGTGTTAGGACGAGTTGGGCTACGTTATCAAATAATGTCACATATTGCGTTAATGGGCGGTATTGATGCGCAATACAAATCTCGCGATATAGTGACTAAGAATCTTGAAAATGGTCAACGTCTGCGCGTACCTGAAGTCGAATATAGTAATGTGTCTTTTGCAGTTGGTTTGCAGTGGAGCTATTAATGAACAAGTTCGCCATAATTAGCTCATTACTTTTATTCTCTTTATCAGGATGTAAAACCATTGACTCTGTTCAGCAAGATTTAGGTTCTCTTGCGAGTAGTATTACAGGTGAAGAACAGGCGACCCCCGAACAAATACAGGCAGCCTATGAAAAAGCCCAAAGTGTCTTCCAAGAAGCACTGACAGCTTATAACCAAATAGATACGGATAACTTAGCGCAATTTGATGAGGAGCGTGTAGCTAAGGCTCGTAAAGTATGGGCGGTGCTTGAGCCTGAGTTTAATGAACTGCGTTTAGCTCCTGAACATGCTTTAAAAAGTGCGTCACTGTTCTCATCTGATACGGTTGCAGATGAAGTCATGTCTCAAAGTCAGGAGGTCATTTCCTTGGTTACTGAAGCGCAGCTTGCCAAGCAAAGGATCACATCGGTTTTACAGCCAATTAGAGATGAGTTTGCCATTTTAGATCAATTGGATGCTGAAACATCTTATGAAAAGCGTTATCGAGAGCTCGATAAGCAACATCAACAATTAAAGGAAATGCTCATTGACAGGCAAGAGCAGCAAGTTGCTGAGTATGTACCTAAGCTATTAGAGCAACTCATTGATTTAGAAAAAGACGCCGTTGTACAGTTTTATTTCTCTCAGTATATCGAAAAAATTTATGGGCTAGCTAACTCAAAAAAAGTCGATATATTTCCGATAGTTTATCAGGACGTTCGAATACAATTAGAGCAAGGTGAAACATTTAGTAAAGCTAACTATCGTGAGTACGAGCAAATTAAACAACAAGCTGCTTTATTGTCATTACAAATCGATCGTATTAATAGTCTCTATGCTGAGTACTTAGCCCAAAAATCGGCTATTGATAAAGACACTGTTGAAGCGCACATGCTGAGTCTAGAAAGTGAAATTTATGCATTGACCATGGCTGCTGGTTTGGGTGATCTGAGAGGCCTCTCTTTTCAGGAGCAGCTTCAACAAGTAAGAAAAGCAATTAATTGAGTAAACCAAGAGCCACAGTTCGCTGTGGCTTTTTATCAAGTTTCCCTTTCTATGAGCAATTAAACTTGTCGTAAATTGTGCAACCTAAAACAGCCACATTTGTGGCTTTTTTTATTTTTTAGATTAAATATTCTAAAAAATGTCTATAACGATCTTAAAATTATCCAATAAACCTTACTGGTTTACATAAAAACGCAAATATTCCCTGCTAATTGAATTAAAATCCTCGCCAATATTCTCAACGTATTAAGGCGAGATCGAAATGACTACATTAAACAACCAGAACCTTCTACAACTTCGTTTTGTAAGCCAAGCGCACATTGACGCAGTTAAGCCTTCTTTTGCTAACCTACCTGCTAACCCATACGCAGATGGTGAATTTCGTAAGCGTCGTTATTCAGTAATTAAAGTTGTTGATGGTGAGTTAAAACTACAACCAACAAAAGCATTCGTGCAAGATGACTCAATCAATACATTCCAAGGTAATGTTGAGCGCACCTATGAAAATCTAGAAGATAGCTTATTAGCGACTGATGGCATGAAGCAAATCGTTAATCAGTTCCGTGATATGACGGGTATCAGCGATGATCGCGATATTGAAATTCACCAATTCAGAATGCTTGCGATCGACAGTGACACACCAGCTGCGCCAGAAGGTGTTCACCAAGATGGTTTTGATCACGTATGTGTGTGTGGTGTATCACACGAAAATCTAGAGGGTGGTGAGCTGCTTGTTTATGAACACCAGCAGGCTGAACCATGTTTCAAAATGGAAATTAAAGACGGCATGTTCGCACTGATTAATGACCGTGAAGTATGGCACAACGCTACACCAATGAATAAATTAGACGCAAGCAAAGAAGGTTACCTTGATTGCTTCGTACTAACTGCGTAAGGGTAAACCATGAACTTAACGCAATTACGTCGCCAGTTCCCTGCACTTATGCAACAAGTTGCTGGTCAGTCACCGATTTTCCTTGATGGTCCAGGTGGCTCGCAAGTACCACAGTCAGTTCTAAGCGCTATGAGTGCATATTTGGGTTACTTCAACTCAAACTTAGGCGGCGCATTTTTCTCAAGTGATAAAACGGTAGAGTTAATGGCAAATGCTCGCCAAGCTGCAGCCGATTTATTAAATGCGCCATCGAAAGAGCAAATCGTGTTTGGTGCAAACATGACAAGCTTAACGTTTAGCTTTAGCCGTGCCATCTCGCGTGATTGGACTGCTGATGATGAAATTATTGTCACCAATGCAGATCACTTCTCAAACGTATCATCTTGGCAGCAAGCTGCTGAAGATAAAGGCGCGACAGTAAAAACTACCCTTATCAACGAAGCTGATTGCAGCCTAGATATGGCACATTTTGAAAGCCTTTTATCTAGCAAAACAAAGCTTGTTGCAGTGACGTATGCATCAAACACCACAGGTTCAATTAATGACATTAAACGCATCGTTGAGCTTGCACATGCTGTTGGTGCGCTAGTGTATGTTGATGCCGTTCATTACGCACCTCATGAGCTTGTAGATGTACAAGCACTTGATTGTGACTTCTTAGCCTGCTCTGCATATAAGTTCTTTGGTCCTCACCTTGGTATTGTCTATGGCAAACGTGAGCATCTTGAAGGTTTCACACCATATAAAGTTGAACCTGCAAAAGATGTTGCGCCAGGTCGCTGGGAAACGGGTACACAAAGCTTTGAAGCGCTAGCTGGCTTAATTGCAGCTGTTGATTACATTGCTGCAATTAGTGAACTTGATGATAGTCATTCACGTCGAGAAAAACTCGCGGCTGCATTTGCTATGACTAAACAACACGAAATGGCATTAAGTAAGCATTTCTTAACGCGTTTAGCAGATTACCCACGTATCAAGTTATTTGGTATTGATGAACTAGAGCGTATAGCTTATCGCACACCGACTTTTGCTTTAACTTTTGAAGGCATCGAGCCACGTGTTGTGTCTGAATTTTTAGGTAAGCAACATATTTGTGTGTGGGATGGTAACTTCTACGCCCAAGGCTTATGTAAGCAGCTAGGTGTATTAGAAACCGGTGGTGTAGTACGCATTGGTTGTATGCATTACAACACAATTGAAGAGCTTGATAAGGTTTTTGATTTATTTGATCAATTACTAGCAGATTAAAGCTGAGCTTTAATTAAGCTATAAGCAGCCCGAGTGGGCTGCTTATTACCGCTAGGATTGTGGTTGGCCATATATTTGTTCCGCGCGGTTGAATAAGACCCACGAGGTTAAAATATACTTATCATTTGAAATTGGCTTATTACCACGGTGCGTGTGGGTAAAATAGCCCGGTGCTACGACCATAGAACCCTGTTTAGGCGATATTTTTCGTTGTTGATAGTAAAACTCTGTTTCACCACCTTCTTCTACATCATTTAAATAGAACATAAATAACAGCACACGATGCAGAGCTTCGTTGTGGCCAGCTTGCGGGTATACCTCGCTATGCCAATAAGGGTAGCCACCTTTATTGATATCGTATTTCTGTGCTTGAATTGGACCCATGCGGAAAATTTGCTGCACGAGTAATGGCAATTGTGGTTTGCCGACTTCTTCAAAGTTATCTTGTGTTAGGTCAACAGGTTTGCCGGTTTGCGGATGGTAAACCTTTAAACCAAAGGCACCAATCATCATAAAAATATGCTCTTCAAGGTATTTGAAGACGTAACCCGCAGTCGTTTGTTGAATATGCTTTAGTTGCTCAGCGTATTCGGGGTGGTTATTAAGGTATAAATCGCGGCTGTCTTTTTTCGCTAAATCTACTCCGCCTGAGGTAATGCCTTGTTTTAAATACGGGCTTTGTTCAAATACCGTGATAAAGTTGTCGCAAAATTCTTTGCTGAGGGCGTTTTCGTATACGCGAATAAAGTCCGTCATGAGCTACCTTTAGTTTATATTTTTTATAGGGTTACTATGTTTACTGAAACTATCACACCACGCTTTAGCGAAACAGATGTGCTAGGGCACATCAACAATACCGTACTCCCTGTATGGTTTGAAGCCGCCCGAGCGCCTATTTTCAGGTTTTTTACGCCCGATTTAAACCCTTATGAGTGGAAACTGATCATTGCTAAGGTTGAAGTAAGCTTTGTGGGTGAGTTGTTTTATGGTCACGATGTCACAGTGAAAACCAGTGTTGAGCACATCGGCTCTAGTTCATTTGTACTGCGTCAAGAGGCTTGGCAGCAAGGTAACTGCTGTGCCGTTGGTAAAACCGTACTAGTACGTTACGACTTCGCAAATAAATGTTCGCAAAAACTTAATGAGCAAGAAAGGGCTGACCTTACAGCGCATTTAATCGCTGAGTAATACCTCATTTTTTGCCGACATTTATGAACGCTTGGGGTAAAATGCGCCTTCATTATTTTGACTGAGTAATTTTGGGTTACACGCAATGCTGTTAATGATCGACAATTATGATTCGTTTACATACAACCTAGTGCAATATTTTCAGCGCTTAGATCAAGATGTATTAGTTAAACGAAACGATGAGATCAGCATTGCTGAGATTAAACAACTTAACCCAGAGCACATCGTACTATCGCCTGGGCCATGTTCACCAAACGAAGCGGGTATTTCTTTGCAAGTGGTTGAACAACTAAAAGGTCAGTTGCCAATTCTTGGTATTTGCTTAGGTCACCAAACTATTGCTCAGGCTCTAGGTGCTGATGTTATTCGTGCAAAGCAAGTGATGCATGGTAAAACCTCGTTAGTTAAGCATACCAATCAAGGTGTGTTTAACGGTTTGGCAAATCCACTAACGGTATGCCGGTACCATTCTTTAGTGGTGGATAAACAAAGCCTGCCTAGTGACTTCACTATTACTGCATGGACAGAACAAAATTCTGATTTTGATGAAATTATGGGGATCATGCATAATGATTTAGCACTTGAAGGAGTGCAATTTCACCCCGAAGCAATTTTGACCCAACAAGGGCTTGAATTACTTGCTAACTTTTTAACTCGCTTCTAACCTTAGGCTAGTGAATTAACAAATATGACCGACAATACGCCTGTGCAAATGACCGAAGAAAACCGACAACAAAGGACTGCGATGGTGCTTAATGAGCGCGCGCACGATCTTTTGCTTGGTCACAGTTTTGCACAGCGTCAAATTGGCTATATTCACACCCTCGAAATTGATTATGGCGAATCAATGGAACAGCGAACTCTATTAGAAGTAGAAGTTGCTGCTGAGAAAAAACGTCAAAAGAGCAGTACAGCTCACCATAAATACCGTGCACAGGCGAGCAAGCAATTACACCAAGTGATTGAGGCTGCCATGCACAAGCAGCTTGAAGACATTGATTCAGTAATTCATGAAACTATAGGGATTCAAGATAGCGTACCTGCTATTTTAGATATTTTAGCTGTGCGCTCGGCCTCAGTAGGTCGACTAGAGCCGTTAGTTAAAGATTTGAGTTGGTTAGGTCGTGAGCTTGTTGCGTTTGTGAATTTACCTTTCTATCGAAAACAACGTAATAAACACACTTCAGTTCAAGTCGATAACCCACTGTTAGCGCTACGCTACATTGGTTTAGATAATTTAAAGTTTGTCGTGCCAACCTTTGCGGTACGTCATTGGATGCCACACAGTACAGAGCCATTTCCACTACTAAAGCGTCGACTTCGTGATAACTCAATGGCGTGTGCCATTGCTGCTCAAGAACTTGCTAAATTAAATGGTGTAAATGAGGTGCACGCGTTTACCTTAGGTATGCTACTCGACGTGGGTAAGATAGCGCTAGTCCGTATATACCTTCGTATTTTTGAGTTAGTTTGGCAGCGCCAAGTAACTAAAGCCCGTGATGAGCAAAAGAAAGATCTACACACAGCTTTATTAGAGCTAAAACCGGATCCTTTATTTTTAAGCACCTTGCTAAATAAGCAGTCGATGAAGGTAACAGCCACCGTAATTGAGAAAATGGCTTTTAGGTATTTGCCATTTAATGCGGTAATGCAGCAGTTAACTACACCTTTAGCTAAAAACGATGAGTATTTGCCGCTTACCAAGGTGATTTTAAAAGCACGTTGTTACGCTCAGTATTTAAGTTTAAATGAGCATCAACTAGTCGAAAATGACGAAACCGAACGTTGGTTTGCACACTTCGATTTCACTAAAGAAGAGCTTGATCAGCTAGTAAAATGCAATTTTGATCGCTTTCATATTCAAATTAATTAAAAAAATTGTTAATTTTTTTGCGACTATTCATTCATTGTTTATCAATCCGCAGTGACAAATTTTTTCTCTTTAGCCTCTGCTTGGCTCACTAGCCGTAAGCCTTTTTATAGTATTTAGAGTAAAAAATAGCCTTCAAATAGTTATTCACTATCCATGAAAAAATATCTCAAGCCCTTTATTTTCAAGGGCTACATGAAAGTTTTCTAAGAGACAGGACGAAAATTTTCTGGAATAATGGATGAATGAAAATTGAACCAAAGAGTAATTTTGGTGATTTTGCGCTAAGCTCAATCGGCTAAGTAAAATGGCTTAGTTTAGCTTTAGAGCGCCACCTTACTCTGAGTGTGCTTACAATTATGAGGATATAAAATGACAGTCAATCGCGAATTATTTGATCAAGTAATGGTTCCTAACTATGCACCATCAAGTGTTATTCCAGTTCGAGGCGAAGGCTCTCGCGTATGGGACCAAGAAGGTCGCGAATTTATCGATTTTGCTGGTGGTATTGCTGTTAACTGTCTTGGCCATTGTCACCCAGCTCTTGTAAGTGCATTAAAAGAGCAAGGCGAAAAAATTTGGCACTTATCAAATGTAATGACTAATGAGCCAGCGCTTCGCTTAGCTAAAAAGCTAACTGACGCAACGTTCGCTGAAAAAGTATATTTTGCTAACTCTGGTGCAGAAGCTAACGAAGCGGCACTTAAACTTGCACGCCGTTTTGCACTTGATAACTTTGGTGAGCAAAAGTCACAAATTATCTCATTCAACAAAGGTTTCCACGGCCGTACCTTCTTCACAGTAACAGTAGGCGGTCAAGCTGCATACTCTGATGGTTTTGGTCCTAAACCTGGTGATATCGTTCACTGTGACTACAACGATTTAGCTGCATTTGAAGCGCTTATCTCAGACAGCACATGTGCAGTAATGATGGAGCCTCTGCAAGGTGAAGGCGGTATCATTTCTCCAACTGCTGAGTTTGTTGAAGGTGTTCGTGAGTTATGTACTAAGCATAATGCACTACTAATCTTTGATGAAGTACAAACAGGTGTTGGCCGTACGGGTGAGCTTTATGCTTATCAAGGTTTAAATGTAACTCCTGATATCTTAACGACTGCAAAAGCGTTAGGTGGTGGTTTCCCTATCGGTGCAATGATCACCACAACTGATATTGCTAAGCACTTAAAAGTAGGTACTCATGGTTCTACTTACGGTGGTAACCCTCTTGCGTGTGCAGTAGCAGAAGCTGCATTCGACACAGTAAATACTCCTGACGTACTTAACGGTGTTAAAGAAAAGTCAGCGTTATTCCGCGAGTTATTAACTGCGATTAACGAAAAGTACAATGTATTCACTGAAATCCGTGGCGAAGGTCTATTAATTGGTGCTGTAGTAACAGAGCAATTCAAAGGTCGTGCAAAAGAGTTTTTAGTGGCTGGTACAGCAGAAGGCGTTATGTCTTTAGTTGCTGGCGCTGATGTTGTTCGTTTCACTCCGTCACTTGTAATTCCAGAAGCTGATATCCGCGAAGGTATGGCTCGCTTCGAAAAAGCAGTTGCAAAAGTCGTTAACGGCTAAACGAAACTGTCATTTCAGGGCAAGTTAAGCTTGCCCACATTTCTTAATTTACCGTTATTTATAAGGGAGCAAGCGGACTTATGATGATCCTTCGCCCAATCCAGCAAAGCGATTACCAAGCGTTAGTAAAGATTGCTGTTGAGTCAGGCCATGGCTTTACGTCTTTGCCTAATAATGAAGAGTTATTACAAAAGAAAATTGATCATTCTGTCAGCTCATTTGCAAAAGCAGCACAGCAGCCAGGTGATGAAGGTTACTTGTTTGTTCTTGAAGATAGCGAAACGGGTGAAGTTGTAGGGACTTCGGGTATTGAAGCCGCTGTTGGTTTAGATGATGCTTTTTATCATTATCATTTAAGCAAAGTAATTCATTCTTCTCGTACGCTAGACGTGTATAAAGCCGTTGATATTTTAACTCTGTGTAATGATTACACCGGTGCAACTGAGCTATGTACATTATTCTTAAAAGATGGCTACCGTAAAAATAATAACGGTAAATTGCTTTCAAAAGCGCGTTTTATGTTTATTAATCAACATAGAGAACGTTTTGCTGACACCGTCATTGCTGAAATGCGTGGTGTGTCAGACGAAAGCGGCGAAAGCCCATTCTGGCAATGGCTAGAAGAGCACTTTTTCTCAATGGACTTTCCAACGGCAGATTACTTAACGGGTATTGGCCAGAAAGTATTTATTGCTGAGTTAATGCCTAAATACCCAATTTACGTCAACTTACTGAGCAAAGATGCACAAGCTGTGATTGGTCAAGTACATGACAACACACGTCCTGCGATTGAACTATTAAAGAGCGAAGGTTTTACCTTTAATGGTTATGTAGACATTTTTGATGCAGGACCAACTGTTGAAGCAAAAGTAGATAACATTGCTACAGTCAGAAATGCCCACACAGTTAAAGTTGAAATTGGTGAAAGCCAAGGCGACACCACGGTATTGTTAGCAAATGATAAAATTGCTGACTTTAGAGCAACCGTGACTCAAGTTAGCCTATCATGCGATGCCGATAGCATCACAATCTCAAGTGAACTAGCAAAAGCACTTCACTTAGAAGCGGGTGATTCAGTATCACTTGCAGAACTATAGAATTCAGGAGACATATTAATGACTCATGCAGCGCAATTTATTAATGGTCAATGGCAAGCAGGCCTTGGTCATACTTTTCAATCTGTAAACCCAGCAAATAACGATGTAATCTGGCAAGCAAACACTGCCACTGCTGAACAAGTAGACGGCGCAGTCGCTGCTGCACGTGAAGCGTTTTACAGCTGGGCTGATAAAACATTTGCAGAGCGTTTAGCGATTGTAAAAACATTCGCAGAAACGCTTAAAGAGCACAGCGAAGAACTAGCGATTGCTATCGCACAAGAAACAGGTAAACCACTTTGGGAAACACGCACTGAAGCAGGTGCGATGGTGGGTAAAATTGCTATCTCTGAAAAAGCATTTTTAGAGCGTACAGGCGATGTTGAAAACCCAATGCCACAAGGTCGTGCGATGATCCGCCACAAGCCTCATGGTGTTGTAGCTGTGTTTGGCCCTTATAACTTCCCTGGTCACTTACCAAATGGTCACATTGTACCTGCATTATTAGCAGGTAATACCGTGGTATTTAAACCCTCTGAGCTAACGCCAGCAGTTGCTGAGTTAACGTTAAAGTTATGGCAAAAGGCGGGTCTCCCTGCGGGTGTAATCAACCTTGTGCAAGGTGAAGTAGAAACGGGTAAAGCGCTTGCATCTCATAAAGGGATCGACGGTTTATTCTTTACTGGCTCTTCGCGCACTGGTCATATTTTACATGAACAGTTTGCTGGTCAACCGGGTAAAATCTTAGCTTTAGAAATGGGTGGTAATAACCCGCTTATCGTTAATGATGTTGCTGACACTAAAGCGGCTATCCACGATATTATTCAATCAGCGTTTATCTCTACAGGTCAACGTTGTACGTGTGCGCGTAAGTTATTCTTACCTGTAGGCGAGCAAGGTGATGCCATCTTAGCGGGTCTTATTAAAGCAACTAAAGCTATTAAAGTCGGTGACTACGACGCAGAAGATCAACCTTTCATCGGGTCAATGATTTCTTCAGTAGCAGCAGCTGGTATGGTCACAGCACAACAGCAACTTGTTGAGCTTGGCGCTGAAGTGTTAGTTGAGCTAACGCACAAAGAAAATACCGGCTTTGTAACACCGGGTATTTTAGAGTGTACAAATGTCGCTAACTTCCCAGACGAAGAGCACTTTGGACCACTTCTTAAAGTATTCCGCTTCACTGATTTTGATGCCGCTATTGATAAAGCGAATGACACAAGCTTTGGTTTATCAGCTGGTTTATTAAGCGACAGCGCAGCTGATTACGACCATTTCTTACGTCGTATTCGCGCAGGTATCGTAAACTGGAACCGTCCTATCACAGGTGCATCAAGTGCAGCACCATTTGGTGGTATTGGTGCATCAGGTAACCACAGAGCAAGCGCATATTATGCTGCTGACTATTGTGCATACCCAGTCGCTTCGGTTGAGCTTGAAAAAGTAGCAATGCCAGCGACATTAAGCCCAGGCTTAAAAATCGATTAATAATCGTAAATCATTATAAAAAGCAGCTTCGGCTGCTTTTTTTGTATGAGATGCTTGGCAAAGGTAGCAATTAAAAGCGCTTTCTGCTTAAATCTAAAGAGATAGTTTTTTATTAGGTGTGCAGTCGTATGGTTTTAGATAGGCAAGGGTACGATGATCTTGTCATGTATCTCACTCAAAATTTAGCGCTTTTTGAGAAGCCGGGTCAAATTAAACCAGGAGCTCCAACAGTGTTAGAGCTGATTGAAGACGTGATAGCAGAAAATGTCATGTTACTTTGCGAGCAACACACAGAGCTTAATACTGAACAACGCAGCCAAATTGTTCGCGAAGTCGACGGTATCGTATATGACTTACAAGAAGTGCTAAGCAGCGTTACAAATCACACAGTAACTGTTGAACAACACGCGTTTATTGATGAGTTTGCTGGATTAGTAAAAAACTTATTCGATAGTGCTGTTGTCGAAAGTGCCTAACTTATAAAGCACAATACAATTTCTAGTCTTTAAGCGAGCAGCTCAAAGTTAGCAACTCGCTTTCCTTTAAAGCTCACCTCTTATCCCTTGCATCTGTGTGTGACTTGCTTACAATCAAGCAAAATAACTTTAAGAGATAAAGCACATGCAAGCGAATGTAAAATGGGTAGAAGGCGATACGTTTATTGGCCTTTCAAATTCAGGTCACAATGTAGTTTTTGATGCAGGCAGCGATAGCGCTGCGCCAAGCCCAATGGAAATGGTTTTAATGTCAGCGGGCTGTTGTTCATCTGTTGATGTTGTTAGTATTTTAAAAAAAGCAAAACAGTCATTTTCTGATGTGCAAGTTAAGCTATCTGCAGAGCGTGCTGAGTCAGCACCTCGCGTGTTTACCAAGATTAATCTACACTTTGTGGTTACCGGTGATAATGTCTCTGAAAAGCACCTTGCAAGAGCGGTACAATTATCTGCTGAAAAGTATTGTTCTGTAGCCTTAATGCTTGATAAGACAGTAGAAATTACGCATAGTCATGAAGTTGTGCAAGAACAGGTAAAATAACGCTTTTTCCGAGCAGGAAATTCGTATAAAATCCGCGAACTTTTATTTCTGCTGGTGCAGGTTTCACTCGTTTTAAGGTTGGTTTAGCATGAATAAACCCTTCGATAAAATTAAGCTTCATGGCTTTAATAACTTAACTAAGAGCTTAAGTTTTAGTATTTACGATATTTGTTACGCAAAGACGGAACAACAGCGTAAAGAATATATTGAATATATCGACGAACAGTACAGTGCTGATCGCCTTACCGATATTTTAGGTGAAGTTGTGGATATTATTGGCGCAAACATTCTAAATGTTTCTCGCCAAGATTATGATCCGCAAGGCGCCAGCGTAACAATCTTGATCTCTGAAGAGCCAATTGAGCAACAAACAACGTATGACGTTGATGAAGCGCCGGGTCCTCTTCCTGAAACAGTGGTAGCGCACTTAGACAAGAGCCACATCTGTGTTCACACATACCCAGAAGCACACCCGGATGATGGTATTTGTACGTTCCGTGCTGATATCGAAGTATCAACGTGTGGCATTATTTCGCCATTAAAAGCGTTAAACTTCTTAATTCACAGCCTTGAGTCTGATGTTGTAACAATTGACTATCGCGTACGTGGTTTTACTCGTGACGTTGATGGTGTTAAACACTATATCGATCATGCAATTAACTCAATTCAGAACTACATGACTGAAGATACCAAAGAAGCGTACCAAATGATGGACGTGAACGTGTATCAAGAGAACTTATTCCACACGAAGATGATGTTAAAAGAAACTGACTTGAATACTTACCTATTCGGTGTTTCTACAGCAGATCTTTCGGAAGAAGAAGAAGAAGCCATCTACTCTAAGCTGACCCGCGAGATGCAAGAAATCTTCTACGGTCGCAACTTACCAGACACTGAGTAAGTCACTATAGCTTTAAAGAAACGGCGCGCAATGTAAGTTACGCGCCGTTTCTTATAGTTACTTAACGAGTAGTAGCTCAGTTTGTCTGTCGTTCAAGTACCAAACCCCTTTGTTATCAAAAAATGCGTCCTCTTCAAGCATTATGCGAATCTCTTTGTTCCAAGGTTCAATGAATACCGCATTATTTAACTCAATTGAGTAGGCTGTATTATGGTGAAGAGGGTAGTCACCATCGCCTTCGACACCTTGCTGAGAGTCCCACATACCCAATGTTGTACCTGCACCATGACCATGATAACCAATTGGGTGTGTGTAGATTGTTGGTTTTAACCCTTTTGCAATTGCCTCGGCGCGTGATTCTTTCAGCACTTCGTTACCAGTTTTCCCTGCTTCAAAGTGCGAGGTAAAAATATCTTGTAATTGATTGCCACGTTTTAATGCGTTTATTAGATGCTCAGGGGCCTGTGACTCATTTTCTTTTAACACATAAGCGTGTTGTTGAGTGTCAGTATTTAAGCGCAAATAGGTAATGCCAAAGTCAACATGCAGCAGATCGCCTTCTTGAATGATTTGTTTATCATCTTTATTAAAACTGGTCTCATGATCAAAAGTTGTTTTATCAGCACGTTGTATACTGACGCTTGGGTGAAACCATGTTTGCAGTTTTAAATCCCTTACTCGTTCTCTAAACCACCAAGTTAAATCTGTGGTTGTTGTTTTGCCAACAGTGATGACTTTACTTGAAAATCCCTCGGCAATAATTTGATGCGCAATGGCGACCGCTTTTTTATACATTGCTATTTCTTCAGGTATGCGTTGTTCTAGCCAAGCTACTGCGAGGGGCTCTGCAGAAATCAGTTTATTAAGGTATTTGCTTGGGAGAGCACTTTTAAGGGCATTAAAATCGCTAACAACGAGTCCATCTGCGTGAGCCCACGTTTTCGATATGTTAAGTGCGATATTTTTGGGTTGATATTGCTCAATCAGTTCAACTAAGGCTAACCATTGATCTGGCTGCTGCTGTTTGTCCCATGCTTTTTTAAATACAGTACCTATGCTGTAGGGCGCAACTGCGAGTGCATCAACTTCGCCTTGTTTATTACGTGCAAAAACAAGTATGGTTGTTCGCCTTGCAGAAAGCCAAGTAGCGGGTAGAAAGGTTTTTAAAATAGGGTCTTCATTATACTCTCGGCTAATCATAAGCCACATATCAATATTATGTTGCTTCATAAGCGTGGGTAAAAGAGTTTTAACTTTAAGCTCTGTTATTTTATCTATAAAAGCAGCACGCTCCTTCATTGGTAGTATCGATAATTCACTTGCCTTAATGGGTAATACCCATAAGGTACATAGCATTAGGGCTAGCATGATGTTTGTTTTGTTTAGCACGTTGTTATTCCCTTTGTTCTTTTTATGCACAGCTTCAAAACATAGCAACACTATATACAATAAACGAGTAATTTAAGGTGAGTTGCAGCTTTCTAAGTGGAAACTCGCTTGCTAGAGTAAGATTTAAATATCTGAAGAAATTTAAGGATAGATATGTCAGTTGTTCTCTCGCAGTCAGTATTTTTAGCAGAGCAAGTTCGTGACCATGAAGGACCCGCAGCTAAGCGCTCTGGCGTAACCTTGTATGAGCTTATGGAGCGAGCAGGGCTGGCGACTTATCAGCAAGCTATCAGCTATTTTCCTAAAGCAAGTACATTCGTAGTGTTAGCGGGCGTTGGTAACAATGCCGGTGATGGTTATGTTGTTGCTCGCTTAGCTAAACAAGCGGGCAAACAGGTTACGGTTATTGCAGCAATATCTGATAAACCGCTCAAAGGCGATGCGCTCAGTGCTCAGCAAGCTTGGCTTGACGCCGGAGGGGCAATAACCGCTGATGCCAGTGTTATTGAGCAAGCAGATATCATTATTGATGGCCTGCTTGGCACGGGAATTCAAAGCGCGGTGCGCGAGCCTTTTTCAACCTTGATTAAAGCAGCTAACGTGAGCCAAGTGCCGATAGTTGCTATTGACCTACCCTCAGGCATACATGCCGACACAGGTGTGGTACAAGGAGTTGCAATAAAAGCCGCGCTTACTGTGACTTTTGTGGGGATTAAACAGGGGTTAGTGACAGGGCAAGGTAGAGCGCATGCAGGGACATTAGAGTTTAATGATTTAGGTATTGAAGATGCCTTTTTAAAACAGACATCACCCACGGCTGAGCTTATCAATTATCAGAGCCAAGCTAGGCTTCCTGAGCGCGATAACAACAGCCATAAAACCAGCCATGGTAAATTGCTGTGTGTTGGTGGTAATGCCGGCACTGCAGGCGCTATTCGTTTAACTGCAGAGGCAGCGCTTCGCACCGGTGCGGGTATGGTCAAAGTGTATACCCATAGTAGCTCTATTCTACCAGTAAGTATTGGCCGGCCAGAATTAATGGTGACAGATACAAATCTGATTAGCGCTCTTGAGTGGGCAACCTGTATTGCTATTGGCCCAGGGCTTGGTCAAGACACTTGGTCGGAAACAACCTTTGAAGCAGTCATGCAGTATTGCTTTACTAATAATAAGCCTTTGGTTATTGATGCTGATGCACTTAATTTAATGGCTCAGCATGCTTCGTCATTCCCATTAGCTAATACCGTTATCACACCACACCCCGGTGAGGCAGCAAGGTTACTTAATTGTCGCGCTAGCGATATTGAAGAAAATCGCTTTCATGCAGTAAAACAGCTCGCACGTAGCTATACCACTACTTGTGTACTCAAAGGTGCTGGCAGTTTAATTGCTGATAATAACCAAACATGGGTGTGTACCGACGGTAACCCTGCACTTGCGGTTGGCGGCAGTGGCGATGTTTTAACAGGCATCATAGCGGCATTGATCGCACAGGGGCTTACTCCTCAGCAAGCAGCTTGCTTAGGCGTAACCTTACATGCAAAAGCTGGTGATATTGCCGCAGAACGTGAGGGCGAAAGAGGTATGTTACCGAGTGATTTGTTTGCCGTTGTAAGGAAGCTGATAAAAGAGTTGGCAAGCAGTGCTGACTTGAGCAGGTAAGGCTAAATATTTCGCCTTAGTCTAAGACTATCCTAGCTTGAACAAGCCAATATTGAGTTAGCATTTTCATTGAATCAACTAAATCATAATAGCTAGAAGGCTTGGTCATAAAGGCGTTAGTACCTAAGCTATAACATTGCTTAATATCAACTTCTGAATCAGAAGTCGTAAAAATTATGATGGGAATATGGCGGTAAAGCTCCGATTTTTTTAGTTCAACTAGCGCTTCTTTTCCACCCTTTCGTGGCATGTTTAGGTCTAATAAAATAAGGCTAGGTAAAATTTTGTTTTTATCGAGCGACTCAAGTAATTGCATGCCGTCATCAACAAATTGAATTTTATTTTCATCGACATTGTTTTCAACAAGGGCATCTCGGATAAGCTCTTGATCATCGAGATCATCATCCGCAACTAAAATATAGCTCACAGAGCGTAATTTTTTGGTAAATAATTTGTCGTTAAACATTGGCAGCTCCTGATTTCATCAAATGTGGCTCATCTATTCCATGTAGATACTTTTTAATAAAAACAACAAATTAAATAATTAGTTACTTGAGTAGTATATACTTTAGTTAAGCAAGTGTTATATTAACTTGCTTATACCCATAATACAAACATAAGTTTATTAATAATCTAATGCCATTAAATCATACTAGTACGAACAGAGTGACAGCTCTACGCGAAAATTTGAACCTTTCTCAACAAGAATTTGCCGATAAAATAGGTATAACACAGGGGGCTTTATCACAGTTGGAGGCTGGAAAGTCGACCTTGTCTCTCAGTACTATCACTAAAATCAGCCAAGTGTTTAATGTTGATTGTAACTGGCTTATTTTAGGTATTGAGGGGTACGATGAATCGAACTTTCAGAGTTATCAAAAAGCCTTAGAGACTTCATTTATCCCGCTAGTTAATGAAGAAGCTCACGCTGGATATATAGAACAGTGCAGTGATGAAGACTATATTAAAACTCTGGATGTTTATAAAATCCCAGGGTTTGAAAATGGTAATTATCGTCTATTCGAAGTTGAAGGCGATAGCATGATGCCAACTATCCGCCCTAGAGAAACGCTGATCACTGAGCAGATCAAGGATATTAAGCAGTTAGAGAATGGTTCAGTGTGTGTTGTTGTCACTAAAGATGGCATTGTAGCTAAACGTCTCTTTAGCCATGACACAGACCCTATCAGTTACTTATTTAAGAGTGATAACCCTGAGTACAAAACATATTCAATTCAGGGAAGTGATATCTTAGAAATCTGGCGTGTAAAAGCAAAAATAAGCTCTATAACAGATCAAGATTCACAGATTCAAAGTCAGCGTTTCCAGTCTATTGAAAATGAAATTAGACAACTTAAAGAGCATATTAGTAGACTGTTACCGCCACAATCGTAGCGGTAATAACTAAAGCTGACTGAGTTTTATATCTCTTAGTGGTAAGTTGACGTAAAACTGAGAGCCTTCATTGATATTTGCTTCTGCTGTAATTGTTCCATGGTGTCGTTCGACTATTTTCTTACAAATAGCCAAGCCTAACCCTGTTCCTTCGTATGCTTGTTTAGAGTGAACCCGTTCAAAAAGGTTAAAGATTCTGTCTTTAAATTCATTATTAAAACCTATTCCATTATCAATGACAGCGATAACAATATGCTCGTCTGTTCGCTCAACTGACTTAATCCCTATAATGGGTGGTTGATGTGGGTGACTAAATTTAAGCGCATTAAGAATTAAGTTTTGAAATAAACGCTGGATTTGTCGTTTATCACCATAGATTTCACCGATATCTTCTATATGAAACACCGCTGACTTATCAGCTATAATTAGCTCAAGGTCATCAAGAATATCATCAAAAACATCTTGTGCTGAAAAGTGACGAAACTCTTCGCCTTTTCGATTGATTCTAGAAAAACTCAATACTCCTTTGATAAGTTTTTGCATTCTTTCGGCAGAATCCATCATACGAGAGATATAAGAAGCGTTTCTTTCTCCAATCTGTTCTTTAGAGTTTTGCAGGCGATCGCCGAACATTTGTATTTTTCGTAAGGGTTCTTGTAAATCATGAGACGCAACAAAAGCAAACCGTTCTAACTCTTGGTTAGACTCTTCAGATTTTCTAAGTGCGATTTCAAGGTCAAGCTCGGCTTGTTGTCGAGTGAGTATTTCCGACTTTAAAGCGGCGGTTCGCTCATTAACTTTAGTTTCTAGTAAGTCGTTTAACTTTTTAAGGCGCTCAGATTTTTCGATAACATGATTAACTAGGTGATTGCGAAACTTTATAGCGCAAGATATTTCGTTTGCCTTCCAAGGTGAGCATTTATTACGTACATTCTCTTGCCATAAACGAAATGAGCTACGAGGCATAAGGCGGTGACTACCGTCGTCAAGAAATTCGATTATCTTTTCAGGTTTCCCACCCCAATTCTTTGTTTCAATCAACTCTTTACGAAACCACATAATAAATAGGTTTTCATTAGTAGAAACAGGCATAGCAAGTACGCCGCTTGCAATATTAGCAAACTTACTAAATTCAGCATTTTCATTAGACAAATGATGGTTATGATAAAGCAGTTTATCTTCTAAGTGGTTGCTTTTTAACCACTCAAATAAATGATAAATATCATCGTTTGCGGGTACATCCCCAAAACTTTCAATATCTTTTTCTAGCCGCCAAGCAACACCATCAGCACTTAGCATGTTAAGTAAAGCAGGAACTTGTTTACGTAAGCCATCAATGAAAAAGACTTCTTCAGACATATGCTCTGCTATTTCTGCACTGATGGCGGTGGCTTTAGCTTCTTGAATCGCTTCGGTAGATTGTGTTTTGAGGGAAATTATATATGAGAGCATCAACCCCATATACTGTGCAACTTGTCGTGCCTCAAAAGGGACAACATGGCTTGAATAGTGGTGACAAGCAATTAACCCCCATAATTTACCAGCAATAATAATACTGATAGACATTGATGCTTTAACACCCATATTGCGTAAATATTGGCAATGAATGGGGGATACACTTCTGGTTATACACGTGCTTAAATCTACAGGCTTGTCTTGTGGGTAGATAGGTGATACTTCAGCATCCACATCTGCAAGTAACCTTATAGGATTACGCAAATATAAAGCGCGTGCTTGCTTTGGAATATCTGACTCGGGAAAGTGTTGATGTAGAAATGAGTTTAACTCATTTTTTTTAGCTTCTGCTACGACTTGACCATTATATTCATGGTCAAACTGATAGAGCATAACGCGATCAAAACCTGTTAAGTTACGGACTTCTTCTACTGCTGTGTCGAATGATGAATTTAGCTCTTTTTTGTCAGCAATTAGGTGAAGAGATTGCTTCATCAAGTAATTCATGGGGTCAATACTTGAGTGCTCTTTCTTTATATCAAACTCAAGTTCAATGAGTAAGTATTCATCGTTACGAGAAATAACACCTTTAATAGAAGTCTCAGGCGATTTACCTTTTAACTCAATCTTGAGTGGGTTAATGGCATGAAAGTCCTTATGGGCTTTATTTTTCTCGATAATGTCGGCTGTATTTGCTGCAAACACATTACTTATATGTGAGCCTAGTATGCGCTCTTTTTGTGTGTTTAAAAGTGCTAAAATGTTTTCGCTGAAATAGCATATTTTGAGTGTTTCAGGGTCAACAACAAGCAAGTAGCCATGCGGTTGAATAGAGCCTGGAATATGAATGGGTTCTTTATGGCAATTATCTAATGAGACTTCAAACTTATTGCTCAATTTATATCTCCAAGCGCTTGAGAGATTAAGCTAAATGCCTTATTTGCTCCCAATAAAATGTCATCTGCTGAGTTTGGGTTGTCGTTATGATACTGCTTTAGTGCGTGGATAAATTGAGCCCACTTCTGATTCCTAAGTTCACCATAACTATAAAAAAAACGGATCCCTTCAAGCTCATTTATCCAATTATGCTTTTTAAGCGCTTTAAATATGTGACCTCCACCCATGGTGGCTCCCTCCATTACATACATCATTCCAAATGCATGTGATACGTTGCAGATATTTTTTAAATCATCGTGTTTATATAATTTAACAGATGGAGCGTGTTGAGATGTTTGCAAATAAGCAATATCTTGATTTAACCAGCTTAGCTTGCTGCGGCCAAAAAGTAGATGTTTTGTGGCACCATAGGTTGATATAGCATCCTCCATAATAGAATAGCTACTATGCATTGCGATTAAAATTTCTAAATACGATTGTTGGGTCATATTTTTATCGAATAATACTGCACCTAGTTGTTTTTCCACACGAGAGTGAAGGAAGTCGGTACTATTTTTTATAAAAGTATGAATATTATTTTGATCGCTATTGCAAGTTATTACAGTGGCGTTTGATAAAGCTGAACCCATTGTTATCCTGAACGTATTTGGAGCATTCTAGTAGTATTCGCACCAGTATATACTTAGGTACAAGTATGTAAAATACAAAATTAAGGGTGATTAGGAAAAGGCAACTATTTATTGCGGGTTCAAATGACTTGTAAAGTTAGAAGGTCTTTGTTTATTTACAGAGCAAGTAAATGAATGCAAAAAACCCAGCCGGAGCTGGGTTTTTTAAGCAAAGTGCTTGGGAGGGATAATTACATCATGCCGCCCATACCACCCATGCCGCCCATGCCGCCCATATCTGGAGCAGCTGGCTCATCTTTCGGGATTTCAGCAACCATAGCTTCAGTTGTGATCATAAGACCTGCGATTGAAGCTGCGTACTGTAGTGCAGAACGCGTTACTTTAGTTGGGTCTAAGATACCCATTTCAATCATGTCGTTGTACTCGCCTGATGCTGCGTTGTAACCGTAGTTACCTTCACCGCCTTTCACTGAGTTAACAACAACAGATGCTTCGTCACCTGCGTTAGTTACGATTTGACGAAGTGGTGCTTCCATCGCACGTAGTGCAACTTTAATACCGTGGCTTTGATCTTCGTTGTCGCCAGCAAGTTCAACAAGTTTGCTTGCTACGCGAACTAGTGCAACACCACCACCTGGTACAACACCTTCTTCAACCGCTGCGCGAGTTGCGTGTAGTGCATCTTCAACGCGGTCTTTTTTCTCTTTCATTTCGATTTCAGTTGCTGCGCCAACTTTGATTACTGCAACACCGCCAGCTAGTTTAGCCATACGCTCTTGTAGTTTCTCTTTATCGTAGTCAGACGTCGCTTCTTCGATTTGTGCTTTGATTTGTGCAACACGACCATTGATGCCGTCTTCTTCGCCTGCACCGTCGATGATTGTTGTATCATCTTTAGTGATCACAACGCGCTTCGCTGTACCTAGGTCTTCGATTGTCGCTTTCTCTAGCTCTAAACCGATTTCTTCAGAAATAACAGTACCACCTGTTAACACTGCGATGTCTTGTAGCATTGCTTTACGACGGTCGCCGAAACCAGGTGCTTTAACCGCAGATACTTTAACGATGCCGCGCATGTTGTTCACAACAAGAGTTGCAAGTGCTTCACCTTCAAGGTCTTCAGCAATGATAAGTAGTGGCTTGCTAGCTTTTGCAACAGCTTCTAATGTAGGTAGTAGCTCACGGATGTTAGATACTTTTTTGTCTACAAGTAGAATGAATGGGTTGTCTAGCTCTACAGCGCCTTTTTCAGCGTTGTTGATGAAATATGGAGAAAGGTAACCGCGGTCAAACTGCATACCTTCAACTACGTCTAGTTCGTTTTCTAACGACTGACCTTCTTCAACAGTGATAACGCCTGAATCACGGCCTACTTTTTCCATTGCTTCAGCAATGATGTCACCGATTTCTTTATCAGAGTTAGCAGAAATAGTACCTACTTGTGCAATTGCTTTAGTGTCTGCACATGGAACAGAAAGTGCTTTAAGCTCTTCAACTGCTGCAGTAACTGCTTTGTCGATACCGCGCTTAAGATCCATTGGGTTCATACCCGCTGCAACTGCTTTTAAGCCTTCGTTTACGATAGCTTGTGCTAATACTGTTGCAGTTGTTGTACCGTCACCTGCAGCGTCATTCGCTTTCGACGCTACTTCTTTAACCATTTGTGCGCCCATGTTTTCGAACTTGTCTTCAAGCTCGATTTCTTTTGCTACAGATACACCATCTTTAGTGATCACTGGAGCGCCGAATGATTTGTCTAATACAACGTTACGGCCTTTAGGACCTAAAGTTACTTTTACTGCGTTTGCTAAAATGTTTACGCCAGTTAGCATTTTGCCACGTGCGTCACCTGCAAAAAGTACTTCTTTTGCTGCCATGATTAAATTCCTCTTAAATTCTGTAAACGGGTTGCTAAACGAAAAGTAGGATTAGCCTACAATGCCTAGAATGTTATCTTCACGCATGATCAGGTACTCTTGACCTTCGATCTTTTCAGCTTTTTCAACATAAGAGCCGAACAGCACAGTGTCACCGGCTTTAACTTCTAATGCTCTTACTTCACCGTTGTCTAAAACACGGCCATTACCAACAGCGATAACTTCTCCGCGAGTTGATTTTTCAGCTGCAGAGCCAGTTAATACAATACCGCCAGCAGACTTAGTTTCTTCTTCTAGACGCTTAACGATGACGCGATCATGTAAAGGACGAATGTTCATTTATTTAGTTCTCCTAACAGTTTCTGAACAGTACAGAAAAAATCTTGTGTTATTGCAGGGGAGTGCTAAGCCACCCGTTGCGTTTCATTGCATTCATTAATGGGGGTGGCTTAAAAAAATCCAAGTACAAAAATTAAAAAATTTTAATCTTTTCGCTCAAATTCACCATCAATAGTTGTCGGTTGATGGTTTGGCTCTTCATGAGTGGTTGTTTTACTATGATATTGGAAGTGTGCAGAGCCTTGATTTGCCTGCGAACTCATACGCACAGTTGCTTGACTAGCAAGACCTGCAGCCAGTTTGTTGCGGATTGCTGGCGTGAGTAGTAAAAAGCCAAAAAAGTCAGTCATGATGCCTGGTGTCATTAATAAAACACCGGCGATAATGACACATAATCCAGTAAATAATTCTTTTGCAGGCATTTGCCCTTGTGCCATTTGTAATTGCACGTTTTGAATCGCGCCCATACCTTGCTGCTTCACTAATTTCGCACCGACAATCGCGGTCACAATTACAAGCGCTATGGTGGCAAAGCCGCCGATCACTTCACTCACTTGGATGAGTAACGCGATCTCCACAATCGGCACTAAAATAAATAACAAAAACAAAAATCTAAACATAACGCTCTCTAAAAAATGTCATTCTCTTTCGAGTCAGTGAAATATAAATTGGGGTGAGCAGGTCATTTTTCAAGACGGAACCTAGGATCACCTTGCTCGCTACACATTATAGTTACTATCGGCTACTATGGTGCGACTCACGTAATCAAATAAAGGTTCCTTATGACTACGCATTTTCGACTTATTTTTACGACTTGTGCAAATGAGGCTGAAGCCCGCCAGTTGGCACAACATCTAGTTAAAGAAAAGCTAGCTGCTTGTGTGAATATTTTGCCTACTATTGAATCTATTTACATGTGGGAAGGCGAGGTTACTCAAGCTATTGAGAGTAAGTTACTGATCAAAACTAAGTCAGAAAAAATGAATGAGGTGATCCAAACTATCAAGAAATTGCATAGTTATGAGGTGCCTGAAATTCAGGTCGTTGATGTGGCTACAGGCAATTTAGCCTATTTTAATTGGATGGATGAGGTACTTAATTAATGCGATCGTTCCTTTTATTACTTTGTGCATTGTGGCTTATGCCAGCAAGCGCGAGTAATAACAATTTACTTGGAAATCTACTACAACCTGCGGAGCAAACATTTCTCCCAGTTGATCAGGCTTTTGTTTTCGATTTTGACCAGCAAGGCAAAACCTTATTTATTGGCTGGGATATTGCGCCTGATTATTACCTTTATAAAAAGAAAGTCGAAATTATTGCCAAAGGCGCAGATATTGAAATTCCTGATCTTGGCAAGGGCGTGATTATTGAAGATGAGTTTTTTGGTAAGACCGAGGTATTCTTTGATTCGTTAAGTGTGGTTTCTAAGCTCAGTAACATCACAGAAGGTGCGGTTGTTAAAGTGCGTTTTCAAGGCTGTGCCGAGGCGGGGTTATGTTATCCGCCAGAAGTTAGAACCATTCCTTTATCTGTGATTGCAGGTGAGCAAGTATCACAGGCTGCAGATGCGGGGAACGCATTAGCGGCATTAACACAAGCAGCCGATACTAATGAAGCTTCATCAGCCCCTTCTCAAGAAGTTTCAAAACCAGCTGGTGAGCAGTCATATACCGATAAGCTGGCATCGCAAGGTTTACTAACTAACCTAGTAATCTTCTTTTTAGTTGGTGTTGGTCTTGCCTTTACGCCATGCGTATTCCCAATGTTTCCGATTCTGTCGAGCCTTATAGCAGGTCAGCAGAATTTATCGACTAAAAAAGCGTTCTCGCTGTCGTTTGTATATGTACAAGGTATGGCCGTTACTTACGCAGCACTGGGCTTAGTGGTTGCATCATTAGGTGGGCAAGTACAAGGGTATTTACAGCATCCGACGGTACTAATTAGCTTTAGTATCTTATTTGTATTATTGGCAATGTCGATGTTTGGCTGGTACGAAATCAAATTACCTAGCGGCATGATGAATAAGCTCACTCAGGTTAGTAACCAGCAAAAAGGCGGCAACTATGTTGGCGTATTTATGATGGGTGTACTGTCTGGTTTGATTGCCTCACCGTGTACAACAGCACCATTGTCTGCTGCTTTACTTTATGTGGCGCAAAGTGGTGACTATCTTGTCGGTGGTTTAACACTTTATGTGCTCAGTTTAGGCATGGGCTTACCGTTATTATTACTGGGGACTTCTGGCGGTAAATTACTACCAAAAGCCGGTGGTTGGATGGAGCAAGTGAAAACCCTATTTGGTTTCATTATGCTAGTTGTACCACTTATTCTGCTTGAGCGTATTGTTGATATTGAAATCATTTGGTTAATGGCGGGTTTATTAGCTCTTGCTACAGCACTTTATTTACACCATTGGCAAAGTGGTCAATCACAAGGCAAGCTAAAAACAGCATTGTGGTTTGCAGCAACCTTATTGGTTGTGACTGGGGCGAGTTTAACGAAAAATTATTTTTGGCCTAGTAAAGCGGTGGTTGCTGAAGCTGCTGTAAAAACACATGGTTTTAGACAAGTTGCTAATCTAAGTGAATTAAAAGAAGAAATTGCACAGGCAAGTAGCGAGGGGCGCTTAGTAATGGTCGACTTATATGCCGACTGGTGCGTTGCCTGTAAAGAGTTTGAGCACTACACGTTTCCTGACGCTAAAGTGCAAGAGCAATTTGCTCACTTTGAATTAATTCAAATCGATTTAACTGAAAGCGATGCAAAAACCATAGAGCTAATGGAAGAATACACGGTATTTGGGTTGCCGAGCATTTTGTTCTTCGATAGCCAAGGTAATGAGCTTTTAGAGCAACGCGTAACAGGCTTTTTAAATGCCAAAGACTTTGCAGAACATTTAGCAAAAGTTCGAAATAGCGCTAAATAAACGCAAACGTGCAAGAAAATAGCAAAACGCCACTCATCTGAGTGGCGTTTTCGTATCTGCATCATAAAAAATACTTATTTTAAGTGAAAAATAGCAAATTCACTCAGTGAAGCTCAATTAATCAACAGGAAAACGCTTAGAATGACCCTGTTGTGTGCCTTGCTATGCTTGACTTTGCCAAGAATAGGGAGTGATTAGACCAGTATTTTGCTGCTATTTACGTCGAAATATCTATAATAGGTGGTTAACGTGAGAAATAGTTGCTATTTTACATCAGCACGCTTAGGTTAAGCGTGGGTTTATGATGAATATGGTTAAACTGCTTACTTATAGGATATATCGCGTATTATGGCTGCAAAATTCAAACTTTTAGTTCTAAATGGGCCAAATTTAAACATGCTTGGCAAGCGTGAACCAGAAAAGTACGGCACTCAATCTCTTGATGAGATTATAGCTGAACTTAGTCAGGTTGCTGCCGGTCTCAATGTTGATTTAACGCATTTCCAAAGTAACAGTGAAGCTGCATTAATAGAACGCATTCACGATGCATGGCAAGCGGTTGATGCAATTATTATCAACCCTGCTGCATTTACGCATACAAGCGTAGCCTTACGGGATGCATTACTCAGTGTAAACATTCCCTTTTACGAGGTGCATTTAAGTAATGTGCATGCTCGAGAAGCATTCCGTCATCATTCGTATTTTTCGGATGTGGCACAAGGCGTCATTATTGGATTAGGAGCAATGGGTTATAAGGTGGCACTTGAAGCTGCTGTTAGCCGGTTGCAAAACACACATTAATTTTTAAATAACTAACAGGCGGGTCGTTCAATGGATATTCGCAAGATCAAAAAACTTATCGAATTAGTAGAAGAATCTGGTATTGCTGAATTAGAAATCACTGAAGGTGAAGAGTCAGTACGCATCAATCGTAACAATATGTCTGCAGCACCTGCAATGCAGTATGCACCACAACAGTTTGCAGCACCTGCGCCAGCAGCGGCACCAGCTCCTGTAGCAGAAGCTCCAGCAGCAGAAGCGGCTGCTCCAGCTGCACCGACTGGTCACCAAGTTAAATCTCCTATGGTAGGTTCATTCTACTCAGCGGCTTCTCCAGAAGCAGCACCATACGTAGAAGTAGGTTCTAAAGTAAATGTTGGCGATACGTTATGTATCGTTGAAGCAATGAAGATGATGAACCAAATCGAATCTGATAAAGCAGGCACAGTAAAAGCTATCTTAGTTGAAAATGGCGAGCCAGTAGAATTCGATCAACCTTTATTCATCATTGAATAATAGCGCAACAAAAGGCCAACTCTATGTTAGATAAAGTAGTCATTGCAAACCGAGGTGAAATTGCACTTCGCGTACTGCGCGCCTGCAAAGAGCTTGGGATCAAAACTGTTGCTGTGCATTCAACGGCAGACCGTGATCTTAAGCACGTGTTACTGGCAGACGAAACAATTTGTATTGGTAAACCAGCAGCCACTGAAAGTTACTTAGATATTCCGCGCATTATTGCAGCGGCAGAAGTAACAGACGCAGTTGCTATCCACCCAGGTTATGGTTTCCTTTCTGAAAATGCAGACTTTGCTGATCAAGTTGAGCAAAGCGGCTTTGTATTTATCGGTCCTAAAGGCGACACAATTCGTTTAATGGGTGACAAAGTTTCTGCAATCGAAGCGATGCGTAAAGCCGGTGTACCTTGTGTACCAGGTTCTGATGGCCCATTAACGGCAGACAGTGAGCGCAACATTCAAATCGCTAAGCGTATTGGTTACCCTGTAATCATTAAAGCAGCAGGCGGCGGCGGTGGTCGTGGTATGCGTGTTGTTCGCAGCGAAAAAGAACTGATTGATTCAATCGCTCTTACTCAGCAAGAAGCAAAGCAGTTCTTCGGTAATGGTATGGTTTACATGGAAAAATTCCTTGAAAACCCACGTCACATCGAAGTTCAAGTACTTGCTGATGGCCAAGGCAATGCAGTTCACTTAGGTGAGCGTGATTGTTCAATGCAACGTCGTCACCAAAAAGTTGTTGAAGAAGCGCCAGCGCCAGGTATCACAGCTGAAATGCGTAAGTTCATCGGTGACCGTTGTACTCGTGCATGTATCGAAATCGGTTATCGCGGTGCAGGTACGTTCGAATTCTTATACGAAAACGGCGAGTTCTATTTCATCGAAATGAATACCCGTATTCAGGTTGAGCACCCTGTAACAGAAATGGTTACTGGCGTTGACTTAATCAAAGAACAGCTAAAAATTGCAGCGGGTCAACCATTATCATTCACACAAGAAGATGTGGTTATTCGTGGTCATGCAATTGAGTGCCGTATTAATGCGGAAGACCCAGACACCTTTATTCCATCACCAGGTAAAATCACGCGATTCCACCCTGCTGGCGGTTTAGGTATTCGTTGGGACAGCCACATCTACGCAGATTACACAGTACCACCTCATTACGATTCAATGATTGGTAAGCTGATCTGTTACGGTGAAAACCGTGATGTAGCTATTGCTCGTTCACGCAATGCGTTAAACGAATTAGTGATCGATGGCATCAAGACCAACACACCACTGCACAAGAAAATCTTGGCAGATGAAAACTTCCAAAACGGTGGCACAAACATCCACTACCTTGAGAAGAAACTAGGTCTGTAAACAAAATTCTGTTTAAGCTAAAAAGCCGGCAACTTTGCCGGCTTTTTTTTGTCAAACTAGGCATAAGAGCGGCTCTCGCCTTACAAAATTATTCTGGTATGATTAACAAAGTAATGTGTTTTTAGTTTTTCATGAGGTAATAATGACCGACAGTGTTGGTTTTCCACTCGCTGATGAAGCAGCAACGGTTAATATGGGTAAGCAACTTGCAACCTTGATGGAGCAAGGGGCAGTCATCTATTTACATGGTGATTTAGGTGCCGGTAAAACGACATTAACCCGTGGTATCGTGCAAGGCTTCGGTCATCAAGGTAAGGTTAAGAGTCCGACTTATACACTGGTTGAGCCTTACCAATTAGCTAAAGCTGATGTCTATCACTTTGATTTATATCGCTTAGGTGACCCTGAAGAACTTGAATATATGGGAATTCGTGACTATTTTTCACCACAGGCTATTTGTGTTGTGGAATGGCCAGAAAAAGGCGGCGAATTTATTCCAACACCGGATCTTGATATCACCCTACGCTATGAAGGCGAGGCGCGTGCCATTGCAATTAACAGCTTAACCGAACGTGGTCAGGCAATTGTTCAGCAACTTAAGAGCGCGCAAGAATAAACATATAAAAATAAAGGTGTATTAGTAAAAATGGGTCGTTGTACGTTTAAACTATTAACTACTTTGATGTTATTGGTTGTGAGCCAGATTGCGCTTGCACAAAATACTATTAATAGCGTACGTGTGTGGCCTTCACCTGACAGCACTCGTGTGGTCTTTGATTTAAACGATAAACCTGATTTCAGCTATTTCATGCTGAAAAATCCAGCTCGTTTAGTCATTGATTTAAAAAATACCGACAAACTAGATAGCTTGCCAGCTATTCCTAAAAAGCATCAGATTGTTTCAAAACTACGTTACTCAAAACCTAAAGACAGCAAAAGTGTGCGCTTTGTTTTTGAGTTAGCCCGTGCCAGCAAACCAGTGGTATTTGCTTTACTACCAACTGATCCATATGAACACCGCTTAGTGGTTGACCTTGTTGATAAAACACCGAAGGCAGAGCCTGTTGCTTCGACCAACACCAGTGTGAAAAAGCGTGAGCTTCATCAAGAGCGCGATATTGTTATTGCGATTGACGCAGGTCATGGAGGTGAAGACCCAGGTTCAATTGGTCCGTCAGGGACTTATGAAAAAGACATTACGCTACAAATAGCGAAGCGTTTAGAGCGAATGATAGATGCTGAAAAAGGCATGATTTCGCGCATGGTGCGCCGCAGTGACTACTTTGTAAATTTAAACACCCGTACTAGCATCGCCCGTAAGAAAAAAGCTGACTTCTTTGTGTCGATTCATGCGGATGCCTTTACTAGTCCACAGCCAAACGGTGCTTCTGTGTGGGTGCTATCACTGCGCCGTGCAAATTCAGAAATTGGTAAATGGATTGAGGATAAAGAGAAACACTCAGAGCTTTTAGGTGGTGCAGCTGGGGTATTAAAAGATACCGCAAGCGAAAAATATTTAGCGCAAGCACTGCTAGATATGTCGATGGATCACTCGATGAAAACAGGCTTTAGTGTCGCAGAAGAAGTGGTTAGCGAATTACGAAAAGTGGCTAAAATGCATAAGAAACGCCCACAAGCGGCGAGCCTTGCAGTATTAAAGTCACCTGATATTCCGTCTATTTTGGTTGAAACAGGGTTTATCTCGAATCCACGCGAAGAGCGAATGCTAAAAACGGCGCAGCATCAGGAGCGCTTAGCAAAAGCAATTTTCACCTCGATTAAAAATTACTATATGCAAAACCCGCCAGATGACTCGCTATTCGCTAAGTTAAAGTCGCAGTTTCCGACTAAACACAAAGTTCGCCCTGGTGAGTCGTTAAGTATTTTAGCAAGCAGATATAACACCTCTGTGAGTAAGCTAAAAACGGCCAACAACTTAAAATCAAATACCTTATTTATTGGTCAAGAGCTTGATATTCCTCAAAGCTAGTCAATTTTCGTGTTAGGAACACTATGAGTATAGAAATACTACCCGCGCGATTGGCTAACCAAATTGCTGCGGGTGAAGTGGTTGAACGCCCTGCATCCGTTGTTAAAGAGTTGGTAGAAAACAGTTTAGATGCTGGCGCAACGCGCATTCAAATAGATATTGAGCGTGGTGGTCATAAGCTTATTCGCATTCGCGATAATGGCTCTGGCATTAATAAAGATGAGCTAACATTAGCCTTGTCGCGCCATGCCACGAGTAAGCTTAAGTCACTCGATGACCTTGAGAACATCTGTTCATTGGGTTTTCGTGGTGAAGCGTTAGCATCAATTAGTTCCGTGTCGCGGTTAACCTTAAGCTCAAAACCAAAGCAGCAAGAGGCTGCATGGCAAGCGTTTGCTGAAGGTCGCGATATGGCGGTGCAGATTAAGCCAACCGCACACCCTGATGGCACCACCATTGAGGTGAAAGACTTATTCTTTAATACCCCTGCGCGCCGTAAATTTCTTCGCACCGAGAAAACCGAGTTTTCACATATTGATGAGCTCATAAAGCGTATTGCGCTGAGTCGTTTTGATGTCTCTATCACCCTGACTCATAATGGCAAAGTTGTGCGCCAATACCGTGCTAAACCAAACCCTGAGCAAGCAATAGCGCGTGTCGCTCAAGTTGCTGGCAAAGCATTTAGTGAGCAGGGGCTGCATATTCAATCAGGTGAAGCTGGTTTGATGCTGCGCGGTTGGGTATTACCCGTGGGCTCAACTAATAGCACGCAATATACCTATGTGAATAATCGCATGATGCGCGATAAACTTATTTTGCATGCAATCCGTCAAGCCTTTGAAGAAGTCGCAGGTTCAGAAGAGCTGCCCGGTTTTGTCATTTATATTGATATTGACCCACGTCAGGTCGATGTAAACGTGCACCCAGCAAAACATGAAGTGCGTTTTCATCAAGGCCGTTTAGTGCATGACTTTATCCTGCAGGCAATAAAACAAGTGGTGGTGCCGCTTCAGCACGAAGCTGGTTTTACAGAGCATAATGACACTGCTTTTCAGCATGCTCCGTTTGATGAGGCGCACTCAAGCAGCACACAGCCAAGTTTTACTCAATCAGCGCCAACAGAGCAGTATGATTACCCTAAATCTGAATTACAGCCGACACGTTCAGCGAGTTATTCTGGGGCAACTGGAGCAGGTCGCTCTGGCGGTGGTTTTAGTAGTGACAGCCAAGGTCGCAGTAAAACATCGCACCAAGATGTCAATGCATTTTATCAAGGGATCAGCGAGCAACATGCTGCGCATTTTGACCAAGTACGCCCTGAACCAAGTGTTACAGCACCGGTTGTAGAGCAAGCAAAACTTGCCAAGCTTATTCATGTACGAGATGGCGAGTGCGTATTTAGTGAAGACAACCAACTCTTTGCTGCGCACTTTAAGCATGCATTAGCACTCGACTGGCAAGCGCACGTAGAGCAAGCAGGTAGCCTTGATGGCAAAGCCTTGTTGTTACCTGTGCGAGTAAATGCAAGTGCTGATGATATTAGTGCTTTAAATGCTCAGCAGTCGTGGTTTACCTTACTTGGTTTTGATTTAGTCATTGAAAAACAGTTTGTGATGGTGAAAAAGCTTCCGCCTTGTGTCTATTTACTTGATGTAAGTGATGCTATTGAGCGACTTATTGCTGGCTGTAAAGCCTCACCAAGTTCACTCGATGAATGGTTAGCTTGGTTAGCTCAGCAAATCCCAGCACGCTATTACGCAAGCCAAGCCTTTTTGGAGCAAGTGGCTCGGTTAGAAAATAATCCACAAACTATGCAACTTTTACGTCAAAAAGCAGTTAAAATAGAACTATCTCAGTTTTTAAACTAAGCAAGGTATTTAGGCTTGAATAACTTACCCGTCATTTTTTTAATGGGACCAACCGCTGCAGGGAAAACAGATTTAGCAATTTCGCTGTGTGAGCATTTAAACACAGAAATAATCAGTGTTGATTCAGCATTAGTCTATAAAGATATGGACATCGGCACCGCAAAACCAAATGCCGAAGAGCTTGCTCGTGCGCCGCACCACTTGATCGATATTATCGACCCAGCAGATAGTTATTCAGTGGCAGATTTTCGCCGTGATGCAATTGAAAAGATTGATCTATTTCATCAGCAAGGTAAAGTACCTGTATTGGTTGGCGGTACAATGATGTATTTTAAGTCGCTTATTGATGGCTTATCACCGCTACCAGAGGCATCACCTGAAGTACGTGCTGAACTCGAAAAGGAAGCAAAGCAGTTTGGCTGGCCACATTTGCATAAAGAGCTTGTGAAAATCGATCCTGATGCAGCAAAAAAAATGAGCGAAAATGATTCGCAAAGAATTAATCGTGCATTAGAAGTGTATCGTATTACAGGCAAAACAATGACTGAGCTGCAAAAACAAAAGCAGCCTGAGCTTCCTTATACTTTCCATCAATTTGCCATTGCACCTGATGATCGCAGTGAATTACATCAGCGAATTGAGAAAAGGTTTAAAATAATGCTCGATCAGGGGTTTGAAAATGAAGTTTCATCCCTATATAAACGTAATGATTTACACCCAGACCTGCCTTCGATTCGTTGTGTGGGTTATAGACAAATGTGGGATTACATTGCTGGCGAAATTGACTATGATGAAATGGTCTTTCGTGGTATTGCAGCCACACGGCAGTTAGCCAAGCGACAACTCACTTGGTTAAGAGGTTGGCCTGAAGTAACTTGGTTGACCACGGGTGATGAAGAAAACTTGCAACGTGTAGTAAGTTCGCTAAGCTAGTAGTAGCTGGAAGTTTTTTAGCTTTGTTAAATTAGTTCAGCTACTTAATTATAATAACACCTAGAACGAAGGAAAATAACATGGCAAAAGGCCAGTCGTTACAAGACCCATTTTTAAATGCGTTACGTCGTGAGCGCATTCCAGTATCAATCTTTTTGGTTAATGGCATTAAATTGCAGGGTAAAATCCAGTCATTTGACCAATTTGTTATTTTACTTGAAAACACCGTAAATCAAATGGTGTATAAACACGCTATTTCAACTGTTGTTCCAGCGCGTTCTGTTAACTTCCAAGGCGTTCAAGGAAGTGATGATTCAGAAGAGCAAGAATCTGGAAATTTTTAAACTTAGGAGCGTAATGCTTGTTTGACCGTTATGAAGCCGGCGAACAGGCAGTTTTAGTTCATATCGACTTACCTAAAGAGGGAGATCGCGAAGATCTTCACGAATTAGAGTTGTTGGTATCTTCTGCTGGTGTTAGTAGTTTGGCGATTGTGCAAGGCAGTCGTCAAGCACCACATCCGAAACTTTTCGTCGGGACCGGAAAAGCAGAAGAAATCGCTGAAACTGTCAAAATCCACAATGCAGATGTCATCATTTTCAACCATCAACTTAGTCCGTCACAGGAACGCAATTTAGAAAGCGTTTGCCAGTGCCGCGTTCTTGATCGTACGAGTTTGATCTTAGATATTTTTGCGCAGCGAGCGCGTACTCACGAAGGTAAACTTCAGGTTGAGTTAGCTCAGTTACGCCACATTTCTACTCGCTTGATCCGTGGTTGGACCCACCTTGAAAGACAAAAAGGCGGGATAGGTTTACGTGGCCCAGGTGAAACCCAGCTCGAAACCGATAGACGATTACTGCGCGCAAGAATTAAAAACATTCGTGCCCGTTTAGATAAAGTTGCTGTTCAACGTGAGCAGGGACGACGTGCGCGTACGCGCAATGAAATTCCAACTGTGTCACTGGTAGGTTATACCAATGCGGGTAAATCAACGTTATTTAACCGTATTACAGACTCAGATGTGTATGCTGCTGACCAGCTATTCGCAACCCTAGATCCAACCTTACGTAAGTTGGATATCGGCGATATAGGTCCAATTATTTTAGCTGATACGGTAGGTTTTATTCGTCACTTACCACATGACCTTGTTGCAGCATTTAAAGCAACCTTAACAGAAACTCGTGAAGCTGATTTACAGCTACATGTTATCGATGTGGCAGACCCTCGTCGAAAAGAAAATATTGAGCAAGTACAATCTGTTTTAAAAGAAATAGAAGCAGATGAAGTGCCGCAATTATTGGTTTATAACAAAATTGATGCGCTAGATGACGTTGCGCCACGTATAGATAGAAACGACGAAGGTCAACCGGTACGAGTCTGGTTGTCGGCGCGCACTGGCGTTGGTTGTGAACTGCTAAGTGAGGCAATTAATGAGTTACTTGCCAAAAAGATGTTTGCTGATGAGCTAAAATTACCACCACAACATGGTCGTATTCGGGCAGCATTATTCAACTTAAATGCAGTTCATCAAGAGTGTTTTGATGAGCAAGGAAACTGGTTATTATCGGTACGCTTGCCAATGGCAGAATGGAATCGCTTGAAAAAAGAGATGGGACAAGACCTCGACTCTTTCGTAGTGACTGATTAAAAATCACCAGCATTTGTCTTTTTTAGTATGAGAAATGCTGTAGATTTGATAGATTTAACCTAATTCATTTAGATAACAATGGAGTATAGCTATGGCCTGGAATGAACCGGGTAATAATGGCAATGATAAAGATCCGTGGAATAATAAAGGCGGAAAAGATCAAGGCCCACCTGATTTAGACGAGGTAATGCGTAAGTTCGGCAACAAGTTTGGCGGTTTATTTGGTGGTAATAAGCCAGGTAAAAACGGCGGTGGACTTGGTGGCGCAGGCATTTCTTTCATCCTTATTATTGCCATCATTGTATGGGCATTAAGTGGTATTTACACGGTAAAAGAAGCTGAGCGCGGTATTGTTTTACAATTTGGGCAATACGATCGCATTGCAGAACCTGGCTTACGTTGGAAAATGACCTTCATTGAACGCGTGATCCCTGTTGATATCGAAGCGGTACGCTCGTTATCTGCTAAAGGTTTTATGCTTACCGAAGACGAAAACGTGGTAAATGTAGAGTTTGAAGTACAGTACCGTGTTATCGACCCACATCTTTACAAGTTCAGCGTTACTGATGCTGACCACAGCTTACAACAAGCACTTGATAGTGCATTACGTTATGTAATTGGCCACGTAAAAATGGACCAAGTACTAACAACAGGTCGTGAGTTAGTGCGTCAACAAACGTGGGATGAGCTTAACAAAATCATCGAGCCATACAATCTAGGTATTATTGTAAGCGATGTGAACTTTAAAGATTCACGTCCACCAGGCGAAGTAAAAGACGCGTTTGATGACGCTATTGCTGCACAAGAAGATGAAGAGCGTTTCATCCGTGAAGCAGAAGCCTATGCTCGTGAAATTGAACCTCGTGCCCGTGGTCAAGTTACTCGTATGACGCAAGAAGCAGAAGCGTACCGTGAACGTATTACATTAGAAGCACAAGGTGAGGTAGCACGTTTTGAAAAGCTATTACCTGAGTACCAAGCTGCTAAAGAGGTAACTCGTAAGCGTCTTTACATCGATGCGATGGAAGAAGTGCTAGGTAACAGCTCTAAAGTGTTAGTTGATGTTGAAGGTGGTAATAACATGATGTATTTACCGCTTGATAAAATCATGGAAAAGCAAGGTACAGCAACACGTGTTGCATTACCAAGCTCAAGTGATATCAAAGACCTTCGCAATAAAATAAACACGTCGCGTAACAGCACGGTAAATTCAAGCAATGACCGTTTCGCAACTGACCGTTTTAATGAGGGGAGATAAGCAAGATGAAAAATTTTAGTTTAGTAATACTTGCCATTGCTATTGTGCTGTCTTTCTCTTCAATTTTTGTTGTGCAAGAAGGCGAGAAGGCAATCGTACTGTTATTCAGCAAAGTTGAAAAAGACAGTGACGACAAGGCTGTAGTATACGGCCCAGGTTTACACCTAAAAGTGCCTTTCTTTAGCCAAGTACGTCGTTTAGATGCACGTATTCAAACGCTAGATGGTGCACCTGACCGTTTCGTAACAAGTGAGAAAAAAGACTTAATCGTTGATTCTTACGTTAAGTGGCGCATTAATGACTTTAGTGCATTCTACCTGCGTGCCCGTGGTGATAAGCAATACGCTGAAACACTACTTAAGCAAAAGGTGAACAACGGTCTGCGTACTAATTTCGGTTCTCGTACTATCAGAGAGATCGTTTCTGGTGAGCGTAGTGAGTTGATGGAAGAAGCATTAGTTCAAGCGTCTGAAAGTGCACAAGAGCTAGGTATTGAAGTACTTGATGTACGCGTTAAGCAAATTAACTTACCACAAGAAGTGAGTAGTTCAATCTTCCAACGTATGCGTGCTGAGCGTACTGCGGTTGCAAAAGAGCACCGTTCTGAAGGTCAAGAAAAAGCTGAAACAATTCGTGCAGAAGTCGACCGCCGTGTAACAGTAATGCTTGCAGACGCTGAGCGTAATGCGCGTACTGTTCGTGGTCAAGGTGATGCCGATGCAGCCGCTATCTATGCTAACGCTTATAACAAAGACGCTGAGTTCTTCGGTTTTGTGCGTAGCCTAGAAGCTTACAAAAACACCTTTAAAAATAAGCAAGACGTGATGGTGATTTCACCTGATAGCGACTTCTTTAATTATATGAAAGGTACAAAAGCACAGTAATTAATATTTGTGTGATAAAAAGCCCTGCTTTATGTAGGGCTTTTTTGTTTTTGCGTGTGATTAATTTTTATCCTTAACTATTTTATAAACCCCTGTTCTGCATGTAGTTGTTTAAGTAATTAAGAAGTTAAAAATTCATGCGCAGAAAAAATAAGCTAAACGGGGTGATCTTTCACCTCGTTTTCTGATAAAATCTCGTCCTAATTTTTTCTAAGTGAATTTGCAATGGGTAAAAACGTTGTTGTACTAGGCACCCAATGGGGTGACGAAGGTAAGGGTAAGGTAGTTGACCTCCTTACAGACAAAGCATCTTTAGTAGTTCGTTATCAAGGTGGTCATAACGCAGGCCATACTCTGGTAATCAACGGTGAAAAGACGGTTTTACACCTTATTCCATCGGGTGTATTACGTGACAATGTTAAGTGTGTGATCGGTAACGGTGTTGTTTTATCACCAGAAGCATTAATGAAAGAAATCGGCATGCTAGAAGAGCGTGGCGTACCAGTACGTGAGCGCTTATTAATCAGCGAAGCATGTCCATTAATTTTACCTTTCCACATTGCATTAGATTTAGCCCGTGAAAAAGCACGTGGCGATAAGCCAATTGGTACTACAGGTCGTGGTATCGGTCCAGCTTATGAAGATAAAGTAGCACGTCGTGGTTTACGTGTAGGTGACTTATTCAACCCTGAACAGTTTGCTAGCAAGCTTAAAGAAGTATTGGAATACCATAACTTCACATTAGAGCATTACTACAAAGCTGAACCAGTTGATTTCCAGAAGACATTTGACGATGCAATGGCTATCGCAGATATCTTAAAAGCAATGGTTGTTGATGTTACTGAGCTTCTTGATCAAACGCGTTTAGCGGGCGACAACATCTTATTTGAAGGTGCGCAAGGTACATTACTTGATATCGACCACGGTACTTACCCGTACGTAACATCATCAAATACTACAGCTGGTGGTGTAGCAACAGGTGCTGGTTTTGGTCCATTACACCTTGATTACGTGCTAGGTATTATTAAAGCTTACACTACACGTGTAGGTTCTGGTCCATTCCCTACAGAGCTTTACGACGGTCTTGATAAACAAGATCCAGTTGGTAAGCACTTAGGTGACAAAGGTCATGAGTTCGGTGCAACGACAGGTCGTTTACGCCGTACAGGTTGGTTAGATGCAGTGGCAATGCGCCGCGCAGTGCAAATCAACAGCATCTCAGGTTTCTGTTTAACTAAACTAGACGTTTTAGATGGTTTAGAAACATTAAAAATCTGTACTGGTTACCAGTTAGAAGATGGCACAGTAACGAACGTTACACCATTAGCAGCTGAAGGTTACGAGAAAGTAACACCAGTATACGAAGAGATGCCAGGCTGGTCAGAAAACACAGTAGGTGCTACGTCAGTTGATCAATTACCGCAAGCGGCACTTGATTACATCAAACGTATTGAAGAAATCACTGGCGTTCCAGTTGATATCATCTCTACTGGCCCAGACCGTGTAGAAACTATGGTATTACGCAGCCCGTTTGCATAATCGTCATAGTGACTGAAAAAAGAAGCTGCCTCGGCAGCTTTTTTTGTGCCCGAAATTCACTCTGGAATGATAATTGTATATTATTTGCTAAGACTGACTTTATTTAAGTGATTTTGATGCGTGTTTTATTGCCTTTAACATTACTCTTCTCAAGCCTAAGCATGGCTGAAGAGCCTATAACAGCTGTGCCTCTGTACACAGAGAGCGAGTTAATTGGCTTGATCAATAAAAATGCACACCTAGCACGTGTAAAGGCAGATGATTGCCAGTTAGTGCAAGATATCGAAGCGCGAGCCAATAAAATGGCACTGCCATCGTATCAGTTCTTGTATGGCGATATGCTAGCTTATGCTGTGTGTGTAGACCGTAATGTAGAGTTAGGGGTCTATTACATGCGTCAGGCTGCTCAACAAGGGCTAGGCGCGGCATTAGAGCAACTTGGTCGCTACTACGATGTAGGCCAGTTAGTGCAGCAAGATAAAGCGATGGCGGTAACCTATTTACGAGAAGCATCAGCCCAAGGCAACTTAAAGGCACAAATGCGACTGGTTAACCTATTTAATCAAGGTTATGGCAGCCCGCGCGATTATGAAGATGCCTACCGTTGGTTATTTCATTCAATGGTTGCCGATAAAGCCGCTCATAAAAAAATTGAGCACTTACTCGCTAAGCTTGCCGAAAAAATGCCAGACAGCGTCGTTGCACGCGCCCGTTTACCTATGTAGGCAAATAAAAATACATGCAAATAAAAAGGCCAGCTAATGCTGGCCTTTTTTTATTTCTCTTCTTTATTTTCTTTTAGTTTGCCGTTATTCGGGTCTTTTAGCACCGATAGTTTAGGCGGTTGAAGTGCCACAATACGTTCACCTACTTGTGGAGGTTTTTCCATATTTGTAGTGAACGGGCGAATTTTAATAGGTGAATCGTCATCATCACTTTTCTCACCATTTAAAATAAACAGCGGGATAGCTTCGCTATTAACGTCCTTGTATTGCTCCCAACTAAACTCTTCAGAAATACGTGTTGCACTGACCTTGCCGCCTTTGGCAATTAAGCTACTTAAGCGCGCATAAGCGCCATTGTCGCCAAACAGAATTTGTCGCGATAAGAAGGTCGCACTGTCTTTATTTGCTTTAGCGTGGTTGGTTGAAGAACGCAGTGAAAATACATCTTTTTCGTCAAGTAAATGCGAGAAATACTGCACGCCTAATGCGTTGTGGTGACGGTTAGGCGAAAGCGCGAGTACGCTACGAATCGTCGTTAACGGTAAATAACGCTCAGCATGCTCTGACTGTGGATTACCATAGTAACAAGGTAAGCCATCCATGCGTGCCATTTTGCAGTTCTCCCATGCAGGATCAGATAAGTGCACGGGAATGTTTTGATCTTTTAAGCCGCAAGCAATGGCACGGGCCACATGGTTTGCACCAATAATCAAAATGGTATTTGGCGCTGGCTGACGTACTTTTAATAACTTTGCTAATGGCGTTGCTGTCAGGCTTTGCAGTACCACTGTCACGATGATCACCGTGAAGATAAGTGGCACAATTTTCTCTGCATCGGCAATGCCAGCTTCCACCATACTTAACGCAAATACTGAACCAACCGCCGCTGCAACAATACCCCTTGGCGCAATCCAAGCCAGAACTAAGCGAGACTTAAGTGGTAAATCGGTTTTAAAAGTCGATATTGCGATACACGCAGGACGGGCTACGAATAACACGATGGCTAAGAAAATAAACACATCGCTATGTAACATCATTAAGTCTGATAACTGTAGGCGGGCAGCAAGTAAGATGAATAACGATGAAATCAAGATCATCGAAAGGTCTTCTTTAAACTCAAGTACAGAGTCAATTTCAAGTTCGTCTTGGTTGGCAAGCCAAATACCAAACACGGTAACAGCGAGTAGGCCAGATTCATGGCTTAGGTGGTTTGAAACCGTAAAACTAATGAGTACTAAGGCAAGAATACCAAACTTGTGTAACTCAAACGGCAGCCATTCTCTACGAATAAGCAGCGTTGTAAGCCAGCCTGCAACCACACCAATGGTTAAACCTACACCGAGAGTTTTAAATAACGCGATAATAGTATGGCTTAGTACTTCGCCTTGGCCTACCAGCATAACAGCTTCAAATACCAATACAGCAAACAAGGCACCAATAGGGTCTATTACGATGCCTTCCCAACGTAAAATACGGTCTATGTCTTGGTTTGGTCTCATAGAGTTTAATAGCGGTGCAATAACCGTAGGGCCAGTAACAACAAGTACCGCACCAAGTACAGCGGCAACACGCCAATTAAGTTCTAAAATCCAATAGGCACTAAGGCTTATTACTAAGCAAGTTGTGATCATGCCTATTGAACAAAGGTTACGAACTACCTTGCCAATCCCTTTGAGTTCTCGAAAGTGCAGAGTGAGTGAACCTTCGAATAAAATCACGGCCACACTTAAAGAAACCACTGGGAATAATAAATCTCCCAACAGTGCATCTGGTTCTAACACGCCACTAAAAGGCCCGAGAATTAAACCTGTTAGTAGTAAAAATAAAATAGCCGGTACACGAAACGCCCAAGCTATCCATTGTGCCAATACTGAGCATAAGGCGATCCCTGCTATAAAAATTGCTGACATAGAATGAATTATCCTTTAGTTACTACAATTTAAAATGCCAACGCCTTAGATAATCGCGTCATTAGTTGCTGACATTATTAAAATAATGCTTGCCTATTAAAGCCTACTCACCGTCATGGATACAAGCAAACTCGTTGCTTCAAATACGATTTTAGTCGTTATTAATACTTTTTGGGTGTGTTTATGAAATTAAACCCTGCTAGGCTCGTTAAAAATTATTACACAATAAAATTGCACGCCTAAGGTACTGTTAATAAATGTATATTTTCTATGTTTATGGTAAGTATAAAAGTTATGACTACTTTTTGCACTTGATCTTTGCCCCTGATTTCCCGTATTATAGTTCGTGTTCAAACAATTTGATATCTAAATAGTTATTGGCTTTAAAGACACTCTTTGTAGCTTAGCTTTTTGAAAAGATACTTGTTTGCGACATTATTAGTGTTTTATACGCTTTGTTTTCTAATTAAATAGAAATGAGCTCTAAGTTGTTCAGTACATATTTATTACGTGTTGAATAGAATATAAGTTCATTATCTGGTCAATGTTTAGCTCCCATCGTGGCAGCTAAATCTCGGTCATACAATCTACACCCTATCTGCTGGTGTACCAGATTGTATAGGCTCTATGTATGTTGTTATTAATAAAAGCCGCACACAGCTTTTTACAGCGATACATAAACAACACTTATCTTTTTTTATCAACTTATGGTTTATAACCGTTTGGTCTACTGACTGAATAAAAGTTGTGCTATATCTAATCGCAGTACTTGCGTGGCGTAGTCGTGTGCATAGATAAGTGGTTTGGCAAAGTGATAATAGTCAGTGCGTTTAGTAAAGCTAAGCGCGAGTCTTTTAATCAGTGGCAAATTGGCACTGAACAGATAGTAAAATGGAAAGTTGAACAGTTATGCAAAAGTTAAATTGGCGACGTATAGTACTAAAAGTAGGTAGCGCATTAATCGCACCCGAACAAGACGGGTGTCGCTCACGTTATTTACTGACCATTGCACAGTTCATCGTTCGCTGTCGAGCGCAAGGTATCGAAGTTATTTTAGTATCATCGGGTTCGGTAGCTGCTGGTTCGCATTTATTCCCTGAACAAGAAAAGCGTTCAGTGACGATGAAAAAAGCAATGGCTGCTGCCGGTCAGACAGAAATGATGGCGATGTGGGATCGCTTCTTCGATTTCCCATCAGCACAGATTTTATTAACTCATGGTGACTTACGTGACCGTGAGCGTTACACAAGTATTCGTGAAACTGTTTTCACCTTACTTGAGCATGGTGTGTTACCTATCATCAATGAGAATGACACGGTAACAACCGACGATTTAAAAGTTGGTGACAATGATAACTTGTCGGCAATGGTTGCTGCAGCTGCGGATGCAGATGCATTGATGATTTTTTCGGATGTTGATGGTCTTTATGACAAAAACCCGAATTTACATGAAGATGCAGTGTTGTTACCTGAAATTGAAAGCATTGATGAGTCAATTTATGCCATGGCCGGTTGTGCAACCAGTGCCGTTGGTACAGGTGGTATGAAAACAAAAATTGAAGCGGCTGAAAAAGCCACTTCACATGGTATTACAACCTTTATTTTAAATGGTTTTAAAGAAGAGACATTTAACCGACTGCTAGCGGGTGACAACCCAGGTACTATCTTCACACCATACGAAAAACCAATGCAAGAAGCAGTGCATTGGATGACTCACACAGCAAATGAGCAAGGTGAGGTTGTCGTTGAAGGTTCATTTGATGAATCATTAGAAGATGAAGACGGTTGTATTCGTAGCGATGAAATCGTTGCAGTACACGGAGAATTTGGCGTAGGCGATACCATTTTAGTCCGTAGTGATGATGGTACGCGTCTAGCAAAAGCCACAGCGAATTACAGTAGCTGTTTATTGAATTTTATTGCTGACAACGAGCAAAGTGAATTTAGCGAAAAAATGCAAGATTCAATCGGCCCAGTTGTTTCAGAAAAAGATATCGCATTATTGGAGAAGTCATGAGTTTAATTACGGATATTTCGAGTCAAGCTGCAAAAGCTGCAACCCAGTTAGCTTTACTTGATACTGCTACTAAGAATCAAGTTTTAACTGAGATGGCAGAGGCGCTACGTGAAAGCAAAGCTTTTATCATCAAAGAGAACGAAAGCGATTTAGCGGCAGCACGTGATAACAACCTTGCTGCATCGATGATTGACCGTTTAACGCTTAACGATGAGCGTATTGAAGCAATGGCAGAAGGCATCGAAGTAATTGTTAGCCTTGATGATCCTGTTGGTCAATTACGTGAAATTTCAGAACGTCCAAATGGTATTAAGATCAGCAAGATGCGCGTACCATTGGGTGTTGTATGTATGATTTATGAAGCACGTCCAAATGTGACGGCTGATGCAGGCGCTCTATGCTTTAAATCGGGTAATGGTGTTATTTTGCGTGGTGGTAAAGAAGCACTACGTAGCTCGCAAGCAATCGCGAGCGTAATGCATAAAGTACTTGAAAAGCATGGTTTACCAGCTGCGTTGATTTCAGTAATCCCAGATCCAGACCGTGGTCTACTCATGGAGTTGATGCAACAGCGTGACACAATTGATTTAATCATTCCGCGTGGTGGTGAAGGTTTAATTAATTTTGTAACAGAAAACAGTACCATTCCAGTGATTCAGCATTTTAAAGGCGTATGTCACCTTTATGTTGATAAAGACGCTGATTTGAATGTAGCAATCAATTTACTATTAAATGGTAAAACTCAGCGTACTGGTGTGTGTAATGCCCTAGAAGGCTTAGTGGTTCACCAAGATATCGCTGATGAGTTTTTAAACCTGTGTGCAGTTGTTCTTCGTCAAGAAGGCGTAAAAGTAAATGCAGATGCGAAAGCTGCCGAGTACTTTGATAATGCAACAGTACTTGCTGACGACGAGTTTGGTGAAGAATACTTAGATTTAGAAATCGCAATCAAGGTTGTACCTGACTTTGCTGGTGCCATTGATCATATTGCTAAATTTGGTTCAAACCACACTGAAGTGATTTGTACTAAAGACCAAGCTGCAGCTGAGTTATTCCAACGCAGTGTGGATGCATCTGTGGTAATGGTTAATGCGTCATCGCGTTTTTCTGATGGTTCACAGTTAGGTTTAGGTGCTGAGATTGGTATTGCGACAACTAAGCTACATGCTTATGGTCCAATGGGTCTAGAGTCACTTACAACTGAAAAATACTTAGTGAATGGCGAAGGGCAAATTCGTGAATAATCACTAAAAAGTAATTGCTTAAAAAGCCGGGCTTTGCTCGGTTTTTTTGTGTTTAAAATAAAACGAAGACAGCAGAAAGACTAATAAAGTCGCTTTAATTTAGAATTTATTGGTTTTTATTAAGGATTCGGCAGATTGCCTAAAGAGAGGTAGGAAAGTGGTGGAGCTAAGCAGGATCGAACTGCTGACCTCCTGCGTGCAAGGCAGGCGCTCTCCCAGCTGAGCTATAGCCCCACATTCCTAAAATACAGGATGCTTAAGTCTTGCGTCTCAAGCGGGGTGAACTTTAAATATTTTTGCATTTGTGGTCAAGTATTTTTTTTAAAATGATCGAATTTTTACTCTGTTGTTTTATTTTTGGTAGACTAAAGCGCATTCACTGTTCAAGGCTCATCCAATAATGAAAAAAATAGCATGGCTTTTGGTTGTTTTACTTGCCGGTTGCGCAAGCCAACAAGAAGCGCCTCCTTTTGAAATCAATAATAAGCAGTTTTACGAAAAAAATGATGAGCAAGGCAATAAAATCTTTGCCTATGTGGTGTCAGTTAAAGCACAGGGCAGACGCCCGATTAATCTTGATAAGCCAATGACTCGCAGGCAGTTTAAAGATTTTGCCGAGCAAGAAGTATTTGAAGAGTCGAGCAATTTAAAACTTATGCTCGAAGACCAAGCGGTTGAATTATTAAATGAAGAGCTTAAAGAACGACAATACTGCGACGATAAACACGTTATTGACGAAGTATTATGGCGTGATTTAAGTGTGCAATTACGAGGACGTTGTTTGTAAATGTATGCAGATAAAAGCAAGTTAGCTGCTACGCTAGCTCAATTAGATATTAATTATGATGTGATTGAGCATCCACCATTACACGGCAGCTTAGATGCCGATAAGTTTATGCTCGATAGACCGGGCACACGTTTAAAAAACCTGTTTTTACGAGATAACGAAGGTAAGCGCCACTTTTTAGTGATCACCGCTCACGACAAACAACTCGACTTAAAAGCCATTGCTCAGCAGCAGGGGTTATCGCGTTTAGGGTTTGCATCTGATGAGCGATTAGCGCGTTATCTTAAAGTGCCACCGGGCTGTGTTTCTATGTTGGCACTGTTAAACGATAAGCAAAATAATGTCACTCTTTGGCTAGACCAAGAAATTTGGTTTAACGAGCTTTTTCATTGTCACCCTTTTGAAAATACCGCCACTTGGCTGATGAAAAAAGATGACTTAGAGCTGTTTTTTGAAAGTACCGGGCATCAACCGCGTATCGTATTTCTACCTGCCAAATAAACTAAGCTTAAACCCACTAAGCAGACTAAAAGTAGCACGGTCATAAAGGCAACTTGGCCGTGTTGCTGATATACCAGCCCTGGCAATAATGAACCTAATGCGCCACCGCTATAATAAAACGATACATAACCGCCATTGGTGACACTTGCAGGTGCGCTGCTGATTTTATTTACTAGTGGAGCGGCACTTGAGTGGATAACAAACATTGCGCCACAAAAGCCAGTAAAAGCAATAACAAAAAGTAATAACTGTTGGCTCATCAATAGCACCATCGTCAGGCTATAAAATACAAAAACCCAGGTTAGTAAACGCCAAGGTGTTGATGACTTTCGTAACAACCAAGGTGTGGCTATAGAAGCTAGTGCACCAAGCAAATAACCGCTGTAAACCAGTCCGATGTCTCGGGTGTTAGTGATAGCAAAACTGTCTTGCAGAATGAAAGGTAAATAATTTAACAGTGCCGCAAAACAAAAGAACATACAAAACACCGCTCCGTAGAGCTTTAATACCAGCGGATCTTTTAATTGCTTTAGATACAACAGCGGAGACTTTGCAGCATGAATACTCGCACCTTTGTTTGATTTAGGAATGGCGAGTGCAAATAGTACTAACCCAAGCGCAATCACATAATAAAAACTTTGCCAGCTCAAAAAGTCAGTAAACAAGGCGGCGAGCATACGTCCGAAATAGCCACCAACAATGGTGCTGCCAATGTAAAGTGTCATATTACGTTGTAATTGGTCAGCCTGAAAAGTCACACCAATATAACTGGTCATGGCAGTGAGCGCTGCGGGTAGGGTGATCCCTTGTATAAAACGAACCAGTAATAGCAACTCAAAGCTTGGTGCTAAAGTAAAAGCGATACAGCTGATTGCTAACACAAACATGGCAATCTTTAGAATTGTTAGTGGGTTTCGCTTAGCTAAAAACAAGCCATACACTAAAGGAGCAATGGCTAGTGGCAACATAGTTGCGGTCATTAAGCTACCAGCAGTGGCTGGCGATACAGAAAAATGACTGGCAAATAATCCAAGTAAGGGTTGTGGGGCGTATAAAACAAAGAAAATAAACACAGAGCAAAGTAACAAATGTCGCAGCTGCATTTTTAGCTCCCAAGAGGAAAAGCCCTAGCTTATCGGGTACAGGTTTTTTTACAAGTTCAAAGGCGACTAAAATGATAAATCTTGCGTTAAATCAATATGTCATGATTTCATCGCGTGTTAATCTCACATCAATATACTCGATTGCTGTGAATCAAGTGGGCTCAGTACTGTTATTTGTTGGCAGAGCTGATTAAAATAACCCTAATACGCATTAATAAATTGGAATTTCGTCATGGGGTCATTACAAGATCAATTACTTAAGGCTGGTCTTACTACGGCACATAAAGCTAAAGTAGCCAAATCTGAAAAGCGCAAACAGCAAAAGAAAAAAAAGAAAGGCGCCACGAGTAATCCTAGCGATCTGCAAAAGCATATTGAGCAGACTAAGCTTGAGCAGCAGAAAAAAGCCGACGAGCTTAATAAAGCGCGTTTAGAAGAGCAAAAACAACGTGAGCAAGTAGCGCGCGTTAAACAGATTTTAGAGCATCACAATCAAGATGAAATTCGTGGTGACCGTACGTTTAACTTCACTTATCAAAATAAAGTGAAGGAACTTGAAGTAAACGAAAAAACACAGAAAGCCCTTTCTGGTGGCCGCTTAGCAATTTGTGTTTTAGAAGGCCAATTTTTTGTACTGGAAGACGAACCAGCACGAAAAGTCGCTGAAGTCAGCGAAGATTACATAGTGTTCCATGTTGAGCCTGAAGATAAGCAAAAGGATGAAGATGATCCGTATGCTGATTTTGAAGTACCTGATGATTTAATTTGGTAGTGACTGTTTCTATTGCCGTTACAATTTTCGGGTGCAATATTGTTAAATCATGGTCTACACTAAAGAAAATGTTTAATAACCCGTCAAAAAAGAGAAGATACAAATGAGCAAGATCACGAAAATTTTATGTGGGGCTGGCATTGCAATGGCTGCAAGCCTATCTTTCAACACTATGGCTGCGGATGGTGCAACACTTTACACAGCTAAGCTTTGCCAAACTTGTCACGGTGCAGAAGGTAAAGCGCCTATCATGCCTCAGTACCCTAAATTAAATGGTCAAAATAAAGAGTACTTACTAGCACAAATGAAAGACATTAAATCAGGTGCGCGTAGCAACGGTATGGCTGCTGCGATGAAAGCAATGGTTGCAAACGTATCTGAAGAAGAAATGGCTGCAATTGCTGATTACTTATCACAAGTAAAATAAACACCATTTTAGCGTGAAAAGGCCACATCAATTGATGTGGCCTTTTTGTATCACCTATTGATCATCCATTAATAGTAATTTAGACTTCTATACATCTATTTGTGCAGTGTCACATATACAAGGTTTTCCATGTTTGACTTACCAAAACTCGATTTAAAAAATAAAGTATCTGAACAAGAATGGCAGCTTCGTGTTGATTTAGCTGCATGTTACCGTTTAGTTGAGCACTTTCGATGGGGGGATTTAATTTATACCCACCTATCGGCACGTTTACCGGGCACAGATCACTATTTAGTTAATGCATTTGGTCTTAGTTTTGATGAAGTGACGGCATCAAACCTTGTGAAGGTCGATTTAGCAGGCAATATTCTTGATGACACGCCATTTAAAATTAATCCGGCTGGTTTCACTATTCACAGCGCTATTCATGAAGTTCGTGATGACGCTCACTGTGTTATTCATTTACACACAAAAGAAACCATCGCCGTTGCAACGCAAGAAAAAGGCCTGTTACCACTTAGCCAATACTCAATGTTCTCATTGCCATCATTGTCTTATCATGGCTACGAAGGGTTAGCGGTAAACAGTGATGAGAAAAAGCGCTTACAAGATGATTTAGGCACCACTAATCACATGCTATTGGTTAACCACGGTGGCTTAACTGTTGGCCCAACAGTGGGAGATGCCTTTATGCGATTTTATGATTTGCAGCGTGCCTGTGAAATTCAATTGGCTATTCAAGCCAGTGGTCAAACGGCAATCCCGGTACCACAACCTATTATCGATAATATTTATAATCAAGCGAATGTCGTGCATAGCGGCAGCACAGGTGGCCAGTTAGCTTGGCCAGCCATGTTACGTAAAGCTTATCGTCTTGATCCTAGTTTTGCTCAGTAAGGAGTAACCATGAAAGTTAATCGCGTCGAAGTGTTCGATATTCATTGTCCAGACAGACCTGCTTGGACACCTGTTTTTGTGCGTATTCACACCGATGAAGGTATTAGCGGTGTGGGTGAAGCGGGTCTGGCTTATGATTTAGGTCATAGCGCAGCTGCGGCAATGATCAAAGAAATGGCTGATGCCTTTTTAATTGGTCATGACCCATTTCAAACAGAAAAACTGTGGTCACGAATGCTACGCGAAAGCTTTTGGGGTTTAGGTGGTGGTCCTGTTGTATATGCAGCAATGAGCGCCATTGATACTGCACTTTGGGATATTAAAGGTAAAGCATTAGGCTTGCCTGTTTACCAGCTATTAGGTGGTAAAGTTAACGATAAGCTGCGTACTTATGCATCACAATTACAGTTTGACTGGGACAGCGAATTTAAAGCGCTTGTTCACCCAGAAGAATACGCAGAAGCAGCGCTTAAGGCGATGGCTGAAGGGTATGATGCGGTAAAAGTTGACCCAATCCAGTACGATAAAAACGGCAATACTTATTATGACCGCACTAATATTATTTCTCGTGCAGAAATGAAATTATATCGCGCGCGTATGCAAGCTATTCGTGAAGCAGTCGGTGACGAAGTTGACATTATTTTTGAATGTCACAGTTTACCTGGCGCAACATCAGCAATTCAAATTGGTGAAATTGCTGAAGAGTTCGATTGTATGTATTACGAAGAGCCTGTGAATTACTTAAATCATTCATTACATGCAAAAGTTGCTGACAAAGTAGCGGTGCCAATTGCAGGTGGTGAACGTTTGTATAACCGCTGGGGTGTGCGTCCTTACTTAGAAGATCAAAGTATTGATGTATTACAGCCAGACTTAGGCCTGTGTGGTGGTTTCACTGAAACTAAAAAAGTGTGTGATTATGCTGATATCTTTGATGTGCGTATTCAAGCTCACGTGTGTGGCGGCCCAGTAGCAACTGCAGCTTCGTTACACCTAGAAACCGCAATTCCTAACTTCTTAATTCACGAACATCACACCTATGCGATTAAAAAATGGAACCGTGAATTGTGTATTCAAGATCCACAACCTAAAAATGGTTTCTTCCAAGTATCAGAAGAGCCAGGTATCGGTATTGAATTAAATGATGAAGTCGTTATGCGCTCACAACGTGTTGAGATTAAGTAATACTCACTAATATATTTTAAAAAAGCCCGTAAGGGCTTTTTTTATATCTGTTTTTTAGTTTAGATTAGTTTATCGGTTTACATTTTACCAAAGGCAGTGGCTCGGTCGCTTTACTATCTAAATGGCGCACAAAACACATTTTATTTTTGATTAATAATTCAAAACGCTCTGGCATCGCTAGCTGTTTACCCATTATCGGGTTACCTTGCGCATCCAGTACATTCATACTATCAGTCACTAATATACTGCTATTTATAAACGCATCATCGGCTACAGCGATAGGCGTGCTATGCATTAGTCTTGCTATCCCTTTTGCTATTAGCTCACTTTGTGACTCAGTTAACCGCGCATGCTGCAGTTTCGGTGTTGGCTCTTGGCTTTGAGCACTACAGCCTAGCAGTGTCGATAACAGTAATAGACTAGTTAGTTGGGCTCTCATTAAGGTTCCTACTGCTCTAAAATTTTACTTTGCTGAAGCAAGGTAGAAGTACGGGTATCAAGCACTTTCGGTGTGTCTGTAAAAATAGCCGGTGCAAACCCTTGTTCACTAATCGTTGAAGTGGCGGCAGGGCAGCGGCCAGTCTCACGATAGCTAAGCGCTGTACTTAGCATAGCTTCACTTTCATCGCCTAATTGATGAGTGAAGTCGTCAGCAACAGCGCAGCCTGGGATCATTACAGGTTGAAACTCGCTATCGTTGCTGTTTTGTGGTGCAAAGCCATCTGCATATTCACCAAATTCCTTATTATTGACGCCCGTAAACTGAATGCTGAAATACGTAGTATCACAGTTATCAGTTGGGTAGTAACCATAGGGTTTGCCACAGGTTGTTTCGCCTATTTGAATTACCTCGATGTCGGCACCGCGTAGGCCATTAATCACTGCCTCACTTGCTGAGCAGGTGCTGCCTGTTGTCAGCACAAAAACACGTTCTAGGTTCAACGAAGGCAATGGGGTTCCTGGGCTGACAGCTGGGTTTTCGGCAAAGCCTAAAAACTCATCAGTAAAATAAACAGGCTCTAAGCGATCGCCAGTGATTGGATTAAACGTTGGATGCTGATCATTAAAAATAGTGCGCTCGAAGATTTTACCTGTGGTGTTGCTTTCGCCAGCTACCATGTAAGCAACTTGGCTGGCCATTTGCAGGAATCCACCGGGGTTATAGCGCATATCAATAATTAAATCTTTAACGTTACTTGCAGCTAAATTATTAAAGGCATCGTATAAGGGTTTTTCTGCTACAGCATTATGGCGATTAAACTGAAAGTAGCCTACTTCACCATTGGCGAAGGTCTTTATGTTGCTAACTGCTTGGCCTGTAATAGTTTGTGCAGTCATAGTGACTTCGCGAATTTCGCTAGTATTAATGTCTTTGAATACAAAAGAGGTCACCTTGCCAGACTCTGATGGAAAGAGGCCTGCATTTAATACATCAACCTCAGCTTGGGTGCTGGCATTAACAAAGTCAACGCCATCCACTTCAATGACTTCTAAGCCTCGGCTCAGATTGAGGTTTGCAGCCGGTGAGTTAGGTTCTGTGTAGCTGATAATCCCTTGGCGAGGGGCGCTGGCACTGATTAACTTAAGTTTAAACCCATAACCAAAAGACTGCCCCGATTGGCTCTGAGCTTGCCACTCATCAGTTGGCAAGCTGGCATGAAAGTTATCTTTATTTGCACCTGAATCAGTGGTGTTTTGGGTTTTTAATAAGGCAAAGTAATTTAAAACACCGTCAGTCAATGCAGGGTTGCGATCAACAATTTCGTTATACCAAAGGTAGGTTTCGTGACTCCAAGCGCGTAGCCAGTGCTTTTCATTAAGTGCTTGGCATTGTTGGTCAAACTTACTTGATGGCTCAAATACACCTTCAGTCCATGTGATATCAGCAGCATCGATAGTCCCTGACTCTGAGCTACCAGAACCACCACAGCCTGCAATGATAAGCGAACACGTAACTGCTACAGCAGCTAAAGGCTTTTTAAAATGAACAAACATAACACCAACCTAAACAGCTTTACTGACCTGAATATAGCTAGTTTTTAAGCAATTAGATAGATTTCGCGGGCGTTTTTATAGCTTAGTTTATGCCATAAACTCGACTGCGAGCACAATGAGTGATAGTGCTCCCAGCAGTTTTTGTAGCTGGTATTTATCTGGCAAACAGGGAAATTACTGGCAAACATCACTCGATGTTCACCAAAGTACTTAACTAAATTATTAACCAGCCAAAGGTGTTTGTTTACGGCAATTTGTGTGAATTCTAAGCCTGAGAACTTTATCGCGATATTATCGCAGCGGCTGAGTTTAATGATTGCTTCGAGCCATCTTTGCTCATTACTAATAAAGCCTAAATGATTAATTACCACACGTAATGAGGGCAGTGCGATGCAATATTTAATAAGCTGCTCGGTTACCTGCATGTTTTCAATTTCAAACTGTGCTTCAAAGTGTAAGTTTTCGCTTGCGAGCATGGCTAGGTTATCTTGGCAGTGAGGAGTTAATAAGCGCTTTGCTTCATCACCTTCGGTTATATCGCGAATACCAACCAAAGATGAGTGCTTTAACTCATTGAGTGACGCTTCAAAGTGTTTGCTAGATGCGTCAATCGCGCTGTAGCTGATTGCGCGATAGGGAATGTCATTTAAATGCTTTGCAAGCCAATTAAGCTCATTCACTGGCGCTTGGTTATCAAAGCCAGCTTCAATATGCACCAGCGCTTCTAGTTGAAATGGGCAAGCGGCTTTAAGCTCTGAAGCAGTAATTTGCTTTTTTATTTTATCTAGATTTGGCCAAGCGGGGGGATTGTTACCTTGTAGCCAAGTGTATTGACCCTCAGTGAGGTTAAAAAAGTGCACATGTGGGTCAATAATTTTGTCGCTCATTGCGTGGTGTATCCACCATCAATGCTTTGTAAGCTACCAGTTATAAAGCTTGCTTCTGGGCTTATTAAAAAATTCACCAAAGCTGCAATTTCTTCTGGTTGCCCTAAACGGCCTAGCGGCTGCAGTGCGGCTTCTTCAGCAACAATTTCTGCTTTGTTGGCACCACTGCGCTGACAATATGCATCGATCGCATTATGAAACAGTGGTGTTTCTATCGTACCCGGACAAACCGCATTAGCACGAATATTAAACGCGGCATAATCGAGTGCTGTCGTTTTTGCCATTGAAGCTAGCGCATGTTTGGTAAGGTTATAAGCAAACGAGTTTGGTTTGCCAATGATTGCCTGATCAGAGGCAACCAATACAACACTGCCGCCTTGCTGGCTTTTCATGCTAGGTAATACAGCTTGAATTGCTGCATAGGCACCTTTCACATTGAGCGCAAACAGGGCATCAAACGTTGCTTCATCAGTATTTTCGATGCTGGCACTTAAATGACGACCCGCATTAGAGATTAAGGCATCGACGCGACCCGTCTTGGCAATAATATCAGCGATAACTGACTTCACCTGCTGAACATCACTGACATCACAGTAGTGATAATTGCCCTCAGACGGGGTGATATCTAAGTTATATACTGTGTAGGCCTCACGCTCTAAACGCTCAACAATAGCTTTGCCAATACCTTTACTGCCACCAGTGACAATTGCAACGTTTGTCATCATTTACCCTTAGTGGCTGTGGCCACAACCGCCTTCACCGTGCACGTGGCCGTGTGATAATTCTTCGGCAGTTGCTTGGCGAACATTAATCACTTCAACATCAAACGTTAGTGTTTTACCAGCAAATGGGTGGTTTAAGTCACAATCAGCATTGAAACGGCCCACTTTAACGATAGTCACTTGGTGGCGACCTTGGTTTGAATGAACGATTGCAGTCATACCTGGCTTCCACACTTTTGTGTTACCTTGTAAGTGCTTAAGTGGAATACGTTGAATAAGGTTATCAACTCGCTCGCCGTAAGACTCGCTAGGCTCAAGTGTTACGCTAAAGTTATCGCCAGCCGATTTACCTTCAAGGGCTTTTTCAAGACCAGGAAGCATGCCTTCAGTGCCATGGATATATGAAAGTGGCTCGCCATCTTTACTTGATTCGATTTGCTCGCCTGCTTCACTAAGTGTGTAGTGAAACTCAACCGCTGCGTCTTTACTGATCTGCATGTTATTTCTCTTTAGAATTTAAATATAGGCGCTGATTTTACGCTAACCACAAAGAGTGAGCAATCAAGGCTTTTTCAACGAGCTTTCAATGCCTGACAACATGGCTTCGCTGGCTGGTACTTGCGGCTCAGCGGGTTTTGCTTGCGGTAGGTGCAATGTCAAAATGGTGCCTGGTTTTAAAATGCTAGTGGCACTGAGTTTATTCCACGTTGCGACGTCTTTATGAGGCACGTCGTATAGCTGACTGATACTCCAAATTGAATCACCTGGTTTGACTAGGTAATCAACCGCAATGGTTGCGATGACTTCCTCATGCTGTTCAAGGTAAGGGCTGATATTGTAATCAACCATAAGTGATTCCGGCATGGTTTGGGGCTGTGATAAGCGCAATTGTTCACCGACCTTAATCAGGTTACTTGTTTTGCTATTAAGCGCTTTCAGATCCTTTACAGACATATTAAAGCGTCTGGCAATGCCATAAAGGGTATCGTCTTTTTGCACTATATACTCACCGGCAAAGTTGTTGCGAAACAGCTTACTTTGCAACAAGGTGCGGCGCTCCATAGGTAAAAGCAGAGTATGTGGGCCATTTGGCGAGCTTTGGTTTTTTAAATATCCTGGGTTTAATTTGTGGAGCTGGTTATGCCCCACGCCAGATAAGTTAGCGATCACCGAAAAATCAAATTGCTGGCCAACATCAAATTCTGTGGTGAGTGCTTTATTCGCTAATTTAGGGCGCTTTAAGCCTTGTTCAGGATGCTTTAGTAAATAGCTAAGTGCCAAAAGTTTAGGTATATATTCAGCGGTTTCTTTTGGTAGTGATAATGACCAATAGTCAGTTTTTTTGCCAAGCTTTTTATTTTTTGCGATAGCTTTTTTAACGCGTCCTTCACCACTGTTATAGGCTGCAAGGGCATGCAGCCAGTCACCATCAAAGCGTTTATGTAAGTAACTTAAATAAGCTAAAGCGGCATCGGTTGAAGCGAGTATGTCTTGGCGGCCGTCATACCATTGGTCGCTTTGCACACCAAAATGATAAGCCGTTGCGCCGACTAACTGCCAAACACCAACGGCTTGCTCTGATGATCGTATTGTTGGTCTAAAATCACTTTCAACAAAGGGTAATAGGGCCAGCTCCATCGGTAGCTTCTGTTGCTCGATACGTGTGACGATATGATACAAATAAGGTGCCGCACGTTTATTTACTTTAATCAGGTAATTGGGCTGTTTTAAATACCATTTTACTCGTGCAGATGTATGTTTATTGGTTTGAAATACCAGCGTTAAATTGTTGGCGATATGCTGCCATAGATCTTTCGAGCGAGGCTTTGCTAGCGGGGTATTATTGACTGCTATGGGCGCAGCAACAGGACGTGGTTCAACAGCTGTTGAATCGACAAACTCACTAGGTGCTTGTTGGGTTGTTAAATCGGGCTCATAATGGCTAAAAATCTCCGGCCTTGCCCGTTGTTGTTCTGTTTCTTGCTGAGTTACTTGGCATCCTTGTAAGCCAATAAACAAGCTCAGCAAAAGTAAATATTTCAAACTTACTTGAGCCATATAATAAAATCCTTTTACTATTTTAGCCCTATTTTGACAATTTGCTTTGTTTAAGTCCAGCTTCTAGAAACATAGAAAACGCTCTTTCGCCCACTTCATCAAGCTGGTATTGCTGTTTAACCTCTGCAGGAAAAAGCGGAATTAATTCACTCACTGGTTTATCTGGCGAGGAATTTGTCATCTCTTGAATGGTTTTTAAAAACCTTAAAGGGAGTGCAAGTTCAGCAGGTGTCAGTGGCTTACCGTGACCCGGTAAAATTGTTGTCAGTGTGGTATTTTTTTGGATACCTTGCAGCGTGGTTATCCAGCTAGAAAACGTACCATGCCCAGGATAGGGTAAGCTGTCGACTATATCGCCACCTAACAGCACGCGACCTTGATCTGCACTTAAAGTGAGATCGCCCTTAGTGTGCGCTTGATACGGTGTAATAACGATAGGGTAATTACCAAGGTCTAGCTGTGTTGGTTCAGTAATGCTAATCGCTGGTGGCTTTAAGGTGAGCTCTCGCCAGCGAAATAAGCGTTTTTTAGCAAGTTCTAGTTTGTCGCGCCAAATAGCTTGTTGATCTTCAGGTTGATTGGCAAGGCGTTGATAGCTCAATTCAATACTTTTTTCATAACCATCTAATTTATCTGTCAATGCTTGCTGCATCGCTACAAACTCAGTTGCTACTTGCTGATGCACAATAAGCTTAGCTTCAGGGAACTCAGCCTGTAAAACGGCCAAGCCTAGCAGGTGATCATCATGATAATGGCTCGCTACTAAATAACATAATGGTGTTTTTAAGCGTTTTTTTAACTGCACTGCGAGCTTTTCTACTTCGGCAAAGTTACCACTGGCATCAAACATTAATGCGCATTCTTTACCTTCAATCAGCACTTGATTCGAATCGTAAAAACGCAGTTTATTTTGTTGTTGTAGAAATTGGATTTCGGGACTGATGCTATGCCAGCTAACGCTTGCTTGGGCGCTATAGCTTACGAAAAGACAGATCAAAAAAGCACAAAATCGCATAGTGTTTCGCTCTGATAGTGGTTAGTAGAATTGATTGTAAACAAAAAAAGCGCAGGATGCGCTTTTTTCTAAATACTAAGGTGCTGGCTGAGCTTATCTATTAAGCTGTCATGTTGTTGCTCTTGTTCTGCTTGTTGAGATTTAACTTCAAGCAATTCATGACTTAAATGTAATGCTGCCATCAGCAACGCTTTTTGGTCATTGCGAACCGATGAGCGTTGTTTCATTTGCTCCACTAAGTCATTCAAATTTTGTGCAGCAGCAACTAGGGCGTGCTCTTGCCCAGGTGGGCAAGAGAACTCATGTTCTTTACCTAGTAGCTCTACGGTGACCCGCTGACTTTGTGGACCGCTCATTAGCTAGCCTGTTGAACGCTTTGTAATTTCTCAAGCAGACCAGTCAATGTGCTGCTTGTATCTTTTTGTTTCTCTTCGTTTTCTAGTACTTCTAATTGCAGAGTTTCGTTCTCATCTAAAAGCTTAGAGTTTTGCTCTTGTAAGCTTTTAACTTCGCTTTCAAGTTCACTGTTGCGAAGAATTAACTTGTCGATCAGTTGTTCGAGTTGGGAAAGAGTTTCGTTATTCATAAATGCGCTCATAAAACTGTGATTATTGTCATGCAAATGTAAAGGAAAGTGTCTTGATATGCCAGCATTTACGGCCGTTTTAGAGGATTTTTATTTATTATTAAGGTGTAATTCAGCGTAGCGGCTTTTTTATTCATTTATGATTCACCAAAACGCCAGATGCTAGGATCATTTTCTGTTTATCATGTACAATATGGCTATTCATTTTTAATGCAGTTTTGCATTTGGCGACTTATAAATATGCTTAGTTATCGACACTCTTTTCATGCAGGTAACCCTGCTGATGTTCTAAAACATCTTGTTCTAGCTGAAGTTCTTAAATACCAAACAATTAAAGACAAACCGCTTGATTATGTGGACACCCACTCAGGTGCTGGCTTTTTTGAACTTGCAGGCAGTGATGCACAAAAAACACAAGAGTATTTAGATGGGATTGCTAAGCTTTGGCAGCATAACAGTGAACACAATGCACTTAATGAGTATATTGAGCTGATTAAATCATTTAACTCAAATGGTAATTTAGATTTTTACCCTGGTTCGCCAAAAATTGCAGAGCACTTTTTACGTCGCCAAGATAACGGTTGGTTCTTTGAGTTGCATCCACGTGACTTAGAGTTACTGCAAGACAACATGAAAGGTAAGCGTTCTATTCGCGTACGTGGTGAAAACGGCTTTCAAGGCTTAATTGGTTTATTACCACCAGCATCACGTCGAGCTTGTGTGCTTATTGACCCTCCATACGAAATTAAAAACGACTACGATACGGTTGTTAACACTCTTGTTAAGGCGCATAAACGCTTTGCAACTGGAACGTACATGATTTGGTATCCGGTTGTAGATCGTGAGCGAATTGACAGAATGGAAGCGGGTTTAATCGCATCGGGTATGCGTAACATTCAGCTTTTCGAGCTTGCAACAGAGGCAGACACCGACGTTCACGGTATGACAGCATCGGGTATGATAGTGATCAACCCGCCATGGAAACTAAAGCAAACAATGGATGCGGTATTACCAGAGCTTGTTTCATTACTAAGCGATAGCAGTGGTTTTTATCGCAGTGAACAGTTAGTTGAAGAATAATTTCTCCAATACAAAAACGCCCAGCAATTGCTGGGCGTTTTTTTATTTAACTGTTGTTAATTCATATAAGTCGCTGCGAAGGTCGCAAGTGGCTCATCACTATCATCTAACAAGGTTAACTGTTCACCATTGATAGAGTACTTAGCTGTTGCCGCAAGTGCTGCAGACATGGCCGCTTCAATATCCATTTGTGATACACACATTTTTTTGGTGCTTGCTAATGGGTTGAATGTAAGCGTCTGCTCGTTAACCTCGTAACTACCTGAGAAGTTATTACATCCTAAGTGACCATTGGTTGAACCATCGTCTTTAAACTGTACGAAAGGTTCTTTATTTTCAACGGTGATAGCCTCACCGCTGATTGTAACTGCTTTCCAATACGTATTGGTCAATGTCACGTCTGGCTTTTTCGCTGATACTTTTGTCACTGTCACCTTGTACACATCATCCGTCGCATCTTCGGCAAATGGATTATTGTGAGTGGTGCTGATGTAAAGTAATTTACCTTGATTCTCAATGCGTGCACTCACACTATAGCGGTGACGGTCAGCAATTTTGCTTTCGTCATACTCAAGTGCCACGTTATATGGTGGCGCACCATTTAATTCAATTTCTTGCTCGCTGATAACCTCTGCTTTGGCATCCATTTTTGATACATCAGCAAGTTGTACTTTTAATACTGAACCCGGTGGCAGCATGCTGCGGTCTAAATAAATAACCTGAGTATTGAGGGTTTTCATTGTTGATTGCTCAGCTTGTGGTGCGGCAGAGTCTTCACCACAACCTGTTAATACTAAGCTGCTCCCTAAGATCATTAAACTGCATAGAGAAGCGCGTTTGAAAGATGAGATGGTATCCGAAGCCATGATTGTTTCCTTGCGTTTTAGGGTTATGCGTCTTTGTAATTGAATAAGCATAAAGTTCGCTGACTTAATCATAGCTTAATTAACAAAAAATGGGCACTAGGCCCATTTTCTTAATTACGGATTCGCTTTAAAAAGCAAATTGAGTGCTCGTTATTTTTTCACGTATTTGGTCAGAATAACAATGCGTTGACCATCAACACGGCCTTCAATATGTTCTGGGTTGCTCGTTAAGCCAATGTTTCTTACTGCTGTGCCACGCTTAGCAACAAGGCTGCTGCCTTTCACATCAAGATCTTTAATAAGTGTCACAGTGTCACCCGCTTGAAGTACAACACCATTACTGTCGATGTGTTTAATATCGTCATCTTCAGCTAGGGCTGTTTGCGCCCATTTTAACGTGTCTTCTTCAAGATAAATCATATCGAGTGCGTCTTGTGCCCAACCGTTATCAGCAGCTAAACGCTTCAACATGCGATAAGCCACAACTTGTACAGCCGGTGTTTGACTCCACATGCTGTCGTTCAAGCAATGCCAGTGGTTTGCAGTTAAATCAGCATTATTTTCAATTTGATCTTTACAGGTTTGGCAAACGTAAATGCATTTATCAGAATGAGCCTCTGTAACAGGTGGCACTTCGTAAACAGATAGATTGTCTGTATTAGTGCAAAGTTCACATTGGTTATTACTGCGTTCGATTAGGGCTTGTTCAATGCTCATAGGAGGCTCTTTTAGTTAACAAGGTAAGAAAAACAGCGCGCATTATAGCAAAAGCAGGTCCAAAGCGGAATATCCCTAATTATTGTAGGGGTATGCTTTTTGTGTATTTATTGATTATGGCATCTAAGCGGCCAGAATTTTTAAGTTCTTTGATTGCTGTATTTATTTTTGGTAACAATGATTGATGCTCACTGCGCAGGCGAATTTTTAGATTACCTAGCGAATGTAATGCACCAAAGCTGATATCTGCATCAAATTGCTCAGCCCAATATAATGCTGGCAGTTTATCAATTATGACGACCTCAATTCGTTGCATTTTTAACGCCTGAATGAGTTGTTGTTCAGAGTGAAAATCAACCCGTTTAAAGCGGTTATCGTCATAATAGTAATAGCCTAAAACAGTCCCTACGGGTTGATTACGAATACTGTTGAGTTGCTGCCATTGAGCCACAGAGCTTTTTAAGCTCACTAGATACTCTTCAACGGCAAACAGGGTGTTTGAGTAACTAAACTGTGGATTTTGTTTTTCTGTCTGGCTCAGCCATTCGGGGCTTATGACATCAAAATCGATATGTCCTTGGTGAAGGTATTTAACGGTTCGTTTTGCAGGAAGCTCGACATGCTGCACTTGAATATCAGCAAGCAGCATAACTTGTTTGATAATTTCAGGAAGGATCCCTGGATTGCTTTTATCATCAATATAGTAAGGATAGTAGTTCCCAGAGCCGGTTACATTGTATTTCAGTACAGGTTGCTGCTCAGCCAAAACTGCTTGAGTAAGAAAAAGTAAAATTAAGAAAATCGAGTTAGAGAAGCGCAATGGTCTGATTGAATTCGTTTTCATGTACCTAGTTTGGTTGGGTTTTTGTTTTTTAGCAAGGCAAACATCTTTCACTATACTTATAACAATAGTAATGTGGAGATAGCCACATCTAAGTGAGAAGTAGAATGTCAGAATTAAGTATGGAAGGTAACAAAAGTCAGAGCATGACTCAGTATATAGCCCGGCAGCCAATATTTAATGCTGATAGAAGTTTGTATGCTTACGAATTATTGTATAGAGAATCGAGTGATAATGTCTTTCCGGTAGGCACCAGTGATGGTCAAGCAACGGGACGGCTGTTTTTTAACGCATTAATGTTGATGGGACTCGAAAAACTAACGGGCTTTCAACCTGCGTTTATCAACCTATCGACCGACGCTATTTTGGATGATTTCCCTAAGTTGCTGCAACCACGCAGTGCGGTTATCGAAATAGTGGAGCGGGCTACTAGCATTCCAAAAGTAGTGAGCCGCGTTAAGCAGTTAAAACAAGAAGGCTATTTGTTTGCGCTTGATGATTACGACGGCACAGATAAATGGCAAGATATTTTACCTTTAATGGATTTTATTAAGCTTGAAGTCACGCAGCCGATTATCAAAACCAACATGATGATCAAAAAGCTCAAACGCAGCTTCCCAGAAACCACTATCATAGTGGAGCGCATTGAAACTTATGAAGACTTTAAGCAACTAAAAGCAGCAGGTTGCGACCTGTTTCAGGGCTACTTTTTTGCCAAGCCAGAGCTTTTAAGTTTTGGTAATGTTGAACCATCAAAAGTTGCCGTGCTTGAATTACTTAACTGTACTGCGCAAACAGATTTAAATTTTGACGCAATTCAACAACGAGTTGCTAAAGATATAGGCCTTACAGCACGCATTTTAAAATTAGTTAATGCTCGTATAAGCAATAGTCAGCAAACAATTCGTTCGATTTCACAAGCGGTTATTTACCTTGGTGAAGACGCGATTAGACAATTTGTACGGGTATTAGCGCTGAGCGAGTTAGGCAATGATAAACCGCAAGAGCTAACTAAACTGGGCTTAACAAGAGCTAAGTTTATTGCGCTGATGCTTGAACCCGGTGGTAAAGACCTAGCTGAGCAGGGTTATTTAGTCGGTTTACTATCCGTACTTGATGCTATTTTAGATATGGAGCTTGATATCATTGCCAAAGAGTTTTCACTGGGTAGTGAGCTTTCGAGCGCACTGTTAAACTTTAATGGCATGCAAGGTGCGAGCTTACAACTTGTTAAGGCGATGGAAGAAGAGCAATGGCAAACTGCTCATGAGCTGCTAATGATGATCCGCCCTGCGTCAAAGATGGATGTGGTTTTTCAAGCTATGTACGATGCCCGTGCTTATGCCGATGAAGTGTTCGCAAGCTTATCATCGGTTACAGACTAAAAGTGCAGAGTTCGTTATGATGCGGGCTCTGAGTATTAAAAAGGTTTGTAACTAATGCGTGTTGTTTTTCCAGTACTGGCTATTTTAATTGCCTTGGCGTTACTAATTCCTGGTGTAACCCAGCCTGTGCTCACCCTAGAAGGAAAAATCGATAAATCTAAGCTTGCCAAAACAGGTATTGAAATGATTGCCGATGAAGGCGATCGCAATACCCGTAGCGTGTTAATGATGGCTTCAAGCATGTTGGGGCTTGATAAGCTCGAAGGTGAAATAGATGCCTACAAAAAAACACGCAGCATTTGGGGCACCGTGAATGAGCTCGCCAATAACAAAAATTACCTTGTTGCCGCGCTTGTTGCAGTGTTCTCGATTGTTATTCCCACTTTAAAACTCCTGATGCAATTGCTTTATTGTTTTTTACCTGCGAATAGATTTAAGCATTTGCTCGGTCAACTCATACAGGGCCTAAGTAAATGGAGCATGGTCGATGTGTTTGTGATTGCATTAATCGTGTCTTATTTGGCTGGTAATGCCGATGGGCAAATGGGCGAGCTAATCAAAATGCATGCCGAACTGGGGGATGGATTTTGGTATTTTACTGGCTATTGCCTGTTTGCTATTGCTGCCAGCAGTAACATAAAAATAGATAAGCCCTTGTCGAGCGCGTAAATTTTGGGCTACAATTTGGGCAATTAATTTTTAAGGTATGATGATGACGCGACTTTCAAGCTACTTATTGATAGCTATGATGCTGCTCACTTTTGTGGGTCAGTCAATTGCGTCTGTTGCTATGGTGTGTGATATGCCACATGCCAGTATGCAGATGGATCATCATGCTAATATGAGTGCTGACAGCGACATGAGTGATATGGATTGTTGCCATGAAGACGTAATGGATAACAGCGATTGTGCGTGTCCGTTCAATGCCTGTACAGCTCATTCGCTCCTGCCGTTAAATGATTTAGTTGTTAAATCAATTAAGCAATCAGAAAAAGTCACCGTGTTAGGCGCCAGCCAGCTTAGTTTCCACGCAAGTTCTTTATATCGTCCACCTATTACTGCTTAAGCAGGATAGGTCTGTCTAAAATTCAGTAAAACGCTGAAATACTCCTTATTCTGCACCCAAAATCTATTGTTTTTTAACCATTTTTAAGATTTTTGGAGCATGTGATGATTCACAGCAAATTGATTAAGGCGCTTTCTCTAGGCGCAGTATTGATAACCTCAAGTTTAGTGAAAGCAGAGCCATTGGCGCTCAATCAGGTGATTGATTATGCATTGACTCACGAGCCTTGGTTACAGGCAAATAAATACCAGCAACAGGCGATAGAAGCGCAAAGCATTGCGGCAGGTACCTTGCCAGATCCAGTGTTAACCGTTGGACTCATGAACTTACCAACCGATGGCTTTGCCTTTGACCAAGAGGGTATGACGCAATTCAAAGTGGGCTTGTCACAACAATTTAGCCGAGGTGATAGTCTTGCCTTACAGCAACAAGCTTTAAAACAATCGGCTGAACAATACCCTTGGCTAAGAGCTGACCGCCAAGCACAGATTAAAGCCATTGTTAGCGAAGCATGGCTAAATGCCTATCGCGCACAAAAAAGCATTCAACTGATCAGCCAAGATAAAGCCTTATTTAATCAGCTTATTGATATTACAGAAGCAAGCTATGCCAATACACTTGGTGCGACTCGCCAGCAGGATATTATTCGCGCCCAGCTAGAGCTGACTCGGCTTGAAGATAAGCTGGTGATGTTAGAGCAACAGTTTGATAGTGCAAAAAAACGACTAGCACAATGGCTACCTATTGAAATGCTAAACGGTGCAGTGAGCGATGAAAATACCAAGGTGACCGCAGTAATGGCTTATCAAGAGCTTGCGCCATCGGGGGTGACTGAAGTGCTGATGAATCACCCGGCAATTATTGCTATTGATCATGCTATGCGTGCCAAAAACACCCAAGTGAAAGTGGCTAAAGAAGCGTATAAGCCGCAATTTGGTATGAACCTAGGCTATGGCTATCGTGATGATACCCCGATGGGTGACTCTCGCGCTGACTTATTCTCTATTGGGGTAAGTGTTGATTTACCGCTGTTTACTGATAACCGTCAAGATCAACAAGTTAATGCCGCAATAGCTAATGCCGAGGCGGTAAAAACCAACAAACTTATTACCCTACAAAAACTGCAAGGTCAGTATTTTAAAGAGCTTAGCCAACTAAGCCGACTTGCTCAGCGCAAAGCACTATATCAACAGCAGCTTTTACCGCAAATGGCGGAGCAAGCCGAAGCGACTTTAAATGCTTACACCAACGATGATGGTGACTTTTCAGAAGTGATGCGTGCACGCATCAGCGAACTTAACGCAAAAATTGATGCATTGAATATCGAAATAGACAAACAAATAACCCTCGCTCGCCTTAACTATTACGCAGCAGCAAAAGATAACCAAATAAATGCAGCACAAAGCCAAGGAGCTACCAATGAATAATACAGTGAAATTAGTTATCGCCTTGGCGGTAGGTGCGGCATTGGCAACGGCTTTAAATAAACTAGCTGAGCCAGATCATGAAGCTATGCCAAGCGCTGAGAAAAAGCCCTTATATTGGGTGGCGCCTATGGACAGTAATTACCGCCGTGATGAACCGGGTTTATCGCCAATGGGTATGGAATTAGTCCCCGTTTATGAGGAGCAAAGTAGCGCTGAAGACAGCCCTGGTACTGTGAGAATCTCACCAGCAGTCGTTAATAACTTAGGGGTAAGAACAGCGCCCGTAAGGTTTAAATCATTACAAACGACGGTTGATACGGTTGGTTATGTGCAATACGACCAAGACCAACTCGTGCATATTCACCCTCGTGTCGAAGGTTGGATAGAAACCTTATATGTAAAAGCTGCAGGTGACCAAGTTAAGCAAGGCGAGCCACTTTATACCTTGTATTCTCCACAGCTAGTGAATGCACAAGAAGAGCTATTGCTTGCCCTTAAACGTAACAATGCAGTGCTTATACGTGCCGCAAAAGCACGCTTAGCCTCACTGAATGTTTCTGACGATTTTATTACCCAATTAGAGCAAAGCCAAAAGGTCAGACAAAACATTACCTTTTATGCCAAGCAAAGTGGCGTATTGGATGAGTTAAATATCCGCGAAGGTTTCTTTGTGAAACCGGGCACAACCATGATGAGTATTGCTCACCTAGAAGAAGTGTGGGTTGAGGCTGAAGTTTTTGAGCGTCAAGCAGGGCTAATTCATAAAGGCTTGCCAGTTACTATGAGCTTAGATTACTTACCGGGTAAGCGCTGGCAAGGCAAGGTCGATTATATTTACCCAACCCTTGATGAGAAAAACCGTACCCTTCGCGTGCGATTACGTTTTGCTAACCAAGATGGCTTACTAAAACCAAATATGTTTGCTGAAGTGAGTATTACTACCAAGCCGACTGAGCCGCAATTAGTGATAGCAAAAGAAGCGGTGATCCGCACCGGTACCCAAGACCGTGTGGTGATTGATTTAGGTGAAGGGCGTTTTAAATCAGTGGCTGTGACGCTAGGTCGTAGTGATAATCATGATGTCGAAATTTTATCAGGCTTATTGAAAGACGATAACGTAGTGGTTTCAGCGCAGTTCTTAATAGATTCCGAATCAAGTAAGAGTTCTGACTTTATGCGTATGCAAGAGCCAGATAGTGACAGCGCAATGGTCAATGGCGTGATCAACAGTATTGACCGTGAAGCCCGCACAGCCGTGATCAGTCGTGAGGCTATCCCTAAGTGGGGACGCGAGGCTGCAACTATGGAATTTCATTTTTCGCCGCGTATCGATATGTCTAGTTTACAAAGTGATGATGAAGTGCATTTTACCTTTAAGTTGGTAGACGGTGAGTTTGTGATTTTTGACATCATGACCATGAGCCACCCTATGCAAGGAGAAATGCAATGATAGCTGCCGTGATCCGTTGGTCAGTCGGTAATCGCTTCTTTGTATTACTGCTGTCTTTAATGTTGGCGGGCTTTGGGATTTTTTCTTTAAAGAATACCCCAGTTGATGCCTTGCCTGACTTATCTGATGTACAGGTTATTGTAAAAACGTCTTACCCAGGACAAGCGCCTCAAGTGGTGCAAGATCAAGTAACGTTTCCTATCACTACAGCCATGTTGTCGGTGCCGGGTGCTGAAACGGTAAGGGGCTTTTCGTTTTTTGGTGACTCTTATGTATACGTTATTTTTAACGAAGACACCGACCTTTATTGGGCCCGTAGTCGGGTGCAAGAGTATTTGAGTCAAGTAAGTGCTCGCTTACCAGATTCAGCAAGGCCTGAACTTGGCCCTGATGCAACAGGTGTGGGTTGGATTTACTTGTATGCGCTGGTGGATAAAACCGGTAAGCACGATATTAGTCAGCTACGCAGCCTGCAAGATTGGTTTTTAAAGTTTGAGCTGCAAACGGTGCCGGGTGTATCAGAAGTAGCGTCTGTTGGTGGTATGGTTAAGCAGTATCAGGTGAATGTCGACCCCGATAAATTGCGTGCTTATGGTATTCCGCTGAGTTTAATTCAAACAGCAATTAAGCAAGGTAACCAAGAGCGTGGTGCCTCAGTGGTCGAAATGGCTGAAGCTGAATACATGGTATCAAGCACAGGTTATATTAAAAGTGTCGCAGATTTAGAAGCCATTCCGCTGGGTACTAATGCCAATGGCACGCCACTGCAATTACGTGATGTGGCTGATATAAAACTTGGGCCGCAAATGCGCCGTGGTATTGCCGAACTAAACGGCGAGGGTGAAGTAACTGGTGGTGTGGTTGTGATGCGCTTTGGAGAAAACGCCGAAGCAACCATTAAACTCGTAAAAGAAAAGCTAGAGTCGCTCAAAAAAGGCCTGCCAGAGGGGGTTGAAATCATCCCTGTGTACGACCGCTCAAACCTTATTACCCAAGCGCTTGATAACTTAAGCTCAAAGTTAATTGAAGAATTAATTGTCGTGGCCTTAGTGTGTGTCGTGTTTTTATTCCATATACGCTCATCGATCGTAGCCATTATCACGTTGCCAATGGGTATTTTAACGGCTTTTGTGGTGATGTATTGGCAAGGTATAAACGCCAATATCATGTCGCTTGGCGGGATAGCGATTGCCATTGGTGCAATGACCGATGGCGCTATCGTGATGATAGAAAATATGCATAAGCATATGGAGAAAACCCCACTGACCGATGAAAATCGTTGGCAAGTGGTGATGGACTCAGCCGCAGAAGTCGGGCCCGCGTTATTCTTTAGTTTATTGATCATCACTGTCAGCTTTATGCCGGTGTTTATTCTTGAAGCACAAGAAGGGCGAATGTTCTCGCCACTGGCTTATACAAAAACCTATGCGATGGCAGCTTCGGCTGGTTTAGCGATTACACTGGTGCCGGTATTAATGGGCTACTTTATTCGCGGTAAGGTTATTTCGGAGCAGAAAAACCCTGTAAACCGCATATTAGTGGCAGCCTATAAACCCTTGTTAAATGCGGTATTAAAAGTACCGAAAACAACATTGGTACTGGCATTAGTGTTGGCTGCTATTGGCTTTTACCCGGTTAATAAAATTGGTAGTGAGTTTATTCCTCCCCTTGATGAGGGCGACTTAATGTATATGCCAACTACTTACCCAGGTATTTCAATAGGTAAGGCCCGTGAAATCTTACAGCAGACCGATAAGCTAATTGCCAGTGTGCCAGAGGTTGAGTCGGTATTTGGTAAAGTAGGTCGAGCGGATACTGCAACAGATCCTGCGCCGCTGACCATGATCGAAACCTTTATTCAGTTAAAGCCAAAGTCACAGTGGCGCGAGGGTATGACAACCGAGAAACTGAAAAAAGAGCTCGATAATCTGGTTAAGTTCCCAGGGCTTACCAATGCGTGGGTTATGCCAATCAAAACCCGAATCGACATGCTTGCCACTGGTATTAAAACGCCTGTGGGGATCAAAGTAGCAGGGCCAAAGCTGAGTGAAATTCAAAAAATCGGTGAGCAAATTGAAGTCATCTTAAAAGATTTACCGGGCACGGCTTCGGTTTACTCTGAGCGTGTTGCCGGTGGTCGCTACATCAAAGTCGATATCAACCGTGAAAAAGCAGCACGGTACGGTTTAAACATTGCTGATGTACAACAGGTTGTTGCCACCGCTATCGGTGGTATGAATGTGACCGAAACGGTTGAAGGGCAAGAGCGTTACCCGGTTAACTTGCGCTACCCGCAAGATTATCGTGACTCGCCAGAAGAACTTAAGTTGTTACCAATAGTGACACCAAACGGACTGCGTATTGCATTGGCTGATGTTGCCCAAGTCTTTATCGAAGATGGCCCGCCGGGTATTAAAAGTGAAAATGCACGTATTAATGGCTGGAGCTTAATCGACATTGAAGGCAGTGATATCGGCAGTTATGTTGAGCGTGCGCAACAAGCGCTGCATGAGCAACTTGAGCTACCTGCTGGTTACTCAATTACGTGGGCGGGGCAATATGAATATATGGAGCGCGCAAAAGCCAAACTCAGTTATGTATTGCCACTCACTTTGGCAATCATTGTGGTGCTGTTATATCTCAATTTTAGAAGCTTTATTGAGGTGGCAATGATCATGCTGACCTTACCGCTTGCCATGATAGGCGGTATTTGGCTGATGTACCTTGAAGGTTTTAACTTCTCGGTTGCTGTTGGGGTTGGTTTTATTGCCTTAGCTGGAGTTGCCGTAGAAATAGGCGTAATTATGCTGGTTTATCTCAACCAAGCTTATCAAGATGCGAAAGCGCAATCAGCACAGTTTACGGTTACAGAACTGCGCCAAGCAATCATCAATGGTGCGGGCCTTCGGGTTAGACCAGTGATGATGACAGTCGCCACTATTATCATAGGGTTATTGCCAGTGCTTTATGGCACTGGAACGGGCAGTGAGGTGATGAGCAGAATAGCCGCGCCTATGGTCGGCGGGATGCTCAGTGCCATAGTTTTAACACTACTAGTGTTACCTGCGCTTTATTTTATATGGCGTAAACGCCATCTATAAATTTTACAGTCAGTGTGTAACTTGTACGCTTTTACTTACTGCAAGTTACACGTTTTATTTTAAGTGCTTGAAAATTAATGGGTTTATTGCTGGTGTGATTTATGCAGAGTCATATTAAATTGATTTTGATAAGGAATGCACATGCAAGTTAAAACAATACAACAAGTTTATGATTGGACCGTGTTATTTCATACTCAAATGGCAGCCAATTTCCACAGTGTTAAAGACTTACTGGACGAGCATAATCAAATGCTGGTGGACTATTATCTGCAATATGAGAAGAAACTAGCAGAAGATCTCGTTGGCTTTAAAGCCATTACAGAAATAAACACGCTAGATACCTATTGCTATGAGTATTTTGCTGAAAACCCAGAGCTAATTACTTTTAACGATATCAGCACAGATCAGCAAATTGATGAAAAGGCGATTCAGGTTTACTTAACCACGCAACACCAAAAAGTAATCGACTTATACGAGTACTTGGTATCGCGAGCTGATACAGAGCAAAGCAAAGAAAAGCTCGAACGTTTACTTGAGCTTGAACATCAAGGCCTTAAGCAAATGATGCAAAGCTCAAATCGCCATATGGATATGTAATCGATTAATTTATTAATCTATTAATCCGCTTAATGAAAATCGAGTAAGAATCCGACTTTTTTAAGGTATTTTTGCTCTTGCTGTAAGTCAGCTAAAAGCAAGGTATGTTCTTTAAGCCACTTATTGTGAAACTTTAAGAACATACTATTTTGCTTGGCTGTTACCTCAAGTTTAAAACCTTGATCGGTAATACGCTTTTGATTCAGTAGTACCGCTAAGCGCAAAATCACAATAAGCTGCAATATTTCATAATGCTGCATGGTATGCAGTGCCGGAAACTCTTCTAAACGAATTTTTTTCCGATAAAAACGGATCATGCAACTAAGCAAGGTTTGTTGTTGCTGCGTAAAGCCTGGTAATTGGCTATTCGCAACGATATACGCACTGTGCCTATGTATCCCTGATGAATTAACCCCTAAGCCAATTTCATGCAGTTGCGCGGCCCAATCTAGCAAGTTGATGTAGTCAGGATCGGTAAGTTGCCATGCCTCTTTTACTTGTTCAAACAGCCACTTTGCAGTTGTCGAGACGCGGTTAGCATGCTCTTTATCTATGGCGTTACGCTCAGATAGGTTCGCTATGGTATTAGTGCGAATATCTTTGTGGGCGAGCTTTTGCTGCATTTCATGTAGCAGGCCTTCACGAAGTGAAAAGTCGCTGTATTGCAACGCTTCGATTTTAAACAGCCTAAATATCGCAATTAAAATAGCTAAACCACCACAAATACTCACTTGCCGCTCAGGTGTAAGACCTTCAATTTGTAGCGCTTTTATTTGTTTAGCTGCAATAAACTGAGTTTTTAGTTCTAATAATCGCTCTAATGTAATCAGTTCTTGCTCGGCATCGTTAGCGTTGATCATAGCAAGGATAGATTTAATTGTGCCTGATGTTCCCACCACTGATTGCCAGCCAGCCGATAAGTAGTTGGCAAAAATCACTTCGAGTTCTTGCTCTGCGCGAACTTCAGCTTTGGCAAATCGCTTAGCAGTGATTTGTCCATCTGCAAAAAACTGCTTGGTGTAACTAACACAGCCCATATTGCGGCTAGTAAGTAGCTTGTGCTTAAAGTGTTTGCCAATGATGAGTTCGGTACTGCCGCCGCCGATATCAATGACTAAGCGGTTTTCATCGTGATGAATGTAATGGGCAACACCTTGGTAAATTAAGCGCGCTTCCTCCTGCCCCGATATTACTTCGATTGGGTAAGGAAACACTTTACTTGCTTGGGTTAAGAACGAATGAATATTTTTAGCGCGGCGTAATGTGTAAGTTGCCGCCACTTTGACATTCTCAAGGGGGAAGTCCTGCAAGGTAGTAGCAAACTGCTTAAGAATCGCCAGCGCGCGTTCGATTGCTTCTTGGCTTAAATGATTTTTATCATCTAAACCGTCAGCTAAGTAAACGCGCTGTTTTTCTTTATGTAAGATTTGCAAAGAGCCATCGACCTCTCTTGCCACCACTAAATGAAAACTATTTGAGCCTAAATCAACGGCAGCAATTGAGGGATAATCATTCATTATTATAGTTACTTTCCCATTTCTTAAGGTGGTCATAAATGGCAATTTGCGAGCGAATTTTTTTACGATTGCCACGGCGCACATAGCTGTTTTTTTGTTCGCTATCGATTATGCGCGCTTTTGATCTATCTTTAAACTGTAGCTCAAGAATATCAATAATAAGCTGTTTTAATTTTTCATCATAAATCGGTGTGGCTACTTCAACACGGTGATCAAGATTTCGGGTCATCCAGTCTGCCGATGAAATATACACTTTTTCGTCGCCATTATTATGAAACACCATCACCCGAGGGTGCTCTAAAAAGCGGTCAACAATGCTAATAATGCGAATATTTTCGTTAACGGCAGAGGGCACTAACGAACACATGCCACGCACAATAATGCGAATTTTCACACCGCGTCTTGCGGCAAAGTAGAGGTGATCAACCAGCTCTTTATCAACAAGGTTGTTTATTTTTAGCGTAATTCGACCAGCCTTACCATGTTCTACATTGGTTATTTCAGCATCAATTAGCGACATAATAGTTTGTCTTGCGTTGACTGGCGAAATCATCAAATGATCAAATTGAAATGGCTTATAGCTGCTTTCGATAAACTTAAACACACTATCGCACTCTTCACTAATGCCCTCAAACTTGGTGAATAAGCTAAAGTCAGTGTAGATTTTGGCGGTTTTTTCGTGGAAGTTACCCGTGCCTATATGGGCATATTTCACTATGTTGTTCTTTTCTTTACGGTGAATAACGCATAACTTACTGTGCACTTTCAACGCAGGAATACCAAAGATCACTTTAACACCAGCATTGCTTAGGGTTTTTGCCCATTCAATATTGTTTTGTTCATCAAAACGCGCTTTCAGCTCAACCATAACGGTTACGTGTTTGCCATTTTTTGCTGCATTAATAAGCGTAGAGACAAGTCGAGACTGGCTCGCAACGCGATAAATATTGACCTTAATTTGGGTTACATCTGGGTCAAAAGCAGCTTGGCGTACAAACTCAAGTAAATGATTAAAGGTGTGATAAGGGTAATACAGTAAAATATCTTGCTCTGAAATGGCATCAAACACACTTGAGTGATTGTTAAAAGCTGTACTTTGTAATGCAGGCAGTGGTTTGTTTTCTAAATACTGGCGGCCAACATTCGGAAACGCAATAAAATCGCGGAAATTACGGTAACGACCGCCGGGGATCAGCGCATCATGTTGGCTTATATTAAGGCGCTTTTTCATCACTTTAAGCATCTCAGCTGGCATGCTCTCGTCATAAACAAGGCGCACAGGCTCTGCAGAAATACGTTGTTTTAGACCTTTTGACATTTTATCGAGCAAGCCTTCTTCAAGCTCGTCATCTAAATTGTATTCGGCATCACGGGTCAATTTGATGGCATAACATTGAATATCATCAAAGCTAAAAAAGCTGCTAAACACATCGCGAATAAAGTAGGCGATGATGTCATCTAGCATCACAATGGTTTTGTGACGGCGCGTTTTCTCTGGTGGCAAAATAACAAATCGAGATACGCGGTCGGTTGGTACTTCCATCATGGCATAATGACTTTTTTGGTTAGTCATCTCGACAAACAAATAGGTCATGGTGTCGTTGATTTGATCTGAGTAGTCTTTCTTTTCAGAGAGTAAAATCGGCAATATGTGTTGCAGCACATTGTCGTGGAAGAATTTTTTCAGCCAACTCAAGTGAAATTCAGATAGCTCCTCAGGTAACTCAACGTGAATATTGTGCTCGTTTAAGTCATTTAAAATGTCTTTATGAATTTGGTTAAACTTTTTACCAAGCTGCAGCACCTTACTTTGGATCTGATGAAGTAGTATTTCGTCTTCTTCAAAGTTCGCATCAGGAATTTTATTAAGTAAAATTCGACGTTTTACATCGGCAACACGAACACGGAAAAACTCATCCATGTTGTTTGAGTAAATACCTAAAAAGCGCATGCGCTCAATAATCGGGTTAGATTTATCTTTAGCTTCTTGCAGCACGCGTTCATTAAAAGACAGCCAACTTAGCTCTTTGGCAAAGTAGTTAACGGCTTGAGAAGAAGAGTGTGATGCGTTCATCTGGTTTTCCAACGTTTATAGCTAGTTAGAATATAGAGGATGCAGATGACGTTTGTATGACGTTAACGTCATACATGTCAGTTATGTGACATGTATGTCGTTAATTTTAAAGCTTAGTTTAAGTTTAAATATCCCTATAAACTTGCTTGTTATGCGTCCTCAATATCAACAATCAGGTCTGTGGTGATAGACTCAAGTGCAGTGATTACTTCGTCTTTGTTCATGCCTATTGGCAAAGCAACGGTGGCAACAGCACTAAAAATTGGCACACCCCAGTTTGGTGCACTTTGTTGTTTCGAATTTAGGTGAGTGATATTCGCCCCTTTGTGACGAATAACGCTGGCAAGCTCTTGCACAATGCCAGGTCTGTCGTTGCCAGTAATGACAAAATTGATTTGTTCAGATTTTTCTTCTGAAAGTGTTTCGGCGCCGCGTTCAATTCTGATTTCTAAATACGGCAAACTATGCAATGCGTCTTGCAGCTCTTGCAGGTGCTCTTCAGGTACTGCTGCCTCAATGATCCCTGCAAAGTGACCTGCAAGGTGGCTCAAATTACTGCTTAACCAGTTACCATGATGGTTTAAAATTGTGGCTGAAAGGTCTTCAACTAGGCCGGGTTTGTCTGGCCCCAAAATAGTAATTACTAACTGCTTCATACTTATATCTCTGTAAAAATGCCTCTGAAAAATGCAATAAAAGGAAGGAGGCGTTGGTTAAAAATGATTCTTATTGTCGAAAAAAATAAGTCATCTTGAGTATTGATGCAGTTTTATTGTTTGTCCAATTTTTTCCATATAGTTATAAAAAATTAGTTATAACAGTTTGTTAGGTTGTGAATTTGGTCGTTATAAATATGCAGAGCAATGTCGCAATTTGGTCATTTTTTAACTTTAAAATACGTCCCTGAAATACTCGCTTTATTACACTGAATTATGACGTTTGTAACATTACTGTCATCTTGGTGAAATATAATGCGCGCAACGTTAAGATTTAAGGGTGTTTTGATGACTTCCAATCCGAATAAACCTACCTTTCATACGGATAGAAGCCGTCTATTTAAAGACAGGTTTGCCAAGTGGGGTATTTCCGCAGGTGGCGTAATGGTGCTAGTAGCACTGCTACTTATATTCTTTTACCTTCTTTATGTTGTTCAACCTATTTTTGAGTCAGCAAAAGTAGATACACGTAACAGTGTAAAACTACAAAATGCGTCAGAAGTTGTGGGTCTTGGCATTGAAGAACAAACCGAAATTGCCTTTTTACTCGGTGAAAAAGGTAATGTGGACTTTTACAATGTTGAAAAAGAGCAATTTGGTAAAAAGATCACCACCCTTAATACAGAATTACCAAGCGATGTAAGCAGCTTCGCAAGCTCTGCACCGTTTCAGGGGCAATACGCATACGGCCTAGAAAATGGCTCTGTGGTTGTGGTTGCGCCAAAATTCTTAGTGACATTCCCGAACAATCAACGCAAGTTAACACCACGCTTAGATTACCCGTTGGGTGATATGGCGCTTGAAGTTGATGAGCAAGGTGCGGCAATCACTAAATTTGCATTTAGCCACTACGAAGATAAAACAGCTGTTGTTGCTTTAACGGCTGACAAGCGCGTTATATTCAGCAGCTTTGTGGGTGAAGAAAACATGTTCACCGGCGAAGTAGAGTGGGTTGTTGAGCGTACTGAGCTTGATATCGAAGGTCGTGTTGATGAGCTATTAATCTCACCAGATACAACACGTACATTCGTGCGTTCAGCAAATCAAATTTACGTATATGATACCCGTTACCCTTCTGAAGTTGAGCAAATTCAACTGCTTGCAGCTAACGAAGAAAACGCGAACCTAGTTTCAACTCAGCTATTGGCTGGTGCCAACTCACTGATGCTTGCTAACGATAATGGCGAAGTTTCACAGTGGTTTGAAGTAAACACTGAAAATGGCCGTGAGTTCCAAAAGATTCGTGCATTTGAAACCAGCAAGCAATCGAAACTAAACATTTTCACCGAGTTCTACCGTCGTACCTTCTTCACAGCAGGCGCTAACGGTGAGCTAGGCATTTATTACACAACTAGCGATGCTAAACTGTGGCAAGGTAAAGTAAGCGAAGGTCCAATTCAAAACTTTGCAATAGCGCCACGTTCAAATGCGGCACTTATTCTTGCTGATGACGCGCTAAAAGTAATTGAAATTCATAACGAGCACCCAGAAGTAACTTGGTCTGCGTTGTGGCAAGAGGTATGGTACGAAGGTTACCCAGAGCCGGGCTACATTTGGCAGTCAACGTCTGCAAGTGATGACTTTGAATCTAAGTTCTCATTAGTGCCAATTTCATTCGGTACGATTAAAGCGGCAATGTACGCAATGTTATTTGCGGTACCAATTGCGCTTTCAGCCGCAATTTACACGGCGTACTTTATGTCGAGTGAATTACGTAAAGTGGTTAAGCCGACTGTAGAAATCATGGAAGCATTACCAACGGTAATCCTAGGTTTCTTAGCGGGTCTTTGGTTAGCACCATTAATTGAAGAGCATTTACCTGCGATTATTGGATTATTGGTGTTGCTACCAATCGCTATTTTATTAACGGCTTTTGGCTGGAACAAGCTACCGGCGTCAATTCGTCACCGTATTCCTGAAGGTTCGCACTCAATTTTACTTATTCCAGTGGTTATTTTCATCGGCTGGTTATCGTTTGCGATGAGTAACTCAATTGAGCTTTGGATGTTTGACGGCAATGTGCGTCAGTACTTAACCAATGAACTGGGTATGACGTTTGACCAACGTAACTCACTAGTTGTTGGTATTGCGATGGGCTTTGCTGTTATCCCGACTATCTTCTCAATTGCTGAAGATGCGGTATTCAGTGTTCCTAAGCACTTATCAAACGGTTCATTAGCACTAGGTGCAACACAATGGCAAACATTGGTTCGCGTAGTATTACTAACAGCAAGCCCAGGTATCTTCTCAGCAGTAATGATGGGTCTAGGCCGTGCTGTAGGTGAAACAATGATTGTACTAATGGCAACAGGTAATACACCTATTATGGACTGGAGTATCTTCCAGGGTATGAGAACACTTGCAGCGAATATCGCGGTAGAAATGCCTGAGTCTGAGGTAGGTAGCTCGCATTATCGCATTCTATTCTTAGCAGCATTTGTATTATTCATATTCACATTCATTTTCAACACAGTGGCTGAGTTTGTTCGACAGCAACTGCGTGATAAATACAGTTCAATGTAGGTGGAGAGACACGACATGGTAAAGCAGTGGTTTAAGTCTGGTTCTCCTTGGATTTGGATGACCGGCGGTGCGGTAAGCATCAGTTTAATCTCGGTTCTTGGCTTACTAGCCATGATTGCTTGGAAAGGTTTAAGCTTTTTCTGGCCATCAGAAGTAGTGCAATTTGAGCTGCAAGGCTCAGTTGAAAAACAAACAGTGATCGGTGAGATTTATGACCGTGAACTAGTTGCAAAATCACGTATTGAGGCGACGGGCGTTGATTTATCTCATTACGATAAAGAGCAACTAGAGCGTTTATTGATTAAAACAGGTAACCGTGAGTACGTAGCTCTAGATTTCCGTTGGGTACTAGAGACAGACATCACATCGCGTACTGCGCCAGCTGAGCTTGCTGTATTCGAGCGTAGTAAAAACGGTAACTTCTACGGTTATGTAGAACAGGTTATTAAAGACGGTGAAGTTATCACTGATAACAAAATCGACGTGCTTTATGATCTTGTAGACCGTGCTGTTGATCTGAATGACCAAGCGTTAGACTTACAAAATGGTGACATTGGTCATATTAACTATGAGCTTGAACGTTTACGCTTAAGAGAAAAAGCATACCAGCTTGATAACGAACTAACCGATGAGCGTGTTGCTGAGCTTGCACAAACTCGTGCTGAGTTACGTGCTGAATACACAGTATTAGAAAAGCAGTTATTCGCGCTTCGTAAACAAGCAAAGCGTGACCAAGTAACTGTAAGAGACATGCGCGGTGAAGTGGTTACTATACCTCTGTATCAAGTTCTTGATGTGTGGTTCCCTAATGACATGGGCTTCTTTGCTAAGCTTGGTCATTACTTTGTACAACTTGGTAAGTTTGTAGCAGATGACCCACGTGAAGCAAACACAGAAGGCGGTGTATTCCCAGCGATTTTCGGTACCGTGTTCATGGTATTACTAATGGCAGTGATTGTGACGCCGTTTGGTGTTGTTGCAGCTATTTACTTACATGAATACGCAGCAAAAAATGCCGTGACTAAGATGATCCGTATCGCGGTAATCAACCTTGCAGGTGTACCTTCGATTGTATACGGTGTATTTGGTCTAGGTTTCTTTGTATACATGCTAGGTGGCAGTATTGACCAATTGTTCTACCCTGAGTCATCGCCAAGCCCAGTATTTGGTACGCCAGGTGTGATTTGGTCTGCTTTAACGCTAGCAATTTTAACGCTTCCTGTTGTTATTGTTTCGACTGAAGAAGGTTTATCACGTATTCCAAGTACGGTTCGTCATGGTTCATTAGCACTTGGCGCAACAAAAGCAGAAACGCTATGGCGTATCATCATTCCGATGGCAAGCCCAGCGATTATGACAGGTTTAATCTTAGCGGTTGCACGTGCAGCCGGTGAAGTAGCACCACTAATGCTTGTTGGTGTTGTTAAGATGGCGCCAACACTGCCACTTGACGGTAACTTCCCATACATACATTTAGATAGAAAATTTATGCACTTAGGTTTCCACATTTACGATGTTGGTTTCCAAAGCCCTAACGTAGAAGCGGCACGTCCGCTGGTATATGCCACGGCATTCTTACTGGTATCAGTAATTATCGCCCTGAATATCACCGCGATTGGTATTCGTAACCACTTACGCGAAAAGTTTAGAGCTCTTGAGCATTAATACAGAATTTTTATAGGTAGACAGAGATGATTACAGTTGCACCACAAGTAAACCAAGCGAAAAGCGCGGCAAAGCTAGATTTAGATAACCTAACTGCAGAACAAACAGCGTTAGAGATTAAAAACTTAGATCTATACTACGGTGATAAACAAGCGCTTAGCGGCGTAAATATGAACATCCCGAAAGGTCAGGTAACAGCATTTATCGGTCCATCGGGTTGTGGTAAATCAACACTTTTACGTTGTATCAACCGTATGAACGACCTTGTTGATAGCTGTCGTATTGATGGTGAGATCTTACTACATGGTCACAATATCTATGATAAGAATGTAGATGTTGCTGCACTACGAAGAAATGTCGGGATGGTATTCCAACGTCCTAATCCATTTCCAAAATCAATCTACGAAAATGTAGTTTATGGCCTACGCTTACAAGGTATTAAAGAAAAGCGTAAACTAGACGAAGTGGTTGAACAATCTTTACGTGGCGCGGCATTATGGGATGAAGTTAAAGACCGTTTACACGATAGTGCATTTGGCCTATCGGGTGGTCAGCAACAGCGTCTTGTTATTGCTCGCTCAATTGCTATCGAGCCTGAAGTACTACTTCTGGATGAGCCTACATCGGCACTAGATCCAATTTCTACTTTAGTTATCGAAGAGCTAATTAACGACTTAAAGAATAAGTTTACCGTGGTAATCGTTACTCACAACATGCAACAGGCTGCTCGTGTATCAGACCAAACTGCGTTTATGTACATGGGTGAGTTGATTGAGTATTCAGATACCAATACGTTATTTACAACACCAAGCAAGAAGAAAACAGAAGACTACATTACAGGCCGTTACGGTTAGTCAATAAAGTCACTTGGTACCGTAAACGAAATTTATAGAGGTAGACAATGGAACATAATATCAATAAACACATTTCGGGCCGCTTTAATGAAGAGCTTGAAAATGTGCGTAACCATGTATTAAACATGGGTGGTTTAGTTGAGCAACAACTAAACAGTGCGCTGGATGCTGTTAGTAATGGTGATGCCGATCTTGCACAAAAAGTTCGTGAAAACGACTACAAAGTAAATGCAATGGAAGTGAACATCGACGAAGAATGCACACGCATTATCGCTCGTCGTCAGCCGGCAGCGAGTGACTTACGTCTTGTAATTGCTATTGCAAAAACAATTGCCGATTTAGAGCGTATTGGTGATGAAGCTGAGCGTATTGCTAAAGTTGCGCTGGACTCATTCACAAAAGATCAGCAAGACCTACTGGTGAACATTGAAAACATGGGTCGCCAAGTATCAAAAATGCTTCATGATGTACTTGATGCATTTGCACGTATGGATGTGCAATGTGCGTTTGAAGTACATAAAGAAGACGCCAAAGTTGACCGCGAATACGAAGCAATTACCCGTCAAATCATGACATATATGATGGAAGATCCACGCTCAATCCCGAAAATTATGGATTTAGTGTGGTCAGTTCGTTCATTAGAACGTATTGGCGACCGTTGCCAGAATATTGCTGAATACATCATCTATTTTGTTAACGGCAAAGATATTCGTCATACATCTCAAGAAGATATCGAAAAGTCGCTGTAAATTTAACCGCAACTTTTCATTATTAAACCGAGCGGCCTTAGGCCGCTTTGTCTATTATTGGTGATGTAAGGCAGAAAAAGCGTTCACAATCGAACACAATGCTGTAAAATTCGCAGCTGCCAAAGCATACTAATTTATAAAGGGTCAGTTATGCCTACAAATGCATTTTTAGGGGTTTTTGCTAAATCACCTATTAAGCCTATGGAAGATCACATTAAGAAAGTACATCAAGCCAGTAAAGCATTGATCCCTTTCTTTAATCACGTGTTTAAAGAAGAATGGCAAGAAGCGGAAGAAATCCGTCTAAACATTCGTAATTTAGAGCGTGAAGCTGATGAAATGAAACGTAACATCCGCCTTCAACTACCTCGTGGCTTATTCATGCCAGTTGAGCGTACCGATTTGCTAGAGCTTGTTACTCAACAAGACAAAATTGCTAACAAAGCAAAAGATATCGCAGGTCGTGTAGTTGGTCGTGAGATGATCATACCTACCGAAATCCAAACAGATTTCCTTGCTTATTTAACTCGTTGTGTTGATGCGACTAAACAAGCGTCAAAAGCAATCAATGAGCTAGATGAGCTGCTTGAAACGGGCTTCAAAGGTCGCGAAGTGACTTTAGTTGAAAAAATGCTCGTTGAATTGGACGCTATTGAACAAGACACGGATGACATGCAGATCAAAATTCGCCGTCAATTGCGCGCCATCGAAAATGAACTTAACCCTGTTGACGTGATGTTCTTATACAAGATCATTGAGTGGGTAGGCGAGCTTGCAGATATTGCAGAGCGCGTAGGTTCTCGTCTTGAGCTGATGTTAGCTCGTTAATTAAAAATCAGTTCAAACACGAAAAAAATTAAAGGTTCACACAATGGATATCATTGCAAATTACGGCACGTTATTGGTTTTAACTGCCGCCGCAGTCGGTTTCTTCATGGCTTATGGTATTGGTGCAAATGACGTTGCCAATGCGATGGGTACATCAGTAGGCTCAAAAGCACTTACAATTAAACAAGCAATCATCATCGCTATGGTGTTTGAATTCGCTGGCGCATACCTTGCCGGTGGTGAGGTTACATCTACAATCCGTAAAGGGATTATCGATGCCACGCCGTTTATGGACATACCTGAGTTAATGATACTAGGTATGATTGCCGCGTTATTCGCTGCAGGTAGCTGGTTATTAATTGCCTCTTTCTTAGGCTGGCCAGTATCTACGACTCACTCAATCATCGGTGCCATCATTGGTTTCGCATTAGTTGCAGTAGGTAGCGAAGCAATCCAATGGAACAAGGTAATGGGTATCGTAGGTAGCTGGATTGTTACCCCTGCTATCTCTGGTTTTATTGCTTACTTGATTTTCATGAGTGCGCAAAAGCTAATTTTTGACACTGATGCACCACTTAAAAATGCTAAGCGTTTCGTACCTATCTATATGGGTCTAGCGGGCTTCATCATGTCGCTTGTAACAATCAAGAAAGGCTTAAAGCACATTGGTATCAACTTAGGTGCTGTTGAAGGTTATGCCCTTTCTATCGCGATTGCTGTTGTAGTTGCTATCATCGGTAAGATTGCGATTGCTCGCCTTAAAATTGACCCTAAAGCTGACAAAGCAATGCAGTTCAACAACGTTGAGAAAGTGTTCGCAGTACTAATGGTACTAACGGCATGTTGTATGGCTTTCGCACACGGTTCAAACGACGTTGCTAACGCAATCGGTCCACTAGCTGCTGTTGTAAACATTGTTGAGCACAACGGTGAAATAGCTAAGAAAGCGGCTATCGCATGGTGGATTTTACCACTAGGTGGTTTAGGTATTGTTGCTGGTCTTGCTATTTTAGGTAAGAAAGTAATTAAAACAATCGGTGAAGGTATCACGCACTTAACACCAAGCCGTGGTTTTGCTGCTGAGCTTGCTGCTGCTTCTACAGTTGTTATCGCATCAGGTACTGGTTTACCTATTTCTACTACACAAACACTTGTAGGTGCGGTTTTAGGTGTAGGTATGGCACGCGGTATTGCAGCACTTAACATGGGTGTTGTAAGAAACATTGTAGTTTCTTGGGTAATTACATTGCCAGTTGGCGCAGCCCTTGCTATTGTTATTTTCTATGTACTGAGAACTGCCTTCGGGGTATAAAAAGTACTAAAAGACTTTTAGCTTGAAAAGATCTCAATGCCTTAGGTATTGGGGTCTTTTTATTTGCAGGTAGAGAATGAATAACTTACCAAGTATTAAACAACTACAGTATTTATTAGCAGTCCACCAACATCAACACTTTGGCCGCGCAGCAAGCGCCTGTTTTATCGGTCAATCAACCTTAAGTAGTGCAATTCAGAACTTAGAAGAAACCTTAGGTTGCCAGCTTATAGAGCGTGAAAACCGCAGCTTAATGTTTACCGCAATTGGTGAAGAGGTTGTCGAAAAAGCACGTAAGATTATTGACGACACCCTTAGCCTTAAAGAGCTGACAAAAAGCTTTTTAACGCCTTTAAGTGGCACACTCACGCTTGGTGTGATCCCAACGATTGCCAGCTTTATTGCTGCGCCTTTATATCATTTCTGCAAACAGACCTTTACCGAGTTAGAGTTAGTTTTGGTTGAAGACACCAGTGACAAGCTACTCGATAAACTTGAGCATGGCCAAATTGATATGGCATTACTTGCTTTACCTTATGACACTGAAAAGTTTCATACCCAAGTACTCGCTAAAGATCAGTTCAGCCTAGTGCACCATAAAGATTACACACCAGCAGATGGCGTGGAAGACTTTAACCTATTACCAGATGCGAGTGTGTTCTTACTAGAGCGTGAGCACTGTATGACAGGCCATGCGTTAAGTGCCTGCCATTTGAATCGCTCAAGCTGTATTAACCCATTTGAAGCGGCAAGCTTACATACCTTATTAAGTATGGTTGAACACCAGCTTGGTGTTACTTTCTTACCGCAAATGGCTATCAATGCCGGTATTTTAGATAAAAAAGATATGGTTGCTACGCCATCACAAGGCGATGCATACCGTGATATTGGCATTGTGTGGCGTAAAACCACAGGCCGGATCAGAGACTTTAGGCTGTTTAGTCAGCAGCTAGAGCTCTTTCTTAATAAGCAGTGTAGCTTAGACGGTCAATGCGACGAATAATAAAGAACCCCAAATAAAAAATATTTGGGGTTTTTTATTATTTAAGCAAACTATTTTTTTCCTTCCCTCGACTAACATAATAACAAAACCATTAAAGGCAGATCAGATGACGAGGCTAGCGTGTTTTTTCAATCCCTTGAGACACTAATTGCTAAAGCGCAACAGGGCAATAAACGGGCGTGGTTGAAATTAGTTAAGCAGCATGAAACACAGGTATATAACTATTGCCTAAGGATGTTAAGTCACCCTGATGATGCAATGGATTTAATGCAAGAAGTGTTTATTTCTGTTTATAAAAGCTTGCCGAGCTTTCGTGGTGAATCGAGTTTTAATACTTGGCTCTATCAAATTGTGCACCGGCGTAGTGTTGAATATTACCGCCGCCGTAAGCTGCATCAAGGTTTAGACGATATACCAGAAGAAAGCTGCGAGCATAGTGAGTTAGAAACCAATCAACTGCAATCTGAGCAGCATCATGAACTCAAAGCAATGATGAACAATTTACCCTGGGAGCAACGCTTGGTGGTGGAGTTAAAGTTTTTTCAGCACTGTACATTTGAAGAAATCGCTGAGCAATTAGGTATTTCGACCAATACAGCTAAATCAAGACTATACAGTGCGCTTGGTAAGTTAAAAGTGCATTTGGAGGCCGTAGATGGCTAATTTAGATTCATTATTTACCGCATGGTTAGAAGGCGAGAGCCTCACTGAAGAGCAGATTGCGTTGCTACAAGCCAATGCTGAGTATGCATCAATGATGAACAATGCAATGCAGTGGCAACAACAAAGTCAACATTATGAAACGGTACCTGTACCAAATTGGGATCGAGAGTCTACGATGCCTAAAGTGCAAAAACAAAGTCTGTTTTTTGGTGCTGGAATGTGGGCAGTGGCTGCTTCAATAGTATTTTGCGCATGGGTTTTTGTTAGTAATCCACAGCAAGGAAATCAGCAGTTACTTGAGCAAGTGGCCAAGCAAACCAATTTACTAGAGTCACAACAAAAGCAAATTGATCAGTTGCAAAACATTATTACTGCGCAAAACGAAGTGCAGCAACAACAGATGTACCAACTGGCCAAAGAAGCGATTAAAACCGGGCGAGTCGAGCGCCAAGAAGATATTGCCAGCGTACTTGCATATATCAAAACGCAGCGGGCCCAAGACCAAGCGTACTTACGTATGCAGTTAAATGATTTAGCAGAGCAAGTGGACGGCGGACCATTGCCAACCGTTGCCAACAATTTGGAGTATTAAGATGTCAAAATACAAATCAACTACGGCAGCCTTATTGCTTTGCACAGCAGTAAGCTTACAGGCACAAGCAAGTGATGAGTTAGATAAAATTCAGCGTGAAGTCGGGATCATGGAAAAAATCCTCTCAGCGGCGTTAAAACAAGATACCGATAACAAGGTAAGAAATGTGTCTTCGAGTTATTTGCAGCATCAAGGTGTGGTGTTTAGCTTTGATGTACGAGGCAGTTCGCGCTGGTCTACAGTGTTTGCCTCTGTACCCGATGCGCCGCTGCCACCTATGCCAGATATCGATTTTGAAGAACTAACTGAAATCGAAGTGTTAGGTGAACATGTGCAAGTGATCAGCGATGCAGTAGTCGTGAAAACGCAAGAAGCCTATCAGCAAGCTATGGAAGTGATGCGCGAAAGCGCAGAGCGAGTACGTGAAGTAGCTGAGCAAGAGCGCGATGTGAGCCGTGAAATCCGTGATCTTGAACGTGAAAAGCGCGACCTTGAATTTGACCGTCGTCATGATAAAGATGCCAAAGAGCAAGAGCTCGAAAAACGTAAACAAGCATTGCAAGCATCGATTAAAGAGCTTGAAAAGCAGCAGCAAAAGTTATCACAAAAGCAGCAACAAATGCGCAAAGAGTTAGCTGAGAAAAAACAAGCTCGTGTTAAAGAGCAAAAGCAACAGCTGGCTTCTTTAGCTAAGCGAGTAGATCAGAGCTTATCACTGACTTTGTGTGATTATGGGAGCGGTTTAAGAAATCTGCCTAACGATGAACATGTCAGCTTTATCATCCGTGGTGTTAGCGAAGGTAAAACTGAGCAAGTAAAAGTATTTAAAAAGTCAGACATTAAAAAGTGTGTGGTTGGCGATATAAAAGCCGCGCAATTACTCGAAAAAGCATCAACTTATAGTTTTTAAATTCTCCCAACTAAAAAAGCAGCCTAAAGTGGCTGCTTTTCATTCATTGAAAATGGTTTTAAGTCGGGTAAAAACAACAAGTAAACCCACACGACTAAGTTAAAGTAAGGTACTAAACCTAGCCCTGTAAATGTTTTTACCGGGTACCCCTTAAAGGTCGCATTACGGTAACATTGATACGCTATCCCTAGATTCACAATCAGCAACAAAACGATTAGTTGTGTCATCACTTTTCTCCTTTATACCGCTAATAGATGGACTTAACGATGTTAAGTCATACTCAGTATGTTTAATGTAATAAGTAATGTCATGTTTATTATAGATAATCACTATAAAAACACGACATTTTATCTTGCTGTGGATTTAAGTATAGATGAGTATTGTCAGTATGGAAGTTTAAAAACTAAGAAAAAATGTTTAAAAATGTATTAAATTTAGGCTTTTTAAGGCTAGATATTTGTTAGTTAAAAAGATTATTTTCAGATATTTTTTTCAGCTCGTCGCTAATTTTTTCAACCGGTACTGGGCGGGCAATAAAGTAGCCTTGACCATAGTCGATACCAATTTCTTTTAGCGCTAAGAATATTTCTTTGTTTTCAACATATTCAGCAACAGAGCGCTTATCAAGCGAACGGCTAATATCATTAATCGCTTTTACAAGCGCTAAATCGATTGGGTCGTTCAACATGTCGCGAACAAATGAACCATCAATTTTTACGTGTTGAGCCGGTAACTGTTTAAGGTAATTAAAGGTACTAAAGCCAGTACCAAAGTCATCAATAGAGAAGTGACAGCCTAAGCCATTCAAACGCTCGATCATGGCACGGGTTGCAACTAGGTTATTAATACTCGCAGACTCGGTGATCTCAAAAATAATGCGTGTTGGTTCAACATTGTATTCTTTTAAGCTCGATTCAATATGCGGCAGTAAGCGTTCATCTAAAAACGACTGTGCTGATAAGTTAATTGCTACTTGGTTAAGCTCTGGGTACTCGGCAACGCTCTTAATGGCATTACGAATAACACATTGGTCCATCAAGAAAGTATCGTTTAAAAGCTCTAAAGCAGGAATAAACTGATTAGGGTAGATAAGCTCATCATCAAGCTTTAAGCGTAATAGTGCTTCAAAGTAGGCGACGTGGCCGCGTTTAAAGTCCCAAATCGGTTGATAGTGCAGTTCGATAGCATCATGTTGTAATGCTTGGCGAATACTATGGCCCCATTCAAGACCGGCTTGTAAACTATTGTGATGACTATCTTCTTTTGAATAACAGTGTACTAAGTTACGGCCTAAGCTTTTTGCTACATAAAGGGCGATATCAGCTTGTTTTAAACACTCACTTGGGTCGTTATTTTGCTCGGTGATTTGTGTTAAACCAATTGAACAGCTAATTGAGTACTCTTGACCTTCTGAATGAAAGCGGTGCTTTTCAATCGCCATACAAATACTTTCTGCCACCAAGTGTGCATCGAGTAAGTTAGTATTTTTTAAGATCACGGCAAATTCATCACCACCGATGCGGCACACTAAGTGCTCATCACTAATATTCGCAGTGAATAACTGGGCAACTTCTTTTAAAACGATGTCACCTTGTTGGTGACCTTTACTGTCGTTGATGATTTTAAAGTGATCTAAATCGATATAAATCAGTGCGTGCTCTGTATCGTTACTGGTGTACTTGGCTTTACAAATACGTTGTAATTGTTGGTCAAAGTAATAACGGTTATGCAGCTCTGTGAGCGTATCGTGCAAGGCTAAGTGACGAAGTTGTAACTCTGCCTGTTTACGCTCATGAATGTTATCTATGGTGGCGGTAATAGTTGCTGAGTTTTGGCTGTTTTTAATCAGCTGTAAGCGACACTCAACCCAAATGGCATTGCCATTTTTATGTTTTAGTTGGATCTCTACCTGTTGCTGTTGCTCACCACCATGCAAAATACGCTGAATAGTATCTTGTAGCTTTGTTTTACACTCAGGTAAACAAAAGTCAGTTAATGACTTTGCTAAACTAGACTTAATGCCATAGCCCGTTAAATGCTCCCAAGCAGGGTTAATAAAGCGAATATTACCCTCTTGGTTAAACTCAAGTACCACAGTATTTAGGTGTAATAAAATACGTTGGTGGGCAGAAAACAGCTCTTTATAGCGGCTTTGACTTTGGCTTAGTTGTTCTACTTTTTGCGCAAACTCTGCATAGCTCACCATGAAATCTTCACGACGGGCAGCGTGGTCACACACTTTACTTAATAACGAGTGATCGTACGGGGCGCGAATAAAGTCAGTTACGCCAGATAGCAACAACTGCTCAGCATAATCTGCATCATTGTTATCAATGATGGTTACAATCGCTTGCTTTGGGTTGTGCTGTAGTATTTCGCTAATTAACCCAGCTGCGGTATCTGAATGAGATTCGGTGGCGTCAATCAATACAATGGCAAATTTTTGCTGCAGATAGGTCGCAAGTGCCGCTTTTGTTGAAGTGGTATGGGTTATCGCGAAGCTAAGTTTTAACTGTTCGCTGATATCTTCTGCTTTACGGTTATCTGTTTCAAGTAGTAATAAATTAAGGCGACTACTTTTCTCAAGGTGAGTTGATAATACGTTGGCTAGCACTTGCGGCAGCATATCTTGGCGTTCAAATGGAAGAACAGCATCAATGCCATAGCTGCGAGCCGTGGTTTCGGCTATACGTTCACAATAGATTGGTGGAGTAAGTAAAATTGGTGTGTTTTTTGGTGTTTTTAATAACCCTGAACGGATCATGCGCGAAAAGCGCCAACCATCAATCTTACCGACCTCAAGGCCTGTAATGATAATATCCACCGGGTGGCTTTTAAGAATTTTAAGCGCATCTTGAGAGTCACTGGCTTCGATAAACGTGAAGACATTAAGCTTGTTTAATGTGGTCTTAATTGTTTCACGCTCAGCAACGCTCGCGTTCAAAATTAGCAGCTTTAACTGCTTTGCCATGGCGCTACTACCTCTTACTTAACCCATGTTTAGTGAATAAGCTAGAATAATGACATTTTGCTTAATCTACAAGCAAACTTTACCCAAAAGCGGTTAATAAGTACTTAAGTTTGTAATCCTTTAAGCTAGTACCAAGTTGACGCAGGGCTTTGCTTGAGGTGGTGGGCGTATCAGAGTAAACTTGGCGCGTTTTTATTAATGAGAGATATGCTCTATGCGCGTAGCTGATTTTAGCTTTGACCTTCCTGATGAATTAATTGCTCGTTTTCCTAAAGCAGATCGAACTAGCAGTCGTTTACTGACGCTTGATGGCCCATCAGGCCAAGTTGAGCATAAAGTATTTAGTGATATTTTATCGCTCGTTAATGAAAATGACCTATTAATTTTCAATAACACCAAAGTGATCCCAGCTCGCATGTTCGGGCAAAAAGAGTCAGGCGGTAAGCTTGAGGTTTTAGTAGAACGTGTACTCGACGAGCATCGTGTGCTTGCGCATGTGCGAGCTAGTAAATCGCCAAAACCAGGCTCAAAAATCATTCTAGAAGGTAAAGCCGAAGCAATCATGGTTGCGCGTCATGGCGAGCTTTTCGAGCTTGAATTTGCCAAAGACGAAAATGTACTCGATATCCTAAACGACATCGGTCACATGCCATTACCACCTTATATTGACCGTCCTGATAACGAGTCAGATCGTGAGCGCTACCAAACGGTTTATGGTGAAAAGCCTGGTGCTGTAGCCGCGCCAACAGCTGGCCTGCATTTTGATGATAAATTAATGGCAGCCTTAAAAGACAAGGGCATTAACATGGCCTTTGTGACTTTGCACGTAGGTGCAGGTACTTTCCAGCCTGTTCGCGTTGACTCAGTTGATGAGCATGTTATGCACTCAGAGTACATCGAAGTACCAGATGAAGTGGTTAAAGCGGTAGCCGAAACTAAAGCAAAAGGTGGGCGTGTAATTGCTGTAGGTACTACCTCAGTTCGCTCACTGGAGTCAGCTGCTAAAGTGCACGGCGGCAAACTAGATACTTACTTTGGTGATACCGATATCTTTATTTACCCGGGTTATCAGTTCAATGTGGTTGATGCCATGGTGACAAATTTCCACTTACCTGAATCAACGTTAATCATGTTAGTCAGTGCCTTTGCAGGTCAAGAGAACATAATGGGTGCTTACCACACGGCTATTGAGCAGCAGTATCGCTTCTTTAGTTATGGTGATGCGATGTTCTTAACGCGCAAATAACAACATATCAGATTTTAAAGAGCCCAGTTTTTTAACTGGGCTTTTTATTTTCGAATTTAGCCCAATTTATAGTAATAAACCCGCAAACAGGGTAGAATCGAGCGGTTAAATTATAGCTTGTTGGACTGTTTTTCCGACACTGAGGATAATATGAAATTTGAATTAGACCGCACTGACGGTAAAGCGCGCCGCGGCCGCTTGATTTTTGAACGTGGTGTTGTAGAAACACCAGCATTTATGCCTGTAGGTACTTACGGTACTGTTAAAGGTATGACGCCTGACGAAGTGAAAGATACTGGTGCACAAATCTGCCTAGGTAACACTTTCCACTTAATGCTGCGTCCTGGCACAGAAATCATTAAGCAGCACGGTGACTTACATGACTTTATGAATTGGGATCGTCCAATTCTAACTGATTCAGGCGGTTTCCAAGTATTCAGCTTAGGCGCAATGCGTAAAATCACTGAAGAAGGCGTGATGTTCAGTTCACCAGTTAACGGTGAAAAAATCATGCTTTCGCCAGAAAAAGCGATGCAAGTTCAGCGTGATTTAGGTTCTGACATCGTGATGATTTTTGACGAATGTACACCATACCCTGCGACAGAAAAAGAAGCTAAAGATTCTATGGAGTTATCACTTCGTTGGGCTAAACGCTCAAAAGAAGGCCATGGCGATAACCCAGCTGCGCTATTTGGTATTATCCAAGGTGGTATGTACCCTGAGCTTCGTGCACAATCACAAAAAGGCCTAGAAGAAATTGGCTTTGATGGTTATGCATTAGGTGGTTTATCGGTTGGTGAACCGAAAAACGAGATGATCAATATTCTTGACCACTGTGCTTACAAAATGCCTGAAGACAAGCCTCGTTACTTAATGGGTGTTGGTAAACCAGAAGACTTAGTAGAAGCGGTTCGCCGTGGTATCGATATGTTTGACTGTGTAATGCCTACGCGTAATGCCCGTAACGGTCATTTATTTGTAACTGGCGGCATTGTTAAAATCCGTAATGCAGTACATAAAACAGACACCGGTCCACTGGATCCTGAGTGTGATTGTCATACGTGTAAAAACTATTCACGTGCATACTTGCATCATCTTGATAAATGTAATGAAATCTTAGGCGCGCGTCTAAACACGATTCACAACTTACGTTATTATCAACGCGTGATGGAAGGCTTACGTAATGCCATCAGTAATGGCAAACTAGACGAATTTGTTGCAGATTTTTATGCACGCCGCGGCCAAGATGTGCCAGAGCTTGCAGATACATCAGATTAAATTTTTAGAAAAATTAAAGAGGAAGTGAAATGAGTTTATTCATCTCAAACGCCCACGCAAGTGCGGCAGGTGCAGCACCAGCAGGTGGTGGCATGGAAATGCTAATCATGTTGGGTATTTTTGGTCTGGTATTTTATTTTTTAATCTACCGTCCACAAGCTAAGCGTGTAAAAGAGCATAAAGCACTAATGGGCGCAATGGCGAAAGGCGACGAAGTACTAACGCAAGGTGGTTTAGTAGGTAAGATTGCTAAAATCGCTGATGACAAAGACTTCATCGTGATTTCATTAAACGACCAAGCAGAAGTAACAGTACAAAAATCAGCTGTTTCTGCAGTATTGCCAAAAGGCACTATGAAGTCGCTATAACAATAAAAATAAGGACTCACACGTGTTAAACAAGTTTCCATTATGGAAGTATTTACTTGTTCTTGTAGTGTTAGTCGTTGGTATTTTATATGCCTCTCCAAATTTGTATGGCCGAGACCCGGCCATACAAGTATCGGGCACTAAAGGTACTGATGCTGACCTCAGCGTACTCGATAAAGTAAATGCGACTCTCAAAGAACATAACGTTACTGTTAAATCAAGCAAACTTGAAGACGGACAAATCCTCGTTCGTTTTAAGAATGTTGAAGACCAACTAAAAGCGCAAGATCTACTGCGTGATTCCCTTAGTGAAGATTATATCTCTGCAATCAATATGGCGCCTGCTCAACCAGAGTGGTTAAAGTCACTGGGTGGTAACCCAATGAAACTAGGCCTAGATTTAAGCGGTGGTGTTCACTTTACTATGGAAATCGACATGGCGACGGCGGTTGATACTCAGCTTGAGCAAATGGAACAAGATTTCAAAAGTGACTTACGTGAAGAAAAATTGCGTTATCGCACCATTCGCCGTGTAGCGAACAGCGAGCGATTACGTGTTGAAATGCGTAACGAAGAAGATAAAGACGCAGCAGAGCGTTTCTTATCAACACGTTACCCATTAAACGTTTACGTTGATGATAGCAGCAGCGACAATGCTTTTTATGCCAGCATGAGCGAGCAAAAGCTTAAAGAAATTCGTGACTACGCTATCAAACAAAATGAAACAATTATCCGTAACCGTATTAACCAAATCGGTGTTGCAGAGCCTAACGTACAGCGCCAAGGTGCTGAGCGTATCATTGTGCAACTTCCGGGTGTACAAGATACAGCGCGTGCTAAAGAGATTCTGGGTGCAACAGCAACACTAGAATTCCGCGAAGTTGATGAAAATGCAGATGCAAGTGCAGCCCTGCAAGGCCGTTTACCGCCAGGTACAGAAATGATCATGGCGCGTGAAGGTTATCCTGTGGTACTTAAGCAACGCATCATTCTTGAAGGTAGCCACATCACTGGCGCGCAATCAGGTATGGATGAGTATCAACGTCCACAAGTTAGCATTACGCTAGACAGCAAAGGTGGCGCAAAGATGAATGCGTTCACTAAGCGTGCTATCGGTAAACGCATGGCAACGGTATTCATTGAATACAAGCCATCAGGTAAAACAGATGAAAACGGAAAAGCACTTCCACCAATTAAAGTTGAAGAAGTGATTAACGTAGCGACGATTCAAGCGCGTCTTGATCGTTCATTCCGTATTACTGGTATCGATAACCCAGCTGAAGCACATAACCTAAGCCTATTACTTCGTGCCGGTGCACTTGTAGCGCCAATTCAAATCGTTGAAGAGCGCACGGTAGGTCCAAGCTTAGGTCAAGAAAACATTGAAGCAGGTATGACAGCGGTGGTGCTTGGTTTTGTGTTTGTACTTTTATTTATGCTTGTTTACTACAAAGGTTTCGGCATGGTGGCGAATATCGCACTGGGCGCAAACCTAGTATTAATTGTGGGTGTGATGTCGCTTATTCCAGGTGCAGCGTTAACGCTACCGGGTATTGCAGGTATCGTATTAACTGTAGGTATGGCCGTTGATGCCAACGTACTTATCTTCGAACGTATTCGTGAAGAACTTGCTGATGGCCGTAGTCCACAACAAGCCGTTCACTTTGGTTACGACAGCGCGTTTAGCACAATTTTAGATGCTAACATCACAACACTTATCGCAGCAGTGATCCTATTTGCAGTGGGTACTGGTCCTATTGCTGGTTTCGCAGTAACGCTAGCGATTGGTATTATCACCTCTATGTTTACAGCCATTGTTGGTACCCGTGCGGTAATCAACTTATTCATTGGCGGTAAGCGTATTGATAAGTTGTCGATTTAGGAGTCAGCATGCAAATTTTAAAACTCGGTGGTAAAACACTCCCGTTTATGAAGTTAAGAAAGTTTGCCATGGCACTATCAACCTTGTTGATATTGGCTTCTTTCGTGTCGTTTTTTACTAAAGGCTTGAATTTTGGTCTTGACTTCACTGGCGGTACAGCTGTTGAGGTAGGCTTTACACAAGCACCTGATCTTAAAGACGTTCGTGATGCAATCACTGAAAGTGGCTTTGAAGATTTCTCGGTGCAACTGTTTGGCTCAAGTAAAGAAATTTTAGTGCGTCTTGCTCCGCAAGGTCCTGGCGTAAAAGCAGAAGTAATTGGTAACCAAATCATTACGGCATTACAAAAAGTAGAGTCGACAGTAGAAATGCGTCGTATCGAATTTGTTGGCCCAAGTGTTGGTGAAGATCTAAAAGAGCAGGGTGGCCTTGCCATGTTAACTGCGCTTATCTGTATCTTAATTTACGTTGCGTTTCGTTTTGAATGGCGTTTTGCGATCGGTGCTGTATCGGCACTATTACACGACGTTATCATCACACTAGGCTTATTCTCAGTACTTGGCCTAGAGTTTGACTTAACGATTCTTGCGGCGATTTTGGCGGTAATAGGTTACTCCCTGAACGATACCATCGTTGTATCTGACCGTATCCGTGAAAACTTCCGTAAAGTGCGTATTGATGACACGATTGAAATTATCGATATTTCATTAACGCAAACGTTAAACCGTACCCTAGTAACATCAATCACCACTATCCTAGTATTGATTGCATTATTTGGTTGGGGTGGTCAAACGATCCACGGTTTCGCAACTGCATTACTATTTGGTGTGTTCATCGGTACTTATTCATCTGTTTATGTTGCTTCAGCTGTAGCAATTGCAATGGGTGTAAGTAAAGAAGACTTAATTCCAGAAGTAATTGAAAAAGAAGGTGCGGATCTCGATCCAATGCCTTAATAAGTGATACAAAAAGAAACCGCCCTAATTAGGGCGGTTTTTTTATGGGAGAAATTATGAAACACCTGATGTTTAGCGTGTTTGTACTTTTAATGCTTAGTGCTTGTGACGATAAGCCTGAGCCAGAACAGACAGAAATGCAGCAAACACCTGAAGTAACACTTCAGCAGCAGTTCGACAGCTATAAAGGGTTGGCTTGGCAAGTTGTAGAAGCACTACAAAACCAATCAACTGCTCAGCAATTACAAGACTTGACGCTTAAGCTAATTACTTCATCAACAGGCTTGTTTTTGAATCTAAAAGCACAGTTGCCAGAGTGTGAGGCAAGCTTGCAAGCGATGGCAGAAGCTACAGAGTTTCAGCAACAACAAAGTGATGATACAGAGGCGTTGAAGAATGTAATAACAATTAATGTAGAGCCTGAACTACCTGAGTTTGCAGCACCAAGCTGTTATCACGCACAAAAGTTATTACTTAATCCGCTCGCAGTTTATAAATTTGCGGAACAAGCTGATTTAGCACAGAGTGATTACCAAAAAGCTAAATTAAAAATGACAGATAGTTTTGCCCGGATTAAGCAACTTGAGCTGATCACCGCTATTGAGTAATCTGCACTCGTCATAGCCTTGCCATAAAATTGTCATACAAGGTTGATAATTTACCCACCTATTTGTATTACTAACGCTAGGTGTAAGGTGAACGCACAACTACAGCAGATCTTAGATAACAGTGCAATTGAGACCTTGTTTCAACCTATCTTTGATATTTCTAATCAACATATTTTGGGTTATGAGGCATTAAGCCGCGGCCCGAAAGGGTCTGAGTTAGAAATGCCGAGTGCATTATTCAGTGCAGCTATTGCTTGCCATAAGATCTCTGAATTAGAGCTACTTTGCCGCAGTAGAGCAATTGAGAACTTTGTAAAACTCAATCTAGAAGGCAAGCTATTTTTAAATGTAAGCCCTAAAACCTTACTTGATCCTTGCCATCCTAAAGGTGAAACATTACATCTAGTTGAACACTTTGGCCTTGCAACTAACCGGGTAGTTATTGAGGTTACAGAACAAGAAAAAGTCGATGATGGCTTCTTATTGTTAAAGACCATTGCTCATTATCGTGAGTTAGGCTTTTCGATTGCCATTGATGACTTAGGGGCTGGCTATTCGGGTTTAAAGCAGTGGTCTGAGTTATGTCCTGAGTTTGTAAAAATAGACCGCTACTTTATTGATCACTGCGATCAGAGTGTGGTTAAAAAAGAGTTTTTAAAGTCAATTATAGAGCTTGCAAAAGCCACCAATACGCAAGTTATCGCAGAGGGCATAGAGCGGGCAGAGGAGCTTCGTTTACTCGAAAGTTTAGGCGTACAACATGCACAAGGCTTTTTACTCGAAAGGCCGAGCTTACAGCCAAGTTACGAAATTAATATTCACTGCTTAAAGCACTTAGAGTCATCAGATAATAGCAATACTTTTGAGCAGTCTATGGCGATTGGCTGGTTGGCAGTCGAGCACGCCAGCATTGAAGCAACAACCCGCTGTAAAGACGCTCACAGTATCTTTGAGCAAGATAAAAGCTTAACGAGCTTGGCAGTACTTGAACACAATATTCCTGTTGGTTTATTACACCGAGATCAACTCACTGAAGTGTTTGCCGCTCCCTATGGCCATGCACTTTATGATAAGCAGCCAGTTACTTCTTTAATGGATAAACAGCCGTTAATCGTTGACGAAAACGAGTTACTCGATACGGTGAGTCAGCAAATTACTGAGTTTGAGTTTGATATTCGACGCCACATTGTTATCACCCGAAGTAGTGAATACTTAGGGTTGGCACCCCTGCGTAATATCTTAAAACACATTACCGAAGAAAAAATCCGCCACGCACAACATGCCAACCCGCTTACTATGCTGCCGGGTAATGTCGCGATTAACGAAGCAATTGAGCTGAGACTTCGTAATAATTATCCGTTCTCACTCGCATACGTAGATTTAAACCACTTTAAACAATTCAATGACCTGTACGGTTATGCCAGTGGTGACAGCGTTATAAAATTACTTGCAGAAGTCATCGTAGAGGCCTGTAGCACTAGCAAGGGGTTTATCGGGCACATTGGCGGTGATGACTTTATGGTGGTGTTTGATAAAAATGATGCAGAGCAAGTTTGTCATGACATCATTAGTAAGTTTGAGCTGCAGTCTCGCACCTTTTTCACCCCAGAACATATTGAGCAAGGGGGTTATTGGGCAAGCAATCGAGAAGGTAAAAAGCAGTTTGTGCCACTACTTACATTATCAATCGGTTTAGTTAAGCCTGATTTAGAGTTATGTATTAACAGCCACCAAGTCGCAGCGCTGGCAACAGATGCGAAAAAAGAGGCCAAGCGTTATCAGAGTAGCCACTTGTTTGTATGTAAACGTAGTCGACCAGCCCCTGCAGTGGTGCGTTTAAGCAGCCAAAAAGATGAAGTGATATCTATCAGTTCATGAAGAAATTTTAAGTTCGCTTAATTTTACTTGTGTCCCTGTTTAACTGGGTGTAGCTTAAAAAAAACACAATGAATAAAAATAACAATGAAGCGACTATGTAGTGCAATCCTAGTATTGCTAAGCCTAGGATACAGCCTTACCACAGAAGCTAACAATGTGGTCAATTTAGCGATTGAACAACGCCCACTGTATAAACGCGATTATTATCTTCATGAATTGCTGGCAGCAGCTTTGCGTGCCAGTAATTATCAAGCAGAAATCAACGAGGTTCTGGTTCACCCCCATCAACAGCGCACATTGTTGATGCTCGATGAAAAGCAAGCCGATGTGTTTTGGAGTATGACAAGCCCCGAGCGAGAACACCTTGCAATAGCAGTTAAAGTACCTTTGTTTAAAGGCTACATTGGTAAACGCGCATTACTAACTAAGCGAGCGTTTTTACCGCGTTTTAAAGATTTAAAAACGAAACAAGATTTAGCGCAGTTTAGTGCCATTCAAGGCCATGATTGGCCCGATACTAAAATCCTTGCTCAAAACGGCTTAACAGTCAGACCGCTGGCAAATTACCAGGCAATGTTTAGCTTAGTGATCAGAGGGCGAGTTGATTATTTTCCGCGTTCGTTCATTGAGGTTATTTCTGAAATGGAACAAATCAAAAGTGACGATCTGGCTATAGTGCCTGACCTTTATATTAGCTATCCAACGGCATTTTACTTTTTTGTCAGTAACCACAAGCCTGAATTGGCAGAAGCCCTGTTAAAAGGACTCAAGGTGATGAAAAGCACTGGCGAGTTTGAACAGCTATTTGCCAGTTACTTTGCTGAAGACTTGGCTAAGTTGCCATTTAAAGAAGGTGAAGTCATAGAGATAAAACTCGACAACGATTATTTTCAGCCACAAAAAAAGGAGCCTTAGCTCCTTTTTGTATTTTTACATTACAACCCGCTATTAGCGAAGTAGTGACTCAGTTAACACTGGGCGAATTTCACGAATGATTGCTTGAGTTAACTTAGGTGCACCACAAATGATGTTGCCGCTTTGGTTGTAGTTAATACCACCTGCGAAATCAACAACCATACCGCCTGCTTCTTTAACTAAAAGCTCGCCTGCCGCTGTGTCCCATGGCTTAAGGCCAATTTCAAAGAAACCATCAACACGACCGGCTGCAACATAAGCCATATCTAATGCAGCAGAACCTGCACGGCGGATATCAGCAGTGTGCACGAAAAGTGCTTTAAACGCTTCAGAGTATGCGTCTAAGTGGTGCTTTTGTTTGAATGGGAAACCAGTTGCAAGTACAGAACCTGCTAACTCGTTAGTTTTAGTTACGCGTAAACGCTTGCTGTTAAGCTGTGCGCCTTGACCACGAGAAGCAGTGAATAATTCACCACGGATTGGGTCATAGATAACAGCTTGGTCTAAACGACCTTTAACTTTAAGTGCAATAGATACTGCGAAATGAGGGATACCCTTGATGAAGTTAGTTGTGCCATCAAGAGGGTCTACAATCCATTGGTAATCTGCATCTTTACCTTTATGCTCACCAAGCTCTTCACCTACGATAGTGTGATCTGGGTAAGATTTTAAAATGGTATCACGAATTGCGGCTTCAGCTTCTTTGTCGATGTTAGTAACTAAGTCGTTTGTGCCTTTTTGTTGTACATCAACTTTTGATAAATCTTCACTTGCGCGAAGTAAAATTTTGCCTGCGTTACGCGCAGCGCGAACCGCAATGTTTAACATTGGATGCATAGCATTACCTTTGGGTTGTAAAAGAACGAATATATTTAAGCCGGCGTATTCTAGCGATTTCTAGCGTAAAGTAAACAATAAACTCGAATAAATTAGTTTGTTTTTTGTACAGTTCTGATTTTGTTGTTGATTTAATTTCAGAAGAAGGGGTTAGTGGTCAGCCGTCAGCCGTCAGCCGTCAGCCGTCAGCCGTCAGCCGTCAGACGTCAGCCGTCAGCCGTCAGCCGTCAGCCGTCAGCCGTCAGTCGGCAGTTTGAAATTTGCATTCTGAAAAATTCGTGCCTATATAAAGTTTTTATACTTAAAAGGATGCAAGTATGAATTTTGAAAAATTAGAGGTATGGAAGCGTTCCGCAAGATTAAGTGCTGACATCTACAAAGAAACGACAGATCTAAATGATTTTGGCTTTCGCAATCAGCTCACACGTTCTGGTTTATCAATACCGAGTAACATCGCAGAAGGTATGGTGAGAATCAGCAAAAAAGAACGGGTGCGTTTTTTAGATATATCAAGATCGTCCATAGCAGAAACACGAACGCAAATTTATATCGGAATTGAGATTAAATACATTGATGCTGCCATAGGTAGAGCTTGGGTGAGTGAAACGGAAGAGCTATCAAAAATGTTGACATCTCTTATTCATAAGATCGAAGCTGATAGCTGATAGCTGATAGCTGATAGCTGATAGCTGATAGCATGTTATAATCCCCGCAATTTTTGACTTTCAGTAAGTAACAACGCAATGACACTTGATGATATTCGTATCGTATTAGTTAACACATCACATTCTGGTAATATTGGCTCAGCGGCACGTGCTATGAAAACGATGGGCTTATCAAATTTATATCTTGTTGATCCTGCTTGTGAAATTGACAGTCATGCGAGTGCGCTTGCGGCCGGTGCAACTGATGTTTTAGGTAAAACAGTGGTTGTTGATACACTGGCAGATGCGATTGCTGATTGTGGTTTAACAATTGGTACCAGCGCACGCTCACGTACTTTATCTTGGCCTATGGTTGAGCCGCGTGAATGTGGTGAAAAATTAGTGGCTGAGGCTGAACATGGCCCTGTTGCACTCGTGTTTGGTCGTGAAAATAGTGGTTTAACGAACGAAGAGCTACAACAATGTAACTACCACGTATGTATTCCTGCAAACCCTGAATACAGCTCACTAAATCTAGCAATGGCCGTGCAAACGCTGTGTTATGAAACACGTATGGCATATTTAAATAAACAGCCAAAAGTACAAGAAGAAGACGAAGCAACCTACCCAAATGCGAAGCAAACAGAGCTGTTCTACGAGCATTTAGAGCAAACGCTAAACGACACAGGTTTTATCATCAAGCAACACCCTGGCATGGTGATGACTAAACTACGTCGCTTATTTAACCGCGCACGTCCAGAAGAAGCTGAGATGAACATTTTACGCGGTATTCTTACCTCTATTAATAAGTCTATTAAATAATCACAGGTTATAAGTATAATACTTGACTAAATTACTCAGGTAATTACAATGTACCTAGTACTTGACTGTTTTTGTCAAGTATTCGGTTTTATCAATGGCAAGTATCAATTTTTATCAAGTGATAATACTTGACTATTTTGGTCTGGTAATTAAAATTTGCACACCTTAGCGTGCAGTAACATCGGGGGCTCCATGAAGTTAACATCAAAAGGCAGATACGCAGTAACCGCCATGTTGGATGTTGCACTACATACAAATGTGGGTGCAGTGCCTCTTGCCGATATTTCTGAACGCCAAGAGATTTCGTTATCTTATCTTGAACAACTATTCGCCCGTTTACGTAAAAACGGCCTTGTGACCTCTGTGCGTGGCCCAGGTGGCGGATATTTATTAGGTCGAGAAGCGAACGAAATTTCTGTCGGCGATGTGATTAACGCCGTTGATGAGTCTGTTGATGCAACACGTTGCCACAATGCAACGGGTGGCTGCCAAAGCGGCATGCGTTGTTTGACTCATACCTTATGGTCGGACTTAAGCGCACGTATCGAAGAGTTTTTAAATAGTATTACCCTTGCTGAATTGGTGGAAAAGTCAGATGTGAAAGAAGTCGCATCGCGCCAAGATAACAGCATCAACAATGCAATTAAGCAACTGGAAAACATTCAAGTAAGCTGTCAACTGTAGCTTGACGAAAGCGGAGAGAGAAATGAAGTTACCGATTTATTTAGATTACGCAGCAACCACGCCTGTTGATGAACGTGTGGCAAAAGAAATGATGCAATGCCTGACTATGGACGGTAATTTTGGTAACCCTGCATCACGCTCACACCGTTTTGGTTGGCAAGCAGAAGAAGCAGTTGATCAAGCACGTACAGATATTGCTGATCTGATCAACGCTGACCCACGTGAAATTGTTTTCACTTCAGGTGCTACAGAATCAAACAACCTAGCAATTAAAGGTGCTGCGCAGTTCTATAAGAAGAAAGGCAAGCACGTTATCACTGTTAAAACAGAGCACAAAGCAGTGCTTGATACGTGTCGTGAACTAGAGCGTCAAGGTTTCGAAGTAACCTATATGGACGTTGAAGAAAACGGTTTACTTGACCTTAAAAAGCTTGAAGCTGCAATGCGTGACGACACAGTACTTGTGAGCGTAATGCACGTAAATAACGAGCTAGGTGTTATCCAAGATATCGCGACAATCGGCGAAATGTGCCGTGAGCGCAAAATTATGTTCCACGTAGATGCTGCACAAAGCGCAGGTAAAGTACTTATCGACGTGCAACAGTTAAAAGTAGATTTCATGTCGTTCTCTGGCCACAAAGTATATGGCCCGAAAGGTGTAGGCGCACTTTATGTTCGTCGTAAGCCTCGCGCACGTTTAGAAGCGCAAATGCACGGTGGTGGTCATGAGCGTGGTATGCGTTCAGGCACACTAGCTACTCACCAATTAGTTGGTATGGGTGCGGCATTTAGAATCGCTAAAGAAGATTTCGAAAAAGACCATGCACACATCAGCGCACTTCGTAAGCGCCTGATCGATGGCATCATGGCTGATATGGACGAAGTTTACTTCAATGGTGAACCAAGTCACTCAGTTCCAGGTATTGTAAATATCAGCTTCAACTTTGTTGAAGGTGAGTCGTTATTAATGGCTGTTAAAGACATTGCTGTTTCATCAGGTTCAGCCTGTACCTCAGCAAGCTTAGAGCCTTCTTATGTACTACGTGCATTAGGCCGTAATGACGAGTTGGCACACAGCTCAATTCGTTTCAGCATTGGCCGCTTTACGACTGAAGAAGAGATTGATTACACCGTTGAACTAATCAAAAACTCGATCGGCCGTTTACGTGAGATGTCTCCTCTATGGGAAATGCATCAAGAAGGTATTGATTTAGATTCAGTTGAGTGGGCGCATCACTAATCAGTGATCGCCGCCGCTAGCAGGTAGTGAGGATAGTATTATGGCTTATAGTGATAAAGTAATCGATCATGTTGAAAATCCACGTAACGTGGGTGCTTTAGACAAAAATGATCCGTCAGTTGCAACAGGTATGGTGGGTGCACCAGCATGTGGTGACGTAATGAAATTGCAAATCAAAGTATCACCAGAAGGTGTAATTGAAGATGCAAAATTCAAAACATATGGTTGTGGTAGCGCAATCGCTTCTTCTTCACTTGTAACTGAGTGGGTAAAAGGCAAAACATTAGATGAAGCTGCAACAATCAAAAACACTGATATCAGTGCTGAGCTTGAATTACCGCCAGTGAAAATTCACTGCTCAATTTTAGCAGAAGACGCGATTCAAGCAGCAATTGCTGACTACAAAAGCAAACAAGCGAAGTAAGAGATAAATTCATGGCAGTGACATTGACAGATGCGGCAGCAAACCGCGTAGAATCATTTTTAGCAAATCGCGGCAAAGGCATTGGCCTACGCGTTGGCATTAAAACGACGGGCTGTTCAGGTCTTGCTTATGTTCTTGAATTTGTTGATGAGTTAGCAGACGGCGACGAAATTTTTGAAAGCCGTGGTGTGAAAGTAATCGTTGATGCTAAAAGCTTAGTCTACATTGATGGTACTGAGCTTGATTACACCAAAGAAGGTTTGAACGAAGGGTTTAAGTTTAACAACCCGAACCAAGCCGATGAGTGTGGTTGCGGCGAAAGCTTTACCGTTTAAGCTTATAAAACTTTCTTTGCTTGAAGCCCTGCCTATGTAGGGCTTTGTTCTTTCCTGTTTACCGAGTTGGATTATGTAATGCGTTACTTTGAGTTATTTGCAATTCCAGTAGATTACAACATTGATTTAGCGACTATTAATAAACACTACCTTGAGCTGCAACGTGCAGTTCACCCAGATCGCCACGCAAGCTCTAGCAGCCGTGATAAATTACTTGCTGTGCAAAATGCAGCAGAAATCAATGATGCATTACAAACTTTAAAACACCCGGTAAAACGTGCTGAGTACATGCTTAGCGAGCTTGGTGTTGATATTCGCGCCGAGCAACAAACATTACAAGACCCGCTATTCTTAATGCAGCAAATGGAGCTGCGTGAAGAATTAGAAGAACTTGAAAATGCCGCAGATCCTGATGCAGCAATTGCCCAGTTTGAAGCGCAAATTAAACAGCTCGATAAACAATACAGCAGTGAATTAGCCGCTCAGCTGGCAAGTAATGATGAGCAACAATGGCAAGCTGCTGCTGACAATATTCGTAAATTGAAGTTTGTTTATAAGCTACGCGATGAACTAGAGCGTATTGAAGACAGTTTATTTGATGATTAATCGTTAGTTGTTATACAACAGCTATTTAAGAGTTTAAAAAGAGCATTATGGCATTATTGCAAATTGCTGAGCCGGGGCAGAGCGCGGCACCACATGAGCACAAATTAGCAGTCGGTATTGACCTTGGTACAACTAACTCGTTAGTTGCAACAGTGCAAAGCGGCGAAGCGCGCACACTAACTGATTTAGCAGGCAACGCGATGCTACCATCGGTAGTGCAATACCAAGCAGATAGCATTGTGGTTGGCGAGCGAGCTGCTGCAGCTGCTACTCAAGACCCTGCAAACACTCTAATTTCAGTAAAGCGTTTTTTAGGGAAAACTCAGACTGAAATCGAAAAAAGCTATGGTCAACTGCCGTATGAATTTTGTGAGCATGATGGCTCATTAGCAATCAGCACGGTTGCGGGTGCAATTAGCCCTGTTACTGCATCGAGTGAAATTTTAAAAGCATTAAAATTACGTGCAGAAGACAGCTTTGCAGGCCAAGACATCTTAGGCGCTGTTATTACTGTGCCAGCTTATTTTGATGATGCTCAGCGTCAAAGCACTAAAGATGCCGCAGAGCTTGCAGGTATTAAGGTATTACGTTTATTAAACGAGCCAACGGCTGCGGCTGTTGCTTATGGCCTTGATTCAGGCCAAGAAGGCATTATCGCCGTGTACGATTTGGGTGGCGGTACCTTCGATATTTCTATTTTACGTTTACACCAAGGCGTATTCGAAGTACTTGCTACAGGCGGTGACTCAAGCCTTGGTGGTGACGATTTTGACTCGCTATTAGTTGATTACTTCAAAAAACAAACGGGTGTGAGCGAGCTTTCTGCATCGGTATTGCGTTTATTCATCAATAAAGCAAAAGCGTGTAAAGAAGCGCTGAGCCAATACCAAACTGTAAATGTTGGTTTAGAGTTTGATGGTCAAAGCCACAAGGTTGAAGTTACCCGCGAAACGTTTGATGAGCTAGCTCTTAGCCTTGTGAAGAAAACACTACGCTCTTGTCGCCGTGCTGTTAAAGATGCCGGTATCGAGAATGAAGAAGTACTGCAAGTTGTAATGGTTGGCGGCTCGACTCGTATGCCAATTGTACGCTCCCAAGTTGCTGCATTTTTTGATAAAGAGCCACTGACTTCTATCGACCCAGATCGCGTAGTTGCACTCGGTGCGGCATTACAAGCAGACGTACTGGTTGGCAATAAGCCAGATTCAGACATGTTGCTATTAGACGTATTACCACTGTCGCTAGGTCTTGAAACCATGGGTGGCTTGGTTGAGAAAATCATTCCACGTAATACCACGATCCCTGTAGCACGTGCACAAGAGTTTACCACTTTCAAAGATGGTCAAACGGCTATGTCACTGCATGTACTACAAGGTGAGCGTGAGTTAGTTGACGATTGTCGTTCGTTGGCAAAATTCAGCTTAAAAGGTATTCCGGCCATGGCAGCAGGTGCTGCGCACATTCGCGTAACCTTTAAAGTTGATGCCGATGGCCTATTAAGTGTATCGGCAATGGAAAAATCAACGGGTGTGCAAGCTGAAATTCAGGTCAAACCATCATTTGGTTTATCGGACGACCAAGTTGCAAACATGCTTAAAGAGTCAATGACTAACGCGAAAGACGACATGCAAGCGCGTATGCTTAAAGAGCAGCAAGTTGAAGCGTTACGTGTAGTTGAAGCGCTTGAAGCATCATTGGCAACCGACAGTGCATTACTTGATGAACAAGAATTAGGTGCGTTAAAAGCAGAAATTGCTAAACTTGTTGCCGTACGTGAAAGCGCAACAACACCTGCAGAAATTAAAGCAGCGATTGAAGCTGTAGACAATGCAAGTAGCGAATTTGCTGCTCGCAGAATGGATGCATCAATCAAAAAAGCGCTGCAAGGGCAGTCAGTAGACGAAGTTTAACGAGGTAAGGTATGCCACAAATTATTTTTCTTCCACACGAAGAGTTATGCCCAGAAGGCGCTGCTATTGAAGCTCCTGCAGGTGAAACGGTATTAGATGTAGCGCTAAAGAATGGTATTAGCATTCCACATGCATGTGAAAAATCATGTGCGTGTACAACATGCCACTTAGTCATCCGTGAAGGTTTTGACTCTTTAGATGAGAGCGATGAGCTAGAAGATGACATGCTAGATAAAGCATGGGGTCTTGAGCCTGAGTCACGCCTTGGTTGCCAAGCGGTGATCAAAGATGAAGATTTAGTGGTTGAAATTCCAAAGTATAATCTCAATATCGTTAATGAAGAGCATTAATTTTTAACGGCTTTGATTTCGTAAAAACCGCTGTAGTTGCTTGGTCTCTACAGCGGTTTTTTGTTTTTTAGAGCTGTCAGCTTTCAGCCGTCAGTTTTTAGCAGAACGAGAGGGTGGTTCAGTTATTAGTGTTTTTGAACAGCAATAGCTTTACATTTATTTCCCGATTTTCTTAAGCTTTTGATAGCTGATAGCTGATAGCTGATAGCTGATAGCTGATAGCTG
>NZ_LJSO01000011.1:0-134467 GCF_001399985.1 Pseudoalteromonas sp. P1-8
CAACGCAAATCACTACATATAAATCGGCTCAGGAAAGACTTAATAGAGAAACTAACTGCACTGTAAGGTATGCCTTGAAAAACGTAATGGGGCAAAGGCAGCACAAGAATACTGCCTGTGTTAAATCAACAATCGGTTTCTCTAGATATCTTAATGGCATCTTCAATCTCTATTCCCAAATATCTAATGGTGTTATCAATTTTTGTATGACCTAGTAGTAACTGAACGGCACGTATATTTTTGGTTCGAGCATACACCAAAGTCGCTTTGGTTCTTCGCATTGAGTGAGTTCCATATAGGTCAGAATCAAGCCCTAACTGCTGAGCCCAACTTCTGATGATAGACCTGTAATATGAATAGCTTATGGGTTGATTAGAGCGACGTAAACTTCGAAACAAATAATCACTAGGTTGCAATTTAACCTCTTGAACCCAACGGCTAATACTTTGTTGTGTTCTCGGAGTTATCTCAAATTGAACTTCGATCCCTGTTTTCATCTGTGTCCATTGCACCCTCTCAAAAACTTGATCTTGGGTAGCGACATCTCGAACTTTTAATGACAGTAAATCACATGTTCTTAATTTACTATCTATAGCCAAATTAAGTAACGCTAATTGCATCAAGTTGTTTTGAATTTCAATTCGTGTCCGAATACGCCAAATCTCTTCAAGTTTGAAAGGACGTTTCACACCAGTAGCATTGTGATTTAGTTCTGGTTTCATAGTGGCCTCCTATTTAAAAGTCACTATGAGGATAGCGGATGTATTGCTGATTATGATTTTGGACAGAAGCGTTTCAAAGGCTAATTGCGGCTCTTTGCCAAAAGCGGACTTTCCTCTGCGACGGAAACAAAGTTGGCTAATCGCTTCAATAAAAGTGTTTGGTTTGTGTGCAATGTAAATGTAAATGCTGTTTTACAATATTTTTTAAAACTCTAAACAGATTGCTTGGGCACAACACTGCCAGAATTACTTTCTGAACTGGCTCACTTGTCTAGTACATGAATTAGAAGCTCTCTGACCGAATTTCCTGATTATGATTGAAATAGCTTGAATATTATTCGCGAAGAGTAAGTATAGTAGCTAAAATAAAATCAGTTTCATGATGATTTAACACTAGGTATTACAGGGAGAAAAGGATGAATCGTTTTACACGAGTAGGTAGTATCATTTCATTATTATTGCTTTCAGGGTTTACAAAAGTGGAAGCAAGTGAAATAGACAGAAGTGTTTTACCAATTGCCGCACCGCAGTTTAAAGGTAAAATTGGCGAAACATTTGAAACATCAAAACAGGATTATCCGCAGCCAATTCAGGCACCAAAAGGCGCACCTAATGTCGTAGTGATTTTACTTGACGACTTTGGCTTCGGCCACCCCAGCACCTTTGGGGGGCCAATACCGACCCCTTCAATCGATGAATTAGCTAATCAAGGTTTAAAGTTCAATCGTTTTCACACTACCGCGATTTGCTCACCAACTCGTGCCGCTTTACTGACAGGTAGAAACCATCACCAGGTTGCTTCAGGCACGATTACCGAGCTTTCAACAGGTTACCCGGGTTATCACAGTGTTTGGCCCGATGAAACAGCAACCGTTGCTGAGATATTAAAAAGTAATGGCTACAACACGGCTGCATGGGGTAAATGGCACAATACTCCTGATTGGGAGACAAGCCCTATAGGACCATTTGATCATTGGCCTACAGGACTTGGGTTTGAGTATTTTTATGGTTTTCAAGGCGGCGAAACAAGTCAATGGGAGCCTCAATTATTTAGAAATACCACCCCTGTTGAGCCACCTAAAAAACCGGAAGAAGGGTATCACTTAACGGAAGATCTTGTTGATGATGCTATAAACTGGATAGGCCAACAAGAGTCTATCGATAGTGATAAACCATTCTTTATGTACTTTGCAACGGGTGCAACTCACGCTCCTTTGCATGCGCCGCAGGAATGGAATGATAAATTTAAAGGTAAGTTTGATCAGGGCTGGGATAAAGTCCGTGAAGAGACACTTGCACGACAAAAATCGCTTGGTGTAGTTCCACAGAATACCAAGCTGACAAAACGACCTAAAGAAATAAAGTCGTGGGATTCTCTGTCTGCCAACGAGAAGAAACTATTCAGTCGACACCAAGAAGTATTTGCGGGTTTTGCTGCACATACCGACTATCACGTAGGCCGGTTGCTTGATGCTATCTCACAATTACCCGATGCAGATAATACCATGATTATATTTATTGCTGGTGATAATGGCCCAAGTGCTGAAGGTAGTGCTACTGGTACGCTTAACAATATGATGACTCAGAATGGTATTGCTGACACTGTTGAAGGGCAGCTTGAAAAAATCGATGAACTCGGTGGGCCTCTTCACGAAAATCACTTTCCGGTTGGTTGGGCGTGGGCTGGCTCTTCACCATTCCAATGGATGAAACGAGTACCTTCACACTTCGGTGGTACGCGAAATGGGCTTGTTATTTCATGGCCTAACTATATTAAAGAGCATGGTGGCTTACGATCGCAATTTCATCATGTAATTGATATCGTGCCAACGATTTTAGATGCAGCACATATACCTGAGCCAAAAATAGTGAATGGAGTAGAGCAGACTCCAATAGCCGGTGTAAGTATGTTGTATTCACTAAATGATAAAAATGCTGAAGGTAAGCGTAAGACTCAGTACTTTGAGACTGGTGGTCACCGTGCAATTTATAATGACGGTTGGGTTGCTGCCTCTTTCCACGGTGTGCCGTGGGACTTAAGTGGCTCAGCTGGCTTTGGTAACGATAAGTGGGAGCTTTATAATATTGAAGAAGACTTTTCTGAGGCGGTAGATTTATCGAATAAATACCCAGATAAACTTAAGAAGTTAATCTCTATTTTCGATCAAGAAGCAGAAAAATATAACGTCTATCCACTTGATGATCGCTTTGTTGAGCGTGCATCGAACCCTGAACGTCCAAGTGTGACTAAAGGGAAATCAAAATTCACTTATCTGCCAGGCACTAGTCGCGTGCCAGAGGGAAGTGCACCTCCTGTATATGGGCGCTCTCACACAATTACTGCAACGTTTAATATGCCTAAAGATGGTGCTGAGGGTGTATTAGTAGCTGTAGGCGGTGGTAGTGCTGGTTATAGTCTATACATTGAAGATAATAAACCTGTCTATGTAATGAATTTCTTCAACGAGGAGCACTATTACTTAAAATCTAAGGAGCCATTACCAGCGGGTGAGGTCACTTTGACACTTGATTATATTCAACAAGGTGAAGCACCGAATGGTGGACAAGCGACTCTTTTAGTTAACGGAAAGAAGATTGCTACCGGTAAGATAGATAAAGTACCACCTGTTCGTTACTCAGCGACAGAAACGCTTGATATCGGAAAAGATCTCGGCTCTACTGTTTCACGAAACTACTATGATAAAGCTCCTTTTGCTTTTACTGGTCAGCTCCATAAAGTTGACTATGTACTGAAATAACAATTTATTCTCAAAACCCAAATTAATGGGTTTTGAAAGCCCTATCGAACGAGAGTTAGACTTCTTACTAAACAGTAAAACACAACAATTCTGTTATCGAGTAGCTCTTAACTCTCAATCGATTATTTGTCTTAAAGTATCGATAAAGCATGTTAGAGCCGAATGTCAGAAAATGGCACAGACTGTTTGAAAACTCTGGTCACCTATTGGTCAAATGATGTACTGCTTATGATCGATTAATCTATACATATAGTTTACTTAGTATAATGATGACCAGTTTGTTTCAATATCCCACGATAAACACGAACAAGATTAATACACTTACCCTTGGCGGATTTCTTGAGAAAACGTTTGAGAAAATAAACTAGAGTATGGGGCTTGAACTAGGTTATTGCAATATTTACTACTCAGCATCAAAGCAGACCTCTAAACCATCAGAGCCAACTCGTTTTGGGGCAAAGGCGAGTTATGTTTTTAACTCGTCAATGGACAGAAATGAGTTATATGTTTTGCTGAACACCGATTAGTAGAAATAAGGCCATCTCTACTAATCATGCATTTCAGTTCCGCAAAGAGAGCGTAAAAACCTACTACTTTAATAATTACTCCGATGTATTGAGAAAATCCTCGATATAATGAAAAGGAACTGGGTATCTGTAGCAGCGACATGCTGTTAGCACCAAAGGAGCTTTACCCTTAGTAACAGCTGACATACTCTTGAAGGAATCAGCATTGACACACTCTTGTTTTATATGTTCTAGCGCAGCGCTTCCATTCATTGGAAAGTCTGTTGATGCTGAGCCATGCGTACTTGAGTTAGAATACATAACTTGTTCACTATTTTGGTTCGGATACCAATACTGTAACGTGCTATGTAAAAGTTTATCTCTAGCAAACTTTTCTAGATCTTGGTTTACTGAATCTAGTTTATACAAAGAGCAGTAAACAGCTAACAGCGGGTATAAGACGCTAGCCTCAGTAACTTTTTTCTTATAGTTGCTGTTGGTCTTATCTTTATTTTTATGCTCAAGCAACTTTTCGTAAGAATTGTGCATGGTAGGATACATGCCATCACACTCGAAAGCGAAAATACACTTATCCACCATCCCCGATAGCCAGCTCTGCACAAAACCATCAAGTTCTGAATTATTTGAAAGCAAAGTTAAAGCTAAACCAAAATCAATTGCCTGTGAGTCTTTGTAAGGGGACAATAATATTGGGTTATTAATAGCCAAGAAATTAATTGCACTAGTTACTTCCCTAAGGCGAAGCCGTAATCTTTTCTGCTCTTCAGACTCCCCATCTGTAGGTAGTTTTTTAGCATAACTCTTAGAGAGTGAATCTAAAACCCAATGACCTTTGACGGCCAAACGTCCTAGCACATCAAACAGTTTAATATTTACATCGATAGAACATGGCGAATGAACCGCATGAGAGAGCGCGTATTTAAGTCCAACATATGGAATTAAACATCGGTCTACATAGCAGTCAGTAATTTGATGATACGTATCCAAAATACTATCGAACGATTTTGAGAGTTTATTCCTTCCTGTGTAGTGACCTTTAACTTTATCCCAAGCCAGCAGTAATGTACGTTCAGATGAAAGATATGCTGCTTCTAAATTCTCACCGTCACGACACCATGAAAATAGAACCCATAAACAAACGTTAATCCGAGTTATGGACGATGCAATAGAATCGGTATCAGTGGTATGTGACAAAACTTCATCAATCAATACTGAGAAATGGTTGCTTGAACTTTCGGGCTCTTCAAGTAAAGCCAAGGATTTTCTTAACAAAGCTTGGCTGGAGCTAGGCAGCAGCTCCTCCTTTAGCAAGTACTGTTGAATAAGCTCTGAAAGCTTATCGCCATTCCACTCTTCAAATCTTAATTTATCTCGGGAGTTATAATTTTCAAACCCAGAGACTTCTTGACGAATACCGGAATTAATATCCCCTCCAAAACATAAACAGATAACAATTGGCTTACTGCTATGTTGAGGAGGTATGCGTGTGGGAATAAATCCGAATAAGATTTCTTGTAACGAGGGAAGCAATGACTGGTTAGATTGTCCACTCCAAGTTTCACGAGTCAGGTTTCCTGATTTCACAGAAAATAGATAAACCGACTCTTCTTCGTCATCTTGTAATTGACCAACTGCTGCAATATCAACACCGTACTCTTTAACCCCACGGGTCGGTAAAATGAACACGTTCATTCCCATGCTACTCAATAAATCAGGTAAGACAGCATCTAATTCGTGGCGCTCTCTTAACGAGGCTAAGTATTGCTTAAGAATCAGCTTCATTTTTCATTCTCACAACGGTAAACTCGTAAAATATAATCTAGTGACTCTGGATCTAAGACATTTAACCTTGGCATTTCAGTCGAATGGGAAAAAGACTGCATTTGCACCTCTTCTCGCACTCGCTCTCCATCACCCCGATGTATGTAGTAAATTGAGCTATTACCGTATAATAGCGTCTGCCTCGTTGCTATCAAATCGATAATCGATCCTCTTGATGCATTTTCGTAGGCTGCCTGCATATGCTTGTTGGACTCTTTCCAATAAGCGCTTATATTTTCTCTGGGTGCAATCAACTCTTTTAGTCCAGAAACTTTCTCAATATCAGAATGATAAGCCTGAAGCTTACTAAGTAACATCTCACACGGGTCTTCTTGAAAGCCAATATCAATGCACGATTGGAAGAATTGCTTGAGCTCCCCTGGATAACTTAATAGTAAGGGGTCATATAAAATCTGCTCAAGCTCTTTACGTGTAGAGCTTGAAGCTGTTTCGTAAATAGATAAAATGAAGCTTGCCGCCACTACAGGGCACGTAAAAAGCCAACCGACAGCCTTACGGCTAACAAATATTTGCTTCACTTCATCACCCAGCAATGCCATTTCAGCCTTTAACTCGACATGTTTGTCAGTAAAGTCATGAAGTAGATCTGAAATACTATGGCAAAGTGAAGGATCACCAGACAAAAACCACTTTGTGACAATATGATTAAGTAGCTTTTGATGCTTGCTCAGTAGTTCATTGGAAAAGTAATCCAGTTGGGGGAACTTCACGCCAGCAGTCAAAATCGATTCCAATAACTTCAAGGCTTGGGGAAATTCTTCCTTCCCGACTAAGTTGACCAATATATGATCGATATTGTCTATGATGCCTTTGTATTCAGTAGAAACATTGGCGCACTGCTTTAGCAGAAGCTTTAGAACACCCTCTGGTAATTCAACTCTCATAAAGGCGACAATATGCGATGCCTCATAGATAACCTCTGGAGGAGAATCCTCAGCAAATATGAGTAGAAACTCTTCAATTTGCGGCCAGTAAGATGGGAATGTATCACCAAAGCTAATTATTGCTCGTATTACTGAAGCACAACAGCCACTTTCACGTTCGCCAGTTCTACTAAGTAGCTCCCAAATGACATTAGCTTGATCTTCACCCACATCAAGCTTCCCCAAAATAAAATAGGCTTGACTTCTTACCACCTCATTTTTATTCGAGATCAGGTTTTCTGTCGTTTGGATAGCATCGGTCACATAATTTGAGTCGTATGCGAGAATTGAACTAGAGAGAAAAGGGGCATATTGACTTAGATCAGTTTGTGCAAGGATAAATTCAACACTATCTCTGGAGCGATGTGCTTCAACGCTACAGAAATGTTGAAAAGCCCTATAGACTCCACCAATAGCCGAGTCTCTTCCAGCCTGTTGCGTGAGATGTAGCAGGCAACGAAGGACATCTTCAATATTCGCATCTAATGAAGGTAAAACATTTTCAAAGACATGCAGAATTTTGAAAAAATCGTGACCGCTGAAGCTTTTATCAACTCCTCTTACTAGCTTGATAAGATCAATCTTTCTTGCGTTGTGCAACTGAGTCAAAGCATCTTTCAAGGCCTTCTCTTCAGATCGTGTTTCCTCAACATACAGATCATTAACCTTTGATAGCAACTCTTCTGCTGTGCCACTTGCCGCTAGTAACCGAGCTTTTGTTTCTTCTAATGACATTGTATATCCCTTACTCAACAATGAGTAAGCACTTTGCTGTAAAAGAAGACCTAGGTCAAACTAAAAGTACTTGAGAAAAGATCTGGAGATGTTCTAAAACGTTTTGGAACAAAAATGAGTTTCAGCCAAAGGGCGGCTTTGTGCCCTCCAGATACATTTTCTCTACTCAATTTGACTTATTCTATCTCCTGCTCCACCGCCAGGTGTTCTGCCCCTTCACCTAATATAATTAGGCCTAGCAGATGGAATTACTTATGTTCTTATCTTAACTTATTTTCTACGTGAATAACTTTATCATTATTTAGCTCTGTGTAATGGAGTAAGTATTTATTCTTACTCCATTAGGGGGTTATTGAAGAATATTTAATCCAAAAATATCTTTAACTTGATATAGAACTTTTTCAGTTTCTATTTGTGATTTAGTGCTTCCGGACTTCAACACTTCAATGAGAAAAGCTTTATCACGAAGTAACGCATTTCTTCTTTCTCTGATCGGACGAAGAAATTCTTGCAAGCAGTCTTCCAAAACACTTTTTGTATACCCATCCCCTAAACCACCACGTTGGTATTGCTCTTTTAATTGCTCTACTAACGCCGAGTCAGTATGAAACGCATCTAGGTATGTGAATACTACATTCCCTTCAACTCGGCCAGGGCTTTCAACACTTAAATGATTTGGATCTGTATACATTGATCTTACAGCCTTACGAATCTCGAGTTCATTTGAGCCAAGGTTTATCGGATTTCCGTTTGATTTAGACATTTTACTTTTGCCATCCGTACTTGGTAGTCGTGAAGCCTTACTTAAAAGGGGGCGACATTCCTTCAACACCTCTTTTTTAGCTAAGGAGTTTATTTTCCTCACAATTTCATTTGTTTGCTCAATCATCGGTAATTGATCGTCCCCTACAGGAACTAAAGTAGCATTGAAAGCTGTAATGTCAGCTGCTTGAGATATTGGGTATGTGAGGAAGCCTGCAGGAATTGAACGCTCAAAACCTTTCTGATGAATTTCACTCTTTACGGTAGGGTTTCTTTCAAGCCTAGCTATTGTTACTAGATTGCTGTAAAGCATAGTTAATTCAGCTAGTGCAGGCAATTGAGACTGTAAGCAAATTGTTGTTAGTTTTGGATCAATTCCAACAGCTAAGTAATCTGCGACTACATTCAAAATATTTTCAGACACTTTAGAAGGGTTATTAGCGTTGTCTGTCAAACCTTGCATATCTGCAACAAGAATCGTTTGCTTGTGGTTTAACTGTAACTCAACTCGTTGTTTTAAAGATCCAACATAATGCCCCAAGTGCAAAGGACCTGTAGCTCTATCGCCCGTTAATATTGTTTCAGGTTGTTCTTTATGTTTGTTTTTCAAGATGAAATCTCCGATATAGTAGAGCTACTGGAGATAAAAAAGATCACATTCTTAGCTACCTTCCAGCAGCTTTAGAATGTAATAATCCTGCGCCGCTCTATGTAGAGCGCCACCAGATGTTTGATTGTGATGTGAATAAAATCGTTTTCATTGCCCAAATATACCTAAACTAAAATTGAATGCAATATGATGCCTAATATTAAATGCTTCTTTTAATATCCTCTACTAACTTAGGTATCATTTGCTCTATCGAGATTAGTTGAGTACCTATATCTAAATTACCTTTCTCAGCTACCACCTCAATATCAGAGAATAACTCTCTTAATTTGTTAGCGCTTAATTCACCACACATCCCTTTTAACGCATGCGCTATTTGACGGACTTCTTCACTATTCCCTTGTTTGTGTTGCTCTATTAGTTCCTGCACTTTAATAGGTGCTTTTACAACAAACACTTCACAAATTTTATTTAGTAAGACTTCTTTATTTAATAATCGTGCAAGGGCTTGTTCGCGATCCCACAGCTTTTCTTCTTCGAGTTCACTTTCTACAAGAGGTATTGCTCTAGGTTGCCCCTCGAAGCTTGATAAAGACCATTTGACGACCTTTTCTAATACTTTAACTGCCTCAATGGGTTTACTCACATAATCACTCATCCCCACAGCTAAGCATTTTTCCTTTTCACCTGCCATCGCGCTTGCAGTCATTGCAATGATAGGTATATCAATAAAAGACTCTCCTGCTTTTCCTGTGCGTATTTTTTCACACACTTGATAACCATCTAAAATTGGCATTTGGCAATCCATCAGTATGCAGTTTATTTGCTTCTCATTTGTGTTGAAATGATTTAAAAGTTCAATTGCATCTTGTCCATTACTTGCTGTTAAAATATTTATAGGCAGCTCATCTAATGCGCCTTTAGCAACTTCAATGTTGATTTCATTATCATCGACAATCAATACCGTACAACCTTTTAATTGCTCAATGACATCATCTGAAAGTTCAAAGCCGCTGGTTTCAGAAAGTAGATATAATGGTTCACTTTTTGGCACTTCATAGCCAGCTACTTGCACCAGCTCTGTTTGGGTTGCAGGCTTTGTAATTTGAGAAACTTTTGACGCAATACCTTTAGGAAGTGGGTTTCCTGGCTGATGAAGTGTTATAAACTGAGCGCTTTGGTTATTTTCGCTTAAAACTTCAATAATAGAACCTATGTTATTCGTTGTATCATCTTCATAGTCTAAGAACACGTAGTCAAAAGCTTTGTTTTTATGGACGCCAAGCTCCGCCATAGAGCATGTGCTGACAATACCGCCTTGTAAACTGAGTGTCTTATCCAAAATTTCCCAAATATTCTGATTACTGCTCGCAACCAAAATGGCTTTATTCTCGTAGCATTTTTCATTAACCTGAATGTTTTCTGCACTGCACCGAACTTTAATATTGAAAGTGAAAACACTGCCTTGATTTAAAGTTGAACTGACAGAAATGTCTCCATCCATTAATTGGCATAATTGTTTACAAATAGACAAGCCGAGTCCGGTCCCCCCAAACTTTTCTGATATTGCTGTACTTGCCTGCTGAAACGCATCAAATAATTGTCCTTGTGTACTAGGCGCAATCCCTATTCCAGTATCTTGGACGTTCACTTTTAAATCATGTTTATCTTCTGATATGCGCTCAGAACTAACAATGACTTTAATATAGCCTTTGTCAGTAAATTTTATCGCATTACTGATTAAGTTATTTAAAATTTGGGTGAGTCTGAGCGGATCTGTTTTAACATTTTCACAGTTTAAGTTACTGGTATCTAAATATACATTTAACCCTTTATCAAACGCTCGAATAGCACTCGATTCTACTAGTCGTTCAACCAACAGTTGTAGATTAATTGTTTTAAGATTTAGATCCAGTTTACCTGCTTCGATCTTTGATAAATCAAGTATGTCATTAATTAATAGATTTAAATTTGATGCACTTAGATCCATCATTTCAACAAGGTTTCGTGATTTATCAGACAACTCTTCTCGTTTTAAAATGTTTAAAGTGCCAATGACTCCATTTAGTGGAGTACGAAGCTCATGACTGATGTTCGATATAAATGCACTTTTTATATCGCTATGCTTAATAGCATCATCTTTGGCCTCTGCAAGCGCTTGAGTACGCTTTCGAACTTTCGCTTCTAGTTCTGTATTTAATCGCTTTACTTTTATCTCTGCATCTTTTTCTTTTGTTATATCTCTAATAATTAAAGCAAGCCCTATTAAGGTATTGTGTTCAGAAAAAACGGGGCTAACAGATATAGCGTAATGAAGCGTTGTTTCGCCAAGTTGTTCAGATAATTCATCTTTAATTTGTAATTTTGAGCTTTGTATATCATTAATGTAGGTGTGGATGGGTAATTTTGAGAGAAACTCAACATCTTTGGCTAGTTTCCCTAATGCTGTCATTTTAGAAATTGATAACAAACGCTCCGCTGTATTATTTATACTTGTTAACTCCCCCTCTAAATTTAACCCAACGATTGCATCGATAGACCCATCAACTATCGCAGACGCTTCTCTGCGGGCTTCTGCTAATAACTGACTTCTCGTCGCATTTCTATAAAACATTATAAGCAATATACAAGTGAAAACACCTATCGCTGCTAGGAAGCCATAAGTGATTTCACGCTTCTCATTAATTAACGTTTCTACGTACTTTTCAGGCACTAAAAGATTAAAGTTGATGTAACCATACTTATTTCTAGGCCTTGTCTTCACTTTTGTAGAATGTACATAAAACTGCAGATCAGGGTTAAGTTTTGAAGTTACTGTATAGAGTCCCTGATATTGAACTTTCTGACTATAAACTTTATCCCACGTTAGGTCTGGGTCTAAGTCTCTTGAAAATTGATATTCTTCAATAGGATGGTAGACAAAGTCACCTTCAGAGCTACTAATGATTAACTCCGAGTAATCGAAAACTGTCTGTTTAAGATTATTAATGAGTGCATTCGCATTTACATTCATAATTAAAAAGGCATACCGCTTTCCTTTATCACTAAAAATGGGAATAGAAAAACGTAACATTGGCTGGTAGGGAAAAACCACTTCACCAAATTCTTTATTTAAAGTAAGTGGCGACATGTAAATTTGATTCGTTTCAAGCTGAGAGCTTGGTAAAAAGTATGGCTCACCGCTTTTAGCTTGCAATGAGTAATCAGGTACAGCCTCTACAGATGCACCTACCCGTTGCACGCGTATTAACTCTTTACCCTCGGCTGTAACAGCAACAATACGAAGTTGCTCAACTGCAAGGTTATTTTCCATAAAACCAATAAATATGGTTTCTAGACGCTCTTTCCATTGGTTGTATGTAGTACCGTCGTATGGATCAATTCCATCATTAAATTCAGCTCTTGGTAAACCAGATATGGGGGGAGTCGAGTATAAAAAGCGGAGATCAGATTTTGACTCAGCAATTGAACTAGTTACTATTTCTTTTAAGCGCTCTTGAGTCTCAGTAAACTCTTGGTCAATTGAGCCTAAAACATCATTTTTAACGTGCCCTTCAAAAAAATAAACTGCGAATAAGCCAAAAATGCAAAACACAAAGGAAACTACTGTTAAAAATACCTTCGAACCAACAAAACTTGCACCACCTTTATCATGAATATTCATACTATGTCCGTTCGATATTTGTTCTACACCACTTTAGCAAGATAGACCTTAAAGCGTCATACTCGAGTGGCTTTGCGATATAGTCATCCATTCCGGCATCAAAACAGCGTTGCTTATCAGCATTTAATACATTAGCAGTTAAAGCAATAATTGGCGTTTGTTTGTATGCTGATAACTCTCTGATTTTTAAAGTGGCTTGCGGACCATCTAATACTGGCATTTGCATATCCATAAAAATGATATCAAATACACCTAGTTCACATTGTTCAACAGCTTCCTGACCATTGTTTGCCATATTTATAGAGGTGATATTAAATTCATTAAGCATCGCTTCAATCACTATCTGATTAATGTCATTATCTTCAACAACAAGGGCATTAATATTTGATAAATCAATAACTTCTTTGGATTTAGTTAATAAAATATCTTCGTGTTCTAAGTCCATTGAAGATAGTGTGCGCTTTGCTTTTAAATCAAAATAAAAGTGAGATCCCTCTCCCAATACACTTTCAACTTTAAGTGGTGCTTCCATCAAATTTAATAATTTATTTGATATAGTAAGGCCCAAACCTGTACCACCAAAACGCCTTGTGATAGATGTATCTGCCTGAGAAAATGCTTCAAATAGTGTACTCAAGTGTTCACTTGCAATCCCAATCCCTGTGTCAGAGACATTAAACGAAAGCTTTACTTCATCAAGCCCAATCTCATGTATGTTAACTGTTAACGAAACACTGCCTCGTTCTGTGAACTTTACAGCATTCCCCAGTAGATTAATTAATACCTGCTTTAATCGTGTTTCATCAGCCAAAAACGACAGTTTTTCAACTTCCGGAGTTGTAGAGATATAAAGCTGAATATTCTTATTATCTGCTTGCTCCTGAAATAGATGTTTAAGTTCTTCTAAAAGGTAGCTTAAATCTACAGGCTCTGATTCAAGCTCAATTTTTGAAGCCTCAATTTTACTCAAATCAAGAATATCGTTGATAATAACTAATAAACTTGCACCTGAAGACTTTATTAGGTGTAGCATTTTATTTTGCTCTGGTGTGAGCGTCGTACGAGACAGCTGACGAGCCATACCTAAAATACCATTCATCGGCGTTCTAATTTCATGGCTCATGTTGGCTAGGAACTCTGACTTAACTTTTGTTGTTTTCTCCGCACTTTGCTTCGCTTCAGAAAGGTCTTTACTTAATTCTCTAAACTTATTAGCTGCCTTGGCTAATATACCAATTTCGTCTCTACGTTTTATATCATAAATCGGGGCTTCTAAATCTCCGTCTAAGAAATGTGTGAAACTATTTGTTAAGCGTTTAATTGCGCGTGTAATTTGTAAATGAAAAAATGCAGAGAGAGCAACAATGTAGGTGACAACCATCAAAGCAAGTACATTTAAAATGCTTTCTGTCATTGAAACCGTTTTATGAGCATCCCGTTTTATTTGTTTTAGTTGAGTTAACGAATGTTCCCTTAAACTATTTGCAAGCGTACTAAATTCAATTGCATCTCCAGCCATTACTACATTTACTAAGCTTAAATAGTTTCGATTAGCCTGAACACTTTTTGAAAAAGTATTTCGATAGCTATTAGCCAAAGCGGTCATATTTTTAAATTTAGATCTATCTGCAACGTTTTTAGATAGCGAATTCAGTATTTTTTCAACGGCAGCTCTTTTGGCATAATCTTTTTTTGTTAAAAATTGATAAGCATCACGATGCAGCATGTGCCATAGGTTAAGGTACTCTGTAGCAAACAACTTCTCATTTGTGTCAGTAGCCTTAGCTTTTAAATCTTCAAGAAATAAAACTGCATTTAAATAAACTTGTGGTAATTCTTTTTCAATTAAGTCATTCCGTTGTGTAAAACGAAGTGTCAGTACTTTTAAATTAGCGCCATAACGACTTACAAGCTCCGTCATACCATCAAGATGAATTTGAATACTTTCTGCGCCTTTTCCTATATTAATTTCAGCTAATCGCTTTTCAATACTGTCATAATTTACCATGATTTTTTTAAAAACGGGTGCACTACCTGATGCACCATAAACTGAGATATCCCTTTGCATCTCAACAATATCTTTATTAATTTTTAAAATATCTACAGCATAGTTGCTAATCTTACCGATGTTATTGAAAGAGTCCTCAATCGTTTTAAGCCTTTCATTCATAATCAAGTAACTCGCACTCATAGCGACTAAGACAAGCACCATTGCTAGCGACATTTTGACAGCAAGAGATTTTGAAAAAAAACTTAACAATTTACTTCCTTATGCGTTAAGTAGTTCATACCACTTATCTAAACTGTAATCATAATTTGGCATCACAGTATTCCAAACCGCAATATTCGAAAACCGTTTAATATAACTGCCACCATCCCTTATTTCGCCTGCTTTAATAGATACTTTTCCATCTGTTCCCTTCAAGTCAGTTGACGCTTCTTGTCCTTCATACCAATAGTTCCACTCAGGTTTCGACATAAGCGGTTGGCTACGACTAGGGTTAGAAATGTAATATCCTTGCCTTGCTATAAATGCACCTGGGTAGCCAGATAACCACCAGTTCATATACTCATACGCAGCATCTTTAACATGCCCATGGGTATTTTTTGATAAACACATTACTCCATGCCATGCTCTGTAACCTTCTTTTGGCGATGCATAAGTTACTGGAATGCCTTGCCCATTTAGCGCACTGACACCTGGTGAGAACATACTTTGAATGGTCACTCGGTTCATTTTCATAAAATCAACAGATTGCGGTACTGACGTCCAAAAGCCTGAAAAATGACCTTGCCGTTTCTTTTCAAATAAAATGGCAAATAATTGGTCAATCTCGGCAATAGTCATATTACCTAAATCATTAAACTTCATTAATCCTTTAGCTTGAGCAGCTAGAGCAGCATCAAAGATACCTATTGTTGGTGCATTAATTAATGCTACTTTCCCTTTATTCTTTTCATCTAATAACCATGCCCAAGATTCTGTTTCGTACGGAATACCTTTTTCGATAGCATTCGTGTTATAGCCAAATGAATCGACATTGTGTACATAAGGCATAAAGCTAATTAATTTGGATGGTGTTTCTCCTAACGAACCATCCGGCTGTGCATAAAGAAGCTTATTGGGTGAATCGCCTGCACCTAACTTTGCATCCGGTACAATTTTGCCTGTCTTGCTAAGCGGGTTTATTTCATCCCAATAAACAAGTCTATCAACCTCGATTGGCTGAATTGCATCAGCTTGCCACAAAATATTAATAGAGTCAGACCATTGCTCATACAAATCAAAAGAACTAGGCTCTGCTGCTGCTTTTTGTAAAACGGCGGCACTACCCATAGGTGAAAATTCAATGTTTATACCTAGTTCGCGCATTGCTCTTTGTCTAAGCTCTTCTTGCAAAGTAACATGTGTTCCCATTACCCGAAGGGTTACTTTGTTCTTTGCAAAAACATAAGGGGCTTTAAACGCAAGAGTTGATGCCGCAGCACCGACACCGAGTGTTTTTAGAAAGTCTCGACGCTTTTGAGAATGTTCCATTGTATTTCTTGGTAAGTTAACAGTCTCCAAAGTATAGGCTATGTTCCTGAGGGTTCTACAAAAAGTAGTAAGAAAAACCCAAAATTAATCACAAAAGCTTAGCCTAAAGCAGTTTCGCCCATCTCCCTTAGCCGCATAAAGCGCTTTATCTGCGCAATTAATCAGTTCATCAAAGCTCACCTTATTTTGGTGCTCATAGATAACCCCACCGATACTGACTGTCGCGCGGCCCCAAATAGACTTAACATGCGGGATATTAATCGCCTCAAGCTCAGTTGATATACGGTCACATATGAATTTAACACCTTCGAAGTCAGTGTATGGCAGTATGATAAGAAACTCCTCGCCACCATATCGTATTGCTATATCTTGAGGTCGTTGAATAGAACGCTCAATAACATCAGCAATTAGTTTCAGGCAAGTATCTCCTTGCGGGTGCCCGTATTGATCGTTGTATAACTTAAAGAAATCTAGATCAAGCATTAGCAAACTGAACGGTTTCTTCTCTCTTGAAGTTTGTTTAAAAACATTAGCAACTTCAAGGTCTAAATAGTGCCGATTAAATAAGCCTGTCAATGAATCTTTATAGGTAAGCTCTATTAGTTTTTCTAGTCGAAGCTTATTCTCTAAGTGATTTTCTGTACGATGTAACAACGTGGATGCTGTGATTGGTTTACCAATAAAATCGGTAGCTCCGGCTTCCCAGCATGCATTTTGACACCCTGTATCGTAAGTCGAAGTGATGAAAATTATTGGGATATTTTCGAATGTAGCTTTAGCCTTAAGTCGCCTACAAATATCCAGACCACTTATATCCGGTAAATTAATATCTAGTAAAATCAAATCTGGAAGTAAATCCTCACATGCTTCTAAAACAGCCTGACCAGAAGAGTATGCATCCACGAAAAAATGATCTTCTAAAATAACACCTAGACTTAACCTGACCATCTCGTCATCATCAACAATGAATACTTTACATTGTGATAATGGTTTTAAACTTAAGGGCATAATATTCCTTCAGCTTTACTGGTTTGAATTAGTTTATCAGCGTTATCGAAACTCAATGGTTTACTAAGTAAATAACCTTGGCCTATTTGACAGCCAAGCTCTTGCAGTCGATCTTTTTGCTCTAAAGTTTCAATCCCTTCAGCCACAATTTGGAGTTTTAAAGAGTGAGCTAGTTCAATTATAGTCGTTACAATATTGAGGGCTTGCTCATCGTTAAGCATATCGCGCACAAAAGACTGATCTATTTTTAGCACATTTAGTGGGAACAACCTTAAGTATGAAAGACTGGAATACCCAGTTCCAAAGTCATCAAGAGCAATACTGACCCCCATACTAGAGATAAGCTTTAATTGACTTACAGTATAATCAAAGTTTTCAATCAAGGCCGACTCTGTCACTTCTAACTCTAAATAACGACTTGGTAATTGGGTTCTTTCAAGAGTTTCGGCGACAGTATCTACAAGTTTAGTATCTGTGAATTGTTTAGCAGATATATTTACTGCTACTTTAATAGGCAGACCTTTATCAAGCCAAGTTTTCGCTGCAATACAGCTCTTTTCAATAACTTGTTCTCCTAAGCGAAAAATAAGCCCCGTTTCTTCTGCATATTCAATAAAGTGAACAGGAGAAATAAAGCCACCTTGCCCATCTTTTAAACGAACTAAACTTTCTACACCAATCAGTGTGTCAGTGTTTAAATCATATTTAGGTTGATAATGAACGTCGAGATCATCTTCATCTAATGCCTTTCTAAGTTTATTTCCAACCTCAAGACGCCTATTCATTTCAACCTGTAAATCATCACTAAAATAAAAGTAACTGTTTGCAGGTTCGTTTTTGGCTTTATACATTGCAGAGTCTGCATGACGAAGCATTTCTTCTACACTTGATGCATCATCAGGGTACACACTTATACCTAAACTAGCAGACAAAATATGCTGCTCACCACCAGACCTGAAAGGCTTACCAATAACATTAAGAACCTGGTTAACCAGTGGCTCTAAACTTAAAGAATTAGCCGAGTGAGGAACAACGAGTGCGAATTCATCCCCCCCAACACGTGCGACTGTAATATCGTTACATGCGAATCGGTCCAAGCTGTGACCAATATGTGCGATAATCTCATCACCGACATGATGACCTAAGGCATCATTAATAAACTTAAACTTATCTAGATCAAGTAACATCAAGCTTAACTTAGTGTCATTAAAAGCAGCCCTAGCAATACCCTGCGTGAGTCTATCGTGAAGTAATACTCGATTTGGTAATGATGTTAATTGGTCATGATGAGATAGATATGTCATCTGCATCGACATAGCTAAGGCTTCGCTCACATCTTGAAATACCATAACAGCGCCGCATTGATTATGGTTTTTATCAAGAATTGGAGCTGCGCTGTCTTCAACTCGATGTTCAATTCCTTGCTTACTGATCAACTGTGTATTTAAAGCCATGGCGACAGGTCTATTTTCTTTTAAAGCAACAGATAAAGGATTAATGGACGGTATTTTAGTTGTCGCGTCGCATAACTTCATGACTTCTTCAATATGGCGACCTTTTGCTGCAGTTTGTGACCATCCTGTTAGTCTTTGTGCTACAGGGTTCATGTACACAATATTTGCGTTTTTATCAGTAGAAATAACTGCATCTGCAATCGAATCTATCGTAATTCTCAACTGCTCTTTTTCAGCAAATAGTTCTTCTTGTGTTAGCTGTAATACCTTTTCTTGCGTTCTGATTTTTATATGATTTTCAATACGAATTCGACAGAGTCTGAGGTTTAGCGGTTTAGAAATAAAGTCTATCGCGCCTAAAGATAATGCTTTTTCTTCTATCGCAGGATCACTGTGAGACGTAATAACAACAGTTCTAATATGTGCCAAAGTAGGCTTTTGCTGTATCACTTCTAAAATGTCAAAACCACTGACTTTAGGCATTTCTAAATCAAGAATCAAAATGTCTGGTCTAATTTTTTCAATCAGCAGTATTGCTTCAGAGCTGTTGTTAGAAGTTGAAATATTTCCGACTCCGTCTAAAGCATGCTCTAGCTGTAATGTATTAATCTCTTCATCATCTATGATAAGAACACTGCAATTGTCCATTTAGGGTCCCCACAATACTTTGTACCTACTAACAATAACGCTAAAACATCAAATTTGCGACCAACTTTTTTATTAGTCTTAAAATATTATTTTTTGAATATTAAACTGGTGCTTTTTGAATTATTAGCTAGTTTTTACTTAATGTGTAAGTAATACTATTAACTTTGTAATAAAACAAAATGGATAATTTAGGGAGGAATTTTGGAACACTATTACATTAACGATAACGCCCAAAACACAGGTGAGCATGAAGTACATACAGAGTCCAGCCCGTACTTCAACTTGATAACAGACCGCACTTATTTAGGTTTCTTTCATAGTTGCTAAGGTGCAGTAGAGAAAGCAAAAACCAAATATTCAAATGTCGACGGGTGTAAGCATTGTTGCTCGCTTTGCCATACTCGATAGAGAAATTTATAACTGAGAGACTGACTTGTTTTAGTCGTATTGTTCAGTCTCTTTCAAGTGGTAATAGCTAAATTTGGGAAGTCCTATTAAAGGTTTGTTTTAAATTGGCCTACCGCCTCAACGACTTCTTTTGCGCCTTTTTGAATATCATCGATTACATTACCTGCACTATTAGATAAATCCAAAGCTTCTTTGGCTTCTACTAAACTAGCTTCAATTTTTGTAACAGCGTCCTGTGTTAGTAGTTTGTTTTCAGCAACTACACTAATTATCTGCTCTGTAGCTAAACTCGTTCTTGAGGCTAATTGTCTTACTTCGTCAGCAACAACTGAGAAACCACGTCCTTGCTCTCCGGCTCTTGCAGCCTCAATTGCAGCATTAAGTGCTAATAAGTTAGTTTGATCTGCTATTCCTTTAATACTTTCAACCAACTGAGAGACTTTTGCTGATTGTACATCAAGTTTATTAATGCCTTCACTCGCAGTTTCAAGTTTCTTAGAAAGCGCATTCATAGTTGAGATGGTTTGCTTTACAACACCTAAACCATTTTCTGCATCAGAGTCTGTTTGTTTTGAGATATCATAGGCAATGCCAGCTGTTTCTGAAATAGCTTGCTCTCTTCTCATTTGCTCAGTAATAACTGTCGCAAACTTAGCAACTTTATATAAATCTCCATTTTCGTCATGGATAGGGTTATAAGAAGCTTCAAGCCATACTTCATTGCCATAACTATCTATTCTTTTAAAACGATCAGAGATGAAGCGACCATCCTTTAACTTTGACCAGAACTCTTTATAGGAACTTGAATTTGCCTCTTCAGGATCGCAAAAGATACTATGGTGCTTACCTAATATTTGACTTTTAGAGTATCCCATAGCATTTAAGAAATTATCGTTAGCACTCAGAATTATTCCATCTAGTGTAAACTCGATTACAGCTGATGAACGACTAAGAGCTGCAAGCATATCTTCTTTATCTCTCGAATGAGATATAGTACGAGTGAGTTCAGATGAGAAAATAGCTATATCATCATTTACAGGTTGAACAATACTTCTAAGCCACAACTCTCTATCAGTTTTTGTTTTTAGCTGTAAAGCACCATGCCAATGGTTAGTTTTATTAAGTGCTGACAAGAATTTTTGTGTATGAGGTTTATTTAATGACTTTTTTAAAATCAAGCTTTCAATGCTTGCCCCTTTTAAGTCCTCAAATTCAATTTCGATTGCCGCAGCAAAACGATGATTTGCTTCTAGGATATGCCCACTTTTACTTAATAAAAAATACAGCATCTCTTCTTTCAGTTCCTGCTTAATATTTTCATACTCAGCAGTTTGCTCTTTAAGATAAGCAATTTCAGATAACAATTTTTTATTTGAAAACCACATTGAGGTGTTTCCCTTTAAGAGTCAACTCAAAATTTGAGCATTAGGAATCAATAGTTTAGATAGTAGATACTAAAAGTAAAGATATGGCAGATTAAGGACTCATATTATCACTTATTTAGCCCATAATACGGAGTCAATGAGATATTGGATCTAAAAAGGAATGAGGATAAAAATAAAAGAGTAATTAATTCAATAGTTTTGCGTTTTTATCATTCAAGTTGCATAGCCTGTAGAATTCAGCTTCTTTCTGTTAGTGCTTTAGTGCACATTGCCGTTTTAGATTTACACTGGCACTTTATTGTTGATGTTTCTAACATTGCAAGTTTGTCATTATTTGTAAGGTGGCTACTAATAAACTACCTGATCTTAAGCTATTCACTAACTTTGATGTGCTTTGTTAGTGAATCATTAGAAAACATACTGTAAGTTGTAAAACATTAGAAAATAACGATACCCGTTCACCATTATTGATAAGTGATTGAGTGAGAATAATACTTTTAAAGGTAATGCATTAATTCTGCTTCTTGCGATAACTATAATAATCTCACAGACAAGAAATTGTGTATTAATAACTATTAAAGAAGCACTATTTTTTATAGTTAACTAATTGAAATAAATTTAACTGTTAATTAGTGTTACAGCCCTATAGATTAATTTTCAACTACATACGAAGTGTGTCACTTTAACTTCTATTACCTCCTAGCTTTCATCAATTTCTGGGACTAATTCATCCAAATTACAGTCAAGTGCTTTGGCTATACAACATAACTTAATGACAGTAACATTTACTGTGCCGTTCTCAACTCGACTTAAATAGCTTTGATCCAAGCCAGACATAAATGATAATTCAGCCTGATTATTGTCTTTCATGACTCTCATCATCTTGATATTTTTACCTAATTTTTTCGCAAAATCACTCATTAGAATATCTCAGACACAAAAGATAAATATCCCACATTGCGTTGATTTACACGATTGCATATAATCATAAAAAATGCATATACGCATATACACCGTTATTTATTATATTTTTTTGAGGTTTATGCATGGAAAAGTTCGAACTAGATAAATCTGTTATCCAAATTCTGTCTATGCCAAACATCAATAATTTCACTGCTACTGAAATTAGAACTGCATATATAGCAATAAAAAATGATGCAGATCTTGATCCATCTATATCACGTCGATTCGTTTACGATGAACTTTTAAAATTGATCAGAAGAGGCTGGCTAGTAAGAAACACAACTAAGAAGAAAGGACTTTCCAGATATTCTAAGACTGAGTTATTTGATTATGTAGCATTAAAGACAATGCTAGAACTAACATCACACGAAGAAACATTTGAAAGTTCAACTCTCAGTTACCCACAAATGCTCACTAAACGGTTGAATCAATATAACTCCTCACTACTAGAAGGTTTGGGAGCAATAAAAGAGTATGTAGCTTTGAAAGACATATGCCCTGAAAGGCTCAACGATTTAAAAGGACGTTATATGGCAACGCAGGAAAATAACTATATTCTAAAAGGTAAGATTGCAGCCTTAAATGAACTTATTCAATCAACTGAAGAGAATTAATTAATGAAACTAAGGAATTGGCAGTCTGAGTGTATTAACTCGGCAATTTTTAAATATAAAACAGATAAGCATTTTTTAGCACTTGCTACTCCTGGTGCGGGTAAAACTGTTATGGCGTCAGTATTAGCTAAATTACTATATGATCAAAATGATATTGATCTTGTTTTATGTTTTTCTCCTTCTTCTATTGTCGCACATGATTTTAGTGAAGCATTAGCTGAACAATTCGAAACGCACTTTGACGGCACAATTGGTGCACTAGGTAATTCATTTACTTATCAGGCATTAAACACTCTAGATAAAAAGGTATGGCGCTTATTTAAAAAGTATCGCGTGTTTGTGATCTTCGATGAGATCCACCATTGTGCAGGCTCAAATATAAAAGATGCTAATGCTTGGGGAAAGCAGATCATAACAACTATTAAAGAAAAAGCGGCTTACACAATCGCACTAACTGGTACACCTTGGCGATCCGACGCACTGCCTATCGTATTAGCTGAATATTGTAATGAGTCAAAACAAATACAATGTGATTATGTATATGGTTTAAAACAAGCGATAGCTGACAATGTGTGCCGAATTCCTCAAGTAATCGCACTTGATAATGATCAGATTACAGTAGTTGAAGGTGATGAAACGAGTCACTTCACAAGCTTCATAGATCTTCTAACACAATCAATGATTCCATACTCTAAGATTGTTACTAACACAAACGTAATAGAGCAACTTTTAATCCATTCCAGTAAAAAACTAAACGAACTTCGAACCACTAATAAAGAAGCAGGTGCGCTAATCGTTGCGTCATCAATTGATCATGCTTGGCAAATACAGTTAATTTTGAAACAGACTATTGGAGAAAGTGCTGTTGTTGTCACGAGTGATGAAGGCAACGGAAAAGATCTCATTAGAGGTTTTAGATATAATCAAGATAAGTGGATTATCAGTGTTGGAATGATATCAGAAGGCACCAACATCCCTCGACTTCAGGTGTGCTGTTATCTTTCAAATGTGAAAACAGAAATGAATTACCGTCAAGTAATGGGGCGTATTTTGCGCATTACTGATGCACCAAACCAGCAGGCAATTTTATTTATCCCAGCGGAGCCAAATCTTGTTGAGTATGCTTATCGCGCGGCACAAGACATTCCCGATGAATTAGCAAAAGTAAAATTTGTTCAAATGGATGAAGAGATCATGACAGAGGCATCTGAGTTAATCGAAAGCTACGAGGAGATCACTCATGACAATAATCAAAAAGTAGCTAATTCTTCTAAACACACTATCATCATTGATGAAACAACATTTAATTTTGATGAAAGCCTCTCTTCTTTTAGTGATATAGCACCAAGTGAAATAGGTATTTCAAGTGATAAGATAATGGGGATCTTTGGTCAGTTTAACCATAAAGAGCTTGAGATTCATGGCTTCGAAGAACTGATCATCTCAGAGCAATCAATTAAAAAACTTAAACAGTATAGTTCTGAAGTATTTTAAAAGTTAGCAAAACTTACTCTTCAGTTTGATGAGAACAATGTGCTAATTATTTGTCAACAAAACATCTTTATTAGTATTTTGTTGCTATGAATTTTAGATGATACGTCAACAAAAAGTAATGTTGACAAAATAAGGTTATAGGTTTTTTTGTTATTTAATCTAAGAATACAATTACTTGCAAGCCAACCGTCAGTTCGTCAACAAATATATACGCATATAACACATATGTTATGTATGAAACGATGGCTGTGTATGAACTCAGCTGGATTTTCTACCTAACGTTTATCTTCTTAACAGCCTTTGTATTTTTAAACATGATGGTTGGTGCAATATTAGAAGTTATGTCTGAAGAACATCGTAACGCCCGTGAAGAGCAAACATCTGATGCCGACATGCCAGCAACCAAAGGGCAAATTGCTCAGCTTCAAGCTGAAATGGCTGAACTAAAACAATTACTGAAAGAAAAGTAGAAAGTTTTTAGATAATAGCTTTTAGATATTAGGCGCTAGGACCTAGACTCTAGCGCTTCTACTTTAAAACCAACAAATATGAAGCAGCTTTTTGCAATCGAACTCAACCTGAAAATTTACGATCCAACTCGATAATTTCTTCTTTTATAGCTTTCACTTGCTCTTGTGCAGCTGGATGCTCTAGCAAACCCAATTCAATAATGCCTGTGCATTTATTTATAAATGTTTCAGTTGATTTATTTTTCGGAATAAAAATTACATATGCAAACCCTGGCATCAAACTTGGTGTACAACCACCTGGTTTAAGCAATATATTTTTAGCTATAGATTTATTAGCTGATAGAGTCTCAGTTAAATCAAAATCAACTTTAACGTTATTAGTCTCAGAGGCTTTTATTAGTTTTAGATTTGTGACCTTGATTAAGTGAACTGACTTAGATTTTTCGTAAAAATGTTCTAATGAATACCCACAATTACAAGCAAAAGCTGAAAATGATTCGAAGCTGAGTAATAAAAAAAGCACCAACCAAACAATTCTTTTTAATGTCATTAAGCCCTTCATTTAACCTCAAAGCATTTATTTAAATTCATTAATTACTCTCAAAATAAGCTTGATATCTGGCCTTCTGCTATTTTTGTATGACATACAAACAATTCAAAAGGCATACCAATATACATGCTCTGATGAGCGGATGAATCCAATACTTCTATAAATATATCAGCAGTTTCTCCATCAAAGAACTCTTTACCCTCTTCAAAAATAAGTCTACAGCTGGTATCGACACGGTTCAAATATGAAATTCGAGGGTAACAACCACTTCCTGTATATCTAAATGCATGAGCCGGGCGTTCTATGACTAAGAAAGTAACTTTTGCTGTAATATTCATTACATATCATCCTCTCTTTTCTACCTTCCATGGTGGGTCTAAGCGGTTTTCTCCCGCCCAATACAATTTAATTTTATTCCCTGATGGGTCTTTTAAAATTGCTTCTGTCCATAAATAACGCTGGGCTGTTGGCGGCTGTTCAAAGCTAATGCCTTTTTCAACAAGGCTTGCGTAGAGCTCATCGAGCTGCTCATGTTCAAAATAAATTACCGCACTATTACTATAATCTTCAGTTTCTAATGACAAGGAAAATGTGGCATCACCATCTGGGCATTGAAAGCGTGCGTAATGCGGGGTATCCACAATCTGAATCATTCCCAATGTTAAGTAAAAAGCCACCGCTTCATTCATATCCTTTACAGGTAACGTCACCTGATTGAGATTCATTTGCTACTCCCATGAAGTGCTTTATTCGTTGCTTCAGCATATCGCGTTCATTAAATTAAGCAAAAGATATGTTATGAGTTAGCGAGTTGCGAGAGTAAAGTTAGCAAGTTAGAAAGCCACAAGGTGAAAGTTTCTAGGAGGCGTTTCAACGGCGAACATCTAAATTCACGGCTAAAGCCGTTCCTACGGGATTCATCGTATAGGTGTGAAACTTGTTTCGTGCTCTTGTAGGTCGTGCTTTAGCGCGATTAAGGGGAAAGTTAGCGAGTTAGCAAGCTACAAGGCGAAAGTTTGTAGGAGGCGTTTCAACGGCGAACAGGTAGCAGTGATTTTACATCGCGTCCCAGACCCTGAATCCTAGCGCCTAATGTTTTCTTTCGTAGGCGTGAAACTTGTTTCGCGCGTTTGTAGGTCGTGCTTTAGCGCGTTAAAAGAGAAGTTAGCGAGCTTCGAGGTGCGAGAGTAAAGTAAGTGAAAGTTTGTAGGAGGCGTTTTAACGCCGAATATTTATGGTTTACGGTTATTGACGACCTACACGGCTGCAGTCATTCCTACACGAGCTCCATGTGCAATATTGGAAAAGGCTTGCCCATATCATCTAATGGCGAGCGTGAGGCAACTTTAAACCCCATATGCTGATAAAACCCCACTGCAAGTGGGTTTTGCTCATTAACATCTACTTTGTTAGCAGCTAATTGCTCAACCGCATAGTTCAAGAGTGTTTTACCTATCCCCTTACCTCTTGCGGCATCTAAAATGAACAACATTTCTATTTTGCACTCATGTACGCCAACGAAGCCTAAAATTGCCTGATGGTCATCCTTAATGCACTTTAAAGTTACGTTGGGAAAAGCTTGCTCAATAATAATTGGCTTAAAAAAGGCTATATCGTCTTCTGTTATAAAATCATGAGTCGCTCGTACTGAGTTTTCCCACACATCAAGTAGCTCTGGATAATCTTCAGCGGTCACATTGTCTACTTTCATTGTTTTCCATTTTGTTCTACAGCGATTGCCGGTTACATACTAATGTGTAACAGCAAAATAAGTCTAGAGCGTTTGAGCATTGTCATTACCAACCAAAGCATTTTGTAACTCTTGCAAAGACAATGATTTATAAAAATACCAACCTTGTATTTGGTAATCCTCGTTATGACTCTCGATAAAATTGTACTGGTCCTCAGTTTCAACCCCTTCAAAGATAACAGTTCGGTTGAGCTCTGAGACTAATGACATTATCGCCAAAATCATTTTTTGCTTAACACCATCTGTAATTGATTGGGTAAATACCTTATCTATCTTGATTACATCAAAGTTGATTTCTGTAAGCCACACAAGGTTAGATACCCCGGTTCCAAAATCATCGAGCGCTATTTTAAAGCCATATTTTTTAGCCTTTAAAGCGAAGCAAGCTAATAAAGTTAATGGCAGGCCAATGCGCTCTGTGATCTCTATCTTTACTTGCTCATTCCTTAGCTCATACTTACTACAAAACTGATGTAAGTAATCTAAAAACTCGGGGTTTTCAATTTCATATGCATTAACATTAATTGCGACAGAAAAACCATGATCGGTTTTCATAATTGGTGCTAATTCTTGAAGGGCCTTCGTCGCGCATTCATAGGCCAACATAGGATACAAAGATAACTGCTCAGCAACACCTAAAAATAGTTCCGGTGAAACCTGGCCATGTATTTCGTCTTTCCAGCGGACTAAACTCTCAACACCAATTATTTTGTTAGTTTTAACATCTATGATTGGTTGATACTCAAGATACAACTGTGCATTTTTGATTGCCCTTCGAAGTCTGAATTCCATGGAGCTTTGTATATCAAAATATGAGCTCAAAGAATACGCTATTAAAAAGCTAATTAAACCAAGCATACATATGATCAATACAGATATGTACAGCGGGAAATACAAAATACCTGGGCGATTATTCTCAGTGACAACACAATAAGAAAATTGTGTACTACACGTTTCTACCTGTTGAGTTGGCAATAATGTTTTGCTGTTAAATTGATATTGGGTTTCATAGTGATGAAAAACATACTCTTTATTTTTAGAAATAATTTTAAATTCAAAGTGCTTGTTTAATTCATCAATATGTTTAAAAGGCTTGTTTACAGTGAATGCGATGATATCGTCACGTTTAGTGACGTCATACTTTGTTTTTACCGGAAAAACACCAGCAACCTCTGCTGCAAAATCATACCCTGAAGATGAATTATATAATTGCTGAGTAAGTAAAGTTGTTTTGTCTAACTTACCCCAATTTGCAGAGCACTTAACCTTACCTTTTCTAATTAAACCTAGATCATGAACGTATTCATAATTGGCCAAAATCACCCGTAATTTATTAATGGTTTGAGTGTTACATTGACGAGATGATATCTGTGAAGCGGCATTTATTGCTGATGAGATATCTGCAGAGATATGCTCAGCCTTATTTAATAAAACGTTCGAAAATTGCTTTTGGTGTCTTACCTGAAAATAACTTACAGACACATGAAAAACGCAGGTTAGAAAGAACATTAGTAAACAAACAATAAGTGGCAATTTGTTAAAGTTGAATGTTCTTCCCTGCATAGCTCATTACTGTGTTGTTGGTTGCTGTTAAAACTTAATCATATTGTATTATCAAATCAAGTCCTAGAACCTAAAACGGGTAATTATTTTTTGATAAATTGATCCAGCTCGTAAGTCTACTTAAAAACAAATAGCAACAATGTTTCAATAATGCCTCACTTACACTTTAAATTTACCCACTAAATCAGTCAGTGTATTCGATAACAGGTTTAGTTTCTCTCCATTACCTCTTGCACTATCGGCAATTTCGCTTACATCATCTGCCGCATTTTTAATTTCAACCACATTGCGGTTAATGTCTTCGGCTACATGCTGTTGCTCTTCGGCTGCAGTGGCAATTTGTGTATTTAAATCGCTAATATTGACGATGGACGCGGTTATTTCGCTAAATTGTTGCTGTGCTGAATGAGCTAGATCAACTGTTTTGTTTGTACGGTTTAAGCTGGTTGTCATCTCTTTTGACACTTGATCAGACATTTTACGTAACGTATCTAACTGACTTGCTATTTCTTCTGTTGATTCTGAGGTTCTTTGTGATAACGCACGCACCTCATCTGCAACTACCGCAAAACCTCGACCATGGTCGCCTGCCCTCGCCGCTTCAATTGCTGCATTTAAGGCTAACAAATTGGTTTGCTCTGCAATGCCTCTTATCACGCTTAATATCGACATGATGTTTTCGCTTTCAGCGTCGAGTTGGTTTATATCTTGGGTTGCTTTGGTTATCACCTCAGACAAAGACACAACACTATCAACCGTTTCAGATATAACACTTTGCCCAAGTTCAGAAGCCTGTTGTGTTTGCGATGCAAGCTCGGCTGCATTGGCACAACTAGCAGATACTTCATTAGCAGTCGCTGCCATTTCATTAATTGCTGTGGCCGCCATTTCAAGGGCTTGTTGTTGCTGTGATGTTGAGCCAGATAATTGCGCCGCCTGTGATGATGTTTGCGCTGAGGTATCACTAACATTTTGCGCACAATCATTAATTTGCGTGACTAAATCCGATATTAAATTCAAAAATAAGTTAAAGCTGTTAGCCAGTTTGGCCGTTTCATCGCGTGTTTTAATCACTAAACGTTTAGTTAAATCACCACCACCTTGCGATATCTCGGTAAGACCATCACTTACTTCAACAATAGGTGCAGAAATTAATTTAGAAATATAGCTAGCAACTAAAATGAACACAGCAATCAAGATAGCACTGATGACTAAAATGGTAATCGTCATTGCGTTTGCAGCACTCATCACTTCAGATTTTTCAACTAAACCTATAAATTTCCAGCCTAGTTTTTGCGAGGTGTAAATATTTGCTAAGTAATCTTTGCCATTAATGTCGATTTCAAATTGCCCCTGATTATTCTCAGCGAGCTGTTTGTATTTTCCGTTATTGACTTGTGCTAAATGTTTAAACCTGTAATCAGCATTTTTAACGTCAACGAGTACATTGCCACTATCTTCAATCAACATTAAATAGCCAGTTTCACCAAGTTTAATGTTCGCAATAATATCGGTAAGGCCCTGCAAGGATACATCCATGCCCTGCACACCAATAAACTCTCCTGCTTGTTTAATCGCTTTAACAGTAGAAACAATTACCATGTCATCGGCTGCCCAATAATAGGCATTGGTTCTTACCGTTTTACCATCTGCTGCTTTGCCTGTTTCGTACCAAGGCCTTACTCTTGGGTCATAATTCGCTGTAACTTCCCCCTCTGGCCATTGAATATAACCGCCTTGCTCATTACCCATATAAATATATGCAAGTCCCGGGTGGGTGGCGCCAAAGTGATCAAACAAACTAAAGGCGTTTTGTTCGATGTTACTACCACTTAAATGATCAAGCTTTTCTGCACTAGGTGACTGCATATGGGTTTTAACACCTTGCTTGGCATCTAAGATAGCGGCATGGGAAGCAAGGTAATCGACGTTTTTTTCAATTTCGGCAAAAAACATACTGATACCATTATCGACTTGTCTTGCTTCTCTTTCACTAAGCTCGGCAAAACTATCGAGGGCTTGCTGTCTTGTTTGTGTAATTACAAGCACAGCAATGATAATGAGTGGCAGCGCAATGGCTGACGCAAAGGCGAGTTTTAATTTTTTTGAAATGTTCATAGCCAACTTCCAACTAAGCACTTAAGAAAATATAGTGAGGGCTTGGAAGTTCGGCAAATAATTAAGTGTTTATTTTTTCGGTGCAAAGTAGATTAGGATAAATAAAATCAATCAGTTTTACATATCTTCTAAGATTGCTTTAACTCGAAACTTACCGTCTCTAAATATGACATTTAGTTGACAGATACATGGAATGTACTAACTTTAGTTTTAGTAGTTAACATGCTTTTAACAAAGCAGTGCTTGATACTTTCCAACCAATTGGCAGCATTTGCGGGATGCAAATTAGCTGCCTATTCCTACTTCATGTTTAAGCATATAGCTAAGTAAGGCTTGGGCATCTGGGTGTTTATCTGATTTTAACCCTGTTACAACACCTTGTTGATCCGCTGCCGATTTATGCTGGCCTAACTTCTCTTTTGCCTGAATTGAATCAAGTTCGATTTTAATACCAACAATGCCACGAAGTAACTTGGCTTGATAATCAGCTGGCAATAAGCTGGTGTCGTTTAAAATACTTGGCTCGTATTGGCTAATTAACTCATCTAGGCAGGCTAAGGTGTTTTCATGATTGAGGTATTCTACTTTGCCCTTGGCATGCACCGCAGCGTAGTTCCAGGTCGATACAGCTGGCTTCTCACTATACCAAGTCGGTGAAATATAACTATGCGGCCCATTAAAAACCACTAATACACGGGTACCTTGCAAGCTTTTGCCGTGACGATTAGCCCGAGACACATGACCATATAAAGTACCAAACTCGCCCTCATCGGGTTTATAAACTAAAGGTAAATGAGTTGCCTCAAACTCACTATCAACCATCAGAGCAAAGCTGTAGGTTTTGATAAACTGCGATACTCGCTCTGGTGTCATTTTCCATTTATTAGGGGTGTGCATTACTTTCCTTTAGTGCTAAAAAAGGCCAGCAAACTGCTAGCCTTAATATTGAGATGTGTGATTAATGTTGGCCATCAACAATAATGCGTAACATGCGACGAAGTGGCTCAGCTGCACCCCATAACAATTGGTCACCAACCGTAAACGCACTGATATACTCTGGGCCCATCGCTAATTTACGAATACGACCTACCGGAATAGACAACGTGCCAGTTACTTTTACAGGGGTTAAATCTGTAGCTGAAATGTCACGATCATTCGGGATCACTTTTACCCACTCATTGTGAGAAGCAAGAATTTCTTCAATTTTCTCAACGCTAATGTCTTTGCGCAGCTTAATTGTCATCGCTTGTGAGTGACAACGCATTGCGCCAATGCGAACACATAAACCATCAACAGGGACAGGTTGTTCGCTGCTACCTAAAATTTTGTTTGCTTCAACTTGCGCTTTCCACTCTTCTTTACTTTGACCGCTTGGCATTGGTACATCAATCCAAGGGATAAGGCTACCGGCTAGAGGCACACCAAACTGGTCTTGCGGTAAATCGCTTGAGGCAATTTTTTCGGTGACTAACTTATCAATCTCAAGAATCGCAGCATTTGGATCTGCAAGCTTGTCTGCCACTGTTTCGTGAATTGCACCCATTTGCGCAATTAACTCTTTCATGTTGCGTGCGCCTGCACCAGAAGCCGCTTGATATGTCATTGGGCTTACCCATTCAATCAAGTCTTGTTCAAATAAACCGCCTAGGGCTAATAGCATAAGTGATACGGTACAGTTACCGCCCACATAGGTTTTAACACCTTGCTCTAAGCCCGCACTGATAACGTCTTTATTTACCGGATCTAGCACAATAATACTGTCGTCACTCATACGCAGTGCCGATGCCGCATCAATCCAGTAACCTTGCCAACCTGATTCACGTAATTGCGGGTAAACGGCTTTGGTATAGTCACCGCCTTGGCAAGTAACAATAATATCCATCTTCGCAAGCTCAGCGATATCATTGGCATCTAAAAGCGGTTTAGCAGGGCCAGCAAGATCAGGGCCTAATTGACCGGTTTGTGAGGTGGTGAAAAAAGTCGTGTCGATATTAGAAAAATCATTTTCTTGCTGCATACGTTCTAATAACACAGAGCCAACCATGCCCCGCCAACCGACTAATCCTACTTTTTTCATTGTTTGTTCCACTGTTTGATTCATTCAAATTACCTAAACTGTTAAAAATTAAAGTCCATTGCGTGAGAGTTTAATTTTTACAGAAGTAATCTAGCATTGCGGCCTTAGCAAAACCAGCGCTAACCGAGTAACATCAAAATTTTTCATCTTAGCATTGGGCAAGCGTCTGGTAGCACCATGTTTAGCGCGCCAGCGTGCACTTCAAAACGCTGTTGTTTTGAGGTGATTGGCTCGCCATCTAAGTTTATTGGCATTTCTGTTTGTGTTTGCCATTCAAGCCAAGGCACTTGAAAGCGTTTTACCCATTGTTGTGATGAATTAGGATAGTTACTTAGCTCTTCGATAACCGCTGGTACATCTGAAATTGCAAATGATGTAAACGCCACTAAATCAACCAAGCCATCATTTATGTACGCATGTGGCGCAAGTGGCTGGCCACCGCCCGCTTGGCGGCCATTACATACGGCAGCGGCAATAATATCGCCCGAAGTACGTTCACCATCAGGCAGCGTTAACTCGCCACTGTAAGGTACAAAACTCAGCGCTTGTACAAGACCAGCCAAGGTATACGCCCCACCACCGAGTAAGTTTTTCAGTGCAGGCGGTGTGGTTGCGGTAATTTTTGCCCCAAAGCCAGCACTGGCTACGTTCACAAAATAACGCTTATCAACCTCTACCGTATCAATTGCATGCGGCTGACCATCTGCGGCAAGTTTCAGTGCTGGCAAGTACCCGTGAGGAATATTAGCGGCTGTAGCAAAATCATTCGCTGTGCCCATAGGTACAATTGCAAGCTCTAAACGTTGTGACTTTTCCAGTTTCATTAATGCATTAACGGCTTCATTAACGGTGCCATCACCACCAGCTACTACAACACGTTTTACACCCTCTGCCACGGCTTCATTGATAAAGCGCTCAATGTCACCGCCTTCATAGGTAACACGCACCGCAAGTTGCTGACTAGTTCGAAATTGACCGATGGCGTCACGAAGCTGCTCATCAGCCGCTTTTTTGCCATTTATAATTAACCGTAAGTCCATTTTAAATCCCTGTTTTAACACTTAGAACTACCATAACACGCAATGGTTTATAGACAATACAGAAACAAAAAAGCCCTGCTAGTGCAGGGCTAAATCAACGTTAGGATTTATTATTGTATCCTTCCTTGGTCAGAGATTTAAAACTGATATTTGTACTCAATTGAGAACTCAGTGCCTTTCTCTTTAGAGCGAGTTAAGGTACCCGCTGACTCTATTTCAGATTTTGCGCCCAAAATATTCGTCACTTTAAACTTCAAGCTTGAGTTGAAATCAGGGAAATAGGTGTAGTTAAAGTCTAGAGAGTGGAAAGGTTGCTCCATCCAATCTTCTTGACCTTCAATGCCAGGAATTATAATCCGCTCACCAAATACGTTATAGATTAGCGTTGAAGCATGTTGCCCACTAGGTGCGTCATAGCCTAACTGCATGTTTACAACATATTTTGAGTGACCCGTCATGCGACGTGTTGTATTTGTAACCGCTGCAGAAACCCCTGTTTGTTCAACAATCGCCTGACGGTCCATGTTGATTTCTGAGTCACTTAAAGTCACGTTACCTGTCATGAATACGTCTTGCCAGAATCCACCTAAGAAAGCGAAATCTTTCAGGTATTCAAATTCAACACCAGCAACATAGCCATCTTCTGCATTAGCAATACGTACCAGTGGTGGCCCATCTTGTGCAGGTGATTGAACAGACTCAATTGGGTCAACCATGTCTTTATAGAACACACCAACAGAGAAGTTCTCGCCCGTATCAAAATAGTTTTCCCAGCGGAAATCATAGTTTTTGATTTGGGTTGTACGTAGACCTGGCGTACCACCTACAGGGTATTCTGTAAGCGGATCGATGTAAGTTGCGTCAGAAATCTCACGTAAATCTGGGCGAACAACAGTTTCACCATAGCTTAAGCGCCATTGCGTTTCGTCACTTTGTACATAAGTTAATGCAAGTGCGCTATAAACGTCGTCTTCACGGAATGCGAGCTGATCTAACTCATCATAATCGATAGAAGATGCAAGGCCACCAGTAAATGGGTCAAGAGGAACAGATACTTGACGGAAATCTTCCCAACGTAAACCACCGGTAATACGCCATGTGTTATTGAAGAAGAAATCAGCTTCGAAGTAGTATGCATCCACTTTCTGCGCTGACTTATAGTCATCGCCTGAAACCGTTGTGTCGTTTAAGATTGGCTGCGTTAGTGACGCGTTTGTAAGTACATCATCAGATAAAATGGTGTTTAACTCATTTCCGTTTAAGTCAACATCTGAGAATGCACGTGTATTGATATCAAAACGACGGTTAGTTGCTGAACGCTCTTTAGAGATAAAGTCGGCACCTGATTTAAGCTCAACATCCACGCCATCTAGCATAATAGGCAACGTAAAGTTAAAACCGTAGTTCTCTACTTCATCATCCAAATCTTGGAAAGTGTAACGTGCAGCTGTTGTTGCATTGGTTAATGCGCTTTCGTTTACTGTATCGTAAAACCCATCTTCGTTAGCATCAGTAACAATGAAACGAGTTTCCATGTTACCTGGTGCGTAACGGTTTGAGCGACCAATTGAATACTTCCAGTCAAAACCCGCGTAATTCAACCAATCAAAAGTATGCATACCTTTTAACTGATTAACGATCAGCTCACGCTCTTCATAACGAACATCGTACGAGCGTACACGCTTGTTGTCTGAGGTATTGTTGTTTTGGTCAATACCTAAACGGTCTGAAATTTTATCTTCAGTATCACGTAGGATTAATGCTGTGTAGTCAATTTTATGCGCTTTGTCATACTCAACACCAACCGTAACCATTCCTGATGTCTTAACCGTGTGTTCTGTACTTAGTACTTGGTCATAACCACGGATCATGGTTGTTGAGTTTTCACCAATCAAGAAACCTTGACCTTGATACTCATCTGAAACAACGTGTTTATTATCGTAGCTAAGCGACGATAAGAAACCGTAGCGCCATTTATCCGATTCAAAGCTGTTACCTAACGTGGCAGTGAACTTTGTATTTGGATCAACCTTTGCTGATTTTGGATCATAATCGCGATTTAACGACAGTGCTAAAGCACGGCTTTGCTCAGGTGTTAAATCATCAAGCGATTGACCACTTTGGTATACATCAAGGATAGGACGCGGAATTTCGCGTGTGCCATCGTCAACACCGTACCAGTCATCCGAACCACCGTTGTATTCAAGACCATCATCAAAGTTATTGTTGTTATAACCAAGCTGACCCGTCACATCAAATACAAACTGATCAGGAATTGATTTCAAGCGAATATCAACGTTACCACCACCAAAAGATGCTGGCATTGACGGTGAATATGATTTTTGTACTGATAAGCTTTCGATAATACCTGATGGAAATAAATCCAGTGGTAATACAGAACGCGTTGGATCTGGGCTTGGTACAGCAGAATTATTTAACTGTGTACTTGAATATCGTTCACCTAGACCACGTACATAAATAAACTTACCATCAACAAGTGTTAAACCTGTTACACGGCGTAGCGCTGCAGCAGCGTCACTATCACCACTACGTGAAATTTGCTCTGCACCCATAATATCAGCAACGAATGCTTGCTGTTTACGCTCTTCTAGAACAGCTGTTGCAGTGCCTTTTAAACGACTTGCACTTACAACAACTTCTTCAAGAACAGCTTCTTCGTCTGCTTCAGCTGCGTGTGCTGAGACACTCAATCCGCATAAGATAGCTGCGCTTAGTGCTGTTAAGCTGAACTGTTTTGAATATTGTTTCATGTTTACCTCTATCTGAAATAAGTTACAGAAAGTTGTTTAAAGGTGCTAAACACGTTGTTTAGCACCTCGCTTACTGTGTTATTCCAGACCTACTGTCCAACCTTCAGTCCAGTTGTTATCAGCAGATACTGCACCAATGTGCGTTGTTGTATCGAAGAAACCGTCGATTGCTTTAACGTCTGTCGCTGTTGTTGTATCGATAGTGAAGATACCATTTACAACTTGCGTTTGACCTGTAGCAACTAAGTTACCTAATGTGTTTGTCCACCAGTTTTCAACACTGAAATCTACACCACTTGGGTCTTTGAAGTTTTCAGAACATGCAATCACTGATGATTTAATCATTAAGGTACCATCTTGAGCATTCTTAACTGTTTCACTTTCACCTGAAGCAGCACCTTCAATCTCTAGACATTCGCCCATACCTTCAGGGCCCGTTACGATTGCGTTATAGATTTGCGCACCCGTACCTTCACGGAAGTACATACCTTCTGAGTCATCTTCACCATCAAAGGTATTACCGATGATTGTTAAGTTAGCAATTGTTGGGTTTGACTTAGGTGTTTTAGACGGTGTAGAACCATCGTTGTCTGCTTCAATACCACGGTTCGCGTCTGAGTTATCAGCTGCTTGCTTAACAAGAATGTGCTGCATTTTACCTTGGAAACCATTGTCCCAGTCGATGCTGTCATCTTGAATGCTTGTTAGTACTAAGTACTTCGCTTGAACGTTACCACCGAAGAACTCAACACCGTCATCCGCATTTTGGTGTACTTGTACATACTCAACAGTTGTACCAGAACCAACACCACCGAACGTGATACCGTTTAATTCGTTATCTGGTGCGATTTCGTACCCACCATTCATCACACGAACATAACGCAGTGTACCTGAGTTATCCGTTGTATCAGTACCACCGAACACCGCACCTGACTCAACACCTTCAACTTGAAGTGCACAATCACCTTCTGCTGGACACTTGTTTGATGGTGCGTTACCAAGAAGTACTAAACCACCCCATTGACCAGCGGCTGTAGTACCACCCATCACATCTTGGCTTGAAGTGAACGAGATTGGCTCATCTTTAGTACCGTTAGCATTAATTTTTGAACCACGGCTAATTACTAAGTAATCATCACCTGTACGGCCATATACTGTTACGCCTGGCTCGATTGTTAAAGTAGCTGAATCTGCATTATCTTCACCTACAAATACTGCGCCGCTTAATGCGTAGTAGTTACCCGCAGTAAGAGTTAAATCAGCGGTGATACGACCAGACACTTCACATGTTGTTGTGCTGCCATCAACTGGAGAAATTGACGTTGTACCTGATGGACAACCTGCTACTGCTGGTGGTGCAGTTACTTCACCGCCACCGTAACCAAATGCCCAACCTTCACGCCAGTCATCTGAATCATTCAGTGCACCAACAAAGTCAACTGTATCGAAGAACGCATCAACAGTATTTGCTACATCTTGGCCCGCGCCTAGTAATGGAGAACCTGCAATTGGTTGACCGTTTGCACCAAGCATTGGCTTATCATTGATTACGTTACCAGATTGTGCTGTAAACCACGTTTCAAGCTCTAGTAATGAATTGCCGCTACCATCAACTGGGTTTTTGAAGTTTTCGCCATTAGTACACGACATGAATGTGTTTTGAATTAAGATAGTACCATCGTTAGCGTTATTAACTGTTTCGCTTACACCGTCTTCAGCACCTTCAATTTCTAAACACTCACCCATTTCGTCAGAGCCAGTGATCACAGAGTTGTAAAGGTGTAAACCTGTACCTTCACGAAGGTAGATACCCTCAGCATCGTCTTCACCGTCGAAGTTGTTGCCGATGATTGTTAAGTTAGAGATGATTGGTAATGATTTTGGTTCTTTAGAAGGTGTGCTACCGTCGTTATCTGCTTCGATACCACGGTTTGCATCTGTTGAATCTGGATCTTGTTCAACGTAAACGAATTGCATTTTACCTTGGTAACCATTGTCCCAGTCGATGCTATCGTCGTCGATGCTTGTTAATACAACGTGCTTCAGATTTACCGCACCACCGAAGAATTCAACACCATCATCTGAGTTGTTGTGAACTTGTAAGTACTCAACCGTTGTACCAGAACCAACAGCACCAAATGTAATACCATTTAGTTCATTATCTGGGGCAATTTCATAACCAGCATTTTTAACAACAACGTACTTTAAAGTACCAGAACTATCTGTATTGTCTGTACCGCCGAATACAGCACCAGATTCAACACCTTCAACTTGAAGAGCACAATCGCCTTCAGCAGGACACTTATTAGAGATACCGTTACCAAGAAGCACCATACCGCCCCATTGGCCTGCAGATGTTTCTTCACCAACTACGTCTTGCTTAGAAGTAAAGATGATAGGGTCGTTTTTAGTACCTGTAGCTTCAATTTTAGAGTCACGGCTAACAACTAGGTAATCAGAACCGCTGTTACCGAATACTACCGCACCCGCTTCAATTGTTAACGTTGCACTGTCTGCTTTATCGTTACCAACGAATACAGCACCATCAAGCGCCCAAAATGCGTCTGTTGATAATGTTGTATCTTCAGTGATTACGCCTGAAAGAACTTGTACTGTCACATCACGACCTAATGCAGCAGACACTTCGTTCGAAAGACTTTGGCTGTATACACCCGGTAACTCTTCAGTTGTTGGTGGTGTAGTTGGGTTAGTAGGTGTAGTTGGTTGCTCAACTGTTTCTTCTACGTTGATGTTGATATCACCACCGCCACAACCTGCTAGTGAGATTGCTGTAGCTACAAGACTAACCTTGAATAAGCCAGATAATTTCATTGTTCACTCCGTTAAGATAGGTATTTAATTATTGTGTTAGCGCATAAACTCAAGTCACCAAAAAGCACTGAAACTTAATGCTTTTGGGTCACTTGAGTTTTAAACTGCGACTACCTTACGGGAGCTGTATGACAAACTAGTTACACTTTAATAAACATAAAATGACAATATTAATTATATAAAAAATAGTAAGTTAGTTTATTTTAGGAACGGAAAAAAGCCGCCCGAAGGCAGCTTTGGTGTTGCGATTATAAATTAGTTCTTTTGTACGCTTACCTGTTGAATACGATTTAGAGTAAAGCGGTACGTAATGTTTCGGCGTGCACTTTTTCACGCTTCACATACTTGATCCATTGCTCAGCTAAACGCTGCGACTTTTTGTGTTTTTCCGCTTGTTCAAACGCTAAAATCGAGGCATCAAAGTTTTGTAAATTGTATTGCGCCATACCTAAGGCAACATACACATTCGATTCAAACTCTAAGCCGCCTTTATCTAGGGCTTTACGTGCTGCATCCGCTGCTTCTTCGTATTTTTCAAGATTAATGCTTACCTCTGCAATACGTTGTTCGTACTGACCATGCGTTACTAAATCAGCGGCTTTTGCAAAGTAAGCAAGTGACTTTTCAGCTTCTTTTGCTTGTACCATCGCTTCTGCAACAAAGGCATAGTTTTTCGCTGATTTTTCAGCGACACCGTCTTGCATAGCTTTACTCATAACATTTGCCGCTTTAAAAGCCAGGCCGTTGTATAAATACACTTGTGATAATTGACGTAGATCTGATTTAGATTTCATGAAACCTTGTTGATATGCCGCTTCTAAAACCGCTAATTGCTTTTTCTCTGCGCCCGTTTCACCGTACATGCCGCCTAACTGAACCCAGTACTCTGGCTTGTTGTAAAGCTTAACTAAACGTTCAAGTACCTCGACCACTTTGTCAGACTGATTAAGTGAGTAGTACATTGCACGCTGTAAGATTAACCAGTTTTCTTTTGGCATTTCACCTTTGCTGTCGGCTTCTGCGATAGCTAGGTTAATGTTTTCAATGCCTTTTTGGTAATCTTTAAGCTGATAATACGCTTGAGATTTCAATACATAATAAGCATCTGTTTTAGGCTTGTCGTTAATCACATCCCACTGTGCTAAATATTTGATTACCTTTTCGTAATCGCTATTAGCCATTGCAAGTTGCGCTAAACTAAACATGGTGCTTACACGTAAGGTTTCTGGAATCGCATCTTCGTTTACTACTTTTTCAAACGATGCAATTGCTTTATCAAGGTCGTTTTCGTTGTAGTAAATAAAACCGTAGAAATTATGCATCATGGCAATTTCATACGAGTTCATGCTCGAAGAGCGCTCTTGAATACTATCAAGAGCTTCTAACCCTGCTTTTGCATCTCCATCATCAGCCAGCTTTTGTGCTCGTGCTAATTGGCTATACACTTTTTCGCGCAGTGCAGGTACCCGTTTAGTTTTTTGTTCTTGTGCGTAAGCCGTTGCCAGTGTGACACCTGGTAACATGCTAACAACGCTTGGGACTACAAGGCTGCTTGTGAAAGCAGCCGCGCAAATCACGGCAACTTTTAAAGGTTTCATAATCGCATTCCTCTTTTCTAACCGTTAATTTGGAAAGAAATTTTGTTCTGTACGCCCGCTACTTCAACAGCTTCACCGTTAACAACGCGCGGTTTATATTTAAATTTAAGTGCTGCATCCATCGCAGCGCGGTCAAACAAAGACTCTGGTTCAGCTTTAATAACTTTCGGGTCACGTACTGTGCCTTGCTTGGTTACTGTAAACTCAACAATCACATAGCCTTCGATCCCACGCGATAAAGCTCGGCGCGGATAAACAGGCGCTACTTTTACAATCGGTAAGTATTCACCGTCGCTTGATTCAAGGGCTAAGCCGCCAGCTAAGTTAACGTCGGCTTCAACACTGGCACCAAAGTCAAAGTTGGCATTGCTCGCGTTAGGATCACTGTTTTGCATTTGCGGTGATTCCATTGGCGGAGGTGGCTCTTTTGGCGTTGGTGGCTTTTGCGGTTTACGTTCTTTCTTTTGCACTGTCTCTTCTTTTTTCAGACGAACAAAATCAAGTACGTTTCCTTTTACGGGCTCAGACATGGCCCCTTCACCACCGGTGATCAGTGCCTGCATGCCTAAAAACAGCATGACAGTCACGATACCAGCGATGATTAATGCAACTATATAACGCATCGCTCACATTCCTTATGATGCTTCTTGCGCAGCAATCGACACATCAAATGCGCCTGCAGCACGTGATGCATCCATTACTTTAATAAGTACATCGGTTGTGGCTTTCTTATCAGCTTGAATAACCACACTACCTTGTGGATTTTCAGCTTTTAAGCGCTCGATATTTGCTTGTACTGCACGAACATCTACTTGGCGTTTGTTGATCCAAATTTCACCTTTGTCAGAAATAGCAACTAAGATGTTGGCACGCTCTTTTTTCACTGCCGTTGCCGCTTCTGGGCGGTTTACATCAATACCGGCTTCTTTTACGAATGATGCTGTTACGATAAAGAAGATAAGCATGATGAAAACAACGTCTAGCATTGGCGTCATGTTGATTTCTTCAGCGTCGTCTTCTTGAAATAAGTTACCTAGTGGCGCTCTCATTGTTAGTCTCCTAGTGGGTGATGCTCACATCACCCTAAAATTCGTTTAGTGGTCTAAGACCATGTTGTCTTCAAGTAATTGCACTTCGCGTTTTGCACGACGTTGTAAGAACGTTGATGCGAAAACCCCTGAAAGTGCACCCACCATGCCGGCCATTGTTGGGATAGTGGCTTTAGACACCCCTGATGCCATCGAACGTGCACTGCCTGTGCCTGTGATTGCCATTACATCAAATACTTCGATCATGCCGGTTACGGTACCTAACAGACCTAAAAGTGGACATAACGCAACCATTACGTTGATTAGCGCAAGGTTATTATTTAGTTGCATGCCAGCGCGTGAAATCATCGCTTGGCGAATTTGCTCTGCGTTCCAGCTGTTACGCTCTGCTCTATTGCTCCAAGTACTTTTTACGTCTTTCTTGTAGCGTTTAAAGCCACCAAAGAAATACATAAAACGCTCAAGTATCAATAACCACATCGCGAAGATGAGGACACCGATGACCAAGAGAACTTGGCCACCTGTGTCGAGGAAATCACGTAGAGCATTGATTGCATCAATCAATAGCACCATGATTTATGCTCCTTTCTCGCTTCGCTCTGCGATGATACCTGCGCTTTGCTCTTGTAAAATCAACAGCATATTTTTAGAACGCGTGTTAAGAAGTGTGTATAAGAATACTGTTGGGATAGCCACAACCAGACCAAGTACCGTTGTTACAAGTGCCTGAGAAATACCACCCGCCATTAGTTTAGGGTCACCTGTACCGAACAAGGTAATTGCTTGGAAGGTGTTAATCATACCGGTTACCGTACCTAGTAGACCAAGTAGTGGTGCTACAACAGAGATAATCTTAATTAGCGTCAGGTTACGAGTAATTTTTGGCATTTCACGAATGATTGCTTCGCTTAATTTAAGCTCAAGCGTGTCGTACGCTACATCTGGGTACTGATCTTTCACTTTCATTACGCGACCAAGTGGATTGTCATCACGTGCCACTGTGTCTTTAAGCTGACGACGGATTTTGCTACCCATAATCATCAGAGATACAAAACGCTCAAGTGCAATTAGTAAAGCGATTAAACCAACACCTAAGATGATGTAACCAACCGTACCACCTTGGTGAACTTGCTCTTCAGTATCTGGTGCTTGTACTAAAAGGCCTAAGATTGAACCACCTGTAGGGTCAAGTGCGAACGGTACAACACCTGAATTTGCTTGCTGTAAATCAGCTGCAGTTGCTGTGTAACGGCTGCTAGGCTGACGCGTAAGCTGGCTGATTGTATTTGTAGCCGGTGTGTACTCAAGGTATTTACCGTCTGCGATTAAGTTAAATGCACCAACACGCACCACTTCTTTTTGTGCTTTGCTGCCACCTTCAACGATTACATCTGTTGTAAAGCGAGATACTTTACCTTGCTCAGTCATTTCGCGTTGTAATTCAAACCAAACTTTTTCGATATCATCGATAGAAGCAAGCTTTGACGTTGAACCCATTTTTTGTGCTAGTTCATCCATGAAGTTACTACGACCAGGAAGCTCTGCAGAAACAACTGACGTCATGAATTTGTTGCTTGAATCGCCCGCAACTTGTTGTAACACACCGAATAGTTCTTTAAGTGAACCCATGCGGTTAGAAAGTGTGTCTGTTAAGTTAGCTAGCTTTACTTCGTTTTCTTCAAACTGAGTTTCTAAACGCTCTGATTCGTTAAGCATTGCAGTACGTTTTGCTTGTGTATCTTTAAGCATTTGTACTTGTTCGTTTTGACGTGCCATGAACTCTTGTTCACGTTGTTTATTTTCGGCGCTTTGCTGTGCTTTACCTTGCTCTAATGTTTTTAGTAATGAGTCTAAATCCATTGGCTCAGCCGCTAGGCTGCTACCAGCAAAACCAAGGCCAGCTGCAAACACGGCCATTTTTGTCATTTTCGTAAATAATTTCATCTCAAACCTCTTATTCAGCAGCGTGGACTGGCAGTGTTAACATATCTGGGGCAAGTTGCTTACGTGCAATGCGTAAGCCTTTGTTGATTTGGCTGATTGCAGAATCTGGTAATTCAACAAACGATTTTGTTTCTTTATCCCAGCTGCCTGCTTTTTTGCCATCGCGTGTTAAATAAATAAGTTCTAAACGACCGATGCGTAAGAAATCTACTTCGCGCTCTTGGCCATCTACATTCAGTAATGATGTATACGCTTCGATAGTGCGACCGTAATCAACTTCTACTTGGTAAGCTTCAAGTAAGCGGCGGAATTTTTCACTTGAAGTGATGTCTGCGCGATCCATCATTTCTTTTAATGATGCAATACGCTTGCTACGTTCTTCAGTTAAGAAAGGCACGTCTAGTGCAACGAATTGTTCAAGACCTGTGATCATACGCATCATTAACGGCGTAATTTGACGCTCGATAACCGATACCTGATCCATTGACTCGTTTAACGCGTCCATTTCTGCAATTTGGTTATTCAATTGCTTAGTAAGTTGCGCGTTATAAACAGTTAAGCCGTCAATTTCTTTATTAAGGGCTTTGAATTGTTGTAAACGACCTTGCATTGAATCTGCAATCTTGTCGATTTTAGTTTGTGATTGCGCTGCAGATTTGTTTATCTCGCTGCTTTTATCAATTACTTTATCTAGATCGTTTGCATGTACTGCTGCAGATGCCGCTACAATACCTGCTAAAATCAGTGGTTTAACGCCTTTCATCGCATACACCTTTACTCGTTAAGTTAGCTTAATTTGCTAGTTGGGTTGTTTTATTGTGCGAAAGGATAACGATGAAAAATGACAAGCATGTTGCGCAAAAAATACAAAAATATGACAGCTGTAACAATTAGTTTATATTGCGCAAAGATAAGGCAAAAGTTGGAGGGTTTCGGGAACTAAATATGAGATGTTATTTGCTGATAAGTGCTTTGCCAGTCTTGATAATTAACCGGGATAGCAGTGTATAGCCCTTTATTTTCAAGGACTAAAGATGGAAATCCTTGAATAGGTAAGCTTCTGGCTTGGTTTATTTCGGCCATGAGTAATGAATTTATTTTTTCACTTTCAATTTCGTTTATAAATGCGTTTTTTTCTAACCCTATTTGCTCAGCAAGGCTTGCAAGAGTGCTGATGTCAGATGGATTTTGTGCATTTAAGTAGTAGGCTTTTTGAATGGCGTAAAGCATTTCACATTCTTTATTGTGCTGCCTTGCAACAAGCACAGCACGGCATGCAGGGTAAGTAGAGCGACGTGGTTGCGCGGTATGCCAAAACTCATGATTAAATGGAGTGCCAAGCTGCTGTTCTATACGTTGCCATGTTTGCTGTAAAAACTGCTGCATATCTATTGGCATTAGCTCATCTGAATCAGGCGCAAGGCCACCCACTTTATATTCAATAGCCAGTTTATCGCCAAGGGCAGCTTTTAGTTTTAACCAGGTTTCTCTGTAGCCCCAGCACCAACTACACATTGGGTCGTATACATAAATTAGCTTGGCCATTTAGCTTATCTCAGTTAAATCAGAGACCACGACATTACGCCCTTTCGCTTTGGCTTTATAGAGGTTGTCGTCGGCTTGTTTAATCGCTTTACTAAATTGGCTACCACGTTCTAGGCTGGCAATGCCAATACTACAGGTAATGGTTACAGACTGCCCAACATCATAAGGGATCTGTTTTTCGGCGACATAACTACGCAGTTTTTCAGCCACCGCATGGGCAATGTTAAGCCCGGCTTTTGGCAGCAAAATAATAAACTCTTCGCCGCCATAACGGGCTTTTATATCTGTGCCACGTAATTTATCGTGCAGCATAGAGGTAAAGGCTATTAATGCCTGATCGCCAAAGTCATGACCATAAGTATCGTTAAGTGATTTAAAGTTATCTAAATCAATTAATAATACCGACATAGGTAAATAATTAGCCGCTTCAGCTTCAAGGCGCGGCTGAATATGCTCATAAATGTAACGACGATTGGCAAGGCCTGTTAGTGGGTCTGTTAATGCATCGCGTTTTTCTATTAAGGTAATATCAGCAATTTTTTGATGGCTTTTTTGCCTAAAGTATTCACTGATCCCAGAAAACAAAATTACCATAGTGAAAGAGGCTAAAAACCGTGAGGTTTCAACTTGCCCGTAATGCGCTTGCCCAAAGTTGGGGCTAAACAGCAGTGCAACTGCACTAGCGTACATAATACCAACCAACACACTGCCCACTTTTAACCCTAAAGTGACATAAGCCACAATAGGGTAAAACATGAGCCAATATAAAGCGGTGTTTTCTTTGCCACCGGTGTACACCAAGGCCACACAGAGAAGCAAAATAATCGATAAAATAATGCAGCTTACAGAGACTAAAGCACCAGTGCGAAAGTAATAGAGCATGCACAGCACAATAGTTATATCGCTCACCACTAACATAATAGTGAGCGGTAAGGCGTAAATTTGATAGTTAGATAACACTAACGAAGTGATTAATACGATGGCAAAAAAAGCCATGGCAAATAACGTGAAGGCACGACGCTGTTTATCCGCCGTGTCGACACTGTTTAACGTAATGGCATTAAGCCAATTTTGATCCAAAATTGCAGTCTCTTAACAACTAAACTTTAAATTTAAGTACCAATTGCTCAAGCTCATAGAACTGGGCTTTCAATTTAGTGCACTCATTCAATGTATTATTAAGATTGCTTTGACCTTGATTTGAAAGCTCACTAATTGAGTGTATATCACTGTCTAGGCTTTGAATCACTTGGTTTTGCTCAGTCGTGGCATTAGCAACACTGTGGTTCACCTCATCGATTGACTCAATGGCACGGGTTACCTCAGCCATTTTATCGCCTGCTACATGAGCTTGCTCAACACTCTTTTCACTGTCGCGAATACTGGCCGTCATAACTTCAACGGCAGTCGCAGAACCTTGTTGTAACTGAGAAATGGTGTCTTCGATTTCTTGTGTTGATTGTTGTGTACGGTGCGCAAGTTGGCGTACTTCGTCAGCTACAACCGCAAAACCACGACCTGCTTCACCGGCACGGGCCGCCTCTATCGCCGCATTAAGAGCGAGCAAGTTAGTTTGTTCACTCACACCTTTGATCACTTCAAGCACTTGGCCAATGCTTACAGTGTGTGCATCTAAACTATTAATGGTTTTTTGCGCCTGCTCCATATTACGAGATAAAGCATTAATCGCGGATAAGTTGTCAGCTAATGCAGATTGGCTTTGTAACGATTGGCTGTTAGCACTGGTTGCTAACGTTGACGCATTACTTGCACTATTTGAGATTTCTACCGCACTCGATGTCAGTTCATTGATTGCCGTTGCCACGTTATCAGTACGTTTTGTTTGGTCAGCATACATGTCGAGCGTGCCTTGAGTTTGGTTAACTAAACTCTCAACTAAGCGTTCAAGCTCAACGGTGGTATTTTTAACTTGCTCGATTGATGTATGAATTTTCTCGATGAACGCATTAAAGTAATGGCTTAACTCGCCAAACTCGTCATTGTTTTCAACCTCAAGACGGCGAGTTAAATCCCCCTCACCTTGGGCAATATCTTTAATTGCATCGTTTAAGCGCTGCATTGGACGCATTAAATAGCGAAGTAAAAACTGCATCATTAATACAATCGCCACTATACCCATTAGCATGTAAATAGCCGCCATATTTCTAAATGAGGCAACTGATGAGTAAGCAATTTCTTCGTTGATCACCACACCTAAATACCAATCAACGTTTTGAATTCCTTTGATTTTGGTAAACGATACCAATTTATCTAAGCCACCTACCTGTACTTCAACAAACTCAGATTGTAACGACAAGCTTTTACCAAATAAGTCACTCATGTTTTTGTCGTTAAATTTAGTTTCTGGGTGGCTTAAAATGCGCCCTTCACTATCTAGTAAAAAGCCATAACCAAAGCCTAAAAAGTCAATTTCGTTGACGATTTTAGTAATGGTTTTCATGTCGATGTCGGCACCTGCAACCCCGCTAAACACACCGTTAGCTTGCATAGGCGCTACAGCTGAAATAGTCAGTTCATTGGTGGTTACGTCAATATAAGGAGCAGTAAAGGCAGTGTTTGTTTTGTTTTCAACAAGCTTGTACCACGGGCGTGTTGTTGCATCGTAGTCTGGCGGTAAGACAACAGATTGGTCATTCAATACAAAGGTGCCATCCGTGATACCAATATAGGTATTCTTAAAACTCCCCGCTTTGTCGGCTGTGTTCAGCTGCGTAAGTGTAAGCTCTTTGCTATCACCAAGTTGATAGGTATCAGCAACTGACGAAACAATCGCTAATTTAGCATTTAACCAGTTAGCTATGTTTTGCGACACTGACTGAGAAATCTCTTGAAGAACGAGCGAAAGCTGCTCCTGCGTTTGGCTGCGCATAGAGATGAAGTTATTAATGGTGAATAAACCGAGCACTATCACTAAAACCAGTGATGCAGCCACAGTTACCTTGGTGGTAAATTTAAGAGTGCTTTGCATGACAAACCTGTTTGTTATTTTTTTCGTTGTTAGCCTCATTATATTTAACAAATTTAAAGCTCTTTGTCTTATAAAATTAAGCTAAAACTAGAAAAACGTTCCTTTTATTAAAGTATGCTTTCTTTGAAAATCAATTACTTTGTTAACGGCAGCCAATTCCACTTCTTAAGTCACATTAATAAAAAAGCAGCAAAAACCAAATTGGAACGTTCCCATAAATTATTACTTAAAGCGCCCCTGAATACGTATTCATTAAATCATTTTGTCATCTAGTTTTGTTCGCTTTAGCAAAAAAATGGCACAAAAAAACCCCGCAACTCAGTGCGGGGTTTTTATTAATTGTTATTTTTAGCCGATGCGTTTTTTCCAGCTATCAGCTAAACGTACAACATTTAAGCCATACCAAGCGATAAATGCATAACAAATCACTGGTACGAAGAAGCTTTGTTGGATGTTTACTGTATCAGCGACTACACCTTGTACTAATGGTACTAAGGCACCACCAACGATTGCTAAACATAACCAACCCGAACCTTTACTAGTTAGTGAGCCTAAACCTTCAATAGCAACAGAGAAAATAGTCGGGAACATAATTGAGTTAAATAAACCAATCGCAAGTACAGAGTAAAGCGCCACATCACCTTCAGTGAAAATAGTCACTAACAGCAATACAATAACCATCATGGCATTAAAGAATAACGCTTTTGAAGGCGCAATCTTTTGAAGTGCTGCAGAGCCAATGAAACGACCCACCATTGCACCGCCCCAGTAATAAGCAATTAGGCTTGCAGCCGCATGCTCTTCAAGGCCAGCGATGTGTTCTTCGCCAAAATAGTTTACTAAGAAGCTACCAATTGAAACCTCTGCACCTACGTAACAGAAGATACCTACAACACCCATCATTAAATGAGGTGCTTCGGCAAGGCTGTGGCCTTTCGCTTTACAGTCTTGCTCTTCTGTATGCTCTGCAATCACAGGTAATTTAAAGAAGGCAAATACTACAGCAATGGTCAGTAGTGCTGCTGCAAGCATAAGGTAAGGCACTTTTACAGATTCTGCAGTTGCTGCGTTTGCAGCTAATGTGCCTGCTGTACCAAAGAATAAAATACCACCCACATATGGACCAACTGTGGTACCTAGTGAGTTAAGTGCTTGTGCTAAATTTAAACGTGACGACGCCGTTTTTTCAGGACCTAACGCCACAACATACGGGTTAGCAGATACCTGTAATACGGTAATACCTGCTGCTAGAACAAATAACGCACCTAAGAATAACCAGTACTCATGCACAACAACTGCTGGGTAAAATAACATACAGCCAATTGATGCTACGACTAAGCCGGTTAGTACGCCATTTTTGTAGCCCATTTTTTTAACCAACATACCCGCAGGTAGCGAAACAATAAAGTAAGCGCCAAAGAAACAAAACTGAACCAGCATTGCCTCTGTGTAGGTTAAATCGAACACCCCTTTTAAGCGCGGGATCAACACGTCATTTAAAACTGTAATGAAACCCCATAAAAAGAACAGGGTTGTCATTGCTGTCAGTGGTAGCAGGTAGTTTTTATTTTGCTGCGAACCATCGGCGACAAACGATTGGTTTGTATTTATTTCACTCACGTGGTTTTCACTCCGTTAACAAGTTACCTTTGATTCTACACATTGAAGTAAAAATAGCACAAAGATTTACTAGGAACGTTCCAATAATTTTATTTCCTGCTATAGTTGCAAGATGAACACAGATTTATTAATAACGCATGGCCACAGTTAACTTTAAAAGCCCTGATTTTCTTAAGCAGCATATCCAAGATACTCTTGCTTTTTATCACCCCCATTGTGTTGATCATTCAGCCCATGGCTTAGCGGGCTTTTATCAATTCTTTAAAAATAATGGCGCGGTTTACGAAAAACACACTCGGCATTTAGTGTCGAGCACCCGCTTTGTTTTTAATTACGCGATGGCGTATATCGAGTTTAAAGATCCAGAATATTTAAGCCTCACTAAACATGGTTTAGCCCACCTTGAACATGCGCATAAACAAGCATCTGGTGGTTATGCTTGGCTTATTGAGCAAGATGATAACGGCACAGTAACAGTGTTAGACGACACCAACCATTGCTATGGGCTTGCCTTTGTTATGCTTGCAAACGCGGTTGCTTTAAAAGCAGGGGTGAACGACTGCAAAAAAACTATTTCACAGGTATGGGATTTATTAGAGCAGCACTACTTTGAACCACAGCATAATGCCTATTTAGATGAGCAAAATGCCGATTTTAGCTGTGCAGATGACTATCGCGGCCAAAATGCCAATATGCATTTATGCGAAGCCTTACTCATGTGTTTTGAAGCAACTAACGAGACCCGTTATTTAAAACGCGCTAAACAACTTGCCGAAACTTTTACCGTAAAACTGGCAGCCCACAGCCAGCAGTTGGTGTGGGAGCACTACTCTAAAAATTGGCAAATCGATTTAGATTACAACAAAGATGACCCGCAGCATTTATTTAGACCTTGGGGATTTCAACCAGGTCATCAAACTGAGTGGGCAAAACTATTACTTATTTTAAACCGCCATATTGATGAACCTTGGCTGGTAACGCGCGCTAAAAGCCTGTTTGATGAAACCCTGAGCATCGCGTGGGATCAGCAACATGGGGGCATTTTCTATGGCTTTGCACCAAATAAACAAATTTGTGATAGCGATAAATACTTTTGGGTGCAGGCCGAATCATTAGCCGCAGCAGCCCTACTCGCTGATGCCACAAATGACGAAAGCTATTGGCAGTGGTACGAAAAAATTTGGCAGTACAGTTGGCAACATATGGTAGATCACCAATATGGTGCGTGGTATCGCATTTTATCAGCACAAAACCAACCATACAGTGACGAAAAATCGCCAGCAGGCAAAACCGACTACCATACTATGGGTGCCTGCTACGAAGTATTAAGAACCTTAACCTTGAGGAATGCATAATGAGTTTAGTGTGTTTTGGCGAAGCATTAATCGACTTTTTATCTGATGGTAAACAACCAGAATCATTTACCAAATACGCAGGTGGCGCACCAGCTAATGTGGCTGTTGCAGCAGCAAAACTAGGCCTAAACACCAGTTTTTGCGGTATGTTAGGCGATGATATGTTCGGTCACTTTATTAAACAAGAGCTTGACCAGCATGCAGTAAACACCCAGTACTGTACATTCACCGATGCGGCTAAAACAGCATTGGCGTTTGTATCACTTGATGACAGTGGCGAACGCTCATTTAGCTTTTATCGCCCACCAGCCGCAGATTTACTGTATCGAGTGGACGACTTTGACCATGCAATGTTTGCAAATCACGCCATCATGCATGTATGCAGCAACAGTTTAACTGAGCACAACATCTATCAAACCACAATTTATGGTTTAACTCAGGCGAAAAAAGCCGGTGCAATTTGTAGCTTTGATATGAATCTGCGCGAAAACCTTTGGCCAAGTATGCGCCATACGCTTGATAGAATGTGGCACGTTATATCACTTTCAGATATCGTGAAACTGTCATTTGAAGAGCTTGAGTTTTTAAATCAAAAAAGCCATCAAGAAATGCCACTTGAGCATACTATTGATGCCATTTTAAAGGCGGGTGTAACCTGTTTGCTAGTTACTAATGGCGGCGAAGCAATCAGCTTTTACCACGCAGACTTTAAAGGCCAAGTTAGCCCACCAGCTACAAAAGTGGTTGATACCACAGCCGCAGGCGATGCGTTCATTGGCGGCATGCTCTCAAAGATTGGTCAGCACTGTGAAAACAAACAAAGCTTTAAAGCGTTTTGTCAAACTCCAGATAATATCGAACAAACCATTGCTTACGCAGCGAAGGCCGGCGCTTTTGCTGTAAGCCGTTATGGTGCATTTGCATCATTACCTAGCGCCGAAGATCTTTTATAACAGCTCATAATTGCTTACAAATCTATTAAGCACTCTAGTGGAGAGTGCTTAAATTTCATGGTATGTTTTTTAACTAATTAAAGAAAAAGGAATTCATCCTATGAATAATAAGCTTCTTGCTGGGGGCGCGATTGCCATTGTTGCAGGTGCGTTGTTGTACTCACAAAATAAAGCCAGTGTTGATGTAGATTTACCAGAGCTTGCATACGTACCTGCCGATACGGCGGTTTTTTATGGTCAACTTAAACCCTTTCCGTATAGCAAGTATTTTGCGCTTATGCCAGATGCAATGAAAGGTACTAGCGATTTAACGCCCATCATTGCTGAGCTTAAAACTGTTGATGATAAGAATGCCCTATTCCTTGCATCACTGATGGAAAAATACCAGCAATCACTGAGCTCTTACGATGCCTTTAAATCGGTTTGGGGTTTTGGTGATGACTACAAAGGCATGATGTATGCGCAAGGTTTAATGCCGATTGTGCGCTTTCAGGTCGCAGATCAAAGCAGCATTATCAATAGCATTAAACAATCAGCTGATGAAGCCGGTATTGCTTATACAACTGAAAGCCTTGAAGGCGTAAGTTACACGCGCTTTGCGATTGAGCTTGAAGGCTTAGATAACTTCAACCTAATTGCATCAACTCACAACAATTGGGCTACCATCACGCTAACCACTGCGCTTTCTAATGAACAAGATTTACGTATTGCCCTTGGCGTAGAAAAACCGGCTCAATCACTAGCTGAAACTAAAAAGCTACCTGAGCTTATTAAAACTTTCTCGCTTGATGGTAACTCGGTTGGCTTTGTTGATCACCAACGTATCGCCAATGCTGTAACAGGCAAAGAAGACTCTCGCTTACACCAGATGCTCAAAGAGCTACTTGATAAAGCCCAGCAAGCAAATGCGTTAGCAATGATTTCAACTCCTGAGTGCCAAGATGATATTGCTGCCATTGCCGCTAAATGGCCTGCGACTGTATCAGGCACAACAAAAACACGTATTACAGCCGACTACGCTGACTTTGACGTAAAAGCAGTACTGCAAAGCACAGATCAAGACTTACTTAATACTCTTCAAGCCGTACGTGGCTTTGTACCAAAACATACCACTGGGCTTGACGGGCAAATGATGAGTGTTGCTTATGGTATTGATGTAGCAAAAGTCCTGCCGCTAGCCAACACATTAACGGGTGCAATTAAATCAGCTGAGTTTAACTGTGGCCCAATTGTCGCACTACAAAATGAAATGCAAGAAGTGAGCACTGCTGGCCTTGCTATGGTGTCGGGTTTTGCAAATGGCGTACAAGGCATGAGTGTAAGCGTTCAAGATGCTGCATTGACCATTGATGACTACAACGGCCCACAAATTGATAAGCTTGATGCCATTGTTACTCTATCGGCGACCGATGCCCATGGCTTGTATTCAATTGCGCAAGGTTTTGTACCGCCGCTTGCTAACATAAAACTACCAGCCAATGGTGATGCAGTGTTGATCAATGAATACATTCCATCGCCTGTGCCACTTAACTTTGATATTAAAATGGCCCTTAAAGGCAATCATATTGTGATTTTTACGGGTGATAAGTCAGCGCAGATTGCCGAGACTTTAGAGTCGCAAAGTGTCACTAAAAATGGTTTTGTGAACATGGCATTCGACGTTCAAAAAATCTTATTACCTTTACTTGATACGATTGCATCAACGGGTCAATTAAGTGATGAAGAAATGGCTGAGCTTGATTCCCTACGCGAGCAACCTGTCGGTGTTTATTTTGCCACAGACATTACTGACAACGGCATTGGCCTTGAAAGTAACGTACAAATTACTAAAAAGTAGCTTTTGAATTTGAATCTAAAAAGAGCGCTATTTAGCGCTCTTTTTTTGTTGCCATTTTAGTGAGTTGTTGGTGTCACGGCTATTACAAATGGTGTCGTTTGAACTCTCAATACCACCGAGTTTGGCAAGTCGGTCGTATAGCACCACATTGCAGGTTGCGGCTAGGTTCATACAGCCTATAGTTGGCACATACACTACTTCATCACACCATTTCAGCACGTCTTTACTGACCGAACCATCTTCAGGGCCAAATACATAAAATGCGTTTTCAGGGTGCTTAAATTCAGGCAGCGGCGTTGCACCTTCAACAAGCTCAATCACCACCGTTGTGGCACCCTCAGGCTTTGCTTGCTCTAGGCTTTCGACTTGCGTTAGCGGAATATGCTCAAGTACATTTTTGGTATCGGTGTGATACTTATTAGCGCGTAAATAGCGGCTACCAGTAAAAAACACCTGCTTAGCATTGTAACAACCCGCGGCACGTAATACCCCACCCACATTCGTTGGGCTTTTTGGGTTTAATAAGCCAATGCTTGCTTTAAGTGTGCTCATTAATCAATGTCTCTGGTTGGCCATTCGGCCACGTACAGATCAAAGTCATCAAGGTCTACATCACAGTCTTTCACTGTTTTGTCACGCACAGAAATACCTAACTCATGCATCATATCTTTACTGCCACCGTTCAGTAGCGGGTGCCAAGACGCAAGGCCACGGCCTTCGTAAAGGCGGCGGTAGCTACAGCTTTGCGGCATAAAAAAGATATCTTTGAGGTTTTCTTTAGTGAGCTTTACACATGAAGGCACCAAGGTTTGGCGGTTCGCATATTCGCTGCACCCACAGGTGTCGTTGTCTAGGTATTGGCAAACAATATTAGTGAAGATCAGTTCTTCACCCTCGCGAAGTTGATCCGTTGCGGTAAATTCATCTTCGTCTTCACTGTCGATAAATGTGTTTAAACAACATTTACCACAGCCGTCACAAATGGCTTCCCATTCGGGTTGTGACATTTGCTCAAGCGAGCGCTTAAGCCAAAATTGATCTTCTAACATGGTATTACTCAAAGCCCCTAAACAGCGCGCATTCTAGCGTAAAGCCAGCATGCGCGCAAAGGTGCTATTTTTGCTCGTTAACCCAACGCTTAATTTTCTCTTCAAGAATTGGCATAGGTAATGCGCCATCAATCAGAACTTGCGTATGGAAAGCTTTAATGTCGAACTTATCGCCTAGCTCTTTGCTCGCGAAGTCACGTAGTTCTTGAATTTTGAACTGACCTAACTTGTACGACAGCGCTTGGCCCGGCCATGCAATGTAACGCTCAACTTCAGCAATAATGTCGCTTTCGGCCATTGATGAGTTAGCCAACATGTAATCAATACCTTGTTGACGTGTCCAGCCTTTTGCGTGGAAACCAGTATCAAGCACTAAGCGCATTGCACGTAATTGCTCATCTGATAAACGGCCGTACCACATGTAAGGGTCGGTAAATAAGCCAAGCTCTTTACCTAAGCTTTCTGCATACAATGCCCAACCTTCTGCAAATACCGTGTAGCCACCGAATTTACGGAACAGCGGTAATCCTTCAATTTCTTGCTGCAAGGCAATTTGAAAGTGATGACCCGGCGCGGCTTCGTGAATAGATAAGGTTTCAAGTAAAAACTTAGGCTGCGCTTTTAGATTAAAGGTATTGATATAGAAAATACCTGGGCGTGAGCCATCTGGCGCTGGCGTCTGGTAAGATGCACCCGCAGCAGATTCAGCGCGGAAATCTTCAACTGCTTTTACAACGTATGGCGCTTTTGGCGCAATATCGAACATTTGCGGCAGCTTAGCATCAATCTTTTCTTTTACTGCTTCGTACGCAGCAATTAGCTCTTCAGGCGTATCGTAGTAAAACTCATCTGAGGTTCTTAGGTGTTCAAAAAACGCTTTTAAATCGCCTTCAAAACCGACTGTCTCTTTGACTTTTTTCATCTCAGATAAGATGCGCGATACTTCGCTTAAGCCAATGTCATGAATTTCATCGGCGTTTAGGCTCAGCGTAGTATGCTGTTTAATTTGATACTCATACCATGCTTTACCATTTGGCAGGTCGCTGTAACCAATGCTTTCACGGGCATTTGGAATGTATTCATTCGCTAAAAAGTCAGCCATTTTTTGATACGCAGGCACTAAACGCTCGCTGATCATCGCCGTGTACGCGCTTGTTAGCTGTGCTTTTTGCTTGTCGCTGAAAGACTCAGGTAACTGAGCAATTGGCCCCCAGAATAATGACTCTTCTGGTTTTTCTACGATATGAGTTTGAAATTGCGGTAATAATTTTTCAGCAAGCGGCTTAGGAAGAACCACTTTGTCTTTCATGCCTTGGCGCATTGATTGCTCAACACTGTCTAACCACGCGATGAAACCATCAGCACGTTTTTCAAATGCTTGATAATCTTCAACCGTGTTAAAAGGCTGTGCACTTTGCCCAGAACCTAACGCAGCAAAGGTATTGTGCGCCCCGCCCATTTGGTTAATTGGCATTAAGTAACTTGGAAACTGAGCGCCTTCAATCGCAAGGTCTAAATCGCGGGCTAGAATTTCGTAGCTCAATAATGATTGACCTGTTAATTGCGCCTTGTCGATATTTGCTAGTTTGTTTTTGTATTCTTTAACAAAGTTAAGCTGCTCATCGCGGTTTGCTTTACTAATAGGTGCAATAAATTGGTCGTTATATTCGCTACGGCCAATGTAAGTACCACCAATTGGATTAAACTTTAAGCCTACTTCAAAGTAGTCTGCTAGTAATGTATCAAGTTGCTCTGTGGCTGACGTTGCGCTTGGTGCTTGTTTGCTTACTTCTTGAGTTGGTTTTTCGTTGCTTGGCGTTGATTCATTACAACCAAGTAATGCAAACATCACCGCTGAACTAAGTAGTGCTAGTTTTACGTTTTTCATTCTTTCCCTGCCCTTATATTAAGTACGCGTAAATTATGAGGGTTTAGTTCCCTATTTAGCAAGTATCGCTGCAACTTATCGCAGTTTATTTACACTTTGTAAGCTGATTGCTAGAGTGGCGGCTCGACTTACCAATTTTGAATAAAAATGAAAAAGACAGCTCTTGCTATTAGCTTAGGCCTAGCCTGCCTAACCTCTTTAAATACCTACGCAACCACCTACTTATCGGCAAAATCCATGGTAGATGTAAATTCAGGTAAACTGATTAAATCGCCACTTGTTAGTATAGATAATGGTCAAATTACAGCTGTACAAAGCAATAAACAGCCTAGCTTAAAAGGTGGCGATAAGCATATTCAATTACCAGAATTGACTCTGGTGCCAGGTTTAATGGATATGCATGTGCATTTAACGAGCGACCCTACCGTGCCGCGCAGTGAGCGAATTGGTCAATCGATTCCGCGCAAAGCAATTAAAGCGGCGCATTTTGCCGAAAAAACACTGTATGCAGGTTTTACAACGCTGCGTAACTTAGGCGCAGAAGGCTACAGCGTGATTGCAGTACGAGATGGCATTAACGCAGGCGATATTGTTGGCCCACGTATTTGGGCGGCTGGCCCGTCTTTAGGTGTTACTGGCGGTCACTGCGATAACAACCGTTTACCACCAGAAATGAAATACACCGCCGAAGGCGTTGCTGATGGCCCATGGGCTGTGCGCGCTAAAGTACGTGAAAACATTAAGTACGGTGCTAATGCCATTAAGTTTTGCGCTACAGGCGGGGTATTTTCAAAAGGCACAAAAGTCGGTATTCAACAATATAGCCAAGACGAAATGAACGCCATCGTTGACGAGGCTCATTTACGTGGCCTCACCGTTGCAGCCCATGCGCACGGTACCAGTGGTATTAAAGCAGCCATTGTTGCTGGTGTAGACAGTGTTGAGCACGTTAGTTTTGTCGATGACGAAGCCATTAAACTTGCGAAAAAACACGGTACTTGGTTCTCAATGGATATTTACAATACTGAGTACACCCTTGCCTTTGGCGAACAAAACGGGGTTGCAGAAGAAAACCTAAATAAAGAACGCCAAGTATCTAAAAAGCAACGCGATAGCTTTAGCCGTGCAGTAAAAGCAGGCGTAAACATGGTGTTTGGTACTGATGCAGCGATTTACCCTCATGGCGATAACGCGAAGCAGTTTTCGCGTATGGTTGAGTTTGGTATGACACCGCTGCAAGCATTGCAGTCTGCCACCATCAATAGTGCCAAACTACTTAAAGCTGATGATCAACTTGGCCAAATCAAAAGCGGTTTCTTAGCCGATATTATCGCCGTTAAAGGCAACCCGCTTGAAAACATTGCAGTACTAGAAGATGTACAATTTGTTATGAAAGACGGTAAAGTTTTTAAATAAGCTATTATGCTGGCTTTGCATGAGTGAAGTCAGCAACCCTTCTTTGTATCTATATCGTAAACAAAATTACCAATCATAAATCAGTTGTTAGCAACTTGTATCTAAATAAAGAAATTACCCAAAATAGATAAATAAAACTTGAAATGAAAATGGCTCGCATTATCATTGCCGAAAAATCTCGACAAATTACCTATAATGACGACACATAAATACTCAATTTTAGCCCTAGCCTGCTTAAGCGCATTCAATGCAACCGCCAACGATTTAGATTCAGTTGAACGTATTACCGTTTACGACAAACAAAACCGTGTAGTACTTGAATCTGGCCTTGCCACTAAATCAAATATGACCCTAATGGAAACGCCAGCCCCGGTTGTAGTTGTTGATCAAGAGCTTATCAACTCGCAAGGCGCAACAAACTTACAAGACTTAGTACGCAACATCAGTGGTGTAACCCAAGCCGGTAATAACTACGGTATTGGCGATAACTTAGTGATCCGCGGTTTAGGTGCAAACTATACTTACGATGGCATGTACGGCGGTGCAGGCCTAGGTAACACCTTTAACCCAACACGCTCAATGACCAATGTTGAATCTGTAGAAGTACTTAAAGGCCCTGCTACAGGCTTATATGGTATGGGTAGCGCAGGTGGTGTTATCAACCTTATTGAAAAGAAACCACAATTTACTGAAAAACACACTGTTAATGCCGAGCTTGGTCAATGGGATAGCTACTCATTAGGCTTTGATAGCACAGCAGCATTAACCGACAACCTTGCTTATCGCGTTAACGCAAAAACCGCTCGCAGCGATGGTTACCGCGACTTAAAAGACGACCGTGATGAAATTTATGGTGCGTTAAAATACGTATTAAGCGACAAACAAGACATCATGATTTCGGCCGCTTATATCAAAGATGCCATTGCCGTTGATTCAATTGGCCACCCTATTCGTATTTTTAACAGCGACTCAGTGAATGGTAAAACCGCAGGTGAAGTAACCGCTGCCGATTTAATTAACGATGCAACGGCAAAAGGCCTGCAACTAACCGATCAGCAACGTCAGCAATTAGCAGATTCACTGGCAGCAAATGATGGTTTAACACCTTATACCTTTGGTCATAACGGTATTATCTCGCCAATGGCGAATGATAACGAAGGCGAAGAGCTGCGCTTTAAGTTAACCCATAACTATTTTATTACTGATAATTTATTTTTAAATCAGCAACTACAATACCGTAATTACGAATCAAGCTTTGCCCGCCAAACGGGTGCTTATAACTATGTTTATTGGAACCGCAGAGGCGTGATCAATGCTGATCCGCGCGCTCCTTTAGTGGTTGATGACGTACTTTACCCATTTGCTGCTCGTCGCCAAGAGTACCGCCAAGTAGAAGCTGACGAAAAATCATGGCAATACTTTGCTGACTTGCGTTATGACTTTAGCTTTGCCGGAATCGATAACGAACTACTGGTAAACGCCAACTACGAAGACCGCGATATTCGTTTTAAACAATACTCAATTTACGATGCCGACAAGGTTATTAAAAACAAAGATGGAGAGGTTATTTACCAAGGTCAATTACCTTACATTTTTGATATTCGTAAGCCGAACTGGGGCGAAGGCAGCTTTTTTGATTACGACCCGCTAAAAACCAGCGATTACAACAAAAAAGTTCAAGCTTGGGGTGTAGGTATTCAACATGTTGCCTATATTCACGACACTTTCACAACCCGAGTAGGTGTTGCCTTTAATCGTATTAAACAAAGCTACGAACACTTTGGCGTTGATGCGCGCTACCGCGCTAGTGCCGCCGAGCCAACGCCAGAAGCAGATACATCAGACAGCGGTATGACCTACAACCTAGGTGCAACATACAAACTTAGCGATGATATTTCGTTCTTTGTAAACCACTCCAAAGGTCGCACAGCCTACAGCGTACTTGGTAGTGTGTCGGGTAACGAAGCAGACCGCGATGACGCCGAGTCAGTCAGTAACGACATTGGTATGCGTGTAAAAGCCTTTGATGATCAACTACTAGCATCACTTGTGGTATTTGATAGTGCTCGTACAAACCTTGAGTATGCCAACCCAGATTACGAAGCCGGTGTATCTGATGCCTCAGTACCAAAAAGCTTTTACGATGGTGAAGAGCAAACCAAAGGTGTTGAACTTGATTTAAATGCCGATTTAAATGAGCAGTGGAAACTTAACGTAAACGCGGTTTATCAAGACGCCCGCGATAAGAAAAACCCTAACTCATCATCTTTCGATACTCGCCAAAAAGGTGTGCCTTATGTAACAGCAAGCAGCTGGTTAAGCTATGACGCTAAATGGTTTGATTTAGCCGAGTCACTGACAATTAGCGCAGGCGTACAATATGTTGATGACCGCAGCACAAACTCAACCTCGTTTGGTATTCCTGATGGCTACGTACCGAGTTACACGGTTTACGACGCCGCAATTCAATACCAAACAGATGATTGGAAACTACAGTTAAACCTAAATAACTTGTTTAACAAAACCTATTACTCAAAAGCAATGTTCTTAGGCGGTATGCCAGGTGAAGAGCGTAATGCTAAATTAACTTTTAGCTACACACTTTAATTGTGAATTGATAGCAAAAAGCGCGGCTTAGTTGGGTCGCGCTTTTTTGTTTTTTTAGTGCGAGATTTTGATTAGTAACTTGTTTTTGGACAAAAGCAAGTTAGAGTATTTAGTCAGTAACGCTTGGTTAATTGGCAGACTGTTGCGAAGGTGTTTTTTCAACCGTAGCAGCAGGCTGTCCTATTGAACCACTTGTTATATCTCGTTGCTGACTTTCGTCACTTTTTAAATATTCGAATACAAAAGAACCAGTAATTGAGCCAGCAACTCCTAGCAAGAACGCAAATAAACTTGAAAGAAATAGAGCCCAAATTGGGTGACGCTTTACCTTTTCCAAGATGCGAAAATAAAGGTCTTTTCGGATCTTTTTAATATCTTTTTCCGCTGACTCTATGTCATCGTTTGACACACGATCTCGCCTAAGTTTTTCTTTGCATTCACCACAGATAATAGGATTATGGCATGAAGCGACTAAATCGGATTTAATGCCGTTCATATCGAAAATACAGCCACGCGTTTCGTCGTGAGTAAAATCGGTCATTTCATGAAATTCTGGAATTTTGTTACTGTTTCTTTTGTAAGCAAAGGTATAAGCAGTTAGCAGTCGGTATATAACGTTTTCCAAAGGAATATTAGAAAAGTTTAAGACGTCTTTAATTTCGTAAAATGTGAAAACAACTTGATTATTGCCTAGTCTTCGAGAATACCAATTGCCTTCCAGTGGGACATTTACAATTGCAATCATAAAGTCTGCGTTATTTAGATGAGGCATTTGTTTTATAACTAAGTCATCAGAAAACTCCCAATCAATGCCATCAGAATTGCACCGCAACTCGTGATTATCAACGTTCCCAACTACTTCAAATAATGAAGAAGAAAAATTTTTGAGTTTCTTTGGATCAAACTCCAAAGGTAAATGACCAATAGAAACTAGCTTAATCTTAACTTTGCTCATGAATTCCCTTTAGAGATATAACGCCCCATTAAGGGGCTGATAAATGCTTGGCTAAAATGTTAAGCGAAGCGGAATCGAGCCAAGCTTTAGCAGTCCCGCTTTAATGGCTTGTTAGGTGAAATTAGCGTCTTTGCTCATTATCATCTGGTGAAATGTTATTGGTTGAACCTTTACCTGAACTAGTGCCTTTAGCAATTGCAAAGCCTGAAACAGCTGAAAGTATTGGTAATCCAGCTTCTGCGCTAATTGTTTTAGTAATCATCAAAATAGCCAGAGTAATAACGATAAAAACAGCTAAAACTGTTTGCCCATAGATAGACCAAAATTCATTTCTTTTATCACGATGATCTGCATATGAGTCAACTAGTGCTTTAAGTTCGTTTGCACTGTTATGCTGGGAGTTTCCCAACAGCATATCTATAAGTCTGCTTTCTTTAACTCTTAACGCATCCCACAATGTAGCGGTATAGATTTGTTTTCCAAACCAAATGACGCCTGCAATTACAATAATTCCAAGAACCCCGAAAAATATCGAAAGCCAAAATGCTCCATCATTTAGTGCAAATGCTATTTGATTATCCACTGAATCTTCCTTTCACCTAACGCCCGAATAACAAGCTAAAAGAGCTTGGCTATAATTAGTGAGGAACGAACTAAGCCAAGCTTTTTTAGTCCTTTCGTTGATTCGCTTGTTAGGGCTATTTATCCAATCTGCCTGCGTAAATTGCAAAGCACACTATTAATAATATAAAGCCGCAAAACACTTCATAAACCGTTAAAAATTGAGGCCACCAATGACTTGGGCTAATATCCCCATATCCAAGAGTTGTGATTGTCACGCCACTGAAGTACAGTGCCTCAGCTATATTGCTTGGGGCGTTTCCCGAATTCCATACTTTCTCTGTCTGAGGAAGTAACAAAAAGAGCACTGCAAAATTTACAATTAACTCCAGATAGCTTTTAAGGGATAACTTTATTCTGTCGCTTGGAGATAAATTACTATCAGATTCTTTATCCTTATCCATTTTATCGAAAGCATCTTTTAGAAACGCCCAGAAAATCTCATTACACCGAGACAGTAAAAAATAAGACCAAAGGAATATGAGCGAATAACTCAACTCGTTATTCAGTTCAAGTTTGCCAATTGGCGTGGTGTACTCTTGATAAATGAGCAAACCAATAAAGCTTACAATCGCAATACCTAGGTAAATTGAATTCAACGATTTAATTACTTTGGTTCTATCGTATTTTGTTTTGAAAAATCTAGCTATCCCAAGTGTTGGAGATAGCAACATCATCGCTTTCATATATTCCTTAACTCATGCACCATCGATGTTCAATAGCCCTAACAATTTAATAGTGCGCAAATCGCGCATATTTCTACCACACAACTGCTCACTTTTCTGATTACTACGTTTTTATCAAATTAGCTAACCTTTTGCTAGTTAACAAAATAATTTAAATTGGTAAAGTGGTCTTATGACAAGAATGCGCAAATTGCTCATTTTCTTGAATATAGGGGAAAGTTGTAAATTTTGAATATAAAGACTGTATCAAAAGAAAATTTTCAATCTCCTTTTGATACAGAGCTCTAGAGCAGTTACGCTAACTCATTTTGGGGCAATAACTAGTTACAGTCACGGCTTTTTAGCATAAGAAAAACTGTCAGATTCAATTGAGCCACTCAACCAAACCTGACAGCGTTAACTGACTCAGCTTAAAGCGTCATTACAATTCGTCCTGTGATATCACCTTTTAGCATGTCGTCAAAAATATCATTGATATCTTCGAGGCGTTTTTCTTCAATAATGGCTTTAACTTTACCTTTAGCAGCAAAATCTAGGCATTCTTGTAAGTCTTTACGCGTACCAACGATTGAGCCAACAACAGACACACCATTTAACACGGTATCGAAAATTGGCAATGGCATATCTTCAGGTGGTAAACCTACAAGCACACATTTACCGCCACGGCGTACGCTTTTATATGCTTGCTCAAAACCGGGTTTTGAAACGGCAGTACACACAACACCATGTGCGCCGCCCACTTGTTCAAAAATGGTTTCTGAAGGCACTTGCTTCATAAAATCTATGGTGATGTCTGCACCAAGCTCTTTGGCTAGTGCCAACTTGCTCTCGCCGGTATCAACGGCAATCACATTAAAACCCATTGCTTTTGCGTATTGTACCGCTAAATGGCCAAGGCCGCCTACACCGACAATTGCCACCCAATCACCCGCTTTTGCATCAGTCACTTTAAGCGCTTTATAGGTTGTAACCCCAGCACAAAACAAAGGTGCGGCTTCTGCAAAGCCTAATCCTTCAGGAATTTTCACTACGTAATCGCCATGGGCTACACAGTACTCAGCGTAACCACCATCAACTGAATACCCTGTGTTGTGCTGCTCAAGGCATAAGGTTTCTTTACCTTCTAAACAAAACTCACAATGACCACAGGCGCTATATAACCAAGGAACACCGACACGGTCGCCTACTGATAAGTGTTTAATGTTTGCGCCTACTTTTTCGATAGTACCTACCCCTTCATGGCCCGGTACTAATGGCATTTTAGGTTTGACAGGCCAATCTCCATGACAAGCATGTAAATCTGTGTGGCACACTCCACACGCGGCAATTTTAACTAGCACATCGTTAATTCCCACCTCTGGGCATGGGATATCTTCGATAGTTAATTTACCTTTGTACTCTTTATTTACTGCAGCTTTCATAACCTTCCTCCATGGTATTAATTGCGATTCACCCTATACGATAAACTCATTAACTGTCACTATTATTGATCCACATCAAATAGCTAACCACTGCGGCATTTAATTAAACTATTATTTAAATTCAATAACTTAAATTTAAATAATGGCGTATCTACACTTTAGTAGTAGCAGATTGCATAGTGGCTATTTCTTTTAGTTATACCCCGAGCGTGCTAGCATTTAATTTCTGAAATTTTTGAATACTAAAAATTATGAGCCTATCTGAAAAAAACTTAGCTTTTGTTATGCACTGCGGTGAAATGGGTAGCCGTTGGGGCTTTAACCGCACCATTGGTCAAATGTGTGGATTATTAACCATTACGAAAGAACCAATGACCGCCAATGAAATTGCCGATACCTTAAGTATCTCGCGCGGAAACGTAAGTATGGGCATTAAAGAGCTACAGTCTTGGCGCTTAATTAAAGTGCACCATATTCCGGGTGACCGTAAAGAATACTACGGCCCTGCTGGCAGCATTTGGGATATGGCCAACCGCGTATTCGAAGAGCGTAAAAAACGTGAAATTGACCCAACCCTTAGCCTTCTTCGCGATAACATTTTAGAAGAAGCCCACAATGATGATGAGCGCTTTGCTCAGCAACAAATGCAAGAAATTCATGACCTACTCGAAACCGTAACCAAATGGTCTGCAGAGCTACAACGCTTAAGCCCTGAACAACTTCAAAGCCTAATGAAACTAGGCTCTGGCATTGGCAAGGTGCTTGATTTTAAAGATAAGATTTTGAAAAAGCCGGGGAAAGGGGAATAAGTTAACGAGTTGCTAGGGGAAAGTTTGTAGGAGGCGTTTCAACGCCGAACAAGTAGCTAAAAATAAGGATAATCATGTGAATAAGCTTCTTTTGATAATCAGTATTGTATTAATTTTGGCAGGCATACTTCTATTCTTATATGACTTTTTACCTGTCGGGGTTGCTAACAAAGAAGACTCTTATTTAAAAATAGTGTCGAGTAATACCTTTTCGATTTTAAACTATAGACTGCATTTATTGAGTACGGGTGTTGGGCTCTTAATACTATACAAACTTAAATTATTTTAGCTTTTAAAAGGTCACTATGACTGCCAAACCAATTTTAGAAAAACACTTTTATCATGATGGCAGAGGACCTGAACTACAAAAGGTTATTTGGCAAAGAAATGGTAAAGACCTTTTAGGCTTTGAGTACTTCAATCCTGATGATGAATATTCATTAGCTAACCTTAAGCATATAAGATTAGATAACGTAAAAGCATATTCAATGGCAACGGATGATGTTCATGACTGTATTCTAGCGAATACAAAGTGTGTGGCAGCCATATTTGAAGTGCTTAATTCGAATTGGCTACTATCATTCAATCAAGACGAAATCGCTGGGTGTAAGCATTTTCAAATAATGTTTTATGATGAGATTTATGACGTTGTTTGTAAAAGTGTAATCACAGGAAAAGGAAATCTGGCGTTTTAACGCCGAACATGTAGCAGCGATTTCATATCGCGTCCCATAGCCTAAATCCTAGCGCCTAATGTTTTCTATCGTAGGCGTGAAACTTGTTTCGCGCGTTGTCCTGTAGGTCGTGCTTTAGCGCGATTGAGGGGAATAAGTTAGCGAGTTACTAGGGGCGAGAGTAAAGTTAGCGAGTTACAAGGGGAAAGTTAGCAAGTTACGAGAGTAAAGTTTGTAGGAGGCGTTTAACGCCGAACATCTAAAGATTCACGGCTGAAGCCGTTCCTACAGGACTCCACCGTAGCCATGAAACTTGTTTCGCGCGCTCTCTTGTAGGTCGTGCTTTAGGCGTTTGTAGGAGATAACCGTAACTTTGTTTCCATTTGCTATACTAATAATTAAGCGTCTATTTACGTTCTGACATACAAGGATATTAGGCTATATATAAACAAACGGAAATTAATTACACGTTAATTATTATTTTATTAGTGATTAGTGCCTTTATAATTTTCTCTCCTGAACTGGCTAACCTCAAACTGATTATAATATCGATAAACCTGCTTATTGTTGTGTTGTTTTTTTCACTGACAATAGTAATCGATGAGCAAAAACTTCGTTGGTATTTTGGGTTTGGGATCATTAGCAAACAGGTTGAATTATCTCAGATTGCAGAAACCTCAGCTTACAAAACAAAGTGGTATCAAGGGATTGGCATTCGTATGCTAACTGATGGCTGGTTATACAATGCGTCAGTTGGACAAGCCGTTAAAATAACTTTAACTGACGGAAAAAACATATACCTCGGCTGTAAAGACGCTGGTGCACTGCAACAAGCACTCAAAGTAAAGGTTTAAAAATTGTATCGAGGGGAAAGTTTGCGAGTTTGTAGGAGGCTTTTCAACGCCGAGTATTTGAGATTCACGGCTGAAGCCGTTCCTACAAAAAATGTTCAAGATTGTGTCGCCATAAATAACGACCTACATCAATACAATTTCTCGGCGTAGGAGGCGTTTTAACGCCGAATAAGTTAGCAAGTTGCTCGGGTAAAACTTATTGCTTTACCCTTGGACCTTGCTAACTTTTATTACTCGATTACTTAATCGCTGGGTAACCGATGCGATCTGATAAGTAACCTACACTGGTTGCAAAGTAATACGAGCGATTCCAGTGCATAAGTGCTTTGTAGTTATCGTAGGCTAGATACATACGACCGTTTACGTCATCTGGCATTACCATTGCGGCGGTAACATCAACGTTTGGTAGGTCACTGCCATCCATTTTACGAACACCGATTGCTTGCCAATCAGCAAGGCTGCGCTCTGAATCTTTCCAATACTCTAACCATTGGCTGCGCGTTTTAGTACCGCGCTTAAGAATATTTGAGTTATCAAAGCCTTCAGGTAGTTTAACTTGGCGGCCCCAGGTTAAATCATCGTTCCAACCTGCTTGCTTTAAATAATTAGCAATTGAAGCAAATGCGTCTTCTTCTGTGGTCCAAATGTCTTTGCGGCCATCACCGTTGTAATCAACAGCGTAAGCGTTAAATGAGGTTGGCATAAACTGCGTTTGCCCCATTGCACCTGCCCATGAGCCTTTGAACTTATCTAGGGTAATGTGACCCTCTTTTAAAATATCAAGCGCAGCCCAAAGTTGGTTTTTATACATGGTTTCGCGGCGACCATCAAAAGCAAGTGTAACTAATGATGCAATTACACTGTGACCACCTTGGATTTTACCAAAGTTACTTTCAAGGCCCCAAAGTGCAACAATAAAACGTGCTTGTACGCCGTATTCTTTGGCTACTTTTTCAAGAACGTCTTGGTTTTCTTTGTATAACTTACGCGCGCGGTCAATTTTCCATTGCGGCACACGTTTAGGTAAATAGGTTTCGAGGGTTTCTTTTACTTCTGGCTGATTTTTATCAGCTGAGATCACTTTCTTTTTAAATTTAGCTGTTGCAAGTGCTTGATCAACTAAGGCTTCATCATAGCCTTTTTCAAGTGCTTCTTTTTTTAATGCTGCAACGTAAACGTCAAAATCAGCTTGTGTCTTTTGTTCTGCCAATACTGAAGTACTTAGTGAAGCACTGAGTAAAATGACGGCAAGTTTTTTAATCACTCTCAACTCCCTTGTCTTTTTTAAATTGGGTTAACAGATTTTCTTCCGGCGGAGGTAATTGCAAGTAGAACCCTTGGTCAATTAACGCTTGCTTAACCGCGTCTAAGTCTGCCACACCTAACTTTTCGCGGCTCGCTAGATTAATCATCATCACGTACTTAGGTTGACCAAACGTTTCTAGTAATGGTTCAGGTACGCGTGAGAAATCATCTCTTTTTTCTACAAAAAGGTATGTATCCGCTTTTTTAATACTTTTATACACCGCAGTTAGCATTATGGCCCTATAATATCTTGCTTAACGAAGGCGCACACTATAACATGAGTGATATAATAAGTTAGAAAAAATAGATTAGATTTTTACTGTATATGCCTTGTTCAGCCTGTGTTTATACTTAAATGATGCTAATCCAGACAATTCAATTGAGCGTGTATGTCGGAACAAATTTTTGAATTAAAAGGGAACCTTTTTACGTTATCTGTTTTACATTTATTTTCAGCAGATACAGCCCTTTTAAGTAAGCAGTTAGATGAGAAAATCGCCCAAGCACCTAAGTTTTTTGCCGGTGCGCCTATCGTAATCAACTTAAGCGACGTACAAGATGAAGCGCTTGATTTCTCTTTCTTAAAATCAATGTTAAGCGGCCTTTCGTTAAACCCTGTTGGGGTTTGTAATGGCTCTCAAGAGCAAAACGAAAGCGCAAAAGCTGCGGGCCTGTCGGTGTTAAATTATTCACAAGACGTTAAGGGTGCAACCGCTAAACAACAAACAAATACATCTATCGTTGAAAAAACCGTTCACCTGCCTGCGCAAGTTATTCATGGCACTGTACGTTCGGGCCAGCAAGTGTATGCAAAAGACCGCGACCTAATCGTAATCGGTGCTGTAAGTCATGGCGCCGAAGTGATTAGCGATGGCAACGTGCACATTTATGGCACCCTTCGCGGCCGTGCAATTGCAGGGGCTAAAGGTTACAACGAAGCAAATATATTTTGCCAAAAATTAGAAGCAGAACTTGTTTCGATTAATGGTAGTTATTGGATCAGCGACTCTCTACAAGGTGAACACTGGGGCAGCGCAGTACAAATCCAACAAAAAAATGATTCATTAGAAATTTCAGCTTTGGTTAAAGGATAAATCTCATGGCAAAAGTGATTGTCGTTACTTCTGGTAAAGGTGGTGTTGGTAAAACCACATCGAGTGCTGCGATTGGCACAGGTTTAGCGCTAAAAGGCTTTAAAACCGTTATTATCGACTTTGATATTGGTCTACGAAATCTTGACCTTATCATGGGTTGTGAACGCCGTGTTGTTTATGATTTTGTAAACGTAATCAATGGCGAAGCTAACTTAAATCAAGCACTTATTAAAGATAAGCGCGTTGATAAGCTACATATTTTACCTGCCTCACAAACCCGTGATAAAGACGCCCTAACCCGTGACGGTGTTGAGCGCGTACTAAACGAGCTGAAAAAAGATTTTGATTACATTGTGTGTGATTCTCCAGCGGGTATCGAAGCTGGTGCAATGATGGCAATGTACTTCGCTGATGAAGCGATTGTAACAACGAACCCAGAAGTATCATCAGTACGTGACTCTGACCGTATTCTTGGCATTTTACACAGCAAATCAAAACGTGCTGAAGAAGGCCTTGAAAGCGTAAAAGAACATCTACTACTAACTCGCTATAATCCTGAGCGTGTTGAAAAAGGCGAAATGCTTTCGGTAGAAGACGTACAAGAAATCTTAGCGATTAAACTACTGGGCGTTATTCCTGAATCACAAGCTGTACTTAGTGCATCGAACTCTGGTCAACCGGTTATCCTTGATGGTGAATCGGATGCAGGCCAAGCATACACAGATGCAATCAATCGTTTATTAGGCGAAACTGTTGATTTTCGTTTCTTAGACGTAGAGAAAAAAGGCTTATTTAAACGGATTTTTGGAGGTTAATGTGTCTTTACTTGACTACTTCCGCTCAGAAAAGAAAAGCAGTGCGTCATTAGCAAAAGAGCGATTGCAGATCATTGTCGCGCACGAACGTTCACAGCGTGGTACACCAGATTACCTACCACAGCTAAAACAAGACATCCTTGATGTTATTCGTAAATATGTGAATGTAAACACTGATGCAGTTCAGGTGCAGTTTGACCAAAACGAAGATGACTTAGCAGTACTTGAGCTAAACGTCACCTTACCTGACGAAGAAAAGAAATAGTCAAAATTGGGCGCTTAGTTTTTTTAACAGCGCCCTTTTTTATTTCTGCCACTGCATATGAAACTCATAGTCGTCTTCGCCTAGAGTTTTAAACCCTGCCCGTTGATATAATCCATACGCTGGATTCGCTTTTAGCACCGTTAAATTTATCTCTGCTGTTTGCGCTTTGAGTGCATCTAATACCTTAGTGCCTAACCCTTTGCCCTGCTCTTTAGGTGCAATTTGTAGCTGTAATAAACTGATTGCTTGGTCACTCACAATGAACTTGGCAGCGCCAACACATTGCCCATCATTTAACACTAAATGACTGTGCTCAAAGTGCTCAGCCACTCGTGCTTGATGCTGCTCAAGTGATAAAAATAATCCCTGATTTTCTAAGTGCTCAACCATTGTATTTAATCTTAAGTCGAGTAAATAGGCTTTGTCTTGCTCTGTAGCTGCTACAAACTTAATCATTATTGTCTTAAAAAAGAAAAAGGTACTTTAATAAAAGTACCTTTTTAGGTTGTAACAAACAACATGCCTATGGTTAAAAGTTATAATTTGCGCCTAGGTAAAAACGGCGGCCCGAATATTGGTTATAGGTAAAGCGATTGCTTTGTTTCCAATAGCCTTCTTCTATTTCTTCTGTTAGGTTTACCACTGACGCAGTAAACGAAAGATCCTCTGTTAGGTTATACGAGGCATTCACATCTAGCTGACCATAGTCTTTGGTATACAAGTTGTAGCCTTGGTGAATACCGTTGGCACGGTCATCTTTCCAGTTGTAAGACGCACGAACACTAAAGTCGTCATTCTCAAAGTACACCGACACATTATATTGGTGCTTAGCGGTGCCTGGTATTTCGGCCTCTGTTTTTTGTCCGTCTGTCGAGACTTCGCTGGTGCTGGTATCTGTGTAGGTATAGTTAGTTAAAATACCAAAACCATTATCAAATGAGTGCTGGAAGAAAAGCTCCAAACCTTCTGATTTTGCATCACCCCCACCCACTTTGGTATTCATTTCGACTTCGATTGGGCCGTTACAACAATCGTGTTCTCGCTCTACAATTTCTACTGTCGAGATTGGTAAGTTTGAAATATCTTTAGAAAATAAAGTCGCACCCAGTGCTGAGCCATCGCCGTAATACCATTCAATACCTAAATCGAATTGGTCAGATAACATAGGTTCAAGGCCTGTGTTTACCGAGGTACCATTACCACGGCCTGTCCATGAATCAGGCGAGTTAATATTAACTGGAGGACCGTAAGACTCTGCTTGGCTTAAGTCTGAATAGCTCACTCTTGCCATGGTGCGTGCTGCGGCAAAGCGCACCACAAGATCTTCGGTTGCATCCCATGCAAGGTTAAAGCTTGGTAGTACTTCACTGCCATCGCTACTGCGCTCGTTTGGATCGGTGTCGTCATCATCTTGGCCAATGACATCATCGTAGGTCAAGGTGCTTAGCTCTGTATTCACATAACGCACACCGACATTACCGCGGAAATCTTGCCACTCAAAATCAGCTTGAGTGTAAACAGACCAAATTTTCTCTTCAAGGGCGTACGTGCCCGAAAGTGTTGGCACTACAGTCTGGCTAAAGTTTTCTTTTAAGTAATCATCCAGCGCTCTAAAATCAAACGCTAAAAAGTTAAATGCGCCTGTATCACCCGCGCTGTTATCAACTACATGGTCGCTTACCAATGTTGGCGCATCTGGGTGAAAATCTGGATTATGGAACCACTCAGTCCCTGGTAAGTAACCGCGGTAACCGCCATTGTCAGCGATACCGTCATCCCAACGAAAGTCATTACGAATGCCTTTAATTTCGTGGTCGCGATATTTAGCACCTACATAGACACGGGTGAAAAAGTTGCCATAAAGGTCAAATTTTACATCTGTTTGAATGTAATCTTCCGAGTCTTCATTTTCAGATGAGTAAGAGTCAAACCAATCGTAATATTGATATGCTTCTTTATCGGTGGCTAAATCAGTCGACACTTCGTAGCTTGGTTTACCGTTTTCAATTGACCATAACCAGCTATTTACTGAGCCTAAACGCGCATCAATATTGGCGTAGGTTTCTTTTGAGGTGCCGCCTTCAGCTTCAGTATGACCCAGCTTTAATGTAACACTGTAAGTATCACCATAATAAGTGCCTTCAAAATCATAAGTATTTGATTTTGATTCGCCAAAACGCTCACGCCCTGTTAACTGCGGTGATAACAAACCACGGCGAACAGCCACACCACCATTTACATCGGCATCACCCCAGTTATTATCATTGAGTAAACCATTATCGCCATTACCGTAGGCAACCACAGTATCGCCATCAAGCACAATGCCGTAATACGGGTTGTGGTTATCGTTCCACTCGGCAAAAGTAATACTTTGCCCTGTTTGGTCGTAGCCTAACTTGGCACCAAAATAGTTAAAGTTTAAATCAAGTCTGTCACTCGGTGCCCACTGCACAGCCACTTGATAACCATCGCGTGTACGGTCTTGGTTTGAGTTATTAACACTCATCGCACGCGGTGCCCACACATTGTTGTACACTTCGCCAGTGGCTTGGTCTACCAGCGCTGGGCGCTCTGCCCCTTCAACGGTATCTGAGTGAAAACGCCAGTGTGATGCGTTGTTAGTGATGGTTGTTACGGTGCGATCTTGACGTGTAAAGCCGGCCAGTACACCAAAGTTTTCGTCGTCATTTTTCCATGAATACAGCACGTTGACTTGTGGCTTAGTGTCTTCAGACACATCATCGTAAGTCACCTCTGCACTTAGCGCCCCGGAGTTTGCTTCCATCTCAAGCGGTTTTCGGGTGTGTAAAATAACCGTACCACCAATGCCACCTTCATCGATGCGTGCTTCTGCACTTTTGTACACTTCTACACTTTTGATCATGCTTGAAGGCAATAACGTGTAATTAAAACTACGGGTTGGAGTACCAGAACCTGATGAAGCAATATAGTTACCGTTTAATTGGGTGAGTGTCCAATCCGGTGACGTACCACGAATACTCACGCGGCTACCTTCGCCACCGTCGCGGTCAATCAAAACGCCCGATACACGTTGCAATGAATCAGCGACGTTTTTATCAGGAAACTTACCAATATCCTCTGCGGTGATTGCATCAACTGTCGCTGTTGAAAGTCGTTTTATTGCTAAGTTTTCTGCAGTTGAAGAACGAATACCCCGTACTTCAATCACTTCTACATCATCATTTGCTTGCTCTGCTGCGTAACTTGTATTGATTGCCGCCAGTAGCGAAATCAAAATTGCATTACGCTTAAAATGCCTTCCTTGCCCTTTTGTTTTTATTACAGTTTGCTTGCCCATGCCTATCTCCAGTTGTGTGTTCGGTTTTTGTTTAAGAGCCTTTAGCCCCTGCAAAAACGATTTATTGTTGTCGGTTTTTAAACTGATTATTGGTAGTTAACAGCTTGTTAAACTCAAATTCAGAATAGGGTGAGTGGTCAAAAAGTGATAATAAAAATTCGGTGAGAGATATGACAAAATCGGCGTTAGGAATATTTTATATTCATTTTTATATTTTCTGAATTATAGTTAAGCTCAGCGAATTTAAGTTAACTGGCTCAGAAAAACAAACTCAAAAAAACATTTAAAGCATTGATACTAAATAACAATTTAACATATTGCGTATTTATTGATGACTCACGGATTGAGTAACTAAAAGGTAGGTGTAATAGATATGGTAAAAACTCGCCCATGAACAATGGTAAATTTCTTGAAGTATGCCTAAACGAAGGGTGCTTTAAGCAGCTCGCTAACAACATTTCAATGGCTAGTAACTTAGGCGCAAAGCGCTTTGAATTGTGCAGTAATTTGCACCTAGGTGGCCTGACACCAACTGTTAAAGCAATTGATTACGCTGTAAAAAGCCTGACCAATAACGCAGAGTTAGTGGTGATGATCCGCCCCGAAACAGGCAACTTTATTGTTAGTACTGAGTGTCACCAAGTTATGCAAAAACAAATAACAATGGCAGCGAATGCGGGGGCGCATGGCGTGGTATTTGGTGCAGTAAAACACGGCGAACTTGATTTAGAGGTGACCCGCTCTTTAGTTGCCACAGCCAAACAGCATGGCCTGAAGGTGACCTTTCACCGTGCATTCGATACTCTTACAAACCCGTTATGCGCACTCAATGAACTAATTAGCTTAGGCGTTGAGCGCATCTTAACAGCAGGCACGCCATGGCAAAGCGGCCAAAGTGCTGTTGATGGTCTAAATCAGCTCAACACATACTTAGCGCACAGCGCTAATCAAATAGAAATTGTTATGGGAGGTGGTGTGACCTTAGAAAACGCTGAAGCTATTTGGCAATTAATAAAAAACCATTCAGCCAATGCAGCTGTGCATGTACACTCATGTGTGCACAACGAAAACGGGGCAATTAACGCTGAGGCTATCAATAAGCTTCTTTCAAAGGATTAATCATGGCAACGTATTTTTTAGGTATTGATGGCGGTGGAAGTAAGTGTAAAGTTCGTTTGGAAAACGAAAACGGCTCACTAATTAGCGAAGCCACAAGTGGTTCAGCAAACGTGGCCACCAGCTGCAAACAAAGCCAAGAATCAATACTTCACGCTACTGAACTTGCTTTTCGTGAGGCAGGGCTTGCCTTAAGCGAGCTGAAAAACACCTATGCGCATGCAGGACTTGCCGGAGCTAATATTGACTCTGCCTTTCAAGCCATGACCAAATGGCAGCCCCCTTTTGCTAAATTTACCCTGTCAACAGATATGCTGATTGCCTGTAAAGGCGCACATCAACATCATGATGGTGCGGTGATTATCCTTGGTACGGGCTTTTGTGCGGGTTACCAACAACAAAACCAATTTAGCGAATTAGGTGGTTACGGATTATTACTGAGCGATGGTGCCAGTGGTGGTTGGTTAGGCTTACAACTTTGCCGTAAAGCATTTGAAGTACTTGATGATGTTGCGCAAAGTTCAGCGGCTATAGATGCCCTACTCACCCAGCTTAACTGCGACTCAAGCCAAGCGTTAAGTCAGCGCTTAATATCAGCGCGCCCTGCTGATCTTGCCAAATATGCGCCGCTTGTTTTTAGTCATTCTGACGACGCTTTTTGTCAGCAATTAATCAATGAAGCGTGCGCATACATTACCCGCTATATCGCTTACTTTGAAAAGCAAGGCATTGAAAACGTTACTTTGATGGGCGGTATTGCTAGTGCTATCACGCCTTACTTAACTGATGCCAGTAAAGCGCGTTTGACCCCCGCCCTTGCCAGTGCAGAGCAAGGGGCTATTTTAATGGCAAGAGCTGCAATTTAATCACCTAATTGCGAGCGCATTTGTGAAGGAATTTCACCAAACAAACGCCGAAATTGTTTGCTGAAGTAACTCGGCTCCGAAAACCCACACTGGTAGGCCACTTGTGAAATTGGCAGTTGCGTTTCAATCAGTAGCTTGCGGGCATTTTCAAGGCGCACTTCGTTAATAAATTGATTGGGGGTTTTTGCTAAGTGCTTTTTAAAACGGCGCTCTAAAGCACTTACCGACAAGTGTGCAAGCTCTGCTAATTCATCAATGCTGATCTGACGATGATAATGCTCGCGAATAAATTTTACCGGCTCTTCAATTGCCCTTACATGAGAAAGCGCTTTTGAGGTTTTTTGTAGATGTCGGGTCACTCCATAAGTGCCAATCACATTGCCATCATGATCTTTTAAAGCATGCTTTGATGTAGAAAACCAACCAAGCTCACCTTGTTGGGTTTGGTTAAGCTCTAAACGGTCAGTCACTATGTAGCCTTCCATCACCCGTTTATCGTCATTGACGTATTGAAACGCGAGGTGCTTTGGTGAAAAATCGAAGTCTGTTTTTAGCAATATTTGCTCCAGTGTTTTATAACCCTGATGCTCAATAAAATGCTGATTACAATGCAAGATTCTACTATCTGTGTCTTTTACCCAAAAGAGGATATCTGGCAGTAAATCAAATGCAGCAATTAGCTGATTTACGCCTGCTTTTTTTATTATTTCTTGAATATCCATCGCTTAAATTTGTCTCTATAAAGAATAGCACTATATATTTTAAACGCCGATTTTGTTGCATTGTCAACCGAATTTTTATTAGCGCTTATTGGTTAAGCTTTCCTATTATCAATAACATGATATTAACAGTAGCAAACGCTATTTAAATTAGGAGCGCTTAAGATGAGCAAAGCTAAGATCCGCATGGCAATGGTAGGCGGTGGCGATGGTGCTTTCATTGGCGCTATACATCGAATTGCAGCGCGATTAGACGGAATGATAGAGCTTGTTGCAGGTGCATTCAGTTCAGACGCAAACAAATGTAAAGCAACTGGCGAACTACTTGGGCTTGATAGCAGCCGTTGCTACGACAGTTACCAAACGCTTTTTGCCGAAGAAGCAAAATTACCTGCTGATGAGCGTATTGATTTTGTGGCTATTGTCACCCCAAACCACTTACATTTTCCGGTCGCGCAAATGGCGCTTGAACATGGTTTTCATGTGTTATCAGATAAACCAGCAACGCTCACACTTGCAGAAGCAGAGCAATTACAAAGCATTATTGCAAAACAGCAGGTTTTATATGGGTTAACCCACACTTACACCGGTTACCCTATGGTCAAAGAAGCCAAGCATCGCGTAAAAGCAGGCGAGCTCGGCACCATACGTAAAGTCATTGTTGAGTACACCCAAGGCTGGTTATCTCAACGTGAAGACGAGGGTTCAAAACAAGCAAGCTGGCGTTTAGACACCAGTAAGGCTGGCATTAGTTGTTGTATGGGCGATATTGGCGTGCATGCAGCTAACTTAGCCGAGTATGTCTCTGATCTCGAAATCACCGAGCTTTGCGCCGATTTAAACCATGTGGTTGAAGGCCGAGCCCTTGATGATGATGGCACTGTGCTTCTTAGATTCAATAATGGTTGTAAAGGCGTTTTACTGGCAAGCCAAATTGCTATTGGCGATGAAAACAACTTACGTCTGCGTATTTATGGCGACAAAGCCAGCCTTGAATGGTCGCAACTTGAGCCTAATAGCTTATGGCTAAGAGGCCACAATCAAGCCGCTACATTACTTAGAGCGGGCGTAGGTGAATTACACCCTGACACGCAAAATGCCCTGCGCGCCCCTGCCGGTCACCCAGAAGGTTACCTTGAAGCATTTGCCAACATTTACAGCAATTTTGCAGCGCAAATTCATGCATTCAAGCAAGGCGACAACGCAACAAATTCAGCATTTGATGTGCCAGGCATCAATGAGGCTGTGCGGGGTATGGCATTTATTGAACATGTTGTTGCTTCAGCTAAACAAGATACTAAATGGCACAAATTACAGATTGGAAAATAAAGAATGAATAAAATCAAAGGGCCAGCTATATTTTTGGCGCAGTTTATTTCAGATCAAGCCCCCTTCAATAGCTTTCGTGGTTTATGTGAATGGGCAAGCGGTTTAGGTTACAAAGCGATTCAAGTGCCAACCTCAAACCCGACTATTTTTGATTTAGAAAAAGCAGCTCAAAGCCAGCATTACTGCGATGAAGTCACTGGTATTGCTACAGAGTATGGACTTACAATTTCAGAACTATCAACACATTTGCAAGGCCAGTTAATTGCTGTGCACCCTGCGTACGATGAAATGTTTGATAACTTTGCCGCAGAGCATGTAAAAGGCAACCCTGCAGCGCGAACAAAATGGGCAACAGAACAACTGATGATGGCTGCTAAAGCAAGTAAAAACCTTGGTTTAACAACCCATGCGACGTTCTCGGGTTCTTTTTTATGGCATACCTTTTACCCGTGGCCACAGCGTCCACAAGGACTTGTTGAACAAGGCTTTAGTGAGCTAGCTAAGCGTTGGTTACCCATTTTAGATTGCTTTGACGAGCATGGCGTGGACGTATGTTATGAATTACATCCGGGTGAAGACCTACATGATGGTGTGACATTTGAGCGCTTTTTAGCGGCAACCAATAATCACCCACGCGTTAATATTCTTTATGATCCGAGCCATTTTGTATTGCAACAGCTCGACTATTTAGCGTTTATCGATATTTATCATTCGCGCATTAAGGCGTTTCATGTCAAAGATGCCGAATTTATCGCAAATGGCCGCTCAGGTGTTTATGGCGGATTTCAAAACTGGCAAGACCGACCAGGACGTTTTCGTTCTTTAGGTGATGGCCAAGTAGATTTTAAGCAAATTTTTAGCAAGTTAACTCAATATGGTTTTGATGGTTGGGCTGTACTTGAATGGGAATGCTGCTTAAAGCACCCAGAGGATGGGGCAAGAGAAGGCGCTGAGTTTATTAAAACACACTTAATAAACCCAACCGACAAAGCCTTTGACGATTTTGCCAGTGGCGCAACAAACACTGAGCGTAATAATCGAATTTTAGGTTTATAAACCGACAACAATAGAACACACAGGACACACAATATGGACAACAATAATTATAACCGCATTGTCTTTCGGCTTTGCTGTATAGCACTGATTGTGACCTCTATGACCTTTGCCATCCGTGCTGGTATTTTGGGTCAACTTGGCAGTGAGTTTGGCTTAACCGACACCGAATTAGGTTGGGTTAATGCCATGGCATTTTTAGGCTTTCCGGTTGCGACTATGGTCGGCGGTATTATTTATAATGCCATTGGCGCGAAAAAATTAGTGGCGTTAGCCTTTATCTGTCATTTACTTGGCCTTGTTTTGACCATAACAGCTGATGGTTTTTGGGGCTTACTGGTTTCTACCTTTTTAATTGGTTTTGCCAACGGCGCTGTTGAAGCTGGCTGTAACCCACTAATTGCAGAAATGTACCCTAAAAACACCACCACTATGCTAAACCGTTTTCATGTTTGGTTCCCAGGTGGCATTGTGATTGGGGCACTTGCTTCGAATTTTATGTCGGGAGCAGGTTTAAACTGGCAATGGCAAGTAGCGTTAATTTTAATTCCTACGGTTATCTATGGCGCTATGCTGATCAAAGCACAATTTCCACGCTTTGATACGCGTACTCACTCTACCAGCAGCAATATTCGCCATTTATTTACGCCGTTATACATCTTTTTAATTGCCTGCATGACGTTTACCGCAACCACTGAATTTGGCACACAGCAGTGGATTGAGCGTATTTTAGGTTCATCGGGTGCCTCTCCTATGGTGGTGTTAGCCTTGATCACTGGCTTAATGGCGGTTGGTCGCTTCTTTGCAGGCCCCATTGTGCATAAGCTCAACCCTACCGGTGTATTACTTGGCTCTGCCATTTGTGCAAGTTTAGGTATCTTCATGATGAGCCAAGCCGAGGGCAGCATGATTTATATAGCGGCCATATTATTTGCACTTGGCGTTACCTACTTTTGGCCAACCATGCTTGGCTGCGTTGCAGAATACATTCCAAAGTCAGGGGCGCTGGGTATGTCGTTAATGGGCGGTGCAGGCATGTTTGCTATGAGCATCTGGAACCCTGTAATTGGTAGCTGGATAGATACGGCACGCTCATCAGCACAGGCAAGTGGCGCAAGCGCTGAACAAATTGAAATTTTAGCCGGACAGGCTGTATTACAAAACCTACTGATCTTCCCAATTATTTTAATCGTCGCATTCATTGGGTTGCATTTAGTAATTAATAACAACAAACGCACCGAAAAATGTGCGTCTTAAGCAAGTAAATCGTCGAGGAACACTATGTTTAAATCTCTTAAAGCACTGACTTTAATGCTCACCGTTAGTAGCTGTGCACTCGCTAATGCGGCTGATAATCAGCTTACACAACAAGAAAAGCAAGCTGGCTGGCAGTTGTTGTTTGACGGCAAAGATATGTCGCAATGGCGTAACTTTAAAAGCGAATCTTTAAATTCTGCATGGGTCGTTGAAGATGGCGCTATGACATTAACTAAAGGTGGTGGCGACCTGCTTACTAAAAAGCAGTACCAAAACTTTGAATTACAGATTGATTGGAAAATCTCTACCAAAGGCAATAGCGGTATTTTTGTATTAGCTGATGAAACCGGACAGATGATTTACTCTCATGCGCCTGAAATTCAAATCATCGATAACGAGGAACACCCAGATACCGAAATTGACTCGCACTTAGCTGGGTCAATTTACGATTTATTTGCTGCACCAGTTGCGGCGCACAAACCAGCAAATAGCTGGAACCATGTGCGCATTAAAATGCAAGACAACCACTTACAAGTTTGGCAAAACGGTATTAGCACGACCAGCATTGTGATTGGTAGTACAACATGGAACACCCTTGTTAAAGGCAGTAAGTTTGCAACTTGGAAAAACTTTGCAACGGCTGAACAAGGTCATATCGGGCTTCAAGACCATGGTGACAAAGTGTGGTTTAAAAATATAAAAATCAAGGAGCTATAAGATGTCTGATTTTAAACATAAGGTATTAGTTGTAGGCTCTGGTGCTGGCGGTGCAATGGCCGCATACACGCTAACCAAACTTGGTCACAAGGTGTTATTACTTGAAGCGGGCCGTAATTATGACCCGAAAACAGAAAGCCCGATGTTTCGTCGAAACAACGAAGCCCCACTTATGGGCGCAGGTAACAAAGACAAAAACTTTGGCTTTTACGACGCAACTGTTGATGGCGGTTGGCAAGTACCTGATGAGCCATACACCAGCGCCAAAGGAAGCGACTTTTATTGGTGGCGCGCACGTATGTTAGGTGGTCGAACTAACCACTGGGGCCGCTATTCATTACGCTTTAGTGAACACGATTTTAAAGGCAAAAGCCGTGATGGTCACGGTGCCGACTGGCCATTTGAATACGCTGATTTAGCACCTTGGTACGATAAAACCGAAGAACTTGTGGGTGTTTGTGGCACCAATACAGGCCATGAAGATATGCCAGATTCGTCACCGGGTATTTTACAGCCACCACCAAAGCCGCGTGTTCCAGAGCTTTTAATTGCCGCTTCTGCAAAGAAAATGGGCATTCAAGCAGTGCCTATGCACCGTGCGGTATTAACTCGCCCTAAAGATGATCGCATGGCTTGTTTTTATGCAACGCCTTGTGGCTCTGGTTGTTCAATTGGTGCTGCTTTCCAAACTACGACATCGCTATTACCTATGGCAAAAGCCACCGGCAACTTAAAAGTTATTACTGATGCCATGGTTAAATCAGTCAAAGTTGATGAGCAAGGTAAAGTCACTGGCGTCACCTATGTTGATAAACACACGGTTACCGAACATGCTATTGATGCCGATGTGGTTATCTTAGCCGCCAGCGCCTGTGAATCAGCGCGTATTTTATTAAATTCAAAGAATCAAAAGCACCCGAAAGGCCTTGCTAACTCAAGTGGCCAAGTAGGTCGAAACTTAATGGATTCGACAGGTGCATGGTTAGGTGCGCAAATTCCAGCACTTAAAGGTCGCCCACGTTATAACGAAGATGGACATACCGCTAACCACTTATTTATTCCTTGGTGGGGTCATCAAGCACAAGCTAACAATGAATTAGATTTCCCACGTGGCTATCACTTTGAAATTGGCGGTGGCTTTAGACAACCGGGCTCGGGTGTATCGGGTGATAAACAAGGCTATGGCCCTGCCCTTAAACAGCAAATTCGTGATGCATATGGCTCTTATGTTGGTTTTGCTCTGCGTGGCGAGATGTTACCGAACAAAGATACCTACATGGAAATTGACGAAAACGTTAAAGACAAATGGGGTATTCCGGTATCAAAGTTCCACTTTAAGTGGTCTGACAGAGAATTAAAGCAAATCGAACATGGTTTAAAAACTGCGAAGCAAATTCTAGAAAACATGGGTGCGACCGTTGGCGAGCTTCCGCCTGCTGAAAAAGCAATTTCAAAAGGTGGCGAAATCATTCACGAAGTGGGCACCACACGAATGGGCAGCTCAAAGAAAGACTCAGTCACCAATCAATGGGGTCAAACATGGGATTGTAATAACCTATTTGTAATGGATGCGGGTGTCTTTGCTTCTAACCCTCATAAAAACTGTACGCTCACCATCATGACACTGGCAATGCGTAATTCAACTTGGCTTGCTCAACAAATTGATAACGGGGTACTTTAATTATGCATCATCGTAACGAACACGACTCATATAACTATGTTTCTAACATGAGCCGCCGTGAGTCTTTAAAATGGCTTGGTCTATTAGCTGCGGGCTCGGCGGTTAGTTTAACTGCTGGCTGCACAAAAGCACTTGAAGATGACGTTGCAGCCTCTGCAAAAGAGCATTGGCCTGATTTAGATATCAAGCCTGTAACCGCTAAAGGCTATGGTCAAGATCCAAATTTAGTGATGCCACCAGAATCACCTTGGCCGCTAACCTTAACAGCAGACGAACTCACGTTGGTAGCGCTTTTATCTGATTACATTGTGCCGCGCGAAGGTGCTATTCCTTCAGCCAGTGAGCTACAAGTACCGGCGGTTATTAATGAGTGGGTAAGCGCACCTTATGAAGGCCAACAACGCGATAGAATTAAAATTTTAAACTCATTAGCGTGGCTTAACGATGAAGCACAGCTTCGTTTTAAAAAGCAATTTGTTGCACTTAACGAAAAGCAACATCGCGCGATTTTAGACGATATTGCGTTTTTAAACGAGCAAACACCTCTGCAATTTCAGCGCATTGGTAAAGCCTTTTTACGCTTTAAAGAGTTAGTGCTGGCAGCATTTTTCTGTACGCCTGAAGGCTGTAAAGACATAGGTTACCTTGGTAATGTGCCTATTGCAGGCGATTACCCAGGCCCTTCTGATGAAGCAAAAGCCCATTTAGATCAAGTTTTAGCTGAGCTTGGTTTAAGTGAGTACGCCTATACTGATTAACTTTCCCCCTTGTGTTATTTGTAACACAGTGCAGGGGGTCACTCCCCTGCTTTTTTAGGATTTAAGTATGTTTAAAACCCGCATTTTATTGCTTATTATTAGCCTTGTATTTAGTGGTCAATTATTCGCAAAACTGCCCGTGAGTGTGCAACTGTGGTCAGTCAAAGACACCTTAAAAAATGACTTTCATGGTACGCTTAAGTCTCTTGCCGAAATGGGGTTTGACGGCGTGGAGTTTGCCGGAGACTTTGGCCCATACTCAAATAAGCCAGCAGCCTTAAAAGCAAAGCTCAGTGAGTTTGGCTTAGTTGCCAGTAGTGCCCATATAGGCTTTGATGCACTCAGTGAAAACACTATTGATAGCACCCTGCTGTTTTACAAGACCCTTGGCGTTACTACACTTTATGTACCTTGGGATGAAAGAGCATGGCACCCTGAGGGAGTTAAATCTCTGGTTAAAGAGCTTACTAAAGTCAGTGATTATGCGACACGTTTTGATATGAAGATCGGTTTTCACAATCATAATAAAGAGTTTAATGCATTTAATAACGCAACGTTTTGGGATTACATTGCCAGTAATACTCCCAAGACCATGCCATTGCAGTTAGATATTGGCTGGGTCAATTACGCTGCTAAAGATCCAATCTACTTTATTAAAAAGTACCCTAACCGCACGCTTGCTACGCACATTAAAGTTCGTACGATTGAGGGTAGCAACATGAGCCCGATTATCGGCGAAAACAACATTGATTGGCCTGCCATCATCGATACTTTAGAGTCGCACGGCAATACCAAGTGGTTAGTGCTTGAGCAAGAAGAATACCCAAGCGGATTAACCCCACTACAAAGCGTTGCTAAATCAAAACAAAATTTAGATAAGATTTTACTTGGTTTGTAGGGTTATTTTAGAAATGAGCTCGCTTTAAACAAGTGAGCTCATGGCTTGGATTTAATTTGAAGGAGAGAGTTAAAGCATTGATTTTTAATATTACAGTTTCACTACTCCGCGCTATATAAAAAACATATTTTTATGTCTGTGAAGCTTCGATATCAATAACTCTCGCCATTAGAGTCATAGCATCAATCGGCGATTCATTAAATCCAAACCTTTTATAAAATGCCTTTGCTTCGTCATCGAGAGCGTGAACTAAGATTCCAGCTCCACCAACAACATTCATCGCGTGTACAGAGCGTAAGACACAATCCTTCAATAAGCCCACACCTATCCCGCGACCTTTATATCCTTCATCAACTGCTAGCCTTGCCAGAACAACCATAGGGATTGGATTGGGGCTATTTCTTTTGAGAGATGACAAAGCGCTTTCTCTTTGCACTGACCCCATAGCAATGGCGTAGTATCCTATTACTTTATTATTGTCATCACAAACCACATACACCTTAGTGTTATTTCTTTTATGGTTTTTTAGCGCTTTTTTTATAAGCCAGTCGTCTAATTCTGGTTTACCGCAACTAAACACATCTAACACATGCTCATCTGTCAGTAATTCTGGGGCCTTTATTCCCAAGGTGATTTCCTATTCAATAGCTCATTCATTCCTTTGTCTTTTATTGGCTCAGCAGTTAGCGCCTGCTCAAAAGCATCATACGCTTGTTCAGCCAGAATAAAGTCTCTATGATTAGAAATAACTTCATGTGCTTCAGCTAATGCAGCTTTTTGGATAAACACGGTTCTGTCTAATTTCATTAAACTTGCTGCAGCATCTATTATATCTCTAACTGATGGCTCTACTCGCATATTTATTGGTGCTGTTTTAGTAGCCATAGTGAACTCCTGTGTATCTGATTGATACACATATTGTAGTATAGCTATTAGATACACGCAATTATTACTTAATGCATATAGCTCTAATAATCTGTTTCCTTAGATAATTTATTAGCAAACGTACCATTAGATTGCTCTATCCTACGCTTTAATCAGAAGTAGCATGTTGCGCCATTTCTTCATTCCAAGGTACATACAATGGAAACTCCAGATCTTTTTGCTCAACTAAAACTACTTTTGCAATTGGATGCCCACAATATTCCGTTGGCTCAAACGAGTGAATATTTTCAAAATTAACAGCTATATAGCTATTTGCCTTTTTGATTAATAAGGCTGAATCATCCACACAAGCATGAACTGCTATTGGTAGGCTTTTGAATGGTACTGCCGATACCGTGTGTTCATTTTTATAAAACCTATCACGTTCGATTTTCTCACCGACCTGCTTTAAAAAATTAATATATGCTTTCCAACGCGATAAAACTAAAAAGCAAGCTACTAGAAGTACACAGCATAAACTTAACAATAGTGAGTTTATAACGTTAAATTGACCCACGTAGTAAAACAGCGCAGCTAAAATTAGCAGCACACTTAAAGAAAACAAAGTCCGCATATTCGGACTCACCTTGGGAAAATTAATACGCAAATTTATTCCTTACTATCTCTAACGTGTCGTAAGCAAACTGTGGAAACGACTGAACGACAGCTTAAACCTCTAAAATATAATGCCAGGCTAAACGTGCGACAAGTCAACCTTTATTATTCCTGCATTGGGAAATTTAATAGTTGGATATTTTCAATAACAAATAGACTCTTGATTCACAGTAAAAAAACTAGCTCGCCTTTAACGGTGGAATATATTAGTAAGCTAGTAGCAATAAACGCGCAGCCAATAATTTTAGTCTGAACCTTTCCCAAATTAGCTTTGCTACTCTTTGTGTACTTACTGTTATCATCCACAGACCCATTCAGTCTCGTTGGGCCTACAGACAGAGTAAACTCAAGTTCATTCTTGCTTAGAACATAAAGCCCAATGATAAGAATCACTAATGCTACTAAATCGTATTCGTAAACTTCCATATTTTCTTCTCTTCTTTGTGTTGCTGCTAATTAAGGGAATTAATTGTTTAAACCTTTCACTGACAAATCAAACTCCAATTTGTAGTTGGCTCTGATAAGGTTTGGAAATTTGTCTCAGAGCTCGAGATAAATTTTTATATATCTGACGCGTGTCGTCATTCTTAATAATTACACTATTTTCCGTACCAACGCCGTTTGCTAAAATACAACTTATTTTCGCCTTCGTGGCTTCAGCAGCTTGTTCTGCGTATTAATGCACGTAGTGAGCTCTTTCTTTCATGAAATTACAAAAACGTTCCACCGAATATTTATATTTGGTGGGATCATCCTTCCACTTATCCACTTCCATCCGATAGTACGCACCTTCAATTATCAACTGGCTTTGCCATATAAATTCATCAGCGACATCGATTTTTCCATCAAATAACTTCTGGAGGTCCTCGAGTGTTTTTTCCAATGATTCCTTTGAAAAGTCACTTTCTTTCAATTTATCCAAAGACTCATTATCTGATACAGGGCATACATTCTCTTGTGCGATTGTTGTACTACTGAAAGAAATAATAAAAGAGAAAATTAACAATCTCATATGTACACCTTTACGCATAGCACCACAATATGGCGAGTGTTAAGTATGGCAAAAATAGCGAAGAACGGGTGTTAGCCAAATTTCAAACGTCCATTTACTCATTTTTTTATATTTTCTATTTCAACACTTTAGGCGGTAAATAAATAGTAAATTCATTAATAGGTTCAATAAGTACACTATGCGCAACTTGCTGCTCTTCAATAGTTACTAACCCTGTTTTGCTTAATAAACCAAAATTTGCAGATACAAGATTTGCTGAAGAAACCTCTAATTGCTTGTGCCAAACTCGATAAGTTCCTAGCTTGCCATCTCGACGATGATAAAACCCAGCTAATGGATGGGTTAAATAGACGAGCCCCGTTTCTGTATCAGGAAAACCTGCTAAATCTATAGTTGTTCCCTGTTTTTGAGATAACTCTACGCTAGCAGGAGCCCATTTAGCATCCGTGGTCATTTTGTATTTACGGTATATTTGTTGTGTTTCATCATATTCACAATCAAATTTTACTTTACCGCTATACCAAGGTAAGTCCCAACAAAATCTTGGCACCGCCAGTGTCCATGAATCTAACGTGGTACCCAAAAACCAAACGCATCGCTCATTTGTTTCTTTATCGATGATATAAATTCGGTAATTTGTTTGCCCCATAGTGAATTTAGGAAAAGGGAATACCGCTGATGTAAAGTCAACATCAATAAAAGGAACGACAGATATTAAAGCTTTTTCTTGACCATTAATTGTTAAAGTATCAAGTTTAAATCGATTTGGAAAAATCCCGCAAAACCTCGAAGGTTCTACAGCGTAAGTGATAATCGCAAAATGTTGTAACTTACATAGAACATCAATCCCCTTTGGAGAAGGTCTTGGGTGAAGAAAGTCTTTTAACTTTAATGATATCAATACCGAATCTTCCTTAAAATTTAACGCTCAGATGAGAGTGGATAATGCTATGAAGCGAAGATAAGCCTAACATAGGGCTAGCAACCCAGTCACGTAAAACGATTTATACCAAACTCACTGAGTTATGAAGTATATTTAACTAATAGAATAGCTACTCATTTTTGGACCTTGATTCACTTCGTTTTCCCTGCACATAACGTTTTAACTTGTTAGTTTTCCATGTCAATTTCAACAATTTTAGCCTTTGGAAATAATCGTTTAGCCTCGTCAAACACAGAATTCCTGTTCAGGGGGTGTACTGTGATATCGATTGCATTATTTGAGTAAGTGAACAAAGAAAGACAGCCTGCTTTCTGAATCTTCACAATATCCTGCTTTTTAATCAATTGCCCTTTGGTGTTAAAAAAGCGAGCGTTCGCACCTGCCCTCACTTTTACGGCATCACCTAAATCAACGAACGTTCTCTGCGCCTTATCCATCAAGTTAATAGGTATCATAGATTCCAATTTTACGACCAAAACAAAGAATATTATTGAGCCGATGATTAATACTAACGTTTCGATAAAGCCTCCAATAATCTAATATTTTATACCGAGCGGATTTCGCAGTATTCCACTACATTGCGGCTCGTTTTTCTGAATAGGATATTACTACCAGAGTCATTAACTAATTGCCAGCTAAAAAGAAAATAGACTATAGAACACTTTATATTCAAACACATGAAGAACTAGGATTTAGATTTTCTGATGCTCTATTATATTTATTATTATATCCAACCATTTAACTTTTAATATCCCATTCAATTTCAACAAGCTAAATAAAACACAGCATTAAAAATTAATAATAAAACATTAAAAATTGCGTTTACTTTCATTTTTTTGGCAGATTGTATTATCTAAGTGGCGGAGTAATATATTAAAAAAACCTCTCAAGGACTGAGAATGAAAGTATTGAATTTAAGGAAGAGTTCAGAGAAAAGCACGCTTGCAGTGCTTATCACTTTAGCAGCCTTATTACTTTTCATATTAAAATCAGCATCAAAAATCCATCCATTCTACGAGCTACTTTTACTGGCTTTTACAATTATTTCGTTTGTAGTTGTATTTTTAATGTTAAGTAGCAAGAAAAAACTTACCATTTGTCGCCATGGTATTTTTTATAGCTCTGCGTTTGGGAATGTTCATATTGAACCGAACAAAACTAAAAAAATTAAACAATTTTCTAAATATGGTTTTAATTGTGTGGTAATCATTGGTCATGGCTATTTTATATTCGCGCCATTTTACTATTTAACGTCGAAACAAAAACAACGACTTAAACGATATGATAATAACTTGCTGCATTGGTTAGAGGTTACGCGTAAACGCAGTAAGTTTCAGGGCTTTTAATGCAAGTCAAAGTATAAAAAGCCCTTTGAAATAGTTACTTAATTTTGCCACTCTTTAAGTACGTCTTTCACATACTCATAGCGCCATGAGTTGAATAGATCTGGCTTTGATGCAGCTTTACGCTCATCTGCATCGAGCTTCCAATTCCAGCTGATCAGTTGGTTAATCTGTTTTTTAGAGGCCAATACATCTTCAGGAATACCCTGCTCTTTTGCAGCTTTGGTAATTTTTTGTTTAATATCTTTAGCGGCTTTTTTATATGCCGGAAAATCGATTAAACGTTTTAATTGTGCAGGTTGTTCGCTTACAGGAACGGCTTTACCACGCTCAATACATTTTAAAATTTCTACGCCCGAACGGTTCACTTCCATTGGCTCAACACCCGGCACTCTGCGTAACGCATTTAAACTTGCAGGCTTACGCTTAGCTATTTCAACCATGTTGTGCTCTTTTACCACAAAATTAAGCGCGAGGTTTTTGCGCTCTGCCTTTTCACGGCGCCATGCGGCAAGTTCGCGTAATACAGCTAAGTCGTGCGGTCGTAATTGCCAAGCATTTTTAATATCTTTATAAAGCTGATCTGCTGGTGGTTGGTAAGCACGTTTTTGCGCAACTAACTCGCTTTCGCTGATCACAATGTCAAAAAAGCCAGCTTCATCAATTTGTTTTTTAATAATTTCAAAACAAGGCAGTAAGTGGTACGTATCTGCAGCGGCATAATCTAGCTGCTTTTCTGTGAGTGGGCGCTGTAGCCAGTTAGTGCGCGATTCACTTTTATCAATTTCGATATCAAGTAACTCTTTAACCATGTGGGCAAAGCCCATGCAATTTCCATGACCTAGTATTTGCAGTGCAAATTGGGTATCAAACAGCGGTGTTGGTACAAAGCCAGCGTATTTTTGAAACACTTCAATATCTTCTGACGGTGAATGCAGTACTTTTAACACCTCTGGGTTTTTAAGTACTTGCCAAAAATCAAAAAGCGACAACTCAGCCAGTGGGTCGATTAACGCTAAATGCTCACCATCGTATACTTGAATAAGTGCAACTTCAGGGTAAAGCGTACGACGACGCATAAACTCGGTATCAATTGCCAGTACCGGTTTTCCTGTTATTTTTTCTACAAAATCATTTAATTGATTTTGCGTTTCGATCAGTTGATATTGCACTTATACCCCTTTCATTACCATAAAAAAGCCGGCTAATGCCGGCTTTAATTATTTTTGTTCGTCCTTTAAGGCTCTTCTTAGAATCTTACCAACGTTTGTTTTTGGTAGTTCATCTCTAAACTCAACGAGTTTAGGCACCTTATAGTTCGTTAAATTATCACGACAGTGCTTTATTATATCTTTTTCAGTTAAAGATTGATCTTTTTTCACGACAAAAACTTTAACTTGTTCACCACTGACCTCATGAGGAATACCGATAGCTGCTACTTCAAGCACGCCATCGTGCATAGCAACAACTTCTTCGATCTCATTTGGGAACACGTTGAAACCAGATACGATAATCATGTCTTTCTTACGATCAACAATGTAGAAGAAGCCTTCATCATCGTAAGTTGCAATATCACCTGTTGCAAACCAACCGTCTTTTAAGCACTCGGCTGTTGCATCTGGGCGGTTATAGTAACCTTGCATAACTTGTGGGCCTTTAACCCAAAGCTCGCCTGGCTCCCCTTTTGCTGCTTCTTCACCATTTTCAAGCATAAGCTTAATTTCAGTGCTAGGAGCAGGTAAACCAATTGAACCGTTATAACCTTCCAGGTCGTAAGGGCTAACAGTTACAAGTGGTGCACACTCAGTTAGGCCATAACCTTCCATTAATTTGGTTTTTGTTACAGCTTGCCATTTTTCAGCAACTGGACGCTGTACCGCCATACCACCGCCAAGTGACATTTTTAAGCTTGAGAAATCAAGTTCAGCAAAACCTGGGGTATTTAGTAAACCGTTGAATAAGGTATTTACACCCGTTACCGCGGTAAACTTGTGTTGTGCTAACTCTTTTACAAAGCCAGGCATATCACGAGGGTTCGTAATAAGTACGTTTAAACCACCGTATTTCATAAATGTTAGGCAGTTCGCAGTCAAAGCAAAGATGTGGTAAAGCGGCAGTGCCGTAATAACCACTTCTTTTCCGCGCTCTAATACTTTGTCTAAACAACCTGATACTTGTTCAAGGTTACCAACCATGTTGCCATGAGAAAGCATTGCACCTTTAGATACACCGGTTGTACCACCCGTGTATTGCAAGAATGCTAAGTCGTTTAAATCAACATTTGGCTTTTTATAGTTCGCTTCGTTACCAGCAAGTGTATCGGCAAATTTGATTACATTTGGCAATGAATAGCTAGGCACCATTTTCTTAACGTGCTTAACCACAAAGTTAACGATGTGCTTTTTAAGGCCTCCCACCATATCACCCACTTGAGTAACCACGATGTGCTTAACGTTGGTTTTTGGTAATGCTTTTTCTAGGGTATCGGCAAAGTTAGCAAGAATGAAAATTGCTGATGACTCAGAGTCATTTAACTGATGCTCTAATTCACGCACGGTGTAAAGTGGGTTTACGTTTACCACTACACAGCCTGCACGAAGAATGCCTAAAATAGTCACAGGCGTTTGTAGTAGATTCGGCATCATCACCGCTACTTTATCGCCTTTTTTCAGACCAAGATCATTTTGAATGTACGACGCAACACGTTTTGTAGCACTGTCTAACTCACTATAGGTCAACACTTTACCCATGTTGGTAAAGGCTGGAAGGTCACTATAGTCAGCAAAACTTTTTTCAAACAAGTCGAGTAGCGAGTGATAATGCTCAGGGTCGATTGTTTCAGGCATACCTTCTGGGTAGCGTTTAAGCCAGATTTTTTCCACTCTTAGCTCCTGTTTATAATTATATTTTTTAATAACCTTAATCTAACTAAGGCCGTTTCTCAATGGAGTAAATACTCTAATGGTGCAGATAATCCCACATTTGGTGCAATTATACAATTAACTTGCTTTATACTGCCCAATAAATGCATGAATGTGCTCTAAGGTTAATGCAGGACTTTGCATATGGCAATGGTGACCTCCAGGTATCTCATGAATTTTTAACTCCTTGTAATATTTACCATATGCCTCTAGGTTATCTCTAACAAAAGGATAACCCTTATCCCCAAGGATAAGCTGACATGGTGCGGTAATTTGTTTGATGGTTGCAATACATTGCGCCTCATCAAAGCGAAATCCTGAGTGATTTTTAAGCTTAGGATCGGTTGTTAAATACCACTTACCTGCTTTTTCGTAACTATTTCGTGTCATTAATAGTTCTGCTTGTGGGTATTCAAGGTCGCCACTTGCAAGCCTTGCACTAATAATGTGCGCTATTGAGTCAAATGCACGAGGGCTTTTGCTGTTTACCCGCGCTCTATTTAATATCGCTTTACGAAGTTGGCCGCTCACTTCATTGCTGTTGGTTGTAACGCAGCCAATTCCCTCAATAAAGTTTACCGATGCCACCTTTTCAGGGAAGCAGCTCGCAAAAACGCCAGCGACCATAGCGCCCATAGAATGGCCAACTAAATGCACTTTCGTTACATCAAGTGACTCAATAAACCGATAGACGTCATCAACATAATCAATAAAGTAATAATGGGCGTCACTGCTTCGCCAATCAGACAAACCATGGCCGGGAAAATCAAGGCAATACCAACGCTGGTTTAACTGCGCGTTTTGTAACATAGGTATGTAACTATGTGCGTTATCAAGCCAACCATGTAAGGCAACCACAACCTCTTCGCCATGACCAAAGGTTAGGCCATGCATTGCCTGAGTGCCAGTTTGAAAAGAAAAAGGTTGCACAATTGCTCCTATTTATTAAGCGTTTCAACTTAAAGGCGTTTATTTATCGTCTGGCTAGTATACAATAATCCTCGCAGTATAAATAAGGGCACAATAATAAGGTTACATCAATGAAATTAAAATTAAGTCTTTTAGCATTATTATGCTCAGCAGGCTCAGTAATGGCTGAATCAGCACCAAAAAACATCATTTATATGATTGGTGATGGTATGGGCCCGGCGTACACAACTGCATATCGTTACTTTAAAGATGATCCAAATACTAAAGTTGTTGACCCAACTGTTTTCGATACTATTTTGCGTGGTATGGCACATACCTACCCTGACGATCATACCTATGTAACAGACAGCGCAGCAGGTGCAACAGCACTGAGCAGTGGTCATAAGAGTTATAATGGCGCAATTGCTGTTGATACTGATAAAAAACCAGTAAAAACTATGCTTGAAGTTGCCAAAGAGCGCGGTATGACAACAGCACTCGTAGCTACTTCGCAAATCAACCATGCTACACCAGCAAGCTTTGCTTCACATAACGAATCACGCCGTAACTACGACGAGATTGCTAACGACTATATCGATAACAAAATCGCTGGTAAATTACCGGTTGATTTAATGCTAGGTGGCGGCACGAAATATTACGTTCGTGAAGACCGTAACCTAGTGGAAGAATTTAAAGCAGCAGGTTATCAGTACAGCGATGACTTTGCAGCAATGAGTAACTTAAAGCAAGTTCCAGCGCTTGGTTTATTTGCTGAAGTCGGTTTACCGTTTGCGCTTGACGAAAACCCAACGCGCCTTACGCAAATGACAACGAAAGCGCTTGATTTACTTGATGGTCAAAACGACAAAGGTTTCTTTGTGATGATCGAAGGCAGCCAAATTGACTGGTGTGGTCATGCAAACGACATCGCATGCGCAATGGGCGAAATGGACGACTTTGCTAAATCGATTGAACAAGCAAAAGCGTATGTAGATAAAAACCCTGATACTCTGCTTGTTATCACCGCCGACCACTCAACAGGTGGATTAACACTTGGTGCTCATGGTCAATATAAGTGGGAAACAGACGTTGTTAAAGGTGTTAAAGCAACTGCTGGCACTATCACAAAAGATCTACTTGAAAGCGATGACTTAAAAGCAGTATGGCAAAAGTATTCTAATATCGAGTTTACTGATGCAAACAGCATTAAGCTTAGCCAAGCTAAGAAAATGGGTGATAAAGCACTACTACTTGCAGTAAAAGATATTATCAATCATGCCAGCTTCACAGGTTGGACGACTGGCGGCCACACCGCTATTGATGTACAAGTATTTGCCTATGGTAAACGTGCTGAAGATTTCTACGGTTCGCAAAACAATACTGCGATTGCCGACAAACTGATTGATTATATTAAACAGTAATTTATATTGAATACTGTCCAATCATAAAAAAAGCCTAAACAATTTGTTTAGGCTTTTTTGTGAATTCAGTTTCACCAATTATACCAATTAGCTAAGCATATACATCAACGCCAATAAGGCTTTGCACTTCGGCGCGGCGCTCTAAGTTAGCAAATTCTGTATAGGTTGAAATAGCACGACTGGTTTTTGGGTTGCTTGGTTTGTCATAAATTGTTTGCTGATAGTTTTGCGACTCGGCTTTAAATTCATCAGCAATAGCAACAGCTTGAGGGCTTGATTTAACATACTCTGTTGACGATTTTTGCTCAGCCGTTTGCTCTGATATAGCTTTGGGCTTATCAGTAACGGTATTTTTACGGCTATATTGACCGGGAATGTCACCGGTATAAAAGCCTGAGCCAATAGGTAAAGTCAAACTCGTAATTCCAAATCAAACATGACTAAATTATGTGCCATAACTAACGGGCACGCAAGTCCCGTTATTCTTTCAGTTATTCTCGGCCTGGTAGCTTTTTCCAAGTCACTGTATCACGAACATATTTAGGCTGTGCATTGGCTGCAGTCACCGTTTCACCGCTAGCGAATGCAGTGGCAACCGAGGCCAGCATGTACTTTGCATCAGGCAGTAAAATGTTTTCATTTAAGCTTACATTTGCCAAACCTGTAACAAGTGCAGGATAGGTCTGCCAACCCGTACCCACCGCTGCCGCTGTTGTTTCAGGTAACGTTAGCAACTCAGGTTTAATGACTTGCTCTTCATCAACTAGCGTCATTAAGCCATTATCATCAGCTTTATAATGAGCGTAATAAATCTCACCCATACGTGCATCAATCGCAGAAAACACATCGTTAGCTTGGTCTTGCTCAAACGCTTGTTGTGCCATCATCTGCAATGTTGATACGCCAACCAAAGGTAAGCGTGCGGCATACGCTAAACCTTGAGCAATCGCAACACTAATACGCACGCCAGTAAAGCTACCCGGTCCTTGACCAAAGCCAATCACATCTAAGTCGGCTAGTTTACATTGTGCCTTTGCGAGTAACTCATCAATTAAAGGCAAAATCTTTTGACTGTGCTGCTGAGGGCACTCTTCAAAATGATGAAATGTTTGCCCTTGATAATGTAGCACCAGCGATAAAGCTTCAGTTGATGCATCTAAGGCAAGAATATTGTGTTTAATCATCTAAGTTACTCTAATTGATCTGTTCTAAAAACGCGTTTGCCATTGCTAAATCGCGTGTGCGGCGCATGGGTGGCAAACTTTTTAAAAATACTTGGCCGTAATGGCGTGTTACTAAGCGGTTATCACAAATAACCAACACACCTTTATCTTTACTATCGCGAATAAGTCGCCCTACCCCTTGCTTTAATGCAATGACCGCTTGGGGTAATTGAATATGGGCAAATGGGTCTTTGCCTTGTAACTGGCAATCTTGCATTTTTGCTTGCAATAATGGGTCATCAGGTGCGGCAAACGGCAATTTATCAATGATAACACAACTTAATGTGCTGCCTCTAACATCTACGCCTTCCCAAAATGAGGCTGTGCCGAGTAAAACGGCATTTCCGTGACGGGTAAACTTCTCAAGGATAATGCGTTTAGACATTTGTCCTTGCATATAAACTGGATAATCCATTTGTGTGGTTAAACCTTCAGCCACTAAGTGCATCATACGATAACTAGTAAACAGCACAAAACAGCGACCTTTTGCTGATTTAATCAACTCAAGGGTCAGCTTGATAATTGCATGGGGCATATTATTCGCATGAGACTCAGGTAAGTAGCGCGGTAAGCAAAGTAGCGCTTGTTGTTGGTAATCAAACGGACTTTCAACAATCATGCTTTGCGTTGGTTTTAAACCAAGGCTAGCGTTAAAGTGTTCTAATTCGTTATCGACCGATAGAGTCGCCGATGTAAACACAAAGCCTGCTCCTGTGTCTTTCATCATTTGTGCGAATTTAGCCGATACATTGAGTGGTGTAATGTTTACCGTTAGGTATCGGCGAGTGGTTTCGTACCAATAACTATAGCCCGTTTGGGCTGTATCAAATACCCGCTCTAACTGACCTTTAAAGGCCAGCGTACGCTCAAACGGATGCTCTATTTTTTCGCTACGATCCAAGCATAACTTTAATACTTGGTATAAAAAGTCGAGGTCGCTAATGACCCGGTGCAGTGCTGCACAAATATCTTTATCAGCCAGCTTTTCACGCCAATCACCACGGCTACCATCAACCCCAAACTGCAAGCGTAAATCTGCCACGCTGGTTTCTAACTTGTTGAGAGTTTTACCTAATTGCAGCATGTCAGGGATATCTGCACGGTAAATTGCTCGTAAGTCATTAATTAAATCCACCAGCTTTTTAGTGCTAACACTTTCACCAAAATAGTCACTGGCAATTTCACTGAGCTGATGCGCCTCATCAAAAATATAGGCGTCTGCCGTAGGCATTAATTCAGCAAAGCCTGTATCTTTTACAGCCATATCTGCAAAAAATAAATGATGGTTGATCACCACCACGTCAGCTTCCATGGCATTTAAGCGGGCTTTACGAATATAGCAATCTTGAAAATCGGGGCACTCTTTACCCAAACAGTTATCAGCCGTTGAGCTAACATAAGGCAGTACTTTGGCGTCTTCTTCTATGCCAATACAATCTGCTAAATCGCCTGAACGGGTTTCACTTGCAAACTTTGCCACCATCGCGAGTTGATGCATTACATCAGGATCATCTGTTGGTACATGCGCAACATGCTGACTTAAGCGATAGGTACACAAATAATTCGCACGTCCTTTTAAAAGGGCAACTTTTTTAGTGGCGCTTAGTGCTTTGACTAAGTTGGGTAAATCCCGATGAAACAACTGCTCTTGTAGTGCTTTTGAACCCGTTGAGATGATGGTTTTGCCTTTTGATTTTAACGCAGGCGCTAAGTAAGCGTAGGTTTTACCCGTGCCTGTGCCCGCCTCAACCACTAATTGGTGACGTTTTTTTAAGGCAGCATCAACTGCAACAGCCATGTCAATTTGTGGCTGCCGAGGAGTATATCCATCAAGAGAAAGTGCAAGGGGGCCAGTGGCACTGAAAAGTTGTTTGATAAACTTCGCCAATAGATTAAAAGTGATGGGCAGATTTTACGTAACTGACTTGCCAAGGGCAAGACTAAATGAGGAAGCAAGGCTTCCTCATGGTTAAAAGTATGATTGGGTTTAAATCATTGTCCTTGAATCGTTAATGTAACGCCCGATGCAGCTCGGTAACCTTGTAAATCTATGTACCAAGTGCCAGCTTGTGGGTTATCAAATTGACAACTTTCTTCGTTACCATTTTTGTACGGCCGACATAGATAATTTGAACTTGTTGACGCTGAGCCATAATTAACATACAAATCTGCATCGCCACTACCGCCAGAAATAGTCACCGTTAAGTTACTTAGGCCTGCGGGTATTTGTTGAGTAAAGCGCAGCCAACTTCCGGTAGCCACACTCACGTTTGTCTCAGTTCGGTCAACGTTTTCACCGCCACCTGAGGTGCTATAACTTCCCGTGAGTGACACATTCGAAATCTCATTCCACGCTTCAACCATGACATGATACGTGCCAGTTTGAACTGACGACATCACACAGCTTTCATTACTTGTAGAGGTTGTGCTTTTACAATCAAAATCCTGTAAGGTCGGCTTAGCGCCAAATTTAACGTATAAATCAGCATCGCCCGAGCCGCCCTCGGTTACAAACTCAAGGTTACTGCTCATTGCGGGTACATCAAGTGTAAAGAATAACAGATCTTTTGCTGCGCCCGACAAACCTGTTTTAGCTACGCCATTTTCAAGCTGATTAGTCGGCTCAGTTACCACATCACCAGCGTTCTTTGCCATTTCAGCAACATAGCTCACTGCCAATTTTGCAAATTTACTCGCGTGAGCCGCATCAAATTGGGCATCATTTGATGTGTGGATCAATGGGTTAATATCACTCATTGTTGATTCAAATGGCATTGAGGCGGCAAACCCTTGTTGATACCAAGAGGCATGATCTGAGCAGCCATAACCACATTGATCAAAGCCATAGCTCACTGTGGGCTGGTAAGCATCGAGCAACTGCGATAAATACTGATTTTGCGATGAGTTAGTGTAGTCGGTCATCATCACAATATCTGTGTTGCTGCCGTTATTGCCAGTCATATCAAACTGCACCATACCTACAACATTCTTACCCTGTGTTTTATAACTTTGGGCAATATCTTTTGAGCCCCTAAGGCCTACCTCTTCAGCGGCAAACCCCATAATTTGAATGGTTCGCTGAGGTTGGTAGTTATTTTCCACAATTGCTTTGAGGGTTTGTGTGAGCACTGCAATACCAGAGGCATTATCATCTGCACCAGGAGCACGACCATTACTTGGATTAGACTGATTGATTGAGTCTAAATGACCACCAATAACGACGATTTCATCGGCTTTTTCTGCACCAGGAATGGTCACAATAACTGATGATTGTGAAAAACTATGGTTAAAATACTCAACACTTATATCACTGCGGCTACTGGCTATTTGCTGCCAATGGCTCTTTAACCAATCAGCTGCATCAACACCACTTTGCACTGAATAATATCGGTTATGAAAGTTCATCATGCTATTAACCGTATCGCTCAGTTCGCTACTATCAATCGATGATATTAGTGCGTTAACTGTCGTGGCATTATCAATACTGTAGTTTACTAGGCTCGCATTCATAGCTGTCTGAGCTACAGTATTTAATTGCTGAGTATAGAGCTCGGCATCTGCTAATGAGTCATGGGCTACAAAACCACCGCAGCGATGATAGTTATCGTGCATAAACTCACTTAACCCAGCGATATCCTGCTTGTTAACGCGCATAAAATTAACTTGATTCAAAGCCGATTTTTGCATCGCAAAATTACTGCTTTGTTTACGTTTACTTACTGTATCTTGTTGAAAGTGCTCTGCAGCAAGGGCATCAATAGTGACCCAAATTGTTTCGTCTTGCGCTGCATAACTTAGTTGGCTCAGTGACAGTGTGGCAAAGCCCACTAGGCACTGTGTTAGGCGGGTTGTCATAATCAATCCTTTTATGATTTGCATTTTAATGAAAATAAAAAAAGGGAGCCGAAGCTCCCTAAAAGGGTGGCTAGTTAGCCGAAATGGTGAGTGTTACACCACTTGCAGCGCGATAGCCGCGAAGGTCGATATACCAAGTACCCGCTTGTGGGTTTGTAAATGTGCAAGTTTCGCTATTGCCGTTTTTATAAGGACGGCAGTCATAGCTAGAGGTGGTCGATTGCGAACCAAAGTTCACATACAAGTCAGCATCACCAGAGCCACCAGAAATAGTCACATCAAGTGACGAATAACCCGCATCTAGGTCTTGCGTGAAACGACTCCAGCTATTTGTGCCAACACTTAAGTTAGACTCAGTACGGTTAATCGGTGTTACACCACCACCGCTGCCCGAATCAAAGCTACCTGTAAGTGATACACCTGAAATTTGATTCCACGCTTCTACCATTACGTAGTAAGTACCCGCTTGTACATTACTTATAGCGCAGCTTTCTGTGCTAGTAGATGAAGTGCTTTTACAATCAAAGTTGCTCAGTGTTGGTTTTGCGCCATACATAACGTAAAGATCTGCATCACCACTTCCACCAGTTGTATTGAATTGTAAATTCGTTGCGTCTGCTGGCACCTCAAGAGTAAAGAACATTTGCTCTTTAGCAGCGCCACTGATCCCTGTGCGTGCAACGCCATTGGTTAGCTCTTCATCACCGCCCGGAGGTGGCTCAGTTGTGCCACAGCTACTACCCGCACTTAAGCTTGAAGTCACACCAACCGCCGCAAGTGCAGCTTGAACATCTGCTGGGTCATAGCTTAAATCACAGGCCGCATCCATCACGCCGTTACCTGCTAAATCCCAGTTTGTGCTGGCTGTCCAGTAAAGTTGGTTAGCGCGTGCCATCACAACAAACGCCTTTTGCGTATCCCAACCTGGTGTGGTTGCAAGGTTATAAAATGCCTTGTTGAATACACCTGAGCTGTAGTGAACATCCATACCAGAGTAGTAATTGTTTTGATGGTCAATTGAGCTGCCATCTTGGGTTGGGTTATTCATGTAACGTAGTGCACCGTTACCTTTAAAGATTTCCTGACCCACTAACCAGTCGTTTGAGCCTTTCATGTAAAACTCAGCCGCTTCACCTGCCATATCAGAGAACGCTTCGTTCAAACCACCTGATTTACCAGAATAAACAAGGCCTGAGTTTTGTTCGGTAAAACCATGGCTTACTTCATGCGCCGATACATCAAGACTTACCAGTGGATAGAAGGTATTTTGACCATCACCAAAGGTCATGGCACTGCCATCCCAAAACGCATTTTCATAGTTATTGCCGTAATGAACGCGCATTTTCAATTGGAAAGTTAATGGCGCAGTGCCGACCCAATCGTTATACATATTAAAAATGACGTTACCGAAATAATGCGCATCATTTAAAGGCGAGTACGCACCGTTAATTTCTTTAAAGGTATTTTCTGGGCATGTAAACGAATACGCTGTTGAACCACTTGTACCGCCATTTAAGTTAATGGTTCTTACATTTGCGTTATTCATCGTACAGGTGCTGCCAGACTGAGTAACATCTAGACTATCAAAGTCAGTACCGTAGATGTATTTACCGGTTTTTAAGTTACCACCAGGGCCTGTTGCACTAGCATGTTGTAAGTTATCGAAGCTAAATAAAACTTCACCGCTGTTAGCATCAATAATTTGATACGGACGAGATGGGTTGTCGCCATACGTCACATAAGATACTTCATACACTAGGTGTGCAACACTGTCCTCATCTAGCCAAATAGCCAAACGTGATTGTTCATTATGTTTTTTTAACCCAACTGATTTAATTGCAGCAGGTGAGTTAGCAAGGCCTTTTGCCATTGCTTTTTTCTTGTTTAGTGCCGGAGACACTGAGTCGATGTCGGCGGCAATGTCATACACCGCTGCACCATGTGCGCGCTTTAATTGGCCATTTCCATCAAATGTAAGGCTAACCGTATCGCCGATAACAGGTAGACCTTGATACATCTGCTGATAACGACGCGTGGTGTTGCCGTTACTGGTTTTGATTTCTTTTAATACAACTAAATCATTCCCTGCACCTAAACCAACTAACTGATTTGGATTTGCACTCAATACAGATGATGCATTGGTTTGCAAAGCTTGGTTAATCCCTGTTTGTTCGTTTAGGTATTTCTTGTTCGCAGCTACTGCACTTGTTGCTTGAGTCAAAGCAAAAGCAGCAAGAGTTGCTAATGTGATTTTAGATAAATTCACGTTTACGCTCCGTTAGATTGTTATGTATTTAATATTTTCCTAGTAACCGGACTGCACTGTTCCCGATTAGTGACCAGCCTAGATTGAATGGAGCGAAATTGAAAATGAAACAAAAAATTTACAAATAAAGTATTAGCTCTAAATTAAAAAGCCATAATTAACAGCAGGATAGGAATTTAAAGGTTTATAAAATGTTAATAAATACATTTAAAGTGTAAAATTATTGATACAAAATAATAACATTTATTAAACATTTGTACCTTTTATTTGTTTTTATTTTGCTCATCTCATTATTTGTGATTCACAGCTAAAAGGATTAGATATCCATAAAAAAGTCTGGGTACATAACTTGCAGCAATGCCAAGTATCTAGGATTTAAGGACTAAGCATGATTACTGATCTGATACAAAACGAATGGCTAAATGAGCCATGGCTGGTCGTCATTGGTGGTACTTTATTAGCCGCCACAGCTTTGTTTTTATTAAAGTTTGTAATCATCTATTGCTTAAAGAAATGGACCCAACGAACCGACTTTGTTTTCGACTCATTACTGGTTGACTCACTGTCTACACCATTGACCTTGTGCACAATGATGGTGCTTGTGATCATTTTTGGTCAGTTATTAAACACCACCGGCTTTATGGCTGAGCACCCCTTACCTATTGCGGCCACCGCTAAAGCCATTTGTATTTTTGCCTTAGTGTTATTTTTAGACCATTTCTTATTTGGCACCGTTGATTATTACAGCGGCCGCTCTGTAGTGGTTTCGAACAGTCATAGCATCATTAAAGGCTTGATCCGCTGCGCAATTGTGTGTGTTGGCTTATTGGTGTTATTAGGCACGTTGGGTATATCAATCACTCCGATTATTGCCTCTTTGGGCATTACCTCTCTTGCCGTCGCTTTGGCTTTACAACCGACACTCGAAAACTTCTTCTCTGGCGTTCAGTTGGTGATTGATAAACCTATTCGGGTCGGCGACTTTATAGAGCTTGAAAGTGGCGACCAAGGCTTTGTTGAGAAAATTGGTTGGCGCTCAACCTGGGTAAAAATGTTGCCAAATAACATGATAGTCATCCCCAATAGTCAGCTGTCTAAATCACGCATCATTAACTATTTTTACCCAGAAAAAGAGCTCAGCGTCCCCGTTGAAGTGGGTGTTCATTATGGCTCTGATCTTGAAAAAGTTGAGCAAGTAACGTTGGATGTAGCAAGACAGATTTTAAAAAGCCATGAATGGGGCATCGATGATTACGAAACCTTTGTGGTCTTTCATACATTCGATCAATCAAGTATCAATTTTACGGTGATGTTAAGAGTAAAGGAGTATTTTAATCGCTTTTGGGTGAAATCTGCGTTTATCAAAGCATTACATCAACGTTACGCAGAAGAAGGAATTGTTATTCCTTACCCAATCAGAGCTATTAATACCAGCCAAGAATCAGCCCAGTTTAAACAGGCTGATTGACCTAACTGAACTTATCACTATTGCGCTTTTGTCGGGTTTATTTTGTCTCTTTTGAGACATTATTAACAGCGATTATACATATGCAATCAGCACCTTGAATTTTTACTCTAAAATGTCATAAAAATCGCATAAACACTGTGACATACCTATATTAGAGGCGTACTATATGCGGCCAGAAAGTGACTGCTTTCTGCGTCTTGTTATACAAATATTTAAGGTCAAACAATGAATGCTTGGTACCTCATTTGTTTTCTTTCAGCATTAGCTATTTTTATTGCTTTTGCTAACCAATATATCCTCAAAATGCAAACCACGATTGCTATAACAACAGGCTCTGTTGTTATTTCTTTGCTTCTTATACTTGCCGTTAAAATGCTTGGCGATACTACCGCCCTCGAGATGACCCAAATTGTCTCTAGTATCAACTTTAATCAGTTGCTACTAAAAGGCATGCTCGGGTTTTTACTATTCGCAGGTGCGCTGGAAATCAACTTAGCAGCCCTTCGTAAACAACGGTGGGAAATTACCGCATTAGTGTTATTTTCAACCATAACCTCAACGATCATTGTTGGTTACTTAAGCTATTATTTGTTTGCTTTTGTAGGCTGGCCAGTACCGTTTATTTACTGCTTGTTGTTTGGTGCTTTAATCAGCCCAACTGACCCGATTGCAGTGTTAGCCATTATTAAACAAATGCGAGCCCCAGAAGGTATTTCTGTGCAAGTTGAAGGTGAGTCTTTGTTTAATGATGGTATTGGTTTGGTGATTTTCACAACGATTTTTTCAGTGGCCTTTTATGGCACCGAAGCCACCTTTACTGACGTTGCTGAATTGTTCTTAGTTGATGCAATTGGCGGTATCGTGTTTGGTCTCGTGATTGCGTTAGTCGGGCATTTTTTAATTATTAATAGCCGCGATGTTAACATTCGTTTGCTACTAACCCTGACCATTCCAACAGCCGGCTTTGCAGCAGCGAATATTTGGGAAATCTCAGGTGCACTTGCTATGGTCACCAGTGGTATTTTACTTGGCAATATTACTCGTTCAAAAGCAACAGAGCGTACGGGGCCTGAAGATACTCGCTACGTGAAAGACTTTTGGCATGCCACCGATAGCTTTTTAAACGCCTTGCTGTTTTTGATTATCGGTATGCTCATCGTCACTATGCCGATTACTCTTGAAGAAATTGGCTTAGGTTTACTGATGGTACCCGTGGTGTTGCTAGCGCGATTCATAAGTGTAGGTGCGCCATTTGTATTCTTTAAAAAGTATCGCCAATACGATAAGCACTCAGTGAAAATACTCACTTGGGGTGGCTTGCGGGGTGGTCTAGCGCTGGCAATGGCAGCTGCCATCCCTCGCGATCAAGTAATGATTGCAGGCTCAGATCTTCACAACTTAATTGTTATTGTCACCTACGTAGTTGTGATCTTTTCGATTATCGTACAAGGTTTAACAATTTCGCCGTTGATCCAAAGTAGTATTCAATCAGCAGAAGCAAAAAATTAAGCACAGCTTTTTGCTCTAAAGGCTCGTTTATCGGGCCTTTTTTTGTGCTTTATCGGCATACATTCGCGTGTCTGCAACAGCGAGTAACTTCGTCAGTGAACAAGGTTGCTGATCAGAAAAATCGGCAATACCATAAGAAAAGCCAAGTTCAACTTGGTTATTAAAGCTATTAGGTAAGTCACTGAATGACAACAACAAGCGTTGCATTATGGTGTCGCATTCGCTGGTATTTAAATCTGTAAATAAAATCACAAACTCATCACCGCTCAAACGTGCATATAAATCAGCCTTGCGACAACAGTTCTCTAGTAATCCTGCAAAATCTCTCAGTACTTTATCCCCGGCTGCATGACCAAATTTATCGTTAATCGCTTTAAAATTATCTAAATCAATAAACACTAATTTTGCTTTTAAATGCTGGCGAATACACAAATCAAGATAATGCTCTGCGGTGCTAATAAAACCGCGACGATTAGGCAATAAAGTAAGCTCATCGGTAGTTGCTAACTGCATGATTGCAAACTCTCGCTCGACGATTGCTGCAAAGTCTTGTAAGGCTTTAATTTCTTGTTTGTTAAAACTGCGCGGTTGATGATCGATAAGGCACAAAGTGCCAATTCTATTTCCTGATTTAAGTGTAATTGGGCAGCCCGCATAAAAGCGAATATTTGGGTCACCCATTACCAGTGGGTTATCAGCAAAACGCTTATCGTTTAAGGCATTTTCAACCACAAGCGGGTCTTTGTATAAAATTGCATGGGCGCATAAAGAAACGTCTCTTGCGGTCTCTGTTACATCGAGCCCCACACATGACTTAAACCATTGTCTGTGCTCGTCAATTAAACTGATAACACAAATTGGTACAGAGAAAAATTGCTGGGCAAGGCGAGTGATTCGGTCAAAGGCGGGTTCACTTTGAGAGTCTAAAACATCTAATGAGCGAAGCTCTTCAAGCCTAGCTTGCTCATTTAATGGCACTGAGGGTCGTTCCATTGAATTGCCTTGTAAGTTACAACACAAGTGTTTCTTAACGTTAGCAGAAAAAACCGCACAGTTGCATAAAAACAAATTTTATATTGAGTATTAAGCCCATGTATCTAGGTGTTTATTACCCTCTTCATCTTCTTCTATGGCACTTTTGTTGCCTTTATCTTCTTTTTTAGCGGCTTTTTTGCGGCGTTCTATTTCACGTTTTTGGCGCTTTTCAAGCTCAATTCGCTGCACGTTCGCATCTTTTACGCCCGCAATATGAAACGCACCTTTACTTTCCAACTGTAAGCGCGTAATTCGACCTAAAAAGGGGATCATGATATCCATTTGCACCTCCTGCTGTACCTACTATCTAACCGTTATATATCGGCAGTTATAAGATATACTTTAATTTCGCAAAAAAATGCTTGCCAAAGATTAGCAAAGCATGTTTATCTATATACGTAACTTATTTAAACAGATATACGCACTGGTTTACACAAACGAGTGCAATACAGGAAAAATTATGCGCTTCAATCTGACAACTATCCATCATCACCATCATTCACCGGAATAGCCTGTCAGGTTTTTCGCTGAGAGGTTATTCCTAAAAGGAACCTCTGGCGAGCAATCAACCAAATTATTTATTTTCGCCCTGAGGTTCCCTCGGGGTTTTTAGTTTTTGAATTAAAGGAAAATGAATAATGAGCAATACCAATCGTTTACGAATCGCCATCCAAAAAGGCGGCCGCTTATCAAAAGACTGCCAAGAGTTACTAAAACAACTTGGTGTTAAATTAAATCTTCGTGAACAACGTTTAATCGCACACTCTACCAACATGCCAATTGATGTACTTCGTGTACGCGATGACGATATTCCGGGCCTAGTAATGGACGGTGTGTGTGACCTAGGTATCGTTGGTGAAAACGTACTTGTTGAAGTTCAAGCCGAACGCGAACGCCAAGGCGTGGCATTCGAGGTAAATAAACTTTCTAAGCTTGATTTTGGTTACTGCCGCCTTGCACTTGCATGGCCACAAGAACTTGGTCCACAAGATAAAAGCTGGTTTGAAGGTAAACGCATTGCCACTACTTACCCAGAAATCTTAAGCCAATACCTAAAACGCGAAGGCATTAACGCAAGCACAGTCATGTTAACGGGCTCTGTTGAAGTCGCACCGCGTGCTGGTTTGGCTGATGCAATTTGTGACCTAGTGTCTACTGGTGCAACGTTAGAAGCAAACGGCTTAATGCAAGGCGACACCATCTTAGAATCAAATGCATGTTTAATACAAAACAAAGACCTTACTGATCAAAGCAAACTTGATTTAATCAACACGTTAATGCCGCGTCTACGTGGTGTACGCCAAGCAAAAGAAAGTAAATACATCATGCTACACGCACCAAAAGCAAAGCTTGATGAAGTGTGCGACTTACTACCGGGTACTGGCCAACCAACTTTACTATCGCTTGCTGGTAGCGACGATTATGTTGCACTACACATGGTTAGCAGCGAAACCCTTTTCTGGGAAACAATGGAACAGTTAAAAGCACTGGGTGCCAACTCAATTCTTGTTATGCCAATTGAAAAAATGATGGAGTAATTATCCATGTTTCGCTGGAATGAGGAAAATCAACAAGCACAGCAGGCGGTACTTACCCGCCCTGCTGTTACTGCAAGTAAAGAGGTTGAAGCTATTTGCATCGATATCTTAAATGCAGTTAAAACTGAGGGTGACGCAGCGTTATTAAAAATGGCAAAAGAGTTTGATAAGCGCGAAACACCTCGCTTATTAGTGCCAGTTGAAGAAATAAACCAAGCTGAGCAGTTATTATCAAACGAATTAAAAGCCGCCATAGAAACGGCCTATGCCAATGTAAAACGTTTTCACCAAGCACAATTACCAAAAGACATTAAGTTAACAACTCAACCTGGCGTATTGTGTGAACTTAAATATCAAGCCATTGAAGCGGTAGGCATTTACGTGCCAGGTGGCAGTGCTCCACTGCCATCTTCAGTAATTATGCAAGGGGTGCTTGCACAGTTAAGTGGTGCACAAACCGTTGTGCTAACTACACCTGTAAAAGCCGACGAAACCATCAACCCTGCCATTTTATATGCAGCAAAACTATGTGGTATTAAAACCATTGTAGAAAGTGGCGGCGCAGGTGCCATTGCAGCTATGGCATACGGCACAGAATCAGTGCCTAAAGTGAACAAGATTTTTGGCCCAGGAAATAGCTTTGTCACCATGGCAAAACAACTTGTTGCGCAAACTATACCGGGCATGGCGATTGATATGCCGGCTGGCCCTTCTGAAGTGCTAGTGATTGCTGATGAGCGTGCAAACCCTGAATTTATTGCGGCAGATTTATTGTCGCAAGCAGAGCACGGCGCTGATTCGCAAGTTATTTTACTATGTAACAGCGAACGCATCATTGAAAAAACACAGCAAGCATTAACAGAGCAGCTAGCAAAGTTGAGTCGTAAAGACACTGCCGAGCAAGCCCTTGCTAACTCAAGCTTGATTTTAGTGGACTCGGTTGAGCAAGCCTTTTCGGTGTCTGCTGAATATGGTCCTGAGCACCTTATTTTACAACTTGCTGATGCGCAGCCTTATTTAAGCTTAGTGAAAAATGCCGGTTCAGTATTTGTAGGTGATTACACCCCGGAGTCAGCCGGTGACTATGCATCGGGTACTAACCACGTACTACCAACGTATGGTTACAGCGCGACCTATTCGAGCTTAAACTTACTGGACTTCTTTAGAACTTACACAGTGCAAACCATCAGTAAAAATGGCTTACGTGAATTATCTAAAGCAATTTTACCTTTAGCTGCAGCAGAGGGGCTTGATGCTCACGCCAATGCTGTTTCGATTCGTCTTGAGGCTATGAACAATGAGCGATAATTCAAAAATAACAACGCTGTTGCCAGATAACATTGCAGCGCTTACAGCCTACAGTTCGGCTAAAAGTGAAAAGCTAACCGGCACAACGTGGTTAAATGCCAATGAAAGCCCTTATTCACGTACGCCAAATATCAATTTAGCTGATTTAAATCGCTACCCAGATCCGCAGCCTCAGCAAGTGATCAATCGTTACGCTTGCTATGCTAATTTAGAGCCAGAGCAAGTACTGATGACTCGCGGCGCTGACGAAGGTATTGAGCTATTAGTACGTACTTTTTGTAGCCCTGGTAAAGATAGCATTGCACTCTTTTTGCCAACTTACGGCATGTACAAAGTCACAGCTGATACCCACAACATCGCGATTAACGGTTTAACTCAAGAGCTGTTATTAAAAGGCACGGTTGATGAGGTTGTAACTGCGGTTGCTGATTCAAAGCTGGTGTTTATTTGTAATCCAAATAACCCTACCGGCAGCATGACAAGCCTAGACAAAATCAGAAAAATCACTCAACAACTTGCTGGTAAAGCGATTGTAGTAGTGGATGAAGCTTATATAGAATTTTGCCCAGAACAAACAGCAGCAAGCCTGATCAACGAGTTTAGTAACCTTGTGGTACTAAGAACTTTATCAAAAGCATTTGCACTAGCGGGTTTAAGAACAGGCTTCACATTAGCCAACAGCGAGCTACTGGCGCCTATTCGTAAAGTGATTGCGCCATACCCTGTATCAACGGTGGTGGCGAGCATTGCAGCAGACGCATTAAGTAGTGACAACATCGCTTCAATGCGCCGTCAGGTGACAATTCTAAATAGCTTAAAAAGCAAACTAAAAAGTTGGCTCGAGCAATCACCTGCCGTTATCAAAGTACTGAGCGGTGAAGGTAACTTTGTCACTTTAAAATTAAAAGACAAACAATCATTTAATATCGCACTTGAGCAAGGACTCGTAATGCGTGCCTTCACATTATATAGCGAAGATGATTGGTTACGAATTTCTATCGGTAACGAGCAAGAACTAGAACAAGTAAAAGTTTGGTTAGATGGCTTATCACTGACCAGTAAAACAGTAGAACAGGAATTATCATGAGCAACCCATATTTATTTATTGACCGCGATGGCACGATTATCGAAGAGCCTATCACCGACAAACAGGTTGATAGCCTAGAAAAATTAGTGTTTTTGCCAAATGTGATCCCTGCTCTATTACAACTTCAAGCGGCAGGTTACCGCCTTGTTATGGTATCTAATCAAGATGGTTTAGGCACTGATAGCTTCCCGACGGCCGATTTTGATATTGCTCAAGACAAGATGATGGATATCTTAAACAGCCAAGGGATTAAATTTGATGAAGTTCTGATCTGCCCTCACTTTGATGAACAAAATTGTGACTGCCGTAAACCAAAAACAGGCTTACTTACTGAGCTTATGCGCTCGGGTAAAGTCGATTTAGCACGCTCATTTGTGATTGGTGACCGCCAAACTGATATTGGACTTGCCAATAACTTATGTTGTGAAGGCATTTTGTATGACGGCAGCTGGGATGCCATTGTCACTAAGCTGACAACGGCGAACCGTGAAGGCCGTGTCACTCGCAACACCAAAGAAACACAAATCGATGTGCAAGTTAATTTAGACCAAACAAAAAATGGCGAAATTAGCACTGGCCTTGGCTTTTTCGATCACATGCTTGACCAAATTCGCACACACGCCAATATCGGACTTAATATTCAAGCCACTGGCGACTTACACATTGATGAGCACCACCTAGTTGAAGATATCGGCATTGCACTTGGCCTTGCCCTTAAACAAGCGCTAGGTACAAAAACGCAAATTGGTCGCTATGGTTTTGCACTCCCTATGGATGAATGCAAAGCTGAAGCGCAAATTGACTTATCGGGCCGTGCCTCGTTTGTATTAAATGCTGATTTTAGCCGTGAAAAAGTCGGCGACTTAGACGTACAAATGGTTGAGCACTTCTTTAAAAGCTTAAGTGATAATGCCGCAATGAGCCTTATTTTGTCGGTTAGCGATGGTAATTGTCATCACCAAGTTGAAGGTCTATTTAAAGCGTTTGCAAGAGCACTTCGCGCTGCGATTGCAAAAGATGCTTCACAACAAACTGCCAGCTCTAAGGGGTGTTTATGATTGCCATAATTAATACAGGTTGTGCCAACATTAACTCTGTTCGTTTTGCCTTTGAACGCTTGGGCGAAAAACCTGAGGTGATCACCTCACCTGAGCAACTAAAAGGCTTTGAACGTGCTATTTTACCAGGCGTAGGCCATGCTTCTGTTGCCATGAAACGCCTAAAAGACGGTGGTTGGCAACAAGCAATTGATGAATATCAGCGTCCGTTGATGGGCATTTGTTTAGGCATGCAATTACTTTGCGACAGCACTAAAGAAGGCAATGTTGATTGCCTTGGCAAAATTCCAGGTATTGTTAAGCACTTAGATGTGGGCACATTAACTTCACCGCACATGGGCTGGAACGACCTAAGTGTATTAAAAGAGCATGCCCTCACCAAAGGGTTATCAGCGCAAGATCAAGTGTACTTTGTGCATAGCTTTGCTCACACAGTGAACGATGCCACCCTAGTTAGCGGTGAGTACGGGCAAGCTTTTTCAGCAATTGTTGCCAAAGATAACTACGCGGGCATGCAGTTCCACCCAGAGCGAAGCGCCAAAGTAGGCACCCGACTTTTACAAAACTTTTTAGATTGGCAGCTGTAAGCGCAGCAAAAAAATAAGAGAAATAAACGTGATTATTCCAGCACTCGATGTATTACAAAACCAAATTGTGCGCTTATACCAAGGTAAGTATGATACCGCACAATTTTACCCTTACGAACTTGGCGCACGCTTACAAGAGTACGCAAATAGCGGCGCAGGCAAACTGCACTTAGTTGATTTAGAAGGCGCACGCGATCCAAATAAAAAACAGTGGCAGCATATTCAAGCTGCAACCAAAGCGCTAAATGTCCCATATCAAATTGGCGGTGGTATTCGCTCTGAGCAAGATGTTGCTGACTGGCTTGAAGCCGGTGCTAACCAAGTCGTGATTGGCTCAATGGCCGTTGAAAAGCGTGAGCAAGTAAAGGCCTGGATTGAAAAGTTTGGCAGTGAACACTTTGTTATCGCACTAGATGTTAATAAAACTGACAACGGCTGGGCACCAGCAACACATGGTTGGTTAAGTGAATCTGAGTTTGGCTTGTTCGAACTTGTTGATTTTTACGTGGCACTTGGTGTGGTTGATTTTCTGTGTACTGACATCAGCAAAGACGGCACCATGACCGGCCCTTCGTTTGCACTTTATGAAGATTTAACCAACCACAACAGCGAGATTAAAGTTCAAGCATCAGGCGGTGTAAGCTCACTGGATGATATTGCAAAGCTGAAAAAACTGGGTGTTGGCGGTGTTATCTTAGGTAAATCATTGCTCGATGGTGCCTTTAATGTTGAGGAGGCGTTAGCATGTTATCAAAACGCATAATCCCTTGTTTAGATGTAAAAGACGGCCAAGTCGTTAAAGGTGTTAAATTTAAAGGCCATGAAGTGGTTGGTGATATTTTAACGCTTGCTAAAGCTTACAGCGATGCCGGTGCAGATGAACTGGTGTTTTATGAAATCAGTGCCAGCGTCGAAAAACGCCTACTTGATGTCAATTGGGTAGAGAACATTGCACGCCACATTGATATTCCATTTTGTGTGGCGGGCGGCATTAAATCTGTTGCCGATGCAGCACGTGTTTTAGAACGTGGCGCAGATAAAATCAGTATTAACAGCCCTGCAATTGCTCGCCCTGAGCTTATCAAAGAATTACACGATGAGTTTGGTAAACAATGCGTGGTTGTGGGTATTGATAGCTTTTATGATGAAACCACTGGCGAATATTTAGTGTACCAGCTAACTGGCGATCCTAATGCATCAAGCCGTACTCGCTATAAAACCGAAGAATGGGTTAAACGCGTGCAAGACCTAGGTGCTGGTGAAATCGTACTCAATTGCATGAACCAAGATGGCGTGCGTAAAGGCTACGACAATGTTCAGCTATCAAAAATGCGTGCACTGTGCGATATTCCACTAATTGCATCGGGCGGCGCAGGTACGATGCAAGACTTTGTTGATGTGTTTCAACAAAGCCAAGTTGATGGCGCGCTCGCTGCCAGCGTATTTCACAAGAACGTCATTGATATTGGCGAACTAAAACAATTTTTAACTGATAATAATGTAGCGGCAAGACTATGCAATTAACCAAAGACACTCTTTCTCAAGTCGATTTTGCCAAAAGCGAATTGATCCCAGCTATCGTGCAAGACGCACGCTCTGGGGTGATTTTAATGCAAGGCTTTATGAATCAAGATGCATTAGCTGCCACTTTCGACAAACAAAAAGTAACCTTTTACTCGCGCTCTAAAGAGCGTTTATGGACCAAAGGCGAAACATCAGAAAACTACCTTGAAGTAGTCTCAGTACACACCGACTGCGATTACGACTCACTATTAGTACTGGCAAACCCACTTGGGCCAACATGCCACCTTGGTACACAAAGCTGCTTCGGCGATGATGCTAAACCTAGCTTGTCGTTTTTAGCTGAACTTGAACAAGTGATTGTTTCACGTAAAGACGATGATCCAAGCAAAAGCTACACTGCGTCTTTGTTTGCAAAAGACTTAAGCCGTAGTTGCCAAAAAGTGGGTGAAGAAGGCGTTGAAGTTGCCCTTGCAGCCATGAAACATGATAACGATGAATTAACCAATGAATCAGCAGACTTACTGTATCACTTAACTGTGTTATTGCAGCGCCAAGGCTTATCGCTGGCTGATGTGGTGAGCTGTTTACAAGGCCGCCATAAGTAATAATTATAGAGTGTGGTATCTAAATACCGCACTCTATTGCTGTTTTAACGCTTCTAACACAATTTTAAATGCCGGAGACGGTTGCCTTCGGCTCGGGTAATACAAATAATAACCGGGAAATGCGGGGCACCAATCAGCTAACACTTTAATTAAATTACCATTTTTTATATGCTCACCAAACTCCTCTTCAGGTAGAAACGCAATACCTAACCCCTGTAACGCCGCCTCAACAATATGATGAGAGGTATTAAAGATTAATTGACCGCGTACATTCACATTAAGTTCTTCACCCTCTTTTTCAAACTCCCACGCATATAAACCGCCATGGGTAGGAAAGCGAATGTTGATACAATTATGTGCAGTAAGCTCCTTTGGCGTGTTAGGCTTTTGATGCTTAGCAAAATACTCAGGGCTTGCAACGGCTGCCATATTGAGCTCTTTACCAATAGGCACAGCTATCATATCTTTATCTATGGTTTCGCCAAGACGAACGCCAGCGTCGATACGCTGAGCAACAATGTCTGTGTAGCCATAGTTAACATTGAACTCAATATTAATATCGGGGTATTGCTTTAATACATTGGCCAGCTTTGGGAGTAATGTGCTCTGAATTATAAAATCACCACAAGTAATTTTTACCGTGCCCGCAGGTTTGTCTCTGAGTTCAGTTAACGCTTCTAACTCATTTTCGATATCATCAAAACGATGCCCTATTGCATTGAGTAAACGCTCCCCGGCGAGAGTCGGCGATACGCTTCGAGTTGTTCTGGTTAACAAACGAATATCTAAGTTTGCTTCTAGTGAACGAATAGCCTGACTCAAGGCAGACTGAGTTACGCCTAACTGAGCAGCAGCACGTGTAAAACTGCCAGTTCTTGCCACAATGACAAAATAGTTCAATTCATTGAGGTTTTGTTTGATCATCCACCTGTCTATTAATAAGTTTTACTAATAAAGCATATTAGTATTCATTAGCTAGTCTATTCAACCTATGTTTGAAAAAATACTCCATCACATTTAACTGTATGGACTAGCATGACAAATTACTCAACCTATCAAGATGATCACCCTATCGAGCAGCAAGCTAATTGGAGTGGGGTTTTTGCGATGACATTATGTATTTTCGCCTTAATAGCCTGCGAGTTTATGCCTGTAAGCTTATTAACACCTATGGCTGAAGATTTATCAATTAGTAAAGGCATGGTTGGTCAGGGGTTAGCAATATCGGGCTTTTTTGCGGTGATCACAAGTCTATTCATGAGTCCTTTATTTGCTAAAAGTGATCGAAAGACCTTACTAGTCGCTCTGACCTTGATAATGCTACTGTCAACTTTAACAATTTCTATAGCTGATAGTTACGCTGTTTATATGCTTGGTCGTGCGTTAATCGGCTTAGTCATTGGTGGCTATTGGTCACTTTCAACTGCTTCTGCAATGCGCTTAGTTCCCGAGGAAAAAGTGCCTAAAGCACTGGCAGTATTTAATGGTGGCAATGGTCTTGCCATGATAATTGCAGCACCACTTGGCAGTTATTTAGGCAGTGTTCTTGGCTGGCGAGGCGCGTTTATGTGTTTAGTGCCATTTATCGCTATTGCTGTATTTTGGCAATGGCAGGCTTTGCCTAGCATGCCAGCTCAACAGCAATCAAAAGGACCTTTTTCTGCATTTAAGTTATTTAAAAAGCCACTCGTCTGTTTTGGTATGCTAGCTGTCGCGCTGCTATTTATGGGGCAATTTACTTTATTTACCTATGTAAGGCCCTTTTTAGAGTCAGCGTTTCAAGCCACCAGCCAACAAGTCTCTATGGTGTTATTTGTTATTGGTTTTGCAGGCTTTATTGGCACCTTATTGATCAGTAAGGTCATAAAACTCAGTTTAGCGTTTGCATTAATAGCTGCCCCTTCGGTTATGGCTTTAATAGCATTTTGTTTAGCTAATCAAATATCTCTTTTTAACATCAACATCGTATTACTTGGATTATGGGGGTTAATTGCAACTGCAGCGCCTGTTGCTTGGTGGAGCTGGGTAGCTCGTGCTTTACCAAAAGATGCTGAAGTTGCAGGAGGATTGATGGTAGCAATTATTCAATTTTCGATAGCGCTAGGCTCAACATTCGGCGGCATATTATTCGATGTTTATGACTACCCTATTACCTTCTTTGTTAGCGCAGCTATCTTATTTTTTGCAGCCATTGCCAGCTATTTCACTATAAAAACACCCTAAAAAATCATTAGGTGGCTCATACTTGGGCTACCTAATGTTCATTTTAAGCACCTAAAGATACATTCGACACTTTTAGGCAATAAATCGACTGTTCTAATATAACGCCAAACTGCACAAATAACCGACAATAACCTCATCAAAGCTGCATTGTGAAAACAAATTGCAGTCCCTGTTAATCAAAAAATAGGAGAGTGTTATGACAACCTCAACTGATAATTTTTACCAAAGCGATGCTGTTAACTTTGAAAAAGTAATTTTCAAAAACCAATTACAAATGAATGTAGTCGGTAATCTTTTTACACCTAAAAATGCAGAGAAAGGTGCGAACCTTCCGGCACTTGTAATAGGTCACCCTATGGGTGCGGTAAAAGAGCAAAGTGCTACTTTATATGCAACTAAACTTGCAGATCTAGGATTTGTAACTTTGGCAGTTGATCTTAGCTTCTGGGGCGAAAGTGACGGCGAACCACGTAATACTGTACTACCTGATTTATACGCAGAGTCATTCAGTGCCGGTGTCGATTACCTTGCTAGCCGTTCATACGTCAACAAAGAAAGCATTGGTGGTTTAGGTGTATGTGGTAGTGGTGGTTTCATCATTAGTGCCGCAAAAATTGACCCACGTATCAAAGCTGTGGCAACAGTTAGTATGTATGACATGGGTGGCGCAACGCGCAATGGTTTAGGCAACTCTATTGACCTTGATATGCGTAAAGGTATGCTTGATGAAGCTGCAGAGCAACGTAATGTTGAGTACCTTGGTGGCGAAGTGCAGTACACAGGCGGCTGCCCGCATCACATTGATGAAAGCTCACACCCAATTGCAAAAGAGTTTTATGACTTTTACCGCACTGAGCGTGGCGAATATACACCAGAGCGCTCATCAGCAGATTTAACAACACACCCAACATTAAGCAGCAATGTGCGTTTTATGAACTTTTATCCATTTAACGATATTGAGACTATTTCACCACGTCCATTACTGTTTGTTGCTGGTGAACACGCTCACTCATTTGAGTTTAGCCAACAAGCCTATGATTTAGCTGCTGAACCTAAACAATTATTGGTTGTACCAAATGCAGGTCATGTTGATTTATATGATGATGTGGGTTTAATTCCATTCACTAAAATTGCTGAATTTTTCACAGCAAGTCTTTAACTAAAACGTGTCATGGTAACGAATGGGACATAGGGATATGCCCATTCGTTTTTTATACCAATTCGCTTAATTAATTATTATTGCGGATTGGTATTATAAGTAGCCGGCTATTTAGCGGTTGCTAAAAACGCCTCAACATCTCGTTTTGGTGATAAACCAAAAAACCGAGAATACTCGCGAGAAAATTGTGAGGGGCTTTCGTAGCCAACCTTAAAAGCAGCACCTGACGCATCCATACTCTCGCCAACCATCAACCTTCTTGCTTCCATTAACCTTAAACGCTTTTGATATTGCAACGGACTCATTGAAGTTAGATCTCTAAAATGATGGTGAAAAGTCGATTTACTCATTTTCGCAAGACCCGCTAAATCCTCTACACTCAAGGGTTGATCATAGTTTTCTTTTAACCATTTAACACTACGTGCAATTCTCAGCCCTTGGCTACCTGTCGATACTATATGGCGAAGCTCCGCCCCATGCTCACTGTTAAGTACACGCCAAAAAATTTCGCGTTTAATTAATGGCGCAAGCACTGGCATAGACTCCGGATCATCAACCAGCTCAATTAATCGCGTAAAAGCGTTAAGTAGCGGCTCTGTCATCTCACCTAAGGTCATTCCCTTATTGAGTGATTGCTTGTTTAATTTGTCGAGCGGTATTTGCGAAATCAGTTCACCTAACATAGCCAAATCAAGCTTTAAAACTAAGCCTAAATAAGGTGTGTCGTCTTTTGCTTCAAGAACTTGCATTTTTGCAGGCAAATCAATAGAGGTAATCAAATACTTGTGTGGGTCATACTTGAACACATCTTCGCCCAAGGTCATGCTTTTTGCCCCTTGTAGCACCAGTGCAATACTTGGTTCAACCACACACATTGAACAAGAGGTGGCGGCCTGTGTTTGTCGATAAAAAAACAAATCCTCAATCACGCTATCAGCGGTTTCTTGCTGACCTATAAGCGGCGCAATCTTATCTGCTAAAGCAGCGCTCATTTTAGCAATAGCATCATAATCTGAATGCATAACCAACCCAATTAAATTCAAGATACTTAACTATACGCTCGATTTCATAAAGTTGGCTAGTTAAAAAATTAAACCCTCGGACTAATAGGCAATAACTTGCGTGCATTGTACTTTTTAAAGGCACAATTTTTAGCCAAAATGATTTCTCATCAGGTTACAAACACATGGAGAAAAGTATGAAGTATATTATCGGTACCCTTATCTTAACGATGAGTGCATTTAGTCATGCAGAAAACGCCTCTTCACAACGTTTAGAATTACCGCAAATCACAGTGCAAAAAAATGGCACTCAGTACCCAATGACTGGGCTCGACAAGTATTTCACGGGCAAAGTACGCGTCGAGCCTAGTTTCCAAGCTCATGGCGAAGCGAAAGCCGCTGGTGCCATGGTAACCTTTGAGCCCGGCGCTCGAACAAACTGGCACACTCACCCTGTCGGCCAAACCTTAATTGTTACATCAGGTATGGGCTGGGTTAATCAGTGGCACGGACAACCTCAGGTTATAAAACCAGGTGACGTTGTCCATATTCCTGCAAATGTAAAACATTGGCATGGCGCTACGGATAAAACAGCCATGATGCATTTGGCTATTCAAGAATCAAAAAACGGCAAAGTGGTTGATTGGTTAGAGCCAGTAACAGATAAGCAATATTTAAAAAAGCAGTAAAGATGGTAAGTGAAATGCAAATAAAGTTCACCAGTAACGGCAAAACTATGCAAGCGACTCTAGAAAGTAATAATGCCGCTAAGCATTTTTATCAACTTCTACCACTGACTCTAAAAGTAGAAGACTTCGCCAATGCTGAGAAAATAGCCACTTTACCTGAGAAATTAAATCTACAAGGCTTACCTGCTGGCACCGATGCTATCGCAGGAGACATCACTTATTACGCACCTTGGGGTAACCTTGCGCTCTTTTATAAGCAGCAAAGTTATGCAAATGGTCTGATAAAACTTGGCAAAATAACGGGCGATAGTCAGTTTTTTAAAAGTTTAGGCCAAGCGGATGTCACTATAGAGCCCTTGTAGTAGATACTAACTCTCCAGTTAGCAAAGCTGCTTCTGTACGCCACAAAGCAGCTTTTTTATTGCCTGACTTTATCTGCCCAGTGCTTTTAAAACATCACGGGTAAAATCATGCTCACTAAAGCCTTTAAGCCCTGCAAGGTCGTACCCTCGCCTAACAATCACTAACTGCTCGCTTGGAATGATCACTAAAAATTGACCACGGTTGCCTCGCGCTGCAATAGTATCGTTTGGTAACTCAGGAAAACGTTCGTTATAAAGCCACCACTGTGCGCCGTATCCTGGTGCCGTTACAGGGGGTTGAGCAGGGGCAGGTTTACTAATATAACTTAACCAGTCTTTTGGTAATATTTGCTCACCTTGCCAGCGGCCATTATTCAGGTGTAATAACCCTAAGCGAGCAAGATCACGAGAAGTAGTCCACACTTGCGATGACAAAATAAAGTCACTTTGCCAATCTGACTCTAAAAACGTGTGCTGCATGCCGATTTTATCGAGTAAGTTGTCATATGGGTAACGCAAGTAGCTCGCCTCATCGTTAAACGTTTCTCGTAAGGTACGTAACGCTAACATGGTGTCGTTATTGGCGTATTTCCAACGGCTACCAGGCTTTACTTCTAACGCAGTATGCGTTGCAGTATCAGACACTAAACCGCCGCCCATATAGACACGATCCGTACGATTGCCCGCTTTATTACTGTCTAAGCCCGATGCCATATGAAGCAAGTTTTCAAGGGTAATTTCGCCACGAGGGTCAAGCGGGTGAGACCAGCTTTCAAGCCCCGCAGGCTTTGTAACATCAAGTCGTTTTTGTGCTACCGCCACACCAATGATGCTCGCGCCAATACTTTTTGCAACAGACCAAGTACGCTGGGCAGTTTCAGGTGTAAAACCTGCTTTATATTGCTCTGCTAGAATCGCCTCAGGGCTTGCTATTAAAATTGCTGAAGTTCGTGCGCCTTCACCATAATGACGAGTAAAAGCCTGTGCAATAACCTCATCAAGCGCCTTATTGCCCGTCGCATTATTAACACCATTTAGCGTTTGCCAAGGCTTACCATCATCCTTTTGGTGGGCTAAGTTTTCTTTAAACGGTGCTTGCACGAGTGTTGCAGCTTTAAGGCTTGCCCCTACTGGTAAATCAACACAGCCTAAACGAGGCCGCCACACCGATATACGTTGCATATCTTTATCGTAATCAACAATGACTCGTTTATGCTCAGTATCAATGTTCGCTTTCAGTGTTTTTACAGTGTCTGCGATTAAAGGATAAATACCGGTAAGTTCATCAATATCGATTTGATCTTTGCTTTTGCCAGCGTTAAACGTGGCACTACAGGTAAAATTGGCGACGTACCCAGCGGCATAAGCGTTTAAGGTTGTATCTGTTTCTTCGCTACAAACAAAAAAGCTAGTGCACAACAACGTACTCAGGAAGGCTATTTTTTTCATTATTACTCCATGGAGGCCAAAGAGTTTAAGTTAGCAAAAGAAAAAATAATGATATGTTTTTACGGCAGTATTCGCTCTTTAAGCGATAAATCACCGAATAAAAAAGGAATAACAAAAAACGCCATACTGGGTATGGCGTTTGGCTTACTCAATCTAAACAAAAGTTAAAATGTCGAGGCATCAATTACATAACGATAGCGCGCTTTTTTCTCCACCACGCTTTGCCATGCATTATTGATTTCAGAGGCTTTGATTAACTGGGTTGCTGGCAGAATATTATTCTTAGCGCAGTAATCAACAACTTCTTGCGTTTCTTGCATATCACCAATTAACGAAGCATTAAAGTTTACGCGGCTTGCAGCCAATGCTAATGCATTCATATTTAATGAAAACTCTTCTGGCATGCCCACTTGGGTGTACGTGCCGAATGGTTTTACTAATGAAGCATATTTAGCAATATCATATTTCACTGGCAAGGTATTAATTAAATAATCAAGCTGCGACTTATGCTCGTTGTAAGCGTCTTCACCGTCAACAACCACTTTAGCGCCAAAGGCTTTAATATCGGCTACTTTATCTTTAGAGCTAGTGAACGCATAGACATCAGCACCTTGTGACACAGCCAATTTAACAGCTAAGTGCCCAAGCCCACCAATACCAACAACACCTACTTTATCGCCTTTTTTCAAGTTAAATTTAAGCAACGGAGAATACGTTGTAATGCCGGCACATAATAAAGGAGCAGCATGCTCTAAACTAATGTTTTCAGGAATATGCACTGCAAAATGATCGCGAACAACAATGTTATTCGAGTAACCACCTTGTGTGATACCTGTCGGTGAGCGCTCATCAGGGTAGCCATAAGTGAATTTTGTTTCTGGGCAATATTGCTCGCCTTGATCTTTACAGCTATTACAGTCAAGACAGCTATCAACCATACAGCCTACACCAGCACGGTCGCCCACTTTAAACTTAGTCACATTCTTACCGACTGCTGTTACGATACCTGCAATTTCATGACCTGGTACTTGAGGGTATTGCTGTGCGCCCCAATGCCCTTTCATCTGATGAATATCTGAGTGGCAAATACTGGCGAATTTAATTTCGATTAAAATATCGTTATCGCCTACTGGGCGTCTTTCGAATTCCCATGGTTTTAGTAAGCCTGAATTATCAAAAGCCGCATAGCCACGAGATTTTATATTGCCATTTGCAAGCTGCTCAGATGATGCTGCAAATGAAGGCGCCGCAAAGCCACCTAATAACAGGCCTGCACCCAAAGCTGAACTCGTTTTAATAAAATTACGACGTGATAAGTCTTGCGTTTCATGTTTGTCACACATCTCAATGTACCTTATGCTAAATAATCTTCATCTGACACAGCTTCGAACCAGTCAACAGGTTTACCATCGAGTGCTTCTTGAACTGCTACATGCTTCATTGCACTATCAGCAGTCGCACCATGCCAGTGACGCTTTCCGCAGTTACACCAAATTAAATCACCTGGATTGATGACTGTTTTCTCACCACCCTCGCACTGTGTCCAACCTTGACCTTCTGTAACTAATAAAACTTGGCCGAGTGGATGAGAATGCCAATTTGTACGAGCTCCTTTAGAAAACTCCACCACAGCAACACCAACGCGAGCAGGTGCTGGTGCATTAAATAAAGTACTGATTTGCACTTTACCTGTGAAACATTCTGCTGGCCCTGCGATTGGATCTTGAGAACCTGACTTAATTACTTGCATATCGCTTGTTTGCGCTGAATCACTCATATGTTTCTCCTTGGGTTGCTTAGGTTTTGGTCTACTATTTCAGTCTAAAGCATCGCGAAAAACCATAAATGCCTGAAGCTCGCGCTTTCTTGCCTATTTGTGTAAAAAAGTTTTTAAAGCCTTTAAACCTTTTTTATCAGCACTTGCGACTAAGCTAATAACACCACACATATAAAAAGGGAAGAACCATGTTAAGTACAGTAAAAACACTCTCACTAATTGCCGCAGGCTTATTATCAGCACAAACATTTGCTTGGGGTGATATGCCACTACAAGAAACTAAAAACTTAACGCTAGATGCAGCCTCATTAAGCGCTTTAAAAGTAGAAGCGGGTTCTGGCTTTTTACACATTACCGGTAGTGACAGTGATGAAGTAACCGTTAAAGCCGAGATTTATCAAGAAAAGCCTCATGATGAATACTGCTTAAACCTTGAAGCCAAAGGCAATAACGCAGCACTTAGTGCAGGCCAGTGCGATTACCATACCAATAAGCAAACTCGCATTGATTTAACCGTTGCTATCCCTCGCTCATTTAATGTAAATGTGCACGATGGCTCTGGTGAAATTATCATTAGCAAAGTTGCGAATACTGTGATCAACGATGGTTCAGGTTCAATTACCGCAAATGACATTACAGGCACATTAGAAATCAATGATGGTTCGGGTAGCTTAGATGCACGTAATATCAGCCGTGATATTAAAATTCATGACGGCTCAGGTAATATTGATGTTGCCAACGCACAGGGCAATATTGAGGTACACGATGGCTCTGGTGGTATCGAGTTAAATGATATTTCGGGTGATGTTGTCGTTTCAGATGGCTCAGGCAGCATTCGCGTTGATACTGCAGCAAACTTTGAGTTACTAAGTGATGGCTCTGGCTCAGTAAAAGTAACCAACATTGCAGGCAAAACCAAGATGTAAGCCGACGCTTCACCGTTATTAGCAACTAAAATGCCTTCCTTTGCGAAGGCATTTTAAATTGTAATCACCAATCTTTATTAGCATTTTTACAAGGGCTTAGGTATCCTTTAGGAAACGTTTAAGGAACTGCTATTTAAAAGGATAGCCTGATATGAAAATGCCACTCGCCGCCTTACTAACTGGCCTTGTTTTAACTGGTTGTACAGGACTGACAACTGAACAACAAGCGGCCATTGATAACCTAACCCCTTGCGAGAAAATCAACGCCCTATTAGGTGCTTACGACAACCGCTTTGAAGGCTTAAAACGTAGCCGTGTAAATACTAAATACATGGAAACATGGACAGCGAAATACAACCTTATTGCCGATAACTGTCAAATCACGGCGCTTGATAAAGACAATGTTACCTACCGCTGTGTAGGCAACTACGAGCAACAGCAACAAGCTGTCGCTGATCACACCCGTGCGGTTAATTTTACCCAAGCTTGTTTAGCGGGTAATAATTGGCATCAAACACAAAAAGAGTCAGCTGAATCGTTACGCACCACGTTTGTGCTTGACGAAAACAACCCTGTTATCTCAATTCATTCGGGTAAAACCCTATCACGCAAACAGCCTTGGTCTACCACTCTTGAAATTGGTAAGCCAATTGAAGGTAAGTAATACACTCATGAAGGCTACATTAGCCTTCACATCACTATGACAAAATCAAAAAAACCAACCAGCCAATTTAAAACAGATTGCATCGGTCAATGTCATCGCCTAAAAGGCTATTGCACTGGCTGTGGTCGCAGTAATGATGAAATTTTTGATTGGATCATTTTATCCGAACAAGAAAAGCAAGCGATTTTAAATACTCCTCGCCCTGACATAAAAGCGAAATAGTTCTGACACCCAAGCGTCATTAAAGCTTGTTAGCCTGATTCAAACTGACCATCAGGTAACGATAATGACCGCTATTTTTGTAATTAACTTAGCAAGCTCTACTGAACGATTAAACCGTGTTAGCCATGAGCTAAATGCACAAGATTTGGCATTTGAACGCCTTGATGCAATTGATGGTAGAGAGCTGTCTGATACAGAGATAACCAAGCACTATAGTGCTGATTTAAACCTAAAAAAATACCATAAGCCCTTGAGTAAAGGTGAAATTGGCTGTTACCTGAGTCACAGAAAAGCATGGCAAACCATTGTCGATAGGCAATTAGATTACGCCATTATTTTAGAAGATGACTTTGTTCTCGACCGCTCTATTCACAGTGCAATTGAAAACATTAGTACATTAAAACAGCCTTGGCAGCTAATAAAATTGGCCGCTTATAAAGACCGAAGTCGGGAAATTGCCTTTACAAAACACCTTGCTGATGAGCAACACTTAGTCATTCATAAAAAGCTTATGTCTGGCTGCTGTGCAACTGCTGTTAGTTTTGAAGGTGCAAAAGCGCTGTTAAAAGCCACAGCCACATTTGGCCGCCCCGTTGACTGCGATTTACAACATGTGTGGGAAACCGGTGTTTATGGATACTCTTTGCTGCCCTACCCAGTGTCACAACCCGATAATTCACAAAGCGATATTCGGGATAGATCAACCAAAGTTAAAAAGTCGTTTTGGCGACGTAAAAAACAGCAACTTCATAGTGCACTACTAAACACAAAGTACACAAAGCAGTTTGTAAAAGCGCAGCTAGTACCAAACAAAAAGAAAGGAGCCGCAGCTCCTCTCTTACCAATAAAAAATCATTAACGATTTATTTAGCTTGCCTATTATTTTGCCTGGTTTGGGTGGTCAACACCCATCCACGCTTTAAACAATGCCATTTGAGCTGGGGTTGCATCTTTTAATGCTTTGACCTTTTTCTCTTTATCAAAGTCTTCGCTAAGTGTTAGCGTTGTGCTTTGTAATGCATCGCGTCGAATGAAATCAACAGTCACTGTGTCGCCTGCTTTAAACGTTTCGAGGCTGGCTGTTAGGTCTTTACCGACATGCTTTTTGTTAAACGCCACGATTTTGTCATCAGTCGTTAAGCCCGCTTGCCATGCAGCGCCACCACGGCGAACATGAGTTAGGGTTAATAACTCACCGCTGTTTTTTGCAAACGAATCAATACTAGGTACTGATTTTGCGCCTTCAGGGCGAATTAAACCTAAGCCTACTTTTGCAAGTAGCTCATCAAAGTCGATAGCAGCTGGCTCATCCACATTCGCTTGCCACCAAGCGCTATAATCACGACCTGTAAGCTCTTTTAAAATTGCTTTAACATCATCTGGCGTAAAACCATCAGGTAAACGATGCTTGTTATAAAGCGCGCGGTGAACGTCGCGGTAACTGATTTTGCCATCGCTTTTTTCTAGCAAATCAATATCAAGCGCCATTGAGATCAATGCACCTTCTAAATAGATATTGGTGCTGTAGTTACGAGCATGATCGCCGCCTTGGTTGATCCACTTATCAAAGCTTGTTTCAGTTGCGCTTTGTACTTCGCGACCCGGTGTTTGTAAGTGACGATTAACGGTTTTCGTTAACGTACCGAAAAACTCATCGGTTGTTTCAATGCCAGCGCGCACCATTAAGTGATCTTCAAAGTAGCTGGTTGAGCCCTCTGCAATCCATAATGTTTTCGCGTAGTTAATATTGGTGTAGTCATACGGCGCAATACCTTTAGGGCGGTATGCTTTTACGTTCCAAGTATGAATAAATTCGTGAGCTGCGGTGCTGATAAACGCAAGGTAATCTTTACGAGAACCAAAACGGTCACGTGGGCGCTGGATAATTGTTGAGTTTAAATGCTCTGTTGCACCGCCTGCACCTGACGTAGCATGTACCATAAACACATAACGCTCATACGGGTAGTTATCCCAAATTACGTTGCCCGTTGTCACTAGCTTTTTAAGGTCAGTTAGCATTTGATCTACATCGTAGTTGCCTTCACCCCAAATAACGAGCTCATATTCACGGCCACCAACAGTGAACTTGTGTAGCTCATTGATACCCGTTTCGATTGGTGAATCAACTAAAATATCGTAATCAGCGGCCTTAAAGCTGTGTTTAGAACCCGCATTTTCCATACCCGATACTGAGCGCCATTCTTTTGGTACATTTAGCTCAACTTTAACTGGGTCTTGGCGGAATGATTCGCTGAACATGAAAAAGCCAGATGCATCAATGAAGGCATGGCTATCATCAATATGACGAGCACGTTTACCCAGCTCATTAGCGTAAACTTGGTAATCTACATTGACTTGAGTAGGTTCGTTTAGGTGAACACGCCAGGTGCTGTGGTCAATTTTTTCCCACTTTAAAGCCTTACCATCATCATCTTTTGCTTCGAAAAAGCGCACGCCATTGGCAAGATTTAAAATTTCGTAACGGCCAGTACGCCAAGCTGGAAGTTTAATATCTAAATGTGCTTGTGCAGTTTGCGGAAACTCAACACTAACATTACCTAAATGGTGCTCAGGCTGAGTGATAGACAGTGAGTAGTTCACATCTGCGAACGCACTACTAGAACAGGCCGCCAGAATAGACATTGCCAAAAACTTTTTCATAACAACTCTTTTTATTACTATCAAAATTGCGAAATAGCCTAACAATTGCGAGAAAAAATGTGAATTAAAAACCGATAAACAGCCATTGCAACAAGTTTGATAGACAAAATAGCTAAGTTTTTGACTTGGAACCTACATTTCGTATTAATTTGTTGTAAACTTAGCTAATAGAAATTTGAATTTTTGATGGCGGTATTACTAGGTGCAGCAACAGCATGATGTTCTTAATAAAAAGTTAAAGCAAGCGATCGACGCTCGAACTGTGGTCGAAGATGCGCGCAAACATCAAGTTGAAGTTCTTTCTCAGTTTGCAGCGAAATTATCGCTAAGCTGTAAAGGACTAGACATTGAACTAGACAATCGTTTAGCGAAATTTAGAAATGCCCTTAAAAAAGGGGTTAAATTCGAATTACTCACCCCCTTTATCGATGATGTGCTTGGCCTGTTAAAACAACAAGAAACTAAGCAAATGGCACTGCAACGTGAGCTAAATGAAAGCGTCACTGACGCTGGCAAGCAGCTGCAAAAAGTACGAGGCTTGCCTGAAGATGCTCGTCGCTCGCTACGTTATTTACTCGATCACGAATTAAATAATATTCAGTCTAATCATGACTTTGTGCCACTACTTTCAAAGCTGATTTTAATTTATCATCAAGCCTTACAAGCCAAGCTTGCAACAACAAATACAGCTGAGGCGCAAATAAGACCAGAGCTTGCCACACAGCTGCTTTCTCTTGCCAATGACTTAGTGCTCGAAGATGAAAGTGCCGAGCAAATTAAAACTATCAAAAGTAAAATAACCCAAAATGATAGTGTTGACGATCTGCTTGATTCTGCACTGAATATTATCAGCATCGTTACGCGCAATATGAGCAAAGAGCGCCAATCAGCGCAAAGCTTTTTGATCTCATTAAATCAAACAATCGAAGATTTACATCATTCAATTGTTTCTACTAGTAAGCATTCAGAATCTCTGAGCGCTGAATACGACACGCTTAACAAGCAAATCGAAAGCAAAATTAAAAACCTGCATACGCAAACACAGCAAGCGACGTCTATTTCTTCGCTTAAAGAGCTTGTAGAAGAAGAATTAAAATCATTAAGTGATGATTTAATCGCAAAAGAAAAGCTAGAACAAACAGAACGCGAAAACTTACTCGCTAGCTTTAACGATATTAATAGCCGCATTAGTCATTTAGAAACCAAGCTTTCGACCTATAAGCAGCGCCTAAATGAGCAGCGCTTTAAAAGCTTACTCGATGGCCTAACTAAGTTGCCAAACCGTGCAGCGTTTGATGAACGCTTTAATCATGAATTTAACTTATTTAATGTCCAAGAATCAGACATTACCTTTGTAGTGATTGATGTAGACCACTTTAAATCAATCAATGACCAATATGGCCACAGTGCCGGTGATAAAACACTGCAAGTAATTGCTAAAGCATTACAAAAATCAATTCGTAAATCAGACTTTATTGCCCGTTACGGCGGCGAAGAGTTTGTGTTACTAATGAGTGGAATGTCGATTGAAAATGCCGCTGTGCCACTTGAAAAATTGCGCAAAACAATTCAAGGCATTCCGTTTAAATTTAAAAATAAGCAAGTAGAAATCACCATTTCTCTTGGTGCAACCCAGTTGAAAAAAGGTGATACCCCGCTGATTGCCTTTGACCGTGCAGATGAAGCACTATACAAAGCCAAGAACGAGGGACGAAATAGAGTTTGCATTAGCAAATAAAGGCCTCATCTAGTATGTGAGGTCTTTGACACACAATGATAAAGGCTCATAGACGAGCCGGGAGAGTGCTTATGTTAAAACAACTGAATCCTACAGGTGTACTGGATTTACTATCGCAACTAGAAGTTGATCTACTCGAACAATCATCCACCAGCGAGCGCTATAAATTATTTAGGAACTGTGTGCTCGCGGTTCTCAATGTGGGCAGCCACACCGATTCAAGCTTAGAAATTTATAATAAATACGAAGACTTTGATATTCGCTTATTAAGCCGCGAACGCGGGATTAAGATCGAACTTGAAAATCCACCCGAATCCGCCTTTGTTGATGGCGAAATCATTACCGGTATTCATGAACATATCTTCTCGGTTATTCGCGATATTCTGTTTATTTGTCAAAAATACGAAAAAGATTTAACAGAGCAAAAAGCCATTACTCATATGGTATTCGATATGCTGCGAAACGCAGGCGCACTGAGAGTAAATAGTGACCCGAGCATGATAGTTTGTTGGGGCGGCCACTCTATTAACGAAGTGGAATACAAATACACCAAACAAGTTGGCTATGAGCTTGGCCTTCGTGGCTTAAACATTTGTACCGGCTGTGGCCCTGGTGCAATGAAAGGTCCGATGAAAGGCGCAACCATTGGCCATGCCAAGCAACGTATTACTAATAATCGTTACTTAGGTTTAACCGAACCAAGCATTATAGCCGCTGAGCCACCTAACCCAATTGTAAATGAGTTGGTGATTTTGCCTGATATCGAAAAGCGTTTAGAGGCTTTTATTCGTACAGCTCATGGCATTATTATCTTCCCAGGTGGGGCGGGTACCGCAGAAGAGCTGTTATACCTTTTAGGTATTTTGCTACACCCAGATAACGAAAAACAATGTTTACCAGTGATCCTTACTGGCCCTAAAGAAAGTGAAAACTACTTTATGGAGCTGTGTAAATTCGTTGAGAAAACTCTCGGTAAAGCGGCGCTAGATAAGTTTGAAGTGATCATCGATGATCCAGAGCGAGTTGGTAAAACGCTTAAAGCAAAGATGGCTGAAGTACGCGAATACCGTAAAAGCCAAGGCGATGCTTACTACTTTAATTGGACGCTAAAAATCGATCATGATTTCCAACAGCCGTTTGCACCAACTCATGCTAATATGTCGAGCTTAGATTTACATTTAGATCAACCAACTCAGCAACTCGCAGCTAATTTACGCCGAGCGTTTTCAGGCATTGTGGCTGGTAATGTTAAAGACGAAGGCTTACAAGCCATCAAACAACATGGCCGATTTGTGCTAAGTGGTGAACCTGCGCTTATGGCTGATATGGACAAACTACTGGCAGCATTTGTTGAGCAAGGCCGAATGAAATTGCCTGGCAGTAAGTACATTCCTTGCTATGAGATCAAAGCTTAACAGGAGCCTATGTGACAACCCAATTACTTTTAATAGATGCGCTAAATCTTATTAGGCGCATCTATGCTGTTGATAGTAATCAGAGTCATCACAGTGAAGAACATATGATAAAAGCAAGCTGTGCCCGAGTGGCACATGCTTGCAAAAAGTTACGCCAGCAAACGAATGCAACTCACGCGATTGCCGTGTTTGATGGTGAAAGAAGTTGGCGTTATCACTACTTTGAGGCCTACAAAAGCACTCGTTCACCAATGCCTGACACCCTCAAGCAAAACTTATCACGCTTTAAACAAGCAATTGAAGACACTGGCATTGTGGTGTTTTCACCTGATAATGATGAAGCCGACGATATAATTGCTACTCTTGCTTACAAGGCCGCAACTAATAATGTGCCTTCTACCATCGTTTCGACAGATAAAGGGTTTTTGCCGTTTTTATCTGAGCAAATTGCAATACTTGATTACTTCAAAAAACAGTATATTGAGCTTGAAGATATCAAGCAGCGCTTTGATGTACCAAAGCATCGGCTTGCTGATTTTTGGGCTTTAGCTGGTGATAAAACCAATGATATTCCGGGCGTTAAAGGGATAGGTAATAAGTCGGCGCAGCAATTAATAAACGATTATGAGTCGATAGAAGCGGCCATGAACGATGATGAGCTAAACCCGACTCTTAAACGTAAGCTGAGTTCAGAAATGGACATGTTCGTAATATCAAAAAACCTTGTTATGCTGCGTACCGATATTAACTTAGGCTTTAATTTAAAGCAGTTAAGGCTCAATTAGTCGCAATCTCGTAGCACAGTTTGCCAACTGAGCGTATACTGAAAATTCGCGTTAGTTTTATAGAGTTACACATGTTTAAAAAGGTTTTCCAATATCTGGTACTTGGGTTAGGTGTTTATGCACTGATAGCAACCCTAGTGATCACTTTTTATAAAGATGATCCGCAAGCCATGATCTGGCAAGACCGTGAAGCTTTTAATAAACGCTATATCGCAAAACTATCGATTGATAAGCCTGAAAACCTGAATGCGGTGCTTGATTATTTAGGTAGCCCCGATCTAACCTATGCAAAACGAGTCGAAGACAATGTTTGGCAGATTATTTTTTACCGCACTCAGCATGTTAAATCTGATGGCATAACCACCATCGATGAATGCACAGGCCTACTATTTAAAAATGGTCAGCTGGTATTATGGGGGCCAAGTGCCTATGAAAGCTATCAACAAGAAACCTAACCGCTTATGATGGAAAACGTGACGCCACGGGAATTGGCACGCTTATTTGATAGTACACACCAGCTACTTAAGCTTTATCATCAAAAGCAAAAATGGTCACAAATTTTCCCTTTATTAAGTAACCTAGCTGAGCGTTATTACCTGCTGTATCAAGCCTGCCCAAAAGGTATGCAAGCACAACTAAGCTTGTATGTACCGAACCATGGTTACACCACAAACTTAGTTGTAAACCAATGTGTTGTAGCCTGCATTTTGTGCCGCAGCCTAAACTACAACCAAGCCATTAGCGAACAAATTATTAGCTGCTGTTTAGCCAATTACCTCTGCGTGCAATCACAAAGTAATAAGTTAGCGGCAGGACAGACCCTGACGGCTCAAGATAAAAAGCTTTGGCAGTGTCGCCATCAATTAGCAGCAAAATTACTAAAAGACTCAGGCCCACATACGCTTTCTATTCAGCATTTATTAGCGCGTTTAAATAAATATAAGCAAGCACTCTTAAGCGCGCCGAAAATTATGATTTACGATGGCGCAACAACCTTAGTTGCTTTGGCTAATATTATTGCCATGAATACGACTTACCGGGAGTCGGGTGGTCACATTAGTGTGCACAAAGCCTTAGCTGATATTTATTTACGCACCCCTAATGAATTTGCCCAAAATGCTATAAAAGCACTGATTGCGCATATTGGCCCTTACATTCCGGCCAGTGAAGTAAAGTATGCCGAACAAATACTTATTTATTTAGCCACAGATGAACACGGCCGCCATATTTTGGTTGATGCCAGCCGCCCTGAAAAAATTCGCTGGCATCGCTTTAAAGCGAGCTTAACTATTTTTGACAAACAAAGACATTGTAAAGACACTCGTTTGCTGTACACAGTTTGGTTTAGTGAAAACATTAACTTTGCTGAGTCACAGCCAATAAATCAGCAGCGAAGGCAGCACTATTTAGAGCTAATTAGTTCTTTAAAAGTATCGCAAGAATATAGCTACCGTGGCTTAAATAAACTTTTAAGTCCCTACCCTGAATTGATAACCCAGCTTACTGTTGCCTCTAAACCCTATAATAAAGAGCAGCAAAGAGCTAAAGACTTGCGCCATTGTTTATCTATGGTCGGATACGATAACGCCCCTGCGATTATCCAAAAAGTATTATTTCAACGCTTGGTTGCAACCACCTCTCACCCGCTTTTTCAGCATATCTCTAAGCGCCTTGAGAATATGGTACGCATTATTCAGGCGCTATTTAAGCACACCGATTCTATTCAATTTGAGCAAGTTACTTTGCCCTTATATGCCTATGTTTTATACCTTTGCGAACATCAAGCAACCAGTATTTCTCGTAAAACTGTATTTGAGCAGGCCGAAGAACAGGTAATAAGCCCACCACTTGCCTGTTTGTTTGGCGTTAGTCACTTAAACCAAGAGCCACTAACGGCGTATTTAAATCAACTGATTGGCGATAACAGTTGGACACAGCATTTACTTGGTAGTGAGCAACATAAAAAACAAACTCTCGATATCAATGAAAAACATTGGGTCGCGATTAAGCTATTTACTTATTATGTTTTTCAACCCAAAGCGTTATTTAGTAGTTGGCAAGAACAGATTATTTTCGACAGCTTATCGGCTGCTGGTTGGCAATCAAAAGCAGATTTTTATGCATATCTGAAAAACTGTGAATTTGCAGACAATTTTTAGATTGTGTTGTTAAAAAGTGCGAAAACGTTAAATAAATATGAACTTTAGTCTGTTTATAGTCAGTATTCACAGGATAAACTGGCAAAAAGCTGAATAAATTGCTATAAAAGCCGCTTAAATTTTCAAACACATCCACGTAAACCCTCTAACAAGTAAATCGCATGCTATTTCGCGATAAGTTTACGTGTTTATCTACTCATAAATAGGAAAAGTAAATGGCTAAACAAACCATCACAGTGATCAAAGGCGACGGCATTGGTCCTAGCATTATTGATTCAGCACTTGAGATCCTTAAAGCTGCAGGTTGCGATTTTGATTATGAATTCGTTGATGCTGGCCTTGCTGCCCTAGAAAAAACTGGTGAGTTACTTCCGCAAGAAACAATCGACACAATCGCGCGTAACAAGATCACTTTAAAAGGTCCATTAACGACTCCGGTTGGTGAAGGTTTCACTTCAATCAACGTAACTTTACGTAAAAAGTTTGGCCTTTACGCTAACGTTCGTCCTGTAAAATCATTCGCAGGTACACAAGCTCGTTACGACGACATCGATATCATCACTATTCGTGAAAATACACAAGGCATGTACTCAGGTCTTGGCCAAGTGGTTTCTGAAGATGGTAACGAAGCAGAAGCAATGTCAAAAATCACCCGTGAAGGTGCAGAAAAAATCGTTACTTTCGCATACGAACTAGCGGTACGTGAAGGCCGTAAAAAAGTAACTGCTGTACACAAAGCTAACATCCTTAAATCAACATCTGGTTTATTCTTAAAAGTTGCACGTGAAGTAGCTGAGCGTTACCCACAAATCGAATCAACAGAAATGATTGTTGATGCAACTTGTATGAAACTAGTTATGACTCCTGATGAGTTTGATGTAATTGTTACTACAAACTTATTCGGTGACATCCTGTCTGACCTATGTGCTGGCCTTGTTGGTGGTTTAGGTATGGCTCCAGGCGCAAACATCAGTGAAGATGCAGCAATCTTCGAAGCTGTACACGGTAGCGCACCAGACATCGCTGGTAAAAACCTTGCAAACCCAACTTCAGTGATCTTAGCATCTATCCAAATGCTAGAGCACCTAGGTATGGGCGACACTGCAGAGCGCATCCGCAGCGCAGTTGCTGATGTTATCAAATCAGGCGACCGTACAACTCGCGACCTAGGCGGCAGCCACGGTACTACAGACTTCACTCAAGCTGTAATTGAGCGTCTATAAAAAACATTTGTTTAAGGCTTATGACAAGCTAATAACCCTTAAACACCTCCTTACCAAAAGCCAGTCTACGACTGGCTTTTTTATTCTCTCTACTTAATTGAATACTTAAATGGACATCCACTTTTATTTTTTAGCTTATTTGGACATCCACTTTTATTTTTTTAGCTTATTTGGACATCCACTTTTATCTTTTTAGTAAAACCTCAACATAAAACTAGACACCCACTTTAACCACTACACTTCCACAAGACTAACTAGACATCCAACTTAAAATTTCTCACTTCTCAAAATTATGGCTAAACTTGTATTGTTCAACTCAAGGAGGAGAAGAGCATGGCAACCCCGCGTAGAAACTTAATTAGCGTTTCAAACACACCTTACTATCACTGCATTTCACGCTGCGTTCGTCGCGCTTATTTGTGTGGACAAGACCCACTTACGGGTCGTTCATATGAACATAGGCGGGGTTGGGTTGAAAAGAAACTACTTCAACTTGGCAGGATATTTTGTATTGATATTTGCGCCTATGCTGTAATGAGTAATCACACTCATCTGGTTCTTCACATTGATATAGCAA
>NZ_LJSO01000012.1:0-113532 GCF_001399985.1 Pseudoalteromonas sp. P1-8
TGTAGTGATAATTAGGATGAGTAACTTTAAAAAGAATTGTTGCGTAGGCATTAGCTTGCAATAGGTCTAACCGCTCACGCGGGAAGGTAATTGGCTCATTAGCATAGCTCGTTTTTAGATATCTATAACCGGAGTCTATGCCACAGCTACTATGACCACACGACTCTGTGTACACAGACTCTATTAAAAAAGGAAACTCCGACACTGAGCCATCTTCTGTTTTAATTGTCACAACGATGGGCCCGCGATAACCATGCGCTTCATCAAATAAAAAATCACAACCTGTGGTAAAAAAACAGGCCAGTAACACGCTCATAAACACCACTAATTTTTTCACACTATTGACCTTATATTTTAATAATTATTTAGCGCTAATTATGGGGTTGTCGGCACTGCCACTAATTTGGTAGCCATAAATGTTGGCAAGCTGCTCAAGCTCAGGCGACAAGGCAAGGCCGTTGTCTGTATCAAACAATAGTCCTAACGTTTTTAATAAGTCAGCTTTATTATTTTTTAAAATTGCAATGGGTATATTGTCGAATTCAGTAATGTTCGGGTTAGGTGATTCGCGGTCGTTATTTTGGCTCAACTCAGCCGAGTTTAGTTGCGATACCAAACTTAGAATTAGACTAGACTCATGATAAGACTGAGAGTTTAGCTGTTTTATTTCAGGCTCTTTTTGTTCAATATCATTTAACATAACTACTAGCGATGTATAAATAAACAAAATAGCGAATATGAGAATAAAATATAAAACAACCCTGTTATGACTTATATTCACAGCAATTCCTTTTGTAAAACCATTTAAAACTTTAATAACCTTACACCAGCAATAAAGACCATCAAAAAAATCATTAAAAAAACAAACAAAAGAACCGAAATAAAAATAAAGAACCAGTAATTTTTAACGATTTAAAGCAAGATAAAAAGCTCACCATGCAAGGCTTTATCGTGATTGATTATTTTGATCAGTACCCTGAGTTTATTGAACAAATGGGTGCGTGGTTCAGCGAAGGTAAAATTAAATCTGAAGAAACGGTATACCATGGCATCGAAAATGCCGTTGATGCATTTCTTGGTCTGTTCGAAGGTATAAATAAAGGAAAAATGCTAGTTAAGCTTTAACGCTTAATAACTAATAAAGCCTGTATCTTAATTAGTAAAGGCTTCTTTTTAGGCAAGTTTAAAAAATACGATTGCCGAAACAAGCACCAACCCCACATAGGAAAGAAACAAAATCCCAGCTTGGCGATGTTTTTTTGCATTCGCTCGCACAGTTTCGTTCTCTATGGAATTTAAAAGTGCTAAACCCTTTTTAGATACAAACACCATAGGTACTTTTAAAAATCGCGGTGCACCTAGCTGTTGCCACAGTTCCGGCTCTAAAGTTTTAACCGATTGATAGTATTTATATTCAGCGCTCGCAGCATAAAGCATTAACAGCGCCCACACTGAAACCAATATTATTGTTATTAGCATAGGTTACCGATCAATTTATTTCGTTAGGTTTAAAGTGTATGCCATCGCCTATAAATCACAACTCTGTAAACAGTTTTAAATCTTAAAGTTTCGAAAGATAGACAGAACCGCGAGTAAGTTCAGCGTCAGGTGTTTTATATAAATTATCAGTCATTCAAAATCGATAAATACGCAAGTTCTGCTAGTTTTTCTAATGATGACGTTGCTTTAGGCTCAGGCTTTTCAGCATGAACAGAATAACGCCTTTTCGGGATCTTAACTTGAATAAAACCATGATTATTGGCCATATCAATACGCAGCATTTCACGTTCTTTTGGCGTTAAATGATTTTCATGGATCTTTTCAAGCTCACCATGATCAAGCCAAATAGCTGCACAATTTGGACATTCATCTATTTCAACCACTTTTAGTGGCGTAAAAAAGCGTCGCATCATCACCACGTCAGGGCAATTCGGGCAATTAATTCGCTTTGCTAAATCAACACATTCTGTTGGCAGGGTTTGTAAATGAGCCACCAGCACTTGCGCGGGTTTTAAACTTGGATCGCTAAAGTGAAATATTTGTCGGTTATCAAAAAATACGCCACCAGATTTTGATAAATACACGTTAACGTCGCCAATGCTCACTGCTTCAAGGGCTGTTTTAGTACGCGGGCAAAACATAGACCATCCTTGTTTTATAATTAATTTAGCGCTTTTGTAATTAACGGTTTAAGCGGCTCAGGTAAGCTGATGTTACCAGCTAATACAAAGTCATGTGCTTCGTTTGACATTTTTTGCCATGTTTTACGAATAATACCCAACCATTTTTGCTCATCGTAGTCAGGCTTACTACTTGCAAAATCAAGCATGTAATGCTCAATAAACACAAGGCTTGCAATGTCTTCAATCAATTGGCTATCAGGGTTTCGTTTTATGTTCTTTTTAGCAACGGCTGCGTATACGCGCTCACATTCTTCCGGTGCGTAACCCGCCGTTTTCATAAGGGCTGTTACACGCTCGGCATGAAAGTCATATAAAGCCGTACGCCATTGATAATAACCTTGCTTACCCATAGGAAAATCACTGCGAGGAGAGCGCCAACGCTCAATATGTTGGCCTCGCGCAGCAATATGCATCAACTCATCGGCTTGTGGGTTGAAACGGTTTAGCATATCGGTCATACGCATTGCATATAAAGACTCTTTTGCTAGCTCTTGATCATCTTGTTTTACACGATTTGGGTCGACAGCATTCGCTGCATCTATCGCTTTTATAACGGCTTGGTACATAGTGTTTAATCTTACTTGTGCTTGCAATTCATTGTATTTAGGTACAATTATTTTTTTAACTTGCTAAAAATTCAACTAAAATTCTAGATATTTGCTAGACAACCAGCTAACCCTAAACTAGTATTTTTAAAAGCAAGCTTAGTACTTAAATACCCACTTAATTCAGAGACGCCATTGCGTAATATTACATATTTTTCGTTGTTATTTACTTCTTTTTTTCTCAGTTTCTGTTTATTTTCGGCGATCGCACTAAAAGTGTTTTACGATAGACAAGAAATGCATGAAATTGAGCAAAATGCAGCACTTAACAGTTACAGCAGTAACATTGAAAAAGCACTTGATAGCGCACTCCTTGGTCCTTACCTTGTTCGCGCCGCGATGCGTGACTTTACATACTCACAAACTGAATTCGAAACCCTTGCCACTGAGATATTAACTCATAGTGATGGTAGCCAAACTATTCAACTTGCACCAAAAGGGGTTATTCAATACAGCTACCCGCTAACCAGTCACGAGAGTGTGATTGGTGTCGACTTATTCAAGATGCAAAGTATTGAAAAGTCATTACAAACAGCCATTGATACTCAAAAAATGCAAATCGATGGACCTAAAGAGTTGGCTCAAGGTGGTCAAGGCTTAGTCGCTCGATTACCAATTTTTGATCAAAATGAGTTTTGGGGGTTTGCAATCGCGGTGCTGCGTTTTCCAGAATTTATAGCAAATTTGAGCCCTAAAACTACTTCACACCCTCACCTCTATGAGGTTTGGCAAAAAACAGCGAATAGCTACGCGCCGCTTTTAAATAACAACGGTTTTGAGCAAAGCCACTGGTCAACTTACAACCTCGATGTTGAAAATCAACATTGGGTTGTGGGTATTAAAGACGAGTTTGCTTATCGAGCGCATGTTGAATTTTTAGTATTACTACTCATAGCTCTGTTACTTTCATCGGTTAGCTGCTATTTGATTACGATTACTTGTCGGTTACGTGAGCATGAGCAAAACCTCGAAAAACTTGTGCAAAAGCAAACCTTAGAGCTGTCTGAACAGGCACTTGAATTAAAACAAGCTCAGTCACTCAGTGGCGTAGGCAGTTGGCATCTGTCGCCTGATAAAAGCATTAGGCAATTATCATCACAAGCTAAATCGCTATTCAAAGAACAAAGCAAAGCGCAATCAATTACTGATGTCTGTAAAAAAATCGATAGTTTTTATAAAAATTCGTTTTTAAATTTTATTCATACTAAGCCTAGTAGCCCGACTGAAATTGAATACACGATTAAACTCAATGGAGAAAAACGCTGGTTTCATGAACACGCTGAATGGAACCCTAAAACCAACACCTTGGTTGGTACGATTAAAGACATCAGTGCTGAAAAACAACGCCAACATGAGCTTTACCAGCAAGCACATTTTGACTCGGTCACCGGCCTTGCCAATCGCCATTACAGCGAAAAATATATCGCTAGTTTATGCCCTGAAGACCAATACAGTAGCGGCCTTACTTTATTGTGTGCCGAGATCAAAGGCTATCGTCAATTAGAAGATATTTACGGTCAGGATTACTTAAATGAACTACAGACAACGCTAGCTAACCGGCTAATTGAATTTTCTGACTTACATCAAGCGTTTTGCGCTCATATAAAACCTGGCTGTTTTTTAATATTACTAAAAGAAGCCATTTTTGATGAAAAACTCGCCGCCCTATTAGATAGATTACAGCATCAGGTCGGCGGTATTATTGAAACCGCTGGTAGCGCTCATTTTTACCACTTATACATTGGCGTGGGCTATCCGCATTTACAAAACATCGATGCGGCTGAGCAAATCAACACAGCCCTCATTGCGATGAATGAATGCCCTCGCACACAAAAACCGTTCACAGTTTATAGCCAATCTCTAAAAGATAAGCTTATTGCACAAAGTAACCTCGAAAGTGATCTACGCCATGCGCTTGCGGCCAACGAACAGCTAAGTATGGTGTATCAGCCAATTGTAAACACTCTAGATGGCACACTGATTGGCTGTGAAGCGCTTGTACGTTGGCAGCACCCTGTTAGAGGCTTTGTGTCACCTGTTGAGTTTATTGCCATCGCTGAGCAATCAGAGCTCATTAATTTATTATCACGTTGGATTGTTGCTAAGGTTGCGGAAGATTGCCACCGCATGGTTGATAACAATATTCGTATTAAAGTGTCGATCAACCTGTCGCGTAAGCAGTTCTCTGATGTGCATTTAGTTAAACGACTCAGTAAAGAAAAAGCTAAGCTATTTCCTGCTAATCAAAAAATTAATCTTGAGATCACCGAATCCGCCCTATTTCAAAATACCCAGTACGCCATAAACCTAATGCATGAACTTAAATTAGCAGGTTTTAATTTATCACTTGATGACTTTGGAACGGGTTATTCATCACTGTCGTCAATTCAGCAGTTTCCGCTAGATAACGTTAAGATTGACCGTGCCTTTATTTGTAACTGCGTGGATAACCCACGAGATGGTTTATTTTTACAAACGATGAGTGATTTAGCCCATCAACTAGACTTAACGATTACTGCAGAAGGGGTCGAAAGCTCAGAGCAATGGCAGTTGGTGAGTGATAAAGGTATTGATTATATTCAAGGTTACTTAATATCAATGCCCTTATCTATTGATGATTTTATAGCGTTTGACCCGGTTGCGTAAGGTCCACTGCCAAGCTTTGTTTTGGCTTTTCGATCATACGGGAAAGCTCTTTTTCACCATCAAGGACTATAATGGTTGGCGTATACATTAAGTCATACTGTTTTGCTAACCCTGCAGGGTCTAGCTTGTCGTAGCCAACGGCCACTAGTTTAAGTGAGCCTAACTGCACCTTTGCAGTATCGAGAAGCTTCAAAAATCGAGGCACTTCACGTTTTGAGTCATGACACCAAGTGCCCAAGAACACCAAAACCTGCTTACCTTGCAGTGCTTTTATAGTGCTTAACTCTTCTTTGCTCGGTGAGTATTCATCGTACTCTTCACTAAACGCAGAGTAGTCTTTAAGTAAGTCATCACGACTTATCTCTCCACTGTATGGAGCGGTACCTGCAAATGTCAGGGCAGAGAATAACAAAGCGGCGATATAAATTAGTTTTTTCATTTTTTAGTTCTCAAGATATTTTCTTCACCTTAACCAATTTAGCAACAACACTCCAGCAGGCTTTGTGCAAAGAATCGTTATTTTTTGCAGGTTAAATTGGCATGTATAGTAAAAACAAACTACTATATTAGATGTATCTAATATAAGGTTTTACTATGTTTTCCTTCAGAACAATTGTGATTTGTACTGTGTTACTTTCACCTAGTCTTTATGCCGAAACAAAATCAGCGACTCTAGAAACTCAAGCAGCGGAGCGAGCAACTGAATTTGCCACTACGCTTAAATCAGCATTGGGAGCTGCAATAAAACAAGGCGGTTTAGTTGAAGGAATTAACGTGTGCAAAATGCAAGCCCCGGCTATTAGCGATAGCTTATCAACTGATGGTTGGACGGTAGCACGTAAAAGCACTAAAAACCGTAATCCAAATAATCAACCCGATGAATGGGAAGCTGAAAAAATCGCCCAGCTGCTCGATATGATCAGAAACACAGAGAGCATCGACAATGTGACTTTTTCAACCAATAAAGATGGTCAATTTCGCTTTGCTAAAGCGATAAAAGTCGCGCCAGTTTGCCTCAATTGTCATGGCCAAACAATTGCGCCAGAAGTAAAGCAAGCGCTTAGCGAACATTACCCAAATGATTTAGCCACAGGCTATCGGCTTGGTGATCTAAGAGGAATATTCTCTATTACCAAAACGCTCGAAACGCCTGAGTCATAAAATAAAAGCCTTGTACTCGCATAGTTTACTCTTAGCCATTAAAATACCCTTTTAAAATCAACCATGGTGCCATTTATGTCTTTTCCTCCTTGCCCACAATGTAACTCTGAATACGTGTATGAAGATCAAAACAATTTAGTATGCCCAGAATGCGCTCATGAGTGGGATCCTAATGCGGTTGATACCGATGATGTGATCAATGTGAAAGATGCTAACGGCACCTTATTGGTCGATGGCGATAAAGTGACTGTTGCGAAAGACCTAAAAATTAAAGGCAGCTCACAAGTAATTAAAATTGGCACCAAAGCCGTGATCCGCCGCGTGTTAGATAAAAAAGACCACGAATTAGACTGTAAAGTTGATGGCGTTGGTGAAATGATGGTTACCGCTAAGTTTGTTAAAAAAGCCTGATAACATTATAAAATTGTTATATATTGCTGCGAATAATTACGCAGCAATTTCAATAAGCTAACTTTTTTAATAGCCAAACTTTTCAACAACAATCCCCGTTACTTCACAATGTTCGCAGCTCAACTGCCAGCCAGCAGCCCATGTGGTTGCGTTAAGCTTTACTTTGCAAAGTGGGCAAACTTCGCCAATAAAAGTGCTTGGGGTAATATCTTCAGCTTGCTTAGAAAACGGTCTTAAAAACCACAGAATATTATCGTCGATACTGATGGTTAGATCGTGGCGTAACGTTTCACAATACGCATCAAACACCGCTTGTTTGAACTGTTTTGCGTGCTCAGCAGATTGGCTGGCATAAACACTGAGTGCGTTTTCGATGTCTTTTAGGCGATCAGGCCATGCTTGTCCGTCTATATTCGCTTTGCAATCTAACAGCTCTTCAAGAGTGTAACTTGCATAGTTTGGTTCAAACATCATTACCATCCTTGCTTTGGGTTATTAATTTTTTGGGTACTCAGTGCTTTGGATATAATGTACCATTTAGCTTTATTTGCAAAAGCCATTGATCAAACAAATTGTTCGCGATACTCAGCTTTTCATCTGAAAGTGTCGGGTATTGTCTTTGCTCAAACCGCGCGTAACGATTATACACATCGTTATTTTGCGTGATTTCCATAATGGCAAGTTAGAAACTTAGTAAGCTACCAGAGCCTATTATTGGGTCTAGTTCGTCTTTATTAGGAGTATTGTGTATGGACGCATTACCGTATCTACAAAAAATAAAACTCAAACGAGAGCAGGTTTTCTCTTTTGATACATATCCATTCTCTATTCCTGCGGTTAATCAGCTCTTTGAAATAGACTTTTCGAAACATGTCACAATATTTGTAGGTGAAAATGGTTCTGGGAAATCGACTCTTTTAGAAGCAATTGCTATCGGCTTAGGTTTTAACGCCGAAGGTGGTTCTAAAAACTTTAACTTTCAAACTCAGCACTCGCATTCAGAGCTTCATAAGTACTTGCTATTCTCAAAATCCTTTAAGGGATACAAAGATGGATTCTTTTTACGTGCCGAAAGCTTCTATAACGTTGCATCAAATATTGATGACTTAGATTCGGGGTTTTCTGGAGGACCTAAGCTGATAGATGCCTATGGTGGTACATCCCTACATCACCAATCACATGGCGAATCCTTTTTAGCGCTTATGGTAAACCGCTTCATTGGCAATGGGCTTTACATTTTAGATGAGCCTGAGGCCGCACTTTCTCCTTCTAGGCAGTTGGCTGTTTTAAGTCGCATGTTTCAACTAATTGAACAAAACTCTCAGTTCATTATTGCCACACACTCACCGATTTTAATGGCGTACCCAGGTGCAAGGATCTACCAAGTGGGAGCACAAGGCATTGAACAGATAAATTATGAGGATACTGAGCATTACCAAATTACAAAGGCGTTTTTAAACAACCCACAGCCAATGCTCGAAGAGCTTTTCAAGCCTGAAGGTAACTAAATTTTTAGGTTTGAGATTCGCAACAGAATTAAGTTTGTTCACCAAGCAGTTGCTATCTCAGAATATCAGCTATCACCGCAGCGTCTTTATGATCTATTCAAGCTTCCCTGCTTGTATCTAAAATAAGTTTGTTCAAGTTAGGAGCATTGTTATGTACTCTCTCATTGATCAATAAGAGAGCTCTTTTAATTGACCTATTTTGCTTTTGAACAGTATTAACCATTTTTGAAAACGCGCGCTGGTTGGCGCGCTTTTCAGCCATGGTGGCATTGTTGTGCTCATTTTCAGCTAACAACTTACGGTAATTTTCTAAGCGTCTTGTTGATAATGAGCCCATTTCAATTGCTTTAATAACAGCGCAGCCCGGCTCTGTTTGGTGTTGGCAATCTTTAAATCGACAGCTACTTGCGAGTAGCTCAACATCTTCAAATGCACGTTCAATACCTTGCTTTGAATCACTTAATTGCAATTCTCGCATGCCCGGTGTGTCCATCAATAACGCACCATTAGGCAATCTTTTAATCGATCTAAAAGTTGTTGTATGACGGCCTTTGCTATCTTGTTCACGAATACCTGCTGTTTTTAATTCATCGGAACCAAGTAATGCATTAACAATGGTCGACTTGCCCACTCCAGATGAGCCCATAAATGCGAGCGTTTGCCCCTTTCGGCAATAAGGTGTAAGTAAATCACAGCCCTCTGCTTTTAACGCATTAATAGCAATGACACTCAAAAGAGAATCTAGGTTTTGTACTTGCTGGCAGTGCTTTTCAACGTCTGGGCAAGTATCAGCTTTAGTTAACACCACCACAGGCTCTATTTGGGCATTTTTAACCAAGGCTAAATATCGCTCTATCCGATTTAAACTAAAGTCATCATTAAGCGATGTAACAATAAACACGGTATCAATATTCGCCGCGATTAATTGAAACTCGTGTTTAGAGCCTGCAGCCTTGCGCTTAATGATTGAAGCTCTTTCAAGTACCCGTAAAATACGCGACTCATCAAATACCACCCAATCACCTACGCAAATTTGTTCAAGACCCGGTGTTAAAGCAAACCGCACCGTGCCTTGCTCGCCAAGCAATACGACCTCTGTTTTGTGATGCTCAACAACACGCCCTAAATGGCTGTTTTCTAGCTCATCCAAACTCAGCTGTTGTTGAAAGAAAGGTCGCATGCCTAATTCTATCAGTGAAGGGGTTTGCATAGTGTTTACCAAAGCGCAGGGTTATCGAGTGGTTTTAGACAACTTGGCTTACCAGTAATTGGCAAAATTTCGTCATCTAAAACCGGTTTAGCAAGCCAACCTTTTGGGTAAGATAAGTTATGAGGAGCTTGAATAATTTCTTCACTCACAACGGAAAAACCGACTTTTCCATAAAAGTTGATATCGCCATAGGTCATCACTAGGCTGACATTTTGTTCAGCTAACTTATCACAGCCAAATTGGATCAGCTTTTGTCCTATGCCTTGTCCCTGACAATCCGTTGCCACTGCAACAGGCGAGAGTAAAAACACCTCTTTAGCGTGCGCAAACTGTAAACGCGACAGCACAATAGCGCCCACGATCCGTTGCTTATCTGTCGCGACAAACACATATAAATCAGTTGATGGATATGGCTCAGCTAAAAAGTCAGTGACTAAACGGGCAACTTGCTCGCCTTCTTGTTTTGACTCTGATGCACTAAATGTTGCCAAGTAAAGCGCAATAATTTCGCTTTTTTGGCTCTGTTCGTAAATTGAAAAATTCACTTAGACTCCTTAAGTTTTAAAATAAAATAGTGATAAGTAAAGTTTTGCCCGGTTTCATTTTCGTAAAGGGCAATTTCTGTTTGTATGTCTTTCACAGCTTGAGACTCTCTTATCGATGGCGGTAATTCAGCAAGGCGCACCTTGAGTGGTTGCCAATAGTTTTGCCAAGCTTGCTGATCCAGCGAAAACTGCTCTATAAGCTCATATCCAAGCTCATCAAATAATGAAACGCGGCTTTCGATTAATTGCATATCTGGGTAATTCGCTTGCCAGTACTCTTTAACCGCCATTTCAGACTGGCTGTTAAGCCAAACTAAATCACTGACCACAATTACCCCATCACGGCGAAGAAACGGTTTCCAGCTTGATAGTGCGCTTTGCATCCCCATGACATACACGCACCCTTCAGCCCAAATAACATCGAATGAATTTGCTTTAAAAGGCAGTGCAGTCATCGATGCGCAAGTCAAAGACACACGCTCAGCCAATTGCTCTTTGCGCAGTCGCTCCTGTAAATAAGCAAGTGCCGATGACTCATTATCTAAAGCCGTGATATTGGCATCAGTTTGTTTGGTTATTAATAATGTTGATGAGCCTTTACCACAGCCAATTTCTAAAATTTGTTTGGCATTGTTAGGAACAGCAGAAATGGCTTTTAATGTGGCTTCTTCACTACCAGGCCCCAATCGCTCTAATGGCTCAAACACAGTCATGAAATCGTGCATGTAGCTTTCATGGTCACTCATATCTTTTGATAACCAACGAAGCCGCAATGCCTCTTTTTCTGTGTACCCTTGCTTTAACAACCAATTTAAATGCGCACTTGGCGCACGCTTATTCAGCTCATCATGTAAGTGTTTTTGAGGGCGTTCGCCAAGCAAACTCAGTAACAAATCTTTGGCTTGTAACTTAGCGGTAATTTCATCTTCAAGTTGTGCTAAGCGCTGTTGCAAAATAGCTTTATCTAGCTCTTCATCTAAACAGCTTTGACATTCTTTTAAGGTTAACCCCGCGCTTTGTAACTGCTGGATCAAAACCAAGCGTTGTAAATCAGCCTCGCTGTAATAGCGATAACCATTTGCAAGCCGGCGCCCTTGAATGATTTTAAGCTTCTCGTAATACAACACAGCCGTGCGCGACAAACCAAGCTTTGCTGCTAACTCTGAAATTAAATACATGATGAAATAGGCCTATAAGGCTTTTGAATACAATAAGTATGAAGTGTAAAGCTATAGACAGGTCAATTATTTTTACAAAATAATTTAAGAAAATAAGGTAAGCAAGAAAGTATGCTTACCTTTATAAGGCGTGTTTAGATTTAACTAAATTTGTTTTGGTAATTTAGTCGAAATAAGAGCGGTAATAACAATAAATAACAGTGAGATAGCTAAACAGGCTGCTAAACCATAAAGCTGAAACACTAAGCCCGAAAACACAGTACCAATTAAGCGTCCCATGGCATTGGCCATATAATAAAACCCGACGTCGAGTGATACGCCATCGGCATCAGCCATACTCACAATTAAGTAGCTGTGCAAAGATGAGTTAATCGCGAAGACCACGCCAAACAACATCAGTCCGCCTATCAGCATTGGTTTTACTGCCCAGTCAAAACCAATAGCAAGGGCAATGGCTAAGGTGACTAAAGCAAGCAGTGATGCCCACTTAACTGTTTCTGCGCTCGGTGATGTTTGCTTATTAAGCTTAATGATTTTAGGTGCAAAAGATTGCACTATCCCATAACCAATGATCCACGCAGCTATAAAAGCCCCCACGGTCCAATGATCCCAACCAAAGGCTTGCGATAAAAACACCGGAAGTGCAACTACAAACCAAACATCACGGGCACCAAACAAAAACAACCTCGCGGCTGACAAGATATTAATTGAACTGCTTTTTGAAAATATCTCGTTAAACTTAGGTTTATTTTTGGCTTTGCCTAAATCATTTTTAAGTGCATATATACTAAAACACCACACCACCAGCAAAGTGGCTGCCATCGCGAGCATTGCGCCTTTAAACGACATTAATGTCAGTAGTAAGCCACCTAAAAAGAAGCCTACACCTTTTAATGCATTTTTAGAGCCCGTTAGTAACGCCACCCATTTAAACAAGGTGCCTTCTTGTCCACTGGCAACCAGCATTTTAATTGAGCTTTTAGCACTCATTTTATTGAGATCTTTGGCAATGCCCGACAGAGCCTGCGCTAACATCACATAGGCAACACTCAACCATTCAGGGGGGACTGCCAGCATAAACAACGCCGCAACCTGTATGGCAAGGCCAATGTTCATGGTCTTGTTTAAACCAAGCCTTGCGCCTAAATAGCCGCCCACTAAGTTAGTGACAACACCAAAAATCTCATAAAACAAAAACAGCATGGCAATACTCAAAGGCGAGTAGCCAAGCGCATGAAAATGCAGTACCACCAACATTCTCAATGCGCCATCTGTTAGCGTAAATGCCCAGTAATTCCCAGTGACAATTAAGTACTGCTTTATATCTGCGGGAAGATTAGCAAAACGCGTCATTGCTTTTAACCTTGTAGTGATCGCGCAACTTTACGGGCAAGTTCAGCGGTGCGGTTTGCGTAACCCCATTCGTTATCGTACCAAACATACAGCTTAACTTGAGTCTCGTTCACAACCATGGTTGATAACGCATCAACAATGCTTGAGCGTGGATCGGTTTTGTAATCAATAGAAACAAGTGGCTTTTCTTCATAGCCCAAAATGCCTTTTAGCTGGCCCTCTGCGGCTTCTTGCATCCATTGGTTAATTTGCTCAGCGGTGGTTGGCTTTTCAACTTCAAACACACAGTCGGTGATTGATGCATTTGCTAACGGCACACGAACCGCGTGGCCGTTTAATTTGCCTTTAAGTTCAGGGAAAATATGTGTAATCGCTGTTGCAGAGCCCGTTGTAGTTGGAATTAAGCTCATGCCGCATGCGCGAGCACGGCGTAAATCTTTATGGGGCGCATCTAAGATAGTTTGCGTATTAGTGATATCGTGAATAGTGGTCATTGAACCATGTTTGATACCAATTTTCTCTTGCAGAACTTTAACCACAGGCGCTAAACAGTTGGTAGTGCATGATGCAGCAGTCACAATATCGTGCTGCTGTACATCGTATAAATCATCATTTACACCCATTACAACGTTCAGCACACCGTCTTCTTTTACAGGGGCAGTGACAACAACTTTCTTCACACCTTGATCAAGATAGGCTTGCAGTAACTCGGTTTTTTTCATCACACCAGAGGCTTCAATAACAATATCGCAACCAGACCAATCAGTGTCTGCAATCGTTTTATTTTGCGTAACGTTAATTTCGTGGCCATCGATGATCACAGCGTTGTCGTTACTTTCAACCTCATGAGGCCAAATACCGTGTACCGAATCATACTTTAGTAAGTGAGCGAGTGTTGCTGCATCACCCGCTGGGTCATTAATTTGCACAAACTCAACGTCGTCCCATGCAAACGCTGCCCTTAGCGATAAACGACCCATACGGCCAAAACCATTAATGCCTACTTTAATTGCCATTGTTAAGCTCCTACTTTTTGAAAATTGTCGAAAAATGAACGTTGTACTTGGTTATGCAACGATTTAGGGCGAATAGCCTGCACTTGATTAACTATGTCGTTTTTAGCATAGCCAAGCTCATGCATTAATAAACCAATAACTAAGCCTGTACGGCCTGAGCCGCCTTTACAGTGCACAGCCACGCTACCACCGCTTTTTATGATGGCAAGAATCTCGTTAAGGTGTTTGTTGAAAGCGAGACTAAACGCTTCGCTTGGCGCGTCATCATCAACAATAGGTAATTGAAACCAGCTAAGACAGGCTTGCTCACATTCGATTGCAAGCTGCTGCGCGCCATTTTTAATAAGCTCTTCATCGTACATTAGAGTAATAATGGCTTTTGCACCTGCCGCTTTTAAATCTGCTACAGACTGCGATAAACCAACGCCTTTTGTGCCAGGGCAAGGGGTAAAAATAAATGCCCCAGTTTCTAGCTGTAAAATATCAAATGGATGTGATTGCATTATGATTCCCCAATTACTCTTTAAACCAATGTGTTGTTTTATTAACGATTGCAACCAACGACAGCATCACAGGTACTTCGACCAACACCCCAACAACGGTTGCTAATGCTGCACCCGAGTGCAAACCAAATAATGAAATAGCCACTGCGACCGCTAACTCAAAAAAGTTAGAAGTACCAATTAAACATGCAGGCCCTGCAATGTTGTGCTTAAGCCTAAGCTTTAACGCAATGAAATAGGTGATTGCAAAAATACCGTAGGTTTGCAAAACAAGCGGAATGGCAATCAGTACAATGTTAAGCGGTTGGGCTAAAATCGTGTTCGCCTGAAACCCAAATAGCAAGACCACTGTGGCCAGTAAACCAATAACTGAGTAAGGTTTAATTTTCTCTAAAAATGACTGCACAGCAGCCTCATTTTGTGCTGAATTATTAAGAGCTTTTCGTGTTAATACCCCGGCAATGAGTGGTAGCAATACATACAGCACAACCGAAATCATCAGTGTAAGCCAAGGCACATGAATATCAGATACACCCAGCAATAACCCCGCAATAGGTGCAAAAGCAAAAATCATAATGATGTCGTTCACAGACACTTGCACTAAGGTGTAATTTGCATCGCCTTTGGTCAGTTGTGACCACACAAACACCATTGCCGTACAAGGTGCAACACCAAGCAAAATCATCCCAGCAATATATTCTTGCGCAGTTTCAGGGCTAACGAAATCAGCAAATAACCCTTCAAAAAATAGCCAACCTAATGCGGCCATTGAAAACGGTTTGATAAGCCAGTTAATGATTAAAGTGAGCATCAGCCCTTTAGGGTTTTTACCGACTTCTTTGATTGTTGAAAAATCAACTTGCACCATCATCGGGTAGATCATTACCCAAATAAACAGTGCAACAACAATGTTTACATGCGCCACTTCGGCTTTGGCAATTAGCTCAAATAAAGGCGGAAACATCACCCCAAGCGTCACACCGATGGCGATAGCAGCAGCAACCCATACAGATAAATATCGTTCAAAAACACCCATTTTCAGTCCTTAATTGCAGCAACGAGCAACACGGGTTGGGCGATCATCGCCCATCGCATTTAGCCTTGCTAACTCGTTTTCTATGAAATTTGGTTCGTTTACCACGGTCGAGGTAATTGTTTGTTTCATCCACATAGGTAGAGTCGGGTTTAAAGAGTAAAACACCCACTGCTGGTGTTTTCTATCCGACAAAATACCCTGTTTTTTAAGTTGCGCTAAATGCCTTGAAACCTTTGGTTGGCTCTGCTCGTTAAGTGCCGTCATTAGTTCGCATACGCAAACCTCTTGCTCAACGGCGATAAGCAATAAGCTTTTTAAACGAATATCATCTGCAAGGGCTTTATAAAATATGGTTGGCGAAATCGATACTGGTTTTTCTTTGTTATGGGATTGCACAAACTGTTTGATTCGCTCATTGAGCTCTTGCAAGGTTTTTTCAAAGGCGTGAGGTTCAGGACGCGTTTTAGGATCGATAAAATCCCATGCAAGGCAATGGCTGCCATCGACGCGATTGGCGCATTCTTTGGCAGCGTCATCACATAAGGTAATGACGTAATCAAAATTCAGGTTAGTTACATCGTTTAAGTGCTTTGAGTGTAAGTCATCTGTTTTTAAACCAAAATGCTCAATCGCCGCAAGCGTACGAGGGTCTACCGCATAAGGTTCAGTACCCGCACTAAACACCTCAAACTCACCTTTACCATGATGTTTAAGCAACGCCTCAGCCATAATTGAACGGGCTGAATTTTCTGTACATAAAAAGAGAACTTTCACGACTTACTCCATAACAATTTAGTTATATAATATTTTTGTTATATGAAGTACGCAAGTCATTTATTTTCTATAATAACTTAGCTAAAGTTGAGCTAAAGGAAGAATCTGGCGCATCTGTGCGCCAGTTTAGATTTTGGCGTGTTTAGAGTGCTGATTTTGCTTGTAAAATTAAGTAGTCACTCATTACTTTTTCAAGCTTAGCGTAGTCTTTTTGCTGAGTAACAGCCCCTGCGACCACCACCTGCGTTGTTGGCTCATACATCACCAAAGTGCCCCAAAAGCCACCATGTTGATAAACCAAGGTGCCGTTATATTCTTTTGCAAATACACCTAAACGGTAAGGGCTATCTGCTGGTAAGCCTTTAACCGATAGCATGAGTTTGAGCGTTTCTGGATGTTTGAAGACCTTACCTGAAAATAAAGCCTGATAAAATTTAGCCATACCGATTGGGCTGGCAACAAGCCCACCGCCACCATATAAATCGACAGTTGGGCTCCAATTAAAAGTATCGGTGCCATGCAAGTATTGATGTACGCGTCGAGACTCATCCACAGCAACCGAATCACCCCTTTCCCAGACCACATTTTCGATATGATTTTTATCGAAACTTAAGTATTGGCGAACCGCTTCAGGTAGCGGTAAATCTGTCACTCTTTCAATAATATGGCCGAGTAACACATAACCGGTATCTGAATATGAAAAACGCTCACCAGGTTTACCAACTGGGTCGCCCCACTCTACACACCCTTTAATTTGCTCGCGCATCGTAATATCTTGTTGCGGATGTGCCATTATGCCAGCTAAATACTGATCGCTTTGGGCGTGATCGTATAGCCCTGCCGTATGACTCAGCACTTGCTTAAGCGTCATTTTATCAAGGGCATAACCATCGCTTTCAAGAAGCGCAAAAAAGTCGTCAGAAATTAACTTATCGAGCGTTGTATCAAGGCTTAGTTTTCCTTCCTCGTGCAAACGTAACACCGTTGCCGCAGTAAAGGTTTTGGTCACACTGGCAATTCTAAATAAACTATTTGGGTTGATAACTTGCGGCGCATTTTCTTTACTTTGCTTTACCGTTGAAAAAGCATGTCCATCATCAACAATCACATGAAGTGCAAAACCTGTAAGGGGAGCTTGTTGGTTTGCATTGAGAACTTGGCCCATTAAAGCATGGTGAGTTTCGAGAGGCTTTGTAGCCTCAGCAGTCACTGGCAAGGCCATGAGTGATAGAGCAACGAATAAAGAGCTTAGTGTTTTTTTACTCGCTTGAAAGCACCAACGTTCCATAACATTTTCCTTAAAAAATAGTCCTTAATTAGCGCCTACAGCTTTCGAAAAAAGGCAGTTAAGCAGCCTAAATACTGCTTAACTGACATTAACAAACGGCTTTCGTGTTGTCGAATTAATACGTTAACACTATTTAGTAAGCATATTCACAGCCATAATAACCAAAAGTCCTGCAAAGATTTTCTTGATGGTAGACACAGGCAAATGATGCGTTGCTTTTGCTCCTAATGGTGCGGTAAACCACGAAGTACAAACAATACCAAACAAGGCCGGTAAATAAACAAAACCGGCAAAGCCCTCTTTTAATGTAAAGTACTGACTACCCGAACTGATGTAACCCACTGAGCCAAATAGCGCAATGACAATACCGCAGGCCGAAGCACAACCAATGGCTTTTTTCATATCGACCGAGAAAAACGTTAGTAACGGCACAAGAACCGCACCACCGCCAATGCCTATCATGGCAGAGAGTCCCCCAGTGATGGTTGTATAAAGTGTCAAAAGGCCTTTATTGGGTAGCATTCGTGTTGATTGGCTGTCATTTTTACTACTGAAAATCATTTTTAATGCAATAAGCACTACACTCACAGCAAACACAATTCGCACCACATTTGCAGGTAATAGCGAAGCCAAAAAGCCACTGATAAGAGCGCCTAGTGCAACCCCAGTCATCACCCACGGAGCCAATTGCCAAGGCACATTACCATTTTTGTGGTGAGCGATAGCTGATGACGTTGAAGTAAAAAGAATTGAGGCAAGCGATGTAGCAATCGCCACCAGCACAACTTGCTCAGCAGGTAACACCTGAAAGTGCAGCAAGATCATGCTTAATATGGGCACAATAACTAAGCCTCCACCAATTCCTAAGAGCCCCGCTAAAAAGCCCACCCCGCTACCAAGTATGGCGCAAGCAATAATAAGCACGATTAATTCATTCATTGTATTTGTCTGCTTTGTTGGTTTAGGGAACCGAGTATAACAACAATAAAGTACGGGGTTGTTTTCAAAAGTAGGGTTAAGTAGTGAATATTACTCACGTTTTATATGAAATTACTGCAACTCCAACAAACCGATTTGGAAATCCAGACGTCTAAAATGGCTTTGAAGTATTTTTTCACTATCCCTTCCTAAATGTTTTACTAAAACAGCAAATATTCATGAATCTGTCTCATGTTTTACCTGAAATAAAAACGTTTTTCTTCATGATACTGAGCACGTATAAATTTATTAGTATTTTACGCTGCAGAGCAACCTAAGGTTAATGACCTAGCGATTTAAGGAAGGTGAGCAGCAATCATTTATCTCAGGACTTTTGGATACATTGCCATGAACAACGATTTCAGATTTACAATTAAAAGCATTTGCCTAGACGAGAATTATCATCCGTCAAATAGCACACGACTTACCACAAACTTTGCGAACCTAGCTCGCGGTGAAAGTCGCCAACAGAATTTACGTAACGCATTAAAAATGATTGATAGCCGCTTTAATGCGCTAGCTAACTGGGATAACCCGCAAAGCGACCGCTACTCAGTAGAGCTTGAGATCATCTCAGTTGATCTAGAAATTGCACATAGCACAGAGGCATTCCCGTCAATTGAAGTGCTAAAAACTAATATCATTGATCACCAAACTAATGAACGTATCGAAGGTATTGTTGGTAATAACTTTTCATCTTACGTGCGTGATTATGATTTTAGTGTACTGTTGCTTGATCATAATAAAGCGAAAAGCGAATTCAGCATTCCCGAAAACTTTGGCGACTTACACGGTAAACTCTTTAAATACTTTATTGACTCAGAGACTTACAAACAGCACTTTAAAAAACCACCGGTTATTTGTTTAAGCGTGTCTGATAACAAAACGTACCATCGTACAGAAAACCAACACCCAATTTTAGGTGCAGAGTACCTACCAAATGAGTCGTCATTAACCGAGCAATACTTTAAAAAAATGGGCTTGCAGGTGCGCTATTTTATGCCACCAAACACTGTTGCTCCGCTGGCGTTTTATTTCTTTGGTGACTTGCTGAACGATTACACCAACTTAGAGTTGATCAGCACGATTAGCACTATGGAAACATTCCAAAAAATCTACCGTCCAGAAATTTATAACGCCAATGCTGTGGCGGGTAGTTGCTATCAACCAAATTTAAGAAATGCCGATCACTCTATCACGCAAATTGTTTACGACCGTGAAGAGCGCAGCCAACTGGCGATTGCGCAAGGTAAGTTTACTGAGCAACACTTTATTAAGCCTTATCAATCAGTACTTGAAAAATGGTCTGCCAACTACGCAATTTAATGAGAGTAAAAATGAAAAAGTTATTACCTACATCGACAGCAGGCAGTTTACCAAAACCAGCTTGGCTTGCTGAGCCTGAAACCTTATGGTCACCTTGGAAATTGCAAGGTGCAGAACTTATCGACGGCAAACAAGACGCGCTGCGCGTTGCCTTACAAGAGCAACAACAAGCTGGCGTTGATATCGTGAGCGACGGCGAGCAAACCCGCCAGCACTTTGTAACGACCTTTATCGAACACTTAAATGGCGTTGATTTTGAGAACCGTAAAACAGTGACCATTCGTAATCGCTACGAAGCCAGTGTACCAAGTGTGATTGGCCCGGTGTCACGCAGCAAACCCGTGTTTGTTGAAGACGCCAAGTTTTTACGTTCGCAGACCAAGCAACCTATAAAGTGGGCATTACCAGGGCCTATGACCATGATCGACACCTTGTATGACGCGCATTATCAAAGCCGTGAAAAACTAGCGTGGGAATTTGCCAAAATTCTCAACCAAGAGGCGAAAGAGCTCGAAGCTGAGGGTGTTGATATTATTCAATTTGATGAGCCTGCGTTTAATGTGTTCTTCGATGATGTTAATGACTGGGGCATTAAGTGCCTAGAAAGAGCAATCGAAGGCTTAAAGTGCGAAACCGCCGTGCACATTTGCTACGGCTATGGCATTAAAGCCAACACTGATTGGAAACAAACACTGGGCAATGAATGGCGTCAATATGAAGAAGTATTCCCAAAACTTCAAAAGTCGAATATCGATATTATTTCTCTTGAGTGTCACAACTCTCGCGTGCCCATTGAACTATTAGCACTCATTCGCGGTAAAAAGGTGATGGTGGGTGCCATTGATGTAGCAAGCAATGAAATTGAAACCCCTGATGAAGTGGCACACACATTACGCGAAGCCCTAAAATATGTTGATGCCGACAAGCTTTACCCATGCACAAACTGCGGTATGGCCCCTCTCCCTTGCCACATAGCAAGCGCCAAGCTTAGTGCGCTAAGTAAAGGCGCAGAGATTGTTAGGGGGGAGGTTTTAGGGGCTAGAAGCTAGGCTCTAGGAGTAGTTAGCGAGTAACTAGGGGAAAGTTACGAGGATCGAGTTACGAGGTTCGAGATGCGAGGGTCAAGGTGCGAGGAGCGAGATGCGCGTCTACATCCCCCTAGTCGCCATAAATGACGACCTTATAGGTCGGGCTTCAGCCCGTCAGTTTTTAAATTTAGTCTGAACCTGATTGTGTAGCAGTGATTTCACATCGTGTTTTTACCTCGCCCATCGTATCTCGTATCTCGTTTCTCGTATCTCGTTTCTCGTATCTCGTTTCTCGTTTCTCGTAAAAATTTATCAATGACGCAGCATAAAGCCGCTGCTACAACGTAGGCGTGAAACGTGTTTCGCGCATCCTATCCCCTAACGACCAATCCCTAAGGATTACCCCCTATAAACTGACCACGCCCCTCCCCCTAGCACTTTTAAATCAACCTTCCCAGAAAGAGTTAATCCAAAAGATGCAAAATTGAGTTGGCTAGATTAATTATTTTTTGCTAGATTTCAGTTGTACCCAATGGATGGGCAAAAATTGAGGGATTAATATGAACGAATTTGATATTTTCATCAGAAATATTGTCTTGGATTGTATTCGTGAGCAAGGCACCTGTAGCGACATTTGCGAAGAAGATGAGCAATTAATTTTCTATGTTGAGATTGAAAACCACGACAATGTGATATCGCATAAAAAGTTTAAAGTAACCTACCCAATTAGTTATTCGATTCAGTCAGCACTTAAACATGAAATTGATTTACTGAGATATTTAGACTCTGGTGAAATCAGAACGCCCTTTACCACGGATATTGTCGAGGTACTTAAATCTGAGTTACAAGCCTTTATGTTCAGCAACAAACACCGTGGCGAATACCATATTTGCTAATTCTTAATTTATAGCCTGATGAAAAACAATCTGGCTATAACTTAACTAACTCACCATTATAAATACGGTAGCGTAAAGTGATTTTCTTGCTGGGGCAGCAACGAGGATCACTCTCATCATATGTACTTAATTGTATAACAAGCTGTTCGCCAATCTTTTTCGTACTATCTACTACGCCGTTAAAAGAAATAGACGACAACTCGCTATATCCATCATCTTGCACCTTAATGAGAGTCAGTTTTTCTAACCAAACATTGCCTGTTTGATAAGTCCAAAATATAGAGACTCTACCATCACTATGCTCATAAAAACGCTTTAATTGGCCAATTTCATCATCAGAGACTAACTCTGTGAAGTGATCTTTATATTGGCTCTGAATAAACGCATCTACGTGCTGCTGAATTTGCTGCTCGGTGGCATATCCTGTTAAAGATACAAAAAGTGCTATTAATCCAAAACTTTTCAACACAAAACTATGGGGCTTTGGTTTGTTATTTTCAGACAACCCCATTGTTTACTCCATTGATAACTGTTTGTTGATAAAACTTGGTTTAATTAGTTTGATAATAAAAACTTATCTTGGAGAGTGGTTTGATTATTTCGTACTCAAGGCCTAAAGCATTCCTATCGCCTTCCCTAGGTATACTATATTTGTCTAAAAGGACCACTCCCCAATGATTATCACTAAGACCACCGAAAATCACATTAATGTTGTCATACTCATCCTTTGTTACTGCTGCAACCTTAAATTTAACCATTAAATCTCTGAGTTTTTGTGAATCGGCTGATAGCTCCATCAAGCTAGGGGCTTCACCAGGTGATAGAGTTTTATAATCGGCAGATGGTACAAACCCCGCATATTTTGATGGTGTATAGCTTACTAATTGAGTAGGAGAGTAAAAAGTATTGTTAACACGATAAACATTCGGCGCAGTTAATTGTACAAGATTCAAGCTAATGTTGTTTTTAAAAGCTAAGATCTGCTCGTCCGATACAGCTAAAAATGAGCTAATTTGCTTTAGCCTTTGCTCCGTACACTGATCTTTTTTGCAAATAAATAAATTAGGAAGTTTTGTTCCAATCTGCTGTTCAACATTTAAATACTGACTACCAAGCACGCCTAAATTAAAGTTAGTGAACGCTTGCTTATCTTTGTCATTTTTAAATTTTGTGGCATGAATATCAAAAATGCTAAACGGGTAAAAAGAGGGTAAATAGGCAAGCTCTACATCGGTTTGCGGCATCATTTCGTCCATATGCTTTAAAACCGCGAGATACTCTTGCTCTATCTCATCATTAAAATAATCTGGTCTTTCAGCCAGTGCTGTAACAGAAAATAACAAAGCACTACAAAGTAATATTTTGTTTAACATGAAAAAAAACATCCTTTTAATTAAAACTATTTAAAGTAACCATATCATTTTAGGTACACAATTCCATTACTTTGTGTTGAGCTGCTTTCAAATCCCAAAAGTAACCAACCATAGCTTAAAGTGTTAAATTATTTATATTTTTTCAACGTAAAATATTATAAGCAACAATTTCATTATGCTAAGCTAGCTGCAATTATAAGAAAATATCATTGATTGGCATCAGAGTAGCTGTATGGAGTAATGCTCAAATGATAAGGATATTGTGCTTGTTGCTATTTGCAACCAATGTGGCTGCAAATGATGTTCAGAGTGAAATCAGCCGTGCTCTTCACGGTTATACAACATATTCTGAATCTGTCGAAATTTTAGCTAGATTAGAGCAGCAAATGCCTTATGAAAATGTGCTAGATGATGCACAAGTAATGGCGTTTAAATGTTGGTTTTCTAATGTATCAACCCCAAACGGAATTAATGAATATAAAAAATTTCTAGAAACAGCCAAACCAATCATTCAACAAGTAAACAATTTAAACTTAATACAGGAACTTGCTGTTTGTGAAGCAAACCAAGAGTATACGCAAGGTAACTACCAGAAAGCTCTCGAACACTTAAAACCAATAATTAACACGCCGTCAGTAGACGAAATAACCTCTTCAAAAAAATTGTCAATCATTGCTCTTGCTCACATAGTACTTAACCGTATTCAGTTAACTAAAGGCGACTATCAAGAGGCATTCGACTCTGCTAAAACGGCTTATCAGTTATTTGAAAAAGCAGGTAATGACTACGAAAAAGCACTCGCATTAAAAGAAATTGCCGATATTCACATAGCGTTGTACAACTATGAACTTGCAATTGAACAACTGCAGCGAGCCAAATTAGCGTTAACGAAATTCAATAAGCAAGAGCATTACAAAGTAACGGATCAACTCGCGTATGCCTATGAAGAAAAAGGCGACTTAATAAAGGCAGTTGAGCTATACGAGTCGATAAAAAAAGATGTTCGTCGTTTCGAAAGCGAAAATGGCTATGCTTACATATTAATTAAACTGACAGAACTCAATATAAAACTTAATAGCTTATCTCAGGGTGAGTCATATCTAACTGAGTTGAACACGCTTTCTGTTACTGACAGCTGGATTTTGACTCTTTACAACTTCACTAAATCAGAATGGTACTTGGCTACCTATCAGTTGCAAGCCGCCCTTACATCTTATGAGAAGATAGCCGGGCAACAACAATATTGGCCCGATAGCTTAAAGGAGCGTTATTTAAATTTAACCTCGCAGCTTGCAGCTGCAACAGGAGATACTTCCTTACAAATAACATCTCAACAACAATTAATCGCTTTAATTAAAGATAAACAACAAGCTATCGCAAATAACACGCTTATATCTGCCAGATTAAACTTTAATTATGAACAGCAGATCCTTGAGATTTCTCGTTTAGAGCATGAGTCAAAGCTACAACAAAAACTTTTAGCGGTGGCCGAAGATAAATCTTTTTGGCAAGGCTTAACTGTGATGATCACTTGCTTGTGCTTACTCTTATTCGCCGTTTATACATTCAAACAAGTTCGCCAGAAAAAGTACTTTGAAATACTCGCTTTAAAAGATGAACTAACAGGCATAGCAAATCGAAGAGCTATATTGAATTTAAAACGAAGTGTCATGCTGCAAAACAAACTAAATCAGCAAGTAAGCTCTTTGATTTCTATCGATATTGATCATTTTAAAGCGGTCAATGATCAATACGGTCACGATATTGGTGATGAATTAATCATATCTATAACCAATACGATTGTGCAAACCGTCCGTTGTTCTGATCGGGTAGGTCGTGTCGGCGGCGAAGAGTTTTTAATTGTGCTTGAGAATCAATCTTTAGAGCATGCAAAAGATATTGCCGAGCGTATTAGACTTTCAGTTGCCGAAAAGGAACATACATCTTTGTCTATAAGCGCAACGATAAGCTTAGGTGTTATAGAAATTGCACCAAACGAAACGTCAGAACAGGCAGCCAAAAGAGTCGACTTACACCTTTATGAGGCAAAAAGAAGAGGACGAAATACTGTTTTTTCTTAGCTTTTAATAGGAGCTCAACATCCAAAAGATACAGACTTATATCCGACCAAACGAATCAAACATTCAACGTTGTTCTTTCTGATCCAAGGCTGGAATTAAGCTATAGAAATGGTGGGAAAATTTAAGAGCACTTTCTGATTTGTATAGCTTCAAGTTTCTGATTAAACGCTAGAATTTGTTGTTTTTTACGATTAACCGTAAGAATAAATTTGCTATTTATATTTTGAGTAAAATCCAAACGAAAAAAAGGCCGAGGGCATTAAATGCCCTCGGCCTATTATTAGTGTGATTTCAACTTTTTGTCAAATCAAGACAGCTAAGCGAAACTAAACAAGTCGACTAAAAACTCTAGTTAATGACGTCGTTTGTTTCTAAAAATGATGACGTCTTTTGATAAATCTATGTTTGATTTACTGAAATGCGTAAATCGTGATTGTAATTTTTGCATACAACAATCATTAAGATGTGCTTTGTCGTACAGAACAAAATCTGTTCTGTTTGGATCCATATAAATTTGAAAAATTGGCTGCACGTTACAGCACCCCGTGATACGTTTTTCGCACGTTCTCGCTTTTTCAAAATTAGCTTTTCTATTTAAAATAAGGTAGTTAGAAACAAATTCACGTATGCTATCTGCATCTATTTGTTCACTATTTTTCGCTGAAAGCTTTAGATACTCATTTTCAATCAATGTACCTAAAACATCAGCATTTATTTTCAACATACGAACAGCGTCATACTTATTCACTTCATCTATTGCATTCCACTTTTCTTTCAATAATTGCTTTAACCCTTTCTCACTTACATATAAATGATTAACACGCTCAATGCTTGTATTGACTTTATATAGACCGTCAACATGACTATTTAATACACAACTAACAAGCTCATCTCTAGATAAATCAAACAAATCATAGATGCCATTGGGCACATCACTTACTTTCAAGAATTTATCATCACATTCAGAAACTAGCTCAAATGATTTCGATAAAGCTTCTGCAACTTTTCTCATGTCATAAAATGACTTATCTTGTTGCTTACAAAGATAGATTGCATCAAACATGTTTTGCTGAGCAACATGAGAAAGTGACTTCATATTGATACCTAAAAATTCTGAAAGGGCTGCCCCGTCTATCTGGAAAGAAAAACTTTGTGAATCGAATTTACTGTCAAAGCGATGAGTAGAAACGTATAAAGACTTGTCTATCTGTGCATCATGGTATTTTAATAAAAGAGTCTTTGCTTCTACCTCTTCAGTCGATTTTAAAAAGTTATACTCATGCTGAATTGAGTAGATTGAGTTAGCAATCTCATCGAATCGATGATGCATGACTAACTCACCACATTTCTCAAATTGCGCTCTGTGCTTTAATAATAAGTGCTTCCAAATTTCACTTAGAGATGGGCACGACAAAACCTTGAACACATCATCTAATAAAAACCTCATTTCCTGAACACTAAATTTTTGAAATTTAATTTTTGCTTGAATAAAGTCAAAGGGTCTGAATAAAAGGCTTGAGAACCCTAGTAGCTTTTCAGCAAACTCTGAGCTTTCAGCCTCACTCAAACACAGCATGTATCGCTCAAAGCTCAATAAATTACATGACTCTTGTAAGTCATAAAGAGGCAGATTTTTAACATTTACTAGCGCACATTCATGTACCCGACAACTTGTCACTTCAATATGCTGCCATTGATAAAGTTGAATCCCCGTGTTGTGATAGCAGCGAGGACAAATCTTAATATGATCAGAGTCATTTATTGTGCCCCCTTTTTCGAGTACTTGAGTACAGTCTAATAATTTATATTGCTCAATATCATGTTTAATCTGCTCATTTTCAAGTAACTTTTCAAAGTGAGAGTGTGCATAAAGTTCGAATCGCGTCGGGGTTTGAATAGCATTAGATAGCATCAACTTTTTAACTGTCGCAAATCCATAAAAGCGAGCCACTGCTGCACACGCTGAAAATGGTGATATAAAATGATTAGAGCTCATAATTAACTCCCAGTTCCGTTTTTAGTAAAGAGAACTTTTTAGAAAATGGATTTGCTTGATTTTTCTTTGACGCACTAATTGAACTAAATACAGCGGCGAAATCTTTGACGAGAACTTCATCTCTATTTTTGTCACATGCATAAAAAACAGCCTTGCGAATAAGCATGCTCAGTTGACGCAAATCACCTTTTGTCATGGCAAAAATAGGCAAGCTGATTTCAGGGTTTGTGAAGTCAATTTGAGAAAACTTCAAATGTTCATTTAGAGTTATTAGATATTTCACAAAGTGAACATAATTTTTTCTTGTCGAGACTGAAAGCAGTTTCTTCTCAATGATGAGTGAACATCGTGATGCGAATTGTTCATTAATTTCAAGTATATTCATGACTTTTGAAGTGCCAGCGAACACAAGAAATAACCCTAGTTCATCAACTAATTCTTTTAGATAATCTGCAATTTGGCGCGCCGACTTCACACCGACTTTTTCAACGACTTGCTGAAATTCATCAAACACAAGAACACGATAACGCTTGTTCTTAACTTGCTGCGCGATACGTCGACGAAGCTCAACTTCAGAGCCCTGTATTGAGCCGGGCTCGGCCATACCTACTAAGATTGCACGGTACAGGTCAAGCGGGCTCATGTTCGACGGCGAGCGAATATAACATGCTTTTATTGACTTGTTTTCACTGACGTCTGTGCTGTACTTTTCATTGAATCGCTTTATAAAAGTTTTGAGTAATGTAGTTTTGCCACTTCCAGAGTCGCCAACAATCACACTACAACTACCGACACCAAGACTCAGTGTCTGCTGTGATTCTTCAAGCAAATCAGCAAGCTCTAGACGATTATTCGCGCAATCAAATGTTTTACTGTATAACAATTCAGCCTTGCCTTTTAAACAACTCATAGCTCACCGCCCGGCTCAAAATCATCAAAAGTGGCACCAGTGTCGATATCTTCTTCGACAGCAACTTGCGCATTTAGCGAGTTTAAAATTTGCTCGCGCGCGTCAACTGAATCAACATCAATTGCTTTATTATTATTGTATTTTGTTCGAGAAGGCTGTTTACGACCGCTTTCAAGCTCACGCTTTTCAGCTTGCTTTTGCTTTGCTTTTTTGAAGTTTGGCAAGCCTCGCTTGCTGCCGGCCTTGTACTCATAATGCTTACGCTCAACAACATCACATTCACTGAATTGCGAGTTGCGAGCAACATCAAGCTCTGCTTGTTGAACACCCACCTCAGTATGATGATTCATCTCGCGCAGTGGCACGATAAATGTGTCGTTTTGATGCTTCACAACAACACTACTTGTATCAATATCACTGTAAAAACATTCAACACTTTTCACACCTGACAAGCTTAAGGCTTTCAGCTCATCGCTCACATATTGCTCATTTTTAAGCTTAATTGAGCCATTTGTATATAATGTACACTTCGCACGATAGCAGCCGCGAAATTCAGATAAATCAGTATCAGGCGCAGGCACCGTTTGCAGTAGTGGGTTTTTACTGATTGCATTCATCCACACGTCAAGCGGCGCACGATTTTTAAGGCCAGTATGTGCTGATTGCATGTAGACATTTGTGATGTAATCTTCAAACGCTGCGACGAACTCTTCAAGCGTCATTGATGCATGAAGTTCAGCATCTTCTGTCGCTTCTAGATGACCATTATTGACACGCGTTTTTGAGCCCAGATACCCGGGTAATTTGCTTAAAAATTCACGTCGCAAGGTGCGAAAAAAGCTTTCAATAAACGGCTTACTCTGCCCCTCACCACTACGCGTGGTGATTGAATTCGCACCAAGTTGCAAAGCAAGCGACTTATATATATTGCCTTTTGTTGCGGTCGTCGCATCTGTCACAAGCTTCACTGGTACACCAAAACACGGCCAAAGTGGATTGTCTTTTGGTGTCACAACACTTTTCAAACATTCGATAGCTAAATCAGCAGATTCAGATGCGTTTTTACCGACACGAATTGAATAGCCAAGCGGGCAACGCGTGCAAGTATCAATCGCAATCATCATTACAATAGTGCCCAGATATTTGCTCGCGTCGTTGTTTAAACCTAAGTTTATGTATACCGCGTCCATCTCAACTCGCTCAAGCGGGTCTTCTGACACAAACTCACGACCGAGTTTATAACGCAGTTTTTTAGCTTCAGCTTTGCTCAATGTCTTAAGCGTCTTCATTGATGCAATTGTTTCGCGAAAACGTCGATAAATAGTGTCGACACATGGTATGACTGGATAACACGCTGGCTTTGATTTACCAAGCTCGCGTATCTTAGCCCTCAGCATATCTGCTATTGCATGTACAGATTTTGCAGTTGCATCGCTTCTAACAAGATAATAATCACAAAAATACTCGTAAATTAAATCTTCTGTTGCCGGTGTCAGTCGCTTTGAGTTTTTCTTTGCGTGATGGCCATGGCCAATTGATGAACGTATATCACAACCAGAATCACGATACGCCTTTATCTTCGCTTGGCACGAGCTACGCGAGTATTTTTTTGAGTTGTAACTTTGCCAACTGAAAGCAGCGATGCTTTCATCAACATTATGCTTTGCAGTAAAATTTTTACTGTGTTTCTCGAAATGCAAGTCAAAAAACGCTTGCCACATACTCATCTGATTTAATTGATTTTCTGTCAGCAATTGTTGCATCGGTATGTCAGAAGCGCGCTCATACAAAAGCGCTTCGCTACCTATGAGTTTTTTATGAAGCTCAGATTGTGCCATGCACTCGACTCTTGCATTATTCACTTTCTGACTGTCATCATCAAACAATGAGTAAAAAATCATATTATCGAAGTGCTCTCGCGCTATCGAACGCACTATGTAAGAGCTGCTATCCATTTGAAACTTCGTACCAATTTTAACCACACCGCTCATTGCACAAATCCATGAAGATTGTTAATTAAAGCAGTTTCATTACAAATATCGCATGAAACATCCATTTTTAAATAATCTTTTAAAACAAAATGACAAATCATGTTTCTATTTACATTCAGTGCATCACAAATTGCGTGTGCTTTCTGTAGAGTCAGTTCAGGAGGCAAGACATCAAGCAGTGTGTTTACATTCTCACCATTCACAACTTTCATTGATAGAGCATTGCGTAATATCATCTTCATGTTTGAGAGCGCTCGTCTCGGTGGCAAGTCATTTTCCGTCAAAACTACAAACTCAAAGCCTAGCTTTTCGAACGCTTTCTCAATCAAAAAATGAGTGCATTTTGTCTTTTCATCAATCGCTTTCGAGTGCTTCACTTCGACCACGCGAACACTGCCATCACAATAAATTAAAGAAAAATCAGGTGTATACAATCGCTTCTTATTGTCATCTGTATAACTAATTGAAAATGGCTGAGTTCGAACAGATTTTATCGTTTGATCAAACTCAAACATCAATGCAAAATGTGACTCATTGAACGATTCGAAAAAGTGTGGCTGTGTATCTTTTAGCGTAGGACACAAGCCACTTATGTTGAAACGACTAAAACGTTCAAGACGACGTCGCATACTTTCTTTGTTATATACACTATCAATATTGCTGTGATTTGAATGTTCATTCATAACGCTAACTCTCACTCTAAAATTCAATCTCTTTTTTAAAGTAGCGGCTAAATTCACAAAATCAAGCTATTTACTATTTATTTTTAAGCTTACCGCCATTTTAAGTAATTAACACCATATAAAGATAATTTAAAATCATAAGTAATTGAAATAGTATTATCTTTTTTTGTCACAAATACAAAAAACAAAATAATAACCCCTCAAATAACCGGCCGTTATTAGCTGTGATTTTTTATGGGATGAAAATCTAAACGAAGAAACTTCAAAAGAGTGGAATGACACAGACAATCAAACTATACTGTATATACATACAGCGAGGTCCATATGTTTGTTATTCCAATTTATATCGAAGCGGGCATTACCGGCTTTGAATCACCAGCAGCAGAATATACTGAGCTAGGCATATCGTTAGATGAGCTTGTTATTCGCCACCCTAATGCGACCTTTATAGGCCTTGCATCCGGTCAGTCTATGCAAGATGTCGGGATTTTTGATGGTGATTTACTTGTCGTTGATAGAGCTGAAAACGTGACTTCCGGTGATGTTATCGTTGCAAGCTATAACGGTACATTCGTGTGCAAAATTATCGATAAATCAAATCGCTTGCTAATCTCTGCATCTAAGAATTATTCATCGGTTTATATTTCTCCTGAAGATGACTTCAAACTAGAGGGCGTCGTTACAACCAGTATTCGGCTTCATAAAAATAAAGTCGCGCTCAGTAAATGTTTGCCCTAGTTGATGCAGTAGCATTTTATGCCAGTGCTGAGAAAGTGTTTGACCCAGCTATACGACACAAGCCCGTTGTTGTTTTAACAAATAACGATGGGTGTATATGTGCTGTATGTCCGATTGCTAGACAACTCAGTATTCCCAAGTTTCAGCCTTACTTTAAAATTAAGCGCTACTTAGAACATCATGATGTTGTAGTACGCTCATCTAACTATGAGCTTTATGCTGATTTAAGTGAGCGAATGATGACGGTTATCGGACGTTTTTGTGATGACCACTACGTATACAGTATTGATGAATCATTTTTACGTTTCTCTGGATTTTCTAAAGTAATTAGTGACTGGGCTGAGTATGGGCAGGTTATTCGTCGTGCCGTGTGGCGTGAAACGGGATTGCCTGTTGGTGTTGGGTTTGGGCCTACCCCCACGCTCGCAAAAGCAGCCAATCATGCCGCTAAGAAGCTGTTTGGATATAACGGTGTCGCCGTTATCAATGATGATAAATCACGCTGTGAAATTTTATCTAAGATGGCCGTAACAGATGTGTGGGGAATTGGCTCTCGCCTAGGTAATAAATTAAAACAACTGAATATACAAACAGCCTTGGATTTAGCAAATCAAAACCCTAAAGCAATGAGAAGAATGTTCAGCGTCGTGGTTGAGCGCACTGTTAATGAACTCAATGGTGTAGCGTGTTTAACTTGGGATGAAGTAAAACAAAATAAGAAAGAAATCTTTTCAACACGCAGCTTTGGCGAGCGCATTACTGATATCACTCCTTTAAAAGCTGCGCTTGTAACACATGCTGCTATTGTGGCTAGGAAGTTAAGACGACAACACTCTTTAACAAAGCGTATTGTTATATTTGCAGCCAGCTCCCCGCATGAAGAAGTCTATTACAAAAAGTCGATGCTATATGACTTTATCACACCAACATCCGATACTCGCGTCATTGCAAAAGCGGTGTCCGAAGTTATCAATACACTATATAAACCCGATACCCGTTTTTATCGATGTGGAATCGGTGCAATTGAACTTGAGAGTGAGTACTTCTATCAAACAGATATGTTTAACAAAAGTCCTGACAACCCTAAAATAATGACGTGTATCGACACAATTAACAACCGCTATGGTGTTGGCGCTTTAAGCATTGGCAGTGAAAAGCTCACGCAAAAATGGGCTATGAGACGCGCTTTTTTGTCACCACATTACACTACCCGATGGTCAGATATTCCCGTGATTGACTGTGACTGAAACAGTGAAGTGAAAATATTTAGATAAAACTAAGCTAAACAGTCATCATGCTGTGAAACCGTACTGAAGCTGCTTAATAACATTTTTAATTAGCTCACGTCCGCGTATTGAGTTCAACACTAATCGAGGTGCTTGACTGTTAAATTGAATATGAGCAGTATTTAACCATGCATTCCAATTTTCGATGCAACCAAAATAGTTAATTCCAATCATACTTAGTCTTGCAACTTCAATCGCATGTTCGCTAGTTTGTGAACTTAATGATTTAGATTTACATCGCGATAATGTTGCAGATGTTGTACCTAATGCGTTTGCGACTGTTGCCATATCCCATCCCATTAGACTGGCAAAAGCATACACTCCGGATGCATTCACACCATTTCTTACAACTGTTATTTCTGACAACGGGTCTGAATGAGATGTAAGTTCTCCACATGAAATTATTTGAACTAAATCAGAGTTACTTGATAACTTTAACTGGCTTTCTGTCATTTGACACCCGCTTAAAAATCACGCATTGATTTAAGTTTAGCAAAGAAATAATGTCTTAGGATCACCAGAACAGGCTGCGACGTTTAAGTAATAGATCCAACATAACCTTAAAACGTTTGGTTTACTTATTCCTTTTATTTATACACTTGAGTCATAATGTAACAAACTGATATTCAATATGGAAATAAGATGGAATACATCAGAATCAATTGGCTAGGAAGGCTATTATGCAAAGGCAATAAGCTAAGATTTGATGAACCACATTTAACTCTTCTAAATGGTTCAACAGTACTTGATGAATATAATTTACACGATTCATATAACTTCCCAATATTTGAGAAAGGCCTGCTTGGCTCAAAAATCACACTTAATTCAAGGCAGTCAAAGAAAACTATAAGCTTTCTTAAAACTAAAGACATTGATAAATTTTACGAGAGTCTTTTTCGACAAATCGCTTTTTATATCCAGCAAAATATAGAAGGCTCTAAAGAGCAGTTTTATGATTATGCAATTAATGAATACCTAAGGGATTCAAATATCAAAAAACTGGACAATTTGATTACCCCTCTTTTACGTTCATATGAACTACAAAAAAATGAATGGAATAATAACCTCCCCAAAAATCTAATCCAGTTTCTAGTTAGCTATTCGAAATATTTCCCTTTAGAAATAGGGGCATCAGAATTAAGAAAGTGCTTCGAGGAAGTGACTAGTCAAGAACGAAAAAAATTTTATGACGAAGTTGAGTCAAACCCCCTCACTAAAGAACAAAGATTGGCTGTCATTAGGGATAATGATCGAAATTTGGTTTTAGCTGCTGCTGGTACGGGAAAAACCTCTGTCATGGTAGCGAAAGCTTTAGATCTAATAGATAGAAAAATAGCAGCCCCAGAGAAAATTTTAATTCTAGCGTACAACAAGGCTGCTGCTAGTGAGTTGCAGGAACGCTTAAAAAAAAGAAGTACCAAGCTTGGACTTAGTCAAGATAAAAGCCCAAAAATCATGACTTTCCATGCCCTTGGGCGCCAAATACTATTAAGTTCTAACAAGTCAGTCAGGATGTCAAAATTCTGTGAAGATTCTATAAAACTTGAGAATTGGTTATCAAGGTGGTTTTCAGTTCAAATAAAACAAAATGAAAAATTTATGAAGACATTCATAGATTTAAGTTATCAACCAATAAACCCTTTTGACTTTAAAACTAAAGAAGATTACGACGCATATATTCGAGATAATGAATACAGAACGCTACAGGGTGACAAAGTTAGGGGCTATCAAGAGCTATTGATATCAAACTGGCTTTACTTAAATGGAATTGAGTTTGAATATGAAGCTCAATACGTAAGTAAGCGTAGAATTGAGATAGGATTTGATTATAAACCTGATTTTTATATCAAAGATGCCGATGTTTACCTTGAGCACTTCGGTATTGCAAGGGACGGAAGTACAAGGCCTGATATTGATAAAAAAAAATATAAACAGAGTATGTGCGATAAACGGAATTTGCATTTGGAATGCGGTACAACATTGATAGAAACGTATCACTACAATTGGGTTGAAGGGAATTTAGAAGAGATTTTAGCAGAGCACATAGACAACCTTGGAATACCAATCAAAAAAAGGTCAAATGATGAAGTTTTTGTGAAGCTGAAAGAAAGTGGGTTTCTTTTGAGTGGTATCAAGCGTTATTTAAAATGCTTACAAGCAATTAGAGTTGAGCAATTAAGTGATGCGGAAATTAACGAAAGATTAACTGAACAAGCTATTGTAAATTCTGATAAATATACTGAGCTTTTAAGTAGTATACATCAAGCTTACCAGAGGGAGTTGCTTGAACAAGACGCAATAGATTTTGACGATATGATCATAAAAGCAACTAAAGCTGTTGATAATGAGCTATTTACTCCTAAGTGGTCACATATTCTTGTAGACGAGTTTCAAGACATTTCAGGTTCTCGTATGAACTTCCTAAAGAAACTAGTCTCAAAGGGAAGCACTCCAAGGTTGACGGTAGTAGGAGATGATTGGCAATCAATTTATCGATTTTCAGGTGGTAAATTAGAGTTAACAACACAATTTAAAGAACGGGTTGGCTCTTGCTCTTCGACTATGCTTCAAAAAACATTTAGGTACAACAACAGTATTGCTGAGGTCGCAGGTAAATTTGTCATGCAAAACCCTGAACAATATAAAAAGGATGTTATTACTCATACTCAAGTAGATACTTCTCAAGTTTTTTTGTTAGATAGTAAGGTTAACAATGAAGAAAACTTATCTCTGAAAACTGTGCAAATAATCCAAAAAATCCTAAAAAATGACCCGCAGGCAAATATAGCCGTAATAGCGAGATATCGTTACTTATTAAATGAGGCTAAAAATGAAGTAATTGCAAATAATATTGACACACCAATAAAGTTTTGGACTTTTCATGGCTCCAAAGGACTAGAAGCTGATTACTGTGTACTTATTGGGTTCTTTCAGGGAAAGACTGGCTTTCCAAATCAAAACAAAGAAGAGGCCATTGTTGAAGCGCTTTTACCTTCCATGGATAATTATCCACATTCTGAAGAGCGCAGATTGCTATATGTTGGGCTCACTAGAGCAAAGAAAAAGAGTTATCTTATTGCTGACCCAATGGCGACTTCTGAATTTATTGTTGAATTACTTTCGCCTAAGTATAATTTACACATAGCCTCTCAGAGCTTTGAAGAGAAATATAGGCAGATCTTCAAATGTCCTTGTTGTACAACAGGGTATTTTAAATTAAAAAAAGGGAAGTTTGGCACATTCTATAGCTGTACAACTGGCGAAGTTTGTAAGTCCTACCCTCGGATTTGCTCAAAATGCAATGCACCATCCATAGACGGAGAACATTCAAGCACCTGCACCAACCCTAACTGTAAATCTGTAACAAAAATTTGCAATAAATGTGGCCGTCCAATGAAATTAAGACAAGGTAAATTTGGTGAATTTTGGGGATGTACAGGCTATGGCATTAAACATGATCAATGTAAAAATACCTCAAAAACTTCTTCATTTTTAGGGGTTAAGTTTGATTAACTGCTCTTGCTACTAAATGTATGCGTGCGTCTGCTTTTATTTGTAAGCAGCTATTGTTGCACTTCTAACCGAGTTGTTCAGCTCTCGTGATACAACATGCATTAGCAAAACAACATTTTTAATATATTCTTTGCTAATCTCTATTTGTGAATATTTCTTAACTATACCATCGATGTCATCCGGTATTTTATCCATCGGGTCTTTTCCACCATCATGTGCCCAAGCATTACGGATTAACCTAACTTCGTCATCAAGAGTTTTTACTGCAGAAACATATTCCTTCGTTGGTTCAGCTGGTATACCCATTTTACTAAAGCAGTTAATCATATGCTTAAGCTTACTTATTTTTTCCTTTTTATTTTTCTTAGGAAGACTTTCTTGAGGAGAGGCGTAAATATACATTTTTTCCATTTCACTCTCGAACGAACCCCATAGAGTTAATAGCATTGCCTGACGTTGATAGATGGGCATAATTTCTGTGAACATTTCTCGAATGTCGTATTCTTCTTCGCTTATACCCGATATATGTTCGATTTGAGCAACTCCAACCTCTCCCTCATCAGCTGAAATTTGAAACCATCGCTCAACCTCAGTTACTTCTATGTGCTGCTCAATATTATCTATAAATTCAGATATTTGAACTTCCTGTTTGTCATTGAATGCGCTGATTATGTAGAGTTCATCTGAAATGAAGCTTGGTAATGGTTTCAAAATTATTTCGTTCCCTTTTGGCTACTAACATTTTAGTATTTATGCAACATGCGGTTTGTGTTGCATAGTCGCTTGTTGGACTAAGCCGCTACCTGCTCGGTATGTCAGAGTTGGTGTTATTTATGCTATGGGAATTTGTTTTTAGTGGCTCTCACTTTCCTAGCTAATTTAATCAGTTTAGCTAGTGTAATGGTAAGCTTTCCCTGCATTTCTCAGCGCTTATTGTATGTTCATTACACCTAAATTTGCCTTAATAAGCAATTATATTTTTACCCTTACAAAGACAACTAGTCTATGGAGATTAATTAATCAGTGACTTTCTAAATTAGCATATCACGAATAAGTTCAGGTATTACTAATCTACAATCAAGCAGCTAAATTCACTCAGCTACTACGGTATTTCAATTAGTTGAACATTGAATTAGACACTTAGCTCGTCAAAGAAGCTAACTGTAATTGGTATAACACTGTCAAAGTTATCGTACGAAATAGGAACGGTTTGCCTAAACAACAACATTACTTTCAATTCGTTTATAGATTCGAGCTTTAAGTAATCCTTCAACTTATCAATATTTTCATCCAAAACTAAGAAGCGGTCCATGTGCCTCTTTAGGCGATCAGGTTTGCCACCTGATTTCGTTACACCACGAAATTCGTATATTTGTTTAGCTATTTCACCTTGAGTTTTGGAAAATTCTAGATCTTTACATTCAACGAGGTAGACAATTTTTTCTGAAGGGTTCCATGCTAGCACATCAACATCTCCAAAGTCTTTCTTGGTTCTTTTGTTAAGAATCTTGCTGACCTTCACATCAGCCTCAACTTTCCAACCCAGACTACTGAATTTGTCAGCAGCTTCTTGGTTGAATCTGTGACCCGACTTATTTCGTTGCTCTCCAATCCATTTTTTCATCACTTTAGTGTTGAAAAAGGAGCCGTCTAAAGTTGCGTCAAATGAATTGGATAAGCAATACAAAACCCCTCTTCGTATTAAGCTTGGGGCTATAACAAGCTTATCGGCAAGTATGATTAATGGCCGCGCAGTCAATGACAACCTGCGTCGATATCTCCATGGAGAAATATCGCTTACACGATAACCTGAAGATAATGCCATCCAGCTAGCCCTTTGTGGTAGGGTAAATCTATCCATAAAGGCTTTCAACGCAACATCAGATACACCGCTAGTATTCGATTGATTAAACAGCTCTGAACATGAAATTTCATAGACAGCTTTGTTTTTTTCAATCCCAATATTATCAAAAATATCTAAGATTTTTCTGGCTTCATCGATAGATACCCCAAACTCTTCATGCCAAGCAGCTTCGAACTCTTGACCTAGTAGACCGGCAACCTTTTCATGAACTTCTGGTTCAGAGAAATGATCATCATATTTATTTGAAGCATGGTTTATCATCACAGTCTGAACGGACTTACCGTAAGGGTTTACTACGGTGTCATACGCAGTGTGGTCGAATTGTACATCTCCATATGTCGAAAGCCTTAGATGGGGCTTAACCAACTCATACATAATCGAATCTGAAAGATTGCCATATTGGAAAATTGCACTTGCAAAAGTTATTAGCTTAGTTAAATCCAGATGATTTGGAACTTTTCCACCATCATCTAAAGATTCACAGATGGCCATTTCAATAAGAATCCTAGACCCCGTAAGTGCTGAATTATTTGAAGCAATTCGCTCCAATGCGACTGAATATACATCATCTTTATTATTATGGAGTCCGAGTATGGCTTTGAAAGTACGCTGCCAATGCTCAATATCTGCTTCTACAGCTGAATGGTTTTCAAGCAAAAAAATAATTAGTGCTTTCTTGTTAAAAGACCCCAAATATGACTGAATTTCCTTCCAAAGATTTAAAGTTAAGTCTTGTAAATATTGCGTACATTCAGTTTTGCCGTAGATATTGCAAGGCTCGATATGGCTTTTCGACATCCATGCTAACCCAATTTTAATGGTGGCATCATCAAAACGGTCTAATGCTAAAGGCTCTGGCAAGCTCATTTTGACGTAGTCCAGAAAGGATTGTGCTGTAAGCATATGCACTTCTTTACCATAATTATCTTTAAAAACAAGACCTAAAATACTTTCAACTAGCTCCTCATGCTCATTACATTCAACAGATTCTTTTATAAAAACAGTAAGCAATGATTTTATGATGGTTCTTTCAGCAACATTGTCAGCTCGATGAAATGCAAGAAGATAGTTTTTTAATAACTTACAGTTTATATGCAGAATGCCGTTTTCTACAGATGTAGAGGTCTTTATTAAATCGCTTAGTTTTTCGGGGGTAAGTACTTGAGATACTTTAGTAGGGACATTAACATCTTCAAATTCAATGTTAAAACAAACATTAGAGTATGATGAAGAGTAGGCTAATTCAGATAACGCCAAATCAGTCCTACATATCCAATTACAGACTCCATGCCACAATCTATATAAAAGGTCTTTATTCTGATTTTTGTTATTTAAAGGAGTGCACCACCATGAGCAAAGATTCCCTTCTATCAAGCCTAGTAATTGACCATTTTCGAGGCTATCTACCGACCCATAAATTGGTTTAAAACGATCTTCTTTGAAGTAGCTACCTGTAGTCAACCTTCTAACAGAAATTACCTCACCATACGGATTTAAAACTTTATGTATATCGTCCTCATTTTGAACTTCCCAACGAACATCTAACAGAGCGTTCTGAGTGATCATCATGAATATTGATGATAAGTTACCAACGTCTTCATCAAATGCGGAATGAGGGATAATGTTAAAATCGTTATCTTTGGCCCAGCTATATAGATTGAGTAAACCGTTTACATTTTGAGTTTGGACTCCAACATCAAGTACTCTATGTTTAGCTTCAATCAACCGCCAGAAAGTAAATGGATTCATACTAGTGATCCGATTGAGAGTACCTAAATCAGGTGCAGAGACAGATTCTAAAAGCCAGTTGCTAGACTCCGATTCACCTTCAAGTGATATCATAACTGAACGCCCCCAACCACAGCCAACAAGAACGCTAAGGCCGCTCTTAAACCCATCTATTTTTGACGAGTAGCTATATGCTTTCTTAATTCTTTCCGCAATAGCACTATCTAAGTCAGAGTTCGAAGTCGTAGCACCGATAACAAGTCCATTTTGATAGTCGCAAAAGTCATCAAAAAACAGTAAAAAATGTACGTACCTATGCTCATCAATTCCAACGAGAGTATCTACACCGACAATACTTCCGTTTGAGTCTCTAAATGGAGAAAACGGTACATTACTTATTTTGCCCAATAACCATGAGTCTTCAGAAAAAAATCTAGCATATCTGACTTGCATGGCATGTTGTAGCTGATCTAATAAACCAAACCTATTGGCTTGTTCGATCACAAATAAACGAATTGCGACACTTATTGCTGTTGGTAAAGCTAAGATATAAGTGTCATCTTGTGCCCTGTAAATAGGCTTACGTTCTAAAGAGGAGCTTCCAAAAGCTTCATTAGTAAGCGAAATGAGATCTGAGCTCTCAAATATAAATGGCTTAAGGTCCTTCTCTGAGACTTCCAATTGGGTTAGGTCATCCAAAGAAAAGCTGACTATATTACGCTTTTCAGTTGATATATAAGAGTGGAAGTCCCATTCAGATTGAGGGTAATCACTACCTTTCTGATAACGCTTTAAACTTTTCCTACAAATGGCCTCATTCGATAAAATTAGGATTGCTCTTACTGATTTTTTTATACTTGAAAACAGTTTGTTGTCTGGCATTTCATCTATCAGGTCGATAAAGATTTGTGTATAGAAACATGAGCTTTCCCAAAGTCCATTGAGGAACATATATGACCCTTTGATTGAATTGGCTACCCCAACCATAGTGTCTTCAGCCGGATCTTCCCATGAACCAATATATGTAGAATGAATACCATCAAATAATCGACTTATTTCAACCGCATTCATTACTTTATCACCACGCTGAGATAGAAAAAGCTGATGAATCATAGTCTCAGTAGTTACCAAGTTACTATGGAGCTCTTCTTCGTATAGTAGTCCTGCTAGTTTTATAAGAGCATCGTCAAAGTCAAAGTCATCTATTAGCTTACTTATATCGTGATCTGCTCTAAGCTGGCCAAAAGTTGGGCTCATCATTTGTTGACTTGCATTTAAAAGGTCTAACTGGGAGAAGTCCATATCACCTATACTCATCTTAAATAATCCTTAGTTTTCATACATTAGATAAAATAGCCCATACGATCACTTAGAGACAAGAGGCTTGGAGGACCGCAACTCGTTTTGGGACAAAAGCGTTTTAGAACGTCGACTGTATCAGGTAAATTTCACATAAATATTTCTATGGAACAAACGCTTTGCTAAGGGGGCAATTACCAGTTGGCTATACTTGCACGAAGCGCCAAGCCGACTGGTAATTGTCCCAGTGAGTTTACGAACGAATTTCAGCAACTTGTTATGCGGCTGGCTAAATAGATACATTGGTGAAAGTTCCTTCTGCAACTTTTAGATCGAGAATTCTTAAGTCGAACTGCATTCCTTCTACGAAGGATTCAATAAACGGCTCTCCATTGTAGAAAAATAGTACTACGTCTGCCGCATCACCGTCGAAAAACTCTTTTCCTTCCTCAAAACTCAAGGCACATGCTAAATCAGTAAATTTTGATGAGTCCATTCGCATCCAACAATTGTTACCGAAGTACCTATATCCATATGGAGGTCTTGGAATAGTCAAAAACGTTACTTTTGCAGTGATAGTCAACTTATTTCCTTTGCCAACGCCCGCATAAGGGGCTTAAAATTAATTGGCTATACTTTAGCGACGAAGGAGCATTGAGCCAATGATTTTATGTCCCTTTGCTTAATGCGCTTGTCATGTGCCAATTTGCTTTGATAAAAACCGCGTTACTCTCAGGCGCTCAGGCTCATAGTATTCTTCACGTTTTTCCATATGGATGGTTGGCCCACAGGAACCAACAAAAAGTCCATTTTCGTCAGGAATAGCAAATACTACATATTTAACTTTTTCTTCGAATGGAAAACCACATGCTGCGGAATCCATTCTTGTCGTAACCTTGATTTTTTCAGCAGTCATACCTTTATAACTGTGCTCTACGACTAAAGTCACAGCTTTCAAATTGGAATATTCAAACCAGTCATCTTCTTTCACTTTTATGGTGTCAATCGATTCGACGACTCCAGAGAAAACAACAGGATAGTCCTTATAGGCTTCTTCAATTTCGTACCTCAAGCAACTGCAAGCAAAAGAATAGAAAGAAATTAAAGAAAACAAAAAGGCTAAAACTTTCATCCGGACTCTCCTTGGCACCAACGCCTCATTAAGAGGCAAAAAATTGTTGGTTAAAATTAGCGACGAAGGAGCAAAAAACCAACTGTTTTTGTCCTTTTAAACGACTTGTTAGTTTTTGTTTAGCAAGACTATTTTCCAATTTTACCCATAGATTTCATATAACTATCCAGCTGCCCCATTGAACTTAACATTCTAAACGGGTTACTTCTAGCAGCGTCATCCTCATGAGCTTCAGTTATGCTGCACCAAGGACATAAATCGCTCTCTGCAACTAATGGCTCTGAGCAACTATCGCAAGTATTGGACGCAATTAAAATATCGCTACCAGAGAATGTGAAAACATCATTAGACTCATTTTTCATATATGGTTTCGGGTGGCTTTTACCGATGACTAACTCATACCAAGTCAATTCATTTTCTATAGCTATTTCCTGCGCTAAGCCAACGTTTTCCTTAGGGTATTTTGAACCAATAATAATACCAGTCACAAAATCACAGGGAATGTACAAAATATCATTCCCTGCTACTTTCTCCGTTACCTTTTTCATATCAACAAAACGGCATTCTTGCTCATATTTCCAGTCATCGTATTTAGCAAAATATGATTCAACAAAAATATATTCTTGTAAGGCATACGAGTATCGTGGTTTTTTTAAGACAGCGGCTCTTTGAAGGATAGGTTGAAGATGCTCACTTGGCGCATCTCTATAAGTAACATCCCAAATAGGGTTACCTTTAAAATGCTCTTGCAACTTCTCTAAATCAAACTCTAATACGAATCCTGTATGGTTATTTGCATAATGCGCCCACATAGGAGCAACAATCGGAGATTTAGAAAAACATGTTGTAGGACTTTGTGGAATATCAGAAATAATATCATTATAAAAAGCAAGTTGATCCGCAGGAGTGTTCAAATCCATACCAAGAAAAAGCTCATAGGGATCATTATAATCCTGCGGTAAAGAGCATTTTACACCACAAAATCCTTCTCTTTGGAAAACGAGTTGGATTACATCACTTGAAAAGTATTTGTATATTTTTGACATTTGAATCGATCATCCATGTACGAGAAAAAACTAACATTTTAGTATTTATGCGACACGCAGTCTGTGTTGCATAATCGCTTGTTGGACTGAGCCGCTACCTGCTCGGTGTGGTGTGTCAGAGTTGGTGTTGTTTATGCTATGGCTTACTTATATAAAATAGGCTTTTTGGTGGCTCTCACTTGCCTAGCTAATTTAATCAGCTTAGCTAGTGTTATGTAAGCTTTCCCTGCATTGCTCAGCGCTTTTTATATATTCATTACACCTAAATTTGCCTTAATAAGCAATTATATTTTTACACATACAGAGGCCGCTAGCCTAAGCAATTAAGCAGGTTAACTAATTGATTTTAAGCAGCTACCTAGCTGCTAACTCGTTATGTTTTGGGCAAATTCCGTAGTACGCTCAAATTCGACTCTAGAACATCTGCTCTGAATTATTTTGGGGCAAAGGCGAGTATATTTAGAACTCGTCGATGTCGGATAGGCGACACATGTTACCAAGTGCCGCCCTCCTAAGAACCGTACATGCAACTTTCACCGCATACGGCTCAAGCCTCCACTAAGGCAACGTCATGTTACCCAGCAATATCACAATGCAGTTAAGACAGGTTGGTTCCAAGTATTTCGTCCGTAATTATTAGTCTTCCTACTCGCCAGATAATCCCGATATATAGGATCATACGGCGTTGACCCACTTCGGATCTTAACGTGTCTTTTGATTGGTGTTTTGTTGATTTGAACCAGTGTGAGAACTTGCCTTTCACTGTTTATCATTTGATAACCGTGAAATAGCCATTGACCATTTAAACCTTGAAAGTATTTACGGCCAATCCACATTCTGCTTCTACGAGTATGACGCCTTCGCGCCCATCGCCACAACGCCCAGAAGAGCTGATGTCCCATGTAGATAAAGGTTCGCTTTGCCACACAATGGCGATAATAATTCGCCCAACCGCGTAACTTTGGATTCATTAGTTTAATGAGATCTACCGTTGATACGGTTGCGTGTGCTCTGATAAGTTCACGCATGTTATTCAAGAATGACAGCACATTGCTCTTACTTGGTTTAATAAGCAGTTTGCCTTTGTACTTTCTAAGGTTAAACCCTAAAAAGTCAAAGCCGTCATCAATATGAGTAACATGAGTTTTCTCCTCAGATAGCGTTAATCCTCTTTCTTGTAGGAACGTAACGAGCTGCGGTTTAACGTCATTAACGAGCACTTCTTTCGATGTCCCCGTGATAATGAAGTCATCAGCATAACCAATAAAGTTTATCCGTGTGCCAGTTTGACGTGCGATTGACTTAACCTGCTTTTCCAAGCCTGCTAACGTCAGTAACATCAATGTTGGCGAGATTATTCCACCTTGAGGTGTTCCTTCATCGGTTTTGTAGAATAACCTTTTCTCGATAAACCCGCATCCAAGCCATTGTTTCAACATTCGTTTATCCGTTGGAATGTTATCGATTAGCCATTTATGGCCAATTTTATCGAAACAGGCTTTAATATCACCTTCGAGTACCCATTGCGCTGAGCTTGGTTTGCATAAACACTTAAAACATTGTGCAATCGCGTCAGCGGTGCTGCGATTCGGTCGAAACCCGTAGCTATTTGGGTCAGCAATGGTTTCAGATATTGGCTCCAAGGCGAGAAGATGTAACGCTTGTTGCGCTCGGTCTATCATGCAAGGAATACCAAGGGGTCTGAGTTTGCCGTTTTTCTTGGGGATATAAATGCGTCTGAGCGGTTTGGCCTTGTAACCTTTTCTGCTCAGTTGGTTAACTGCCGCAAGTTTTTGTGCATCAGAGCTCCAAATGATGCCATCAATACCTGCTGTTCGTTTACCTTTGTTTTGTGATACTCGTCTGACAGCAAGTAACTTTGCTGACTTCGAGTGAGTCAGTAACCATTGCAACGCTTTCGCTTTACCTTGTTTACCTTCTCGAATTGCCTTTGCAATGCGCATCTGAAGCTTTAACACATTTTGCTCAATAGCCTTCCAGTTAATGGATTGCCATTCGCTTTTGTCTGAAGAGGCACTAACTTCAAGCGAAGTCATCATTTGCGTTTCCTCATAAATAAAGTTCTTCAAATCATCTTGCAACGGGAGACCAGTTGGAAGTGGGCTCACTTTCGTGCCAGATAAAATCTGTATCTGCATCATTACAACGCAGCATTGGCTTTTTCCAACCTCCTTTACCTGCACAACTATCGGCAACCTTCACAGGTTACTTTCCCATAGGGAGAAATACAGGCTTACCTTGTTCCGCATGTCGCGCAATATCAGGTTAGATGCCCACTATAGTGCGGTGAGCCTATCGATCACGAAAGAGCACTGTCCAATCTCTTTCCTACTCACGTTGCCGTTTGGCTACAGCGTATTAACCACTTCCGCTGCTTCTCGTATAACGCACCTTACATGGATTCACATACGTTCATCATACTGACACCCTAGCACTTACCCGATTGTGGTTATCAGGAAGAAACGCCTCTCGCGATTTGTTTCCCGCCAATTGGCTTTGTTACATTGTCTGGCTCGCTGCTTTATTCAGAGCCATAGGGTCATCTGGTGATACAGATGGTTCACTCTTATCGCGATGAACAGCGCTTCATACGACTTCAAGTCGCACGGACAAAAATGAGTTAGAGCCGACGGGCGGCTTTGTGCCAGAAGCAAAGGATGGTTTATCAAATTTGAACGTCGGCTATCCAGTGATAAACAGCCGTTTATATGACTCAATTGGGTAAGCTAGAAGCGCACCCAACATTTTGATAGGCAAAATGTTGGGACTCACTTAGTTAGAATCAATCTACACAGGCTAAACGCTAAAGTGCTAGACTTTAGCCAACCACTGTTAAATTAAGTCTCTATTTTTCTTATCATTTTTTAAATTTATAGCTAAAGGTGATAAGCCAGATGTTTGATATTTATAGGATACATAATTCGCGATTCTACTTTCATGTGTAGACATTATAATTTGATAACCCTTAAACTCTTCCCTCAACAATTGAATAAATGATGCCATATTTATGTCATCCATACTTTGAATTGGGTCATCAATTAATAACGTTTTTAATCCTGTAGGAAACACTTTATTCATCGCCAGCATAAAAGCAATGATCACTCCAGCTAGTTGGCCTGAACTCATTGTACTCCAAGCGTCATGTTCAGATCCGATACTTGAACAAAAACGGTAATAACCATTATTGTTCAATTTATCAGGTGCTTCCAAAATAACACCACTCGCCGGCATCCCTGATTCAAGTCTTGTTTGTAAGATTTTACTGCTAATATTGTAAAAAGGTATTTGAATTTTTTTGGCTATCTCTTTTTCATATCGAGTAATATTAGTTTTATATATTTTATGCCCGTCATTTAATGCGTTTAGTATATTTTTATAGTTTGATATACCTGTGTCATACTCTGTTATTTCATCTGTTAACTTGCTGTATTGATTGTTATTTAATAGTTTAATTTGATTTTCTAAGTACTGAATATCGTTAATAACATTTTCTAATGAAAAAGGCCAATCATTAACTTCTGTACTCGCATCTACACCAATATCATCTAATTTAGCTTTAATTGGCTCAAATTCGTCCCCAACTTTGACTGAAAGCTTACTGTCTAAAGTTTCCAACAGAGTCTTAATTTCAGTATATTTTTCTTCTACAGAATAATCTGCAGAGAATAAGCTAGGGCAAGCGTGTTCACTGTATTGCGGGAGGTTTTCATCGAACCAACTTTTAAGTTTTATAATCTCATCAAATTGATCTCTACTAACCTGACGGGTTCTCAATATTTCTTTGTAGTTATCATTAAAATGGCTGTATTTAGCAAAGCGATCTTTACTTCGTTGGATAGAAGGTGAAATTAACTCATCTATAAGCTTGTTATAAGCTAGCTCTAGCTTTTTACTTGAATCTGTTTGTAATTTTTCAAAAGCTATCTTTTGTTCTTTATATGCTTTATTAAGTTCGATTAAATCGTCATATGGTTGCCCGCATAATGGACAATCGATACCTTCTTTATTATCCGAATTTTCAATGAACTCTTCTTCTTCGTTGCAATATTTATTTAACTTTTTAATTAGCGTTTCACTGGAATTGGTTATGCTAGTTAAAAGTTTCTCGGTTGTGCTTTGAGTATTTACAAGAGTTTCATAGCTATTGATATTAGCTTTGTTTACTTCGTATAATTTTTTGAAATGTTTTTGTATTTTATTCAATAAAACATCTGTAATCTCAATTTCTTTAGTAATATCTAAATTTTTTAGTTCACTATAATCTGCACATTTTTCAACAGTCTTAGTAATCCACAGGATATGTTTGCTTAGTGATTCAATGCGGTTATAGCCTACGTGTTTACTATCCGCGATATTACTAAAAAGAAGCAGATTTTTTATTGCATTTTTATTCTCTGCTTCAAGCTGTTTTTTAACCGCGTATCGCTGTTTAATAAGTGACCAAGCATTACCCCCGCCATCACTTAATATCTTTTTGCATTCCTCAAGCGCGGCTTTATATTTTTCGAGTTCTGCAATCGTTTTTGTACCTAGCTGTTCTATTGTATTTCCAGATAAGCTAATCTCATCATATGCACTTTCTTCAGTTCGAAGTTCTTCACGTTCTGCTTTTTTATCACTTTTTTTTGTTTCCAAGTCTGTTATTTTAGCTAAAACTAAATTTTTTAATTTTTCTAATTTCTCGAACGCGTTTTTTTCATCACCGATACCAAAGAGGTGATCTATTTGTTTAAATCTTGATTTTTCATCAAGTTTAAGAAAATGCAAAGTTTCTTCTTGCTGAATGTAATTGAATACAGTAAACATTTTATTTAATTCTTTAAAATTTAACGCTTCCTGTAATTCTTCAATTATATTCCCATTTCCTTCTCCAATTTCAATATATATATCGTCAATATTATCTGGCCAGCTCTTTAAGATTCCGCGGTAAATATGATTAGCCCATTCTTTATTTTTTCCTTTTTTAGCTTCTATGTAAGTGCCGATAATCAACGAGTTATTATTAGAGATTAATTCTAAAACCACGAAAGCCGGAGCTCCGTCGACTCCATTAGTTGATATCAACATATTTTTATTTCGTTGCTTGGTATCAATTATTTTAGAGTCTTTAAACCGACTGACAGTACCTGTGAAGGCTATTTCAATTGCATCAAATATTGTTGTTTTACCAAATCCATTTGGGCCATCTAAAATAATTAAATCTTTATTTTCGAAGTTATATGAAAATTCTTCCGTGTAGGATTTGAAGTTTTTAACAAGCAAGCGGCCAATTCTATAATTACCCATTGAACCCATTTCCTTTTAAATTAGTTAGCAGTGCTTCTGCATCTAAGTAGGCATCGGAATCTTCCATTTTTGACGCATATTCCATTGCTACTACATAAATTTCCTCTAGGTTTTTATCTAAGATGGTAATTTTACTATTTTCTTCTTCGTCCGTGTCGGTGTTGATCGTAATACTGTATTTTTTTGTATTTTCCGCGATTTCATTGTCGATCATATTCTGTAAGGAATTAGATTCAGAGCTTTTTACGTTTAAATGTAAAAATGGCAACTTTTCAAAAAGTTGGGCGCATCCTGCATAATCAGAATCTTCGTTTTTCTTGCTCATGAATTGTTTAAACTTTTCAGTGTCATGCATGCAATCTTGCAAATATCTAGTTATTTCAAAATCCGTTGAGCTGGAGATTTTATTTCCCAAATTATCTAAAAACTTGGTTGGGAGCAGTACAACTTGTTTTTTAAAAAAATACTCGTTTTCTTCTATTTCAGTAATTTGGGTAATTAGGTTAGTAGTATCACCAATTCTCCTTGTGAATAGCAATAACGTGGTGTTTTTCTCAAAGCTATTATCTAACGCTAAAAATGGAACTCCATTTAATGGTCGCAAATCATTAACACCCGCATCAGTCATTAAGTGGGTTAAGTATGACATCAGACTGATTTGTAAATCACGATTGACTAAATTTAATTCGGATATTTGAATTTCGGCCAATAAAAAATAATCACCAACTTTATTGTTTCTAATGAGGATAAAGTCTTGTGACTGTAGAATTGTTGTGTCGTCATCAACTAAATTAAAAATACCAGCAGACAAGCCTAATTCACCTAATAATTTAGTAATGGTATTGAGTAAATCCTTATTCATTTAACTTTTCCTGTGCTAATTCATAATGAACAAAAGTAAGATCTTTGGTTGAGGTTATATGTTTTTTATCTGTTACTTCATAGCCTAGCACGTTAGGTACTTCTACAAATTTTTCAAGACGACCTGAAAATTTAGTGTTATTAGGTGAATCGATAACAATAAAGTCAGTATCTTTATTTAAATATATATATCGATCTTTAAAATCTATTTTTAAAGCTTCAATAGCCTTTCTTGTATGACGGGGGTTTGAGCGATTTACGCTAATAGTACTTGCATAAAAATACTGACCATTTTTTGGGAAAAAGAAAGAGTCCTCGTATTCTATGTTTAGATTTTCAAGAAAACTTAAATAAGCTATGCTGATATCATTTTCATTTGCTATATGTTGATGATAATAATTACTTTTAGTGGAATTATTGCAAACAGGTAGGTGTGGTTTTAATGCTTTTAACAATAAAGCTAATTTCCCTTGTTTAATATATTTATCCTTAGTCGTTTTATAATGCCTATAGAGGTTTCTTCGCTCTACTAAGTTTTCTTCATCTAAAAAATCAATTTGCTTTTGGAATGCATTCTCAAAGTTTTCACGGCAAATTAGTTCCCAGTAGTAATCGTTTGATTCATCAATAATTTCCATTCTTAGGCAGGCTAAAATATTTTCGAATGGTAATTTTCGTTTTACTTTTTCACTTAGCCGTATTGTTTCATCCCGATTTAGATCTTCATGCCTCAGTGCGACATATTTATCAACAAGGTCTTTTATTGATGCAACGTAAATAGTTAATATATCAGGAGTGATAACAAGGTTTGGATTTTGATGTTGCAAAATAGATTCAGCTAAACAAATCAATTTCTTCGTTAATTCTGCATCATCAAGTGCTAGTTCGTAGTCGGAGTTGCTGTCAAACGAGCATATAATATTTTGATTTATAAGTGTTCTTTTTGAACCGTGTTTCAAACTGACGTTTGATTTTTTTATGTCTTTGTAATCTGATAAATCTTTATCAGGAATGGCTATCTTTTTTGATGTATGGACGTAAACACACCCATTCAAATATTGATCTTTTATAGTTATAAAATCACCTAAGTAATTATTAACCGCAGTTACCGCATCATCATTGTAACCATCTAGGTTTGAGATTTTATTTACTATTATAAATCGGCTTTGATCGACAACGTTCTCTTCAATTAATCTACTAACTAATGTTTCAATGTATTTATTTTTATTTAAGTCTTTGGAATTGATCTGAGCATAATAACCAATATATTTAAATAGATCATTTTCGGATATTCGACCTTGTTGTCTTGATAAAATAGTAACAATGGCGTCAATATAACTACTAAATTGATCATTATTGTAATGTTTAACTTGATGATGGCTTATGTACTGGTTATTTTGGAGTATAGAAAAATCCTCCAACCATTCGAATTCAATACTATATTGCTCACAGAACTCATCTATATCTTCATTACGAAGCAATGCATCATTAATAAGCTTTAAACATACATAAAGACCGACTTTTCCTTGATAAGAAAAACCGTTCCACGTCGCGGTTGCATCAAACAATGGACTTTTAAATTTCGTATCTTCCATTTTCTAGCTATTTCAATCCTTTTGGGTGATATGCGAGGTAGCCACATATAAAAACAATAAATTACAACAGCTTCAAATCTAATTCCATTTTATCTTGCAAATCAATTAGGCAAGCATCCATTGATCGCTAAATCTGTATTAGTTATCCGAATTCAGGCTCAGTTTTGATTCTCATATATTCAGAGGGCATATCGGCAGATATAACTAGGAAAGCTGACGTTTAAGCTTCAAAGATTAACGCCCGCCCCACGCTCAAAGCCACCTTTAGTGCATTTACGCTAACTCACTTTGGGGCATTTTTGAGTTAAGAGACAGCGCAAAAAAGGCAGGTTTTTGATTAATCCAAACTGAGCTTTGTATTACCTCCAGTACTTGATATTTTAATTATGATTCATCTGAAGCTTTGAGGTAAATATACAGGTACCACGCCTTATCAGAAAACCCCAAATATCGATATTTCCCTCCACCCTAAAACCCTTACCAGACAAGACTTTCTATTCCAACCTTGTCAGAAACCATTCCAGTTTTGGAACAGAAAGAACAAACGTTTCTCTGTTTCTGAAATAAATAATCCGCAATATGACAATAGTCATAATTCTGTCATCTAACTGATCAATAATTGACGCTAATTTAATCACCTAACGTAATGAAGAAGTAATGGACAGTGCCTTGGTGCAACTTTCGTTTGCACTCCCCTCTAGTGAAGATCCTTTATGTGCTGCGCTTGCGCATACTATGGAATATGAACAATTGCATTTTGCGGCTAATGAGCAAAAGCGTGTTGTATTTTGTTGTGTGCTGCCAGATGATGCCCATGAAGGTGACGTGATCTCTATCAGCGCGACACGCCCTGACGCTCGTGAATCGGCCTATTTTACTGCGCACACTTTAACGCAGCACGATCTAGATCAGCACGTTATTATGCTTACGTTAGAGGGGGTTACTCACAGTGGTGAATTTGTTTTGCAATTAATGCTACACGGCATGCATGCAACACTTAAAGACAGCGCCCAATTTGATGTCAGCATTGCAGCAAGCACATCACCAGAGCTGCTAACTGGCGATCAATCTAAAAACAATGGCTTACGCCATTACATCAGTAATCTTGGCGCAAGCTTTTTAGCTTTTTTCTAGAGCGTTTTGGCTTAGTCAGCAAAGCTAATTTTACCCATGGTAATATCGGGGATCCCTTGCTCGGTATTACCAAAGCGTTGCTGCCCACCCGACAAACATTCGTTCGCTAAAATAGCAAATAACACGGCTTCTTTTGCATCTGGGTTTATGCCCAACGAATCGGTGTTATTTATCACAGAAAGCGCTGGGCAATTAGCCAAAATAGTTTTCATTAATAATGGGTTATGAACCCCGCCACCACTGGCGTATACTGCCACATCGGTCAAGCCTTCGCTGCATTGGTTAATTGCTTTAGCAATCATTACCCCTGAAAACTGCACTAAGGTTGCCATCACATCAAAGTGCGATAAACTCTGCGTATTCGAGCGTGCTTGTGCTGCAAATAAATACTCTAGATTAAATACTTCTGGCCCGGTGGTTTTTGGAAACCCTAAAGCAAAAAATGCATCATCACACAGCGCTGCGAGTAAATCTTCACTTACTGTGCCTTTTGCTGCAATAGCGGCATCTTTATCATAATGAAGTGGTGCAAAATAACGCTGTACATAGGCATCCATAATGGTATTGCCAGGGCCTATATCAGAGCTAAAAACCGCTCGCGCATCTGCAGATTTAGGTAAGTAGGTTAAGTTTGCAATGCCGCCCATATTTAGCAATATGCGGTTTTCACTGGTGCTTGTGAAATACAAATAGTCACCATATACCGCAAGCGGTGCGCCTTCGCCGCCCGCTGCAATATGCTTTTGTCTAAAATCAGCGATGGTCGTAATACCTGCGGTCACCGCTAAATGATCGCTGTCACCAATTTGAAGTGTTGCATTACCATATTCTGCACGCTTGTGTTGGTTTTTTGGGCAGTGATAAATGGTTTGCCCGTGGCTGGCAATCACATCAACAAGTTCTTTTGCTATTCCCCAGCCCGCTAACGTTTTGGCGACCATTTCACCATGTAATTGGCCAACCCAAGGGTTAAGTAAAGTGACTTCTTCAAGGTCACATTCTCGTTTGGCGAACACTCTTTTTACACGTGTTTTATAATCATCGTCGTAATCAACGGTAGTAAACTTTAATACTTCTACATGAGTATCCATGCCCTGCCCTGATACTTCGCATAGCGCGATATCAAGGCCATCTAACGAGGTACCACTCATTAGACCAATTATTAATTTTCTTTCTTTTTTTGCGCTTAAATACAGTTTTTCAATATGTTGATGCATAAATAAATCACTTAAAATCAGCTTATTAGATGTAAATAAGCGGGTTGACGACTTGGAATAGTTTATATTTTAAAATAATAGATTTAAAGAATAATTATTGCAAAGACTTTTAAATTGCTTTAAAACTGTACCGGTGAGCTCCCCAAAAGGAGAACACACAATCATCATAACAAAAAGTATGACTCATTAAATTAACTAAATGGTCTAGGTCATTCACCAACCTGCGTTGATTTAAATGATAAAACGCAAGGGAATCATCATGAAAGCAAATACATCAACAGGGCATCGCTCGCTATTGCTGCTATCACCTTTAGCTCTCGCTGTAAGTTCAGTAATTAGTTATGCCCACGCAGAAGAAACTACTGAAGTAAAAAAACCTGAAGTGATCACCGTAACAGGTTCACGTATTCAACGTACCGAGCTGGTTTCAAGTAGCCCAGTGGTGAGCGTTGATGAAGCACAAATTCACCTAGACCGTGCAGTGAACGTTGAAGATATTACCGCAAAACTGCCTCAAGCTGCAGCAGGTGCCAACAGCACCGGTGCCACAGTCGGTGACTCATTTGGCTCATCAACCATAGATTTACGCGGCCTTGGCCAAAACCGTACGTTGGTACTTATTGACGGTACTCGCGCAGTACCATTTAGTTTTCGTAACTCGGTTGACGTGAACACCATTCCAGCCGGATTAATAAAACGCGTTGATGTATTAACCGGTGGTGCAGCAGCGGTTTACGGCGCAGATGCAGTAGCCGGTGTTGTTAACTTTGTTTTAGACGATGATTTTACTGGCGCTGAATTCTCAACCAGTTACGAAAGTGCCGATGGCGGTAACGAAAAGCTTAACTTTGAGGCTATTTTTGGTGGTGACATCGCCGATGGCCGCGGCCATGTAACAGGCTATATTGGTTATACCGAGCGAAAAGAGCTATTAGCTGGTGAGCGTGACTATGCGCTTGAAAACTCAACGGCAATGATCAACAGCGGTGGTTATTATACTGACGTTGCATCTGGCAACAGCATTGGTATTGCTGATTCAGGTGCTGTAACAAGTGATCGTCAAACAACTGATTTCACAGCTGAGCGCTATTTAACCCAACCGATGGACCGTTTTTCTGCGGGCTTATTATTTGACGTTGATGTAAGTGACAGTGCCATTGCCTATGGCCGCGCCATGTATTCTAAAGTGACCGTAAATGGTGCGGGTGCCAGTGGCCAAACCCCCATTTTTGTTAACGAACAAGTGACCCTCACGCAAGACAACGCCTATATTCCTGATGAACTACGTGACCAACTCACGTTTGATAGCGAAGGCAATGCCCTTGTTAATGTTGAACGTAACCTAGGTTTAGGTGTGCAACACACCGAAGCGGTACGTGATTCAATGCAATTTCAACTGGGCTTAAAAGGTGATATAACAGACTACCTATACTACGACGTATATGGCCAGTATGGCAAAACTGACGAAGTAGCCACCATTTACAACAACGCATACCGTAATGATAACAGCGGTAATAGTCGCTTTGCTGCCCTTGCAAATTCAGTGGATATTTTTGATCCAAACCATGATTTCAGCGACTTTAGCGACCCATTGCTATATACCACTCGCGACCGTACACAAAGTGTGATCTCAGCAACACTATCAGGTGATTCTGGGTTCTTATTTGAATTACCAGCCGGTGCTATCGATTTTGCAATTGGTTATGAATACCGTAAAGAAACCGGAAAACAAACTCCAGGTGATGCATTTAGAAACGGCACCAGCTTTGCGTCTATCAGCGCATTTGATATGGATGCAAGCTTTAGCTCTGAAGAGTTCTATGCTGAAATTTTAGTGCCTATCTTAGTTGATAAACCTTTTGCTGAAGAGCTTAGCTTTGAAGGTGCCTACCGTATTTCTGATTACTCAAATACCGAAGCAGAAGACACTTACAAACTAGGTATCAACTGGGCAATAAACAGCGACATTCGTATTCGCGCCAACCGCTTAACCGCATTTAGAGCACCTAACTTAGGTGAGTTTGCCAGCCCAATCACAGCGCTATCGTTATCGTTATTCGACCAAAATAGCGACCAGTTTGTGCCACGACTAGCAGGGCGTTATAACGGCGATCCATGTTTACTTGGCACCGGTGATGCAACTCAATGTGCTGCGTTTGGTGCGCCACCTGTTGGCACTGAGTTCGATTCAAGTACCGCAGAGTACACCTATGGTGGTAACCCGAATATTAAACCTGAGCAAGCTGAATCAGATACATTAGGCATTGTTTATACACCTAGCTATTTAGAAGGCTTTGATTTATCACTCGATTACTACAGTATTCGTGTAACAGATGCGGTAAGCCAAATTCAACCTGGTGCAGCACTGCAAAGCTGTTATGTTGATGACCCGAATCCAAACAACCCACTGTGTGGTGCGGTACTTCGCGATCCAAATACTGGCTTTATTAGCACAGCCATCGTTAATGACTTTAACTTAGCCGCTATTGAGCAAGAAGGTATCGACGTTGCAGCAAATTATGTGATTGATGCACCAGAGCAAATGGGTGGTCGTTTTAGATTTTCGTACCAAGGTAACTTTGTTACTAAACAAACCCGTCAGAACAACAGCACTGTACCTGAAGTAGACTGTAAAGGAACTTATGGCAGCGCCTGTTCGGGTGACTTTGCGAGTATCCTACAAGCTGATTACAAACACCGCGCAAGCATCGATTGGCAGTTAGATAACATGAACTTCCAACTTGGCTGGCGCAGAATCGGTGAAGTAGAGTATGCTGTCGACCGTTCAGAAACAATCTCAGCACAAAATTACTTAGACTTTGCCGCTGCATGGCAAGTTAATGAGGAACTTGCTGTTAACTTTGGTGTCGATAACTTATTAGACCGTGAACCACCAACACCTGAGGTAGGCGCAAATCACTTTAACACCGTGAGTGATTATAGTGTAATTGGCCGCTCAGTCGGTGTTTCACTGAGATACTCTCCAAGCTTTTAATTAATCCTACTGTTTTAGCTACACAGGATTGATCCCCTCAAGCGCACCCTGCCCGGTGCGCTTTTTTATTTTATAAAAGTAAGAATATATCCAGAATAAATAGGGACAGTGAATAGATTGTTGTTTAAGATATAAGCAATAAAGCTACAAGGAAGGTGAAATGCTCAAATCAATAAAGTCAAAAATTCCATTTATTTTTCTAATTAGTATTAGTCTTTTTTGGGGCATTTATTATCAGGGTAAGCATCCACTAAATGACTTTGGTAAAGCAAACTTTGAATGGTTATATCTACTTGATTCACTGATAGTATTACCTGTGCTTTGCTTAATATTAATTAAAAATAAGAAAGAAGCGGCTTTTAAAGCATTGATGCTGTGCTCACTCGCTATTTTAGTGGGGAGTTACATTATTCCCGAACAAAACAAGTTTTTAATGAATTACTTAGAACAAGGTCGTTACGGGCTTTTAGCTTTGATTGTAATTTTAGAGCTAAGCGCTCTTATTACTGTGTACCTGGCAATAAAATCCGCTTTAAGCCAGCAGACCGATCCAGATATAGCTGTTGAGCGGCCAATAAAAAAGCTTTTTAAACAAAGTTCTATTGCAAACTTTTTATGTTTCGAAACAAGGATGTGGGCTTTCTTATTTTACGCTAAACACATCAAACCTAACTATTTCACTGGTGAACAACATTTTAGTTACCATAAAAAAGATGGATCACAAGCTAACTTACTTGGCTTTATTTTTATTATCTTATTAGAGCTACCCATGATGCACTTCTTTGTACACTTTGTGTGGTCATCTATAGCCGCAAACATTATCACTGGTTTAACTGTATTTAGTCTTTTATTCTTCATTGCAGAATACCGAGCAGTTGCAAAGCGTCCTGTTTCTATTAGTAAATCGCAGCTCGTTATTCGCTATGGGCTATATTCTGCTTACAATATTGCTTTAGAAAACATCAAATCCATTGATTTAAATACTGACTTCATAGCACGCGCTCGCACAATCAAACGTTACAACTACTCTGGCTACCCGAATATTAAAATTAAGCTCATTGAACCTATGGGTAATATCAACACTGTTTTTCTAGGATTAGATAGCCCTCATCAATTTATAGACTCAATCAACGAGGAGCGAAAATATGTCATTTAACGAGCAAGAGCGCAGCGTGCTTTTAGCACTCAAAGGTGTGGGGCCAACGGTAATAAAACGGTTTGAAGAAATTGGTATTGAATCGTTTGAGAAGTTAGCCGGGTTTGATGCAAATACCATTGCTGAGCGAGTCGCGTCGATGCTACATTCAAATTGCTGGAAGAATAGTCCGCAGGCAAAAGCGGCAATCACTGCCGCGATTGCGCGAGCAAAACAAGGCTAAAGCTCAATGACTTCTATTGCACCGCGCTTTTGCATGGTGACATACACTTTGTTTTGCGTTTCGTTGAAAGCCAAATTCGTTGGATGCTGGCCTTTTAATTGGTAGCTATTTAAGAGCTTGCCCGTAGGCGATACTTCAAGCACTTTCCCTGCGCCGTAGCGAGTAATAAACACATGCCCTTGATTATTAACGCGCATGCCATCTAAGCCATGATCAGCAAACTTAATCAAAGCTTTTTTATTACTAATGTTTAAGTTCTCATCTAAGTCATATTGCCAAACAACTCGCTGCACACTCTCGTTCACATAAAGCTTGGTGTTGTCGTGATTAACCGCTACCCCATTGGTGGTTCCCATGTTTTTTTCGAGTAAATGGGTGCTGCCATCTGCATTTATACGCCACAGCTGACCCGTTTCTTCCGCCCAGTTAGGGTCACTTGCAAACAGCGCCCCGTTTTTAGTGATAGCAATGTCATTGGGTTGATTCATTTTACTATTATGGGCAAACACTTCTGCTTTATTGCTGCCAGCAGGGACTTTTAAAATATTATGGTTAACATAGTCCGCAATAAACAAATTACCTTGTGAGTCAAACTGGAGGCCATTACCAACGCTGTCATTCGGCAACCGCACAAATAAAGATGTTTTGCCCATATTATCAACGCGGCCAATGGTTCCTTGCTGGGCATAGTTCACCGCGTATAAGGCACCGTTATACATGGTTGGCCCTTCAACGCCTTGCGTAAAAACGTTATCTTTAACAAAGTCTTGGCTATCAACTGCAAAGGTTAACGGTGAGTTTAAAAGTAATGTAATTGCCAGTGGCTTTAGTCGTTTCATCGGTGTTCCTTTACTCATCTAAACTCGTGTATACCGCTAAAATTGGGTATTCGTTTTCACCAAAAGATAAGGTCAAAGAACGCTTTTCGCCATCATCTAACTTAATACCTTCGTCAAAGCTCTGAGGATGAACACGACGCCCATCGGCAAACAGCGCCATAATATGGTCAGCCTGAAGAATTCGCGATCCCGATGCTTTATTTTCAATCGTCACAACCGCTAAACGGCGACCACTTTCACTGCTCATTAATACACTATGGACAATGCTAAATTGGCTTTGCTTAGGGTAACGCTTGGCATCATTCTCAAATGAAAAAGCACTGCCAGAGAGCATGACCGGATCCACCGATAGTACATCAGTGTTGGCTTGCAAAGAGGTTGCAAAAACCGCTGCAATCAATAGTAAAATACGCTTCATATCAATCCTTTTGATAAGCTTAAACTAGATTTAGCATACACCGTTCCTATAACCAGTTCAAAACCGTGAATAACCCTATAATGAGCGTGTTACTCAGCAATTACAATTTTAGTATTGATTTTTAATGTTATGCCCGCAAAACGTTAAAGGCGTATCTTAATTTACTGCTGGCAAAAGGAGCTTAGTATGTCTGATATTCAAAATCGTCAATATATTCTTGAGACACGTCCAAAAGGCGTAGCGAATGATAAAAATGTTGTATTAAAAACAAACTCAGTACCTGCGCCAAAAGATGGTGAGGTATTACTTAGAACAATTTATCTATCACTTGATCCCTACATGCGAGGACGAATGAGCGATGCTGAATCATACGCTGATCCTGTAAAGATTGGTGATGTGATGGTAGGCGCAACCGTATGCCAAGTTGAGCATTCGAACCACCCTGATTATCAAAAGGGCGAGTGGGTATTGGCATACACAGGCTGGCAAGAATACGCAATAAGCGACACTGAAGGCTTAATGAAACTGGGGAAAAACCCTGAAAATCCTTCGTATGCACTTGGTATTATGGGTATGCCTGGTTTTACCGCTTACATGGGGCTTTTAGATATTGGTGAGCCAAAACAGGGCGAAACAGTAGTGGTTGCTGCAGCTACAGGGCCTGTCGGTGCAACTGTAGGGCAAATAGCTAAATTAAAAGGCTGTAAGGTCGTTGGCGTAGCTGGCGGTAAAGAAAAATGTCAACATGCTGTTGAAAACCTAGGCTTTGATGCTTGTATTGATCACAAAGCAAATGATTTTGCAGAGCAGTTAAGCGCAGCGTGTAATAATGGTATTGATGTTTATTACGAAAATGTCGGTGGCCATGTATTTGATGCCGTGTTACCCCTGTTGAATACAAAAGCACGGGTGCCATTGTGTGGGCTAGTGTCGCAATATAATGCGACCGAATTACCCCCAGGTCCAGACCGTTTATCGATGCTTATGGGTCAAATCCTTACCAAACGAATTAAAATGCAAGGCTTTATAATTTTTGATGATTACGCTCACCGTTATGATGAATTCGCAAAAGACATGCAAGCGTGGCTAAGCGAGGGAAAAGTCAAATATAAAGAACACCTTGAAGCTGATTTTGAAAATACCCTAAACGCCTTTAATGCAATGTTAAATGGTGAAAACTTCGGTAAAACGGTCGTGCAAGTTCAGCAACCAATTTAAAATTTTTAGGCGCAGTAAACAGTGTTGCGTCACTATTCAGGATAACAAATGATTAAATTACACCATTTAAATAAATCACGCTCTAAACGAATTATTTGGTTACTCGAAGAGCTAGACGTAGATTACGACATTATTGCCTATCAACGTAACAAAGAAACATTTTTAGCACCCGATGAATTAAAACAAATTCATCCTCTGGGCAAAGCGCCCGTTCTTGAAGATAACGGCAAAGTAATTACTGAGTCTGGCGCAATTACTGACTACTTAATTAGTAATTACGGCAAAAGCAAGTATATGCCGAGCCAGCAAAGCGACAGCTATGTTGACTATCAGCAATGGCTTCATTTTGCAGAAAGCTCAGCAATGGTCCCTTTTTTATTAAAATTATTTATTACAAAAGATGGCTGTAAAACCAACTTTATTGGTGATTATGCTGACCATGAAATTGGCAAGATACTGAGTTATGTGAACCAGCAATTAAAAGGTAAGCAGTACTTAGTAAATGAGGCATTGACCGGTGCTGATTTCATGATGTCTTTTGTTGTAGAAAAAGCTGATGAGGCAGGTCTGCTTGCGCACTTCCCTGAAATTAAACGTTATTTAGAGCAGCTAAAAACTCACGAAAGTTATCACACAGCAAACGAGTTAGAAGCGAAATACGACTGACCTGATGTGCAGTGACAGTGTGTACACTGTCACTGTTTCCCTGTTCAATAAAATAAAGCTCCAAAGCTACTAATCAAGCCACAGACACTCGATTGCGGCCTGACTTTTTAGCCTGATACATGGCTTGGTCGGCCCTCTCGATTGCCTTTTCGATATCATCTTCAGCATTTATTAGCGCAACGCCAAATGAGCCTGTTACATTAATGTGTTGATCATTACCGATTTCGATTTTTAAACCCGAAACCCCTGCTCTTAATCGCTCAGAAAATGATTTGGCACCTTCTAGCTCTGTTTGGGGTAAGCAGACTAAAAACTCTTCGCCGCCATAGCGATATAGTTGATCGTACTCTCTTAGATGAGATTTAATGCATTTAACCAGGGCGATTAATACCTTATCACCCGCAGCATGACCAAACTCATCGTTCACTTGCTTAAAGTGATCAAGGTCGATCATTACCAGCGCGCAGCTCAGCGATTTACGCTTGCACAGCTCATGCTCTTTTTGCAGGTTTTCTACTAAGTTTGTTCGGTTCAATGCCCCCGTCAAAGGATCTCTTGTGTGAAGCAGCTCAGAGAATTCATCGATAAGAGTTTCAAAAAATTCATGCAAGCTATCTAAATCAGCATGAAACTGGTCCAATAAATTAGCCGGAATAACAGACTTAGACTCTTTTAACGATAACAGGACTTTGGCACCTTGATGCATCTTTTGATGCGCACAAGCGATTTCTGAAAAATAAGAATGAAGATTTATGGTCTGCTCGGGTAGCTTATTAAACCATTGCCCAAAACGACAAAGGTTATGAGCATTATCTGCTAAGTCTTGTTCATCTGCAGGTATGTCTGCAATTAAGCACCTTAATAAATTTCTATACCATGACTGGTGCCACTTAATGGCTTGCTCGATTTCTGCAATAACCTCTTCAAGCTGGGTATTCGACAGTGAACTAATGCCTTGCCCGGTGTTTTGATGCATAGCCAATGAAAGATTTCCGCTTTATTATTTTATTTCCCAAAACAGTACCTAAGGTCTGTGACAAACACAACTTAAAGTGTTGTTAAGCGATAGTTTATTCAACTAAGCGGTAACCTACGGCTGGCTCGGTTAAGATATGTTTAGGACTCGCCGCATTTTGTTCAAGCTTTTGCCTTAACTGACCAATATGTACACGCACATATTCAGGGCGATTAATATACTGCTCTCCCCACACCTCAGATAAAATAGCGTTATGCGTTAACACCTTATCTTTTTGCTGAAATAACAACAGCAAAATAGCGTACTCTTTTTTAGTTAGTTTGACTTCTTCAGCACCTTTACGCACCACATGTTTATGCGGGTCGATGTGAATATCGCCACATTGCAACGTTAGGCTTGGTGTTGTTTGTGTGCGAAGTAGCACCCGAATACGTGCTAGTAATTCGTTTGCGCTGAATGGTTTGGTTAGGTAATCGTTAGCGCCGTTATCAAGGGCGGTGACTTTTTCTGTTTCGCCGTCGCGCGCAGAAAGTACCAGAACAGGGAGTAAACTCCACTGCCTAAACTCCACCAGCCAATCTTGCCCATCCATATCGAGCAAACCTAAATCAAGCAGCACTAAATCAAACTGCTGCTGGCTTAAAAGTGCAAACGCATCAAGCCCTTTCGCGCACACACTGACTTCATGGTTACTTGCTTTGAGCAGTGTTTTTAAAAAACTTTGCAGAGGCGGTGAGTCCTCTAAAACCAAAATATTAGCCACGGCTGTTACTCCAAATTAATATAGCTGTTGCCTGCTTTGTCTGCTCATTGAGGGTTAATTCAAAGCGCCCCTGATGACATTTAGCAACCACATCGCAAATAACACTCCCTAGGCCAACGCCTTCATCTTGACTCGTCTCGTGCTTATTCGCAAAAGGATTGGTTAACACAATTTGGTATTCATTGTGTGTTTCAATAAATTGCATGTTCGCCGAACCATCTCCGTAGCGAGCTGCGTTCTCGAGCATATTGGCAAAGGCAATTTCCAGTAGGGTTTCATCGCCAAAGCAGATGCTTTGTTGCTGAGCCTCGATATGAAGTTTAAAGTTTTGCAATTGCTGCTGACGACGAGATTTTGCCTCGCTAATTAAGGTCAAAATGGGTAGTTTTTGCCATTTAATATTCTCAGCTAACTTATTCACTTTACTGAGCTCCATGACCTTATCAAAGTGCTGGTTAAGAATTTTACTTTGCTCATAAATATTAGCAGCTTGCTCTTTGATAACCTCAGAGCTTAGTTGAATATCATCATCAGCCAACATGCTTGATGCGCCCATAATAGTCGCTAATGGTGTTCGTAAGTCATGGGATAAACTGCGCAACAAGGTGTTTTTTGACCTTTCTAGCTCCGCCTGTACTTTAATCGCCGCTGATTGCTCGCGTAGTAAGGTTTTTTCTTGAACCTGATACAGTAAAGAGCACGCTGTATTCGCCAAAGCCTGTTGCTCTGAATTAAGTGCTTTGGCAAACGCGATGCCGCCAAATTCAGCTTGTTGTTCATTTAAATAAATAAACTGCTTAGAGGCTGCTAGCTGCCAATCACACGCAACCTTTAAATGCGCGGCCATGGTTGTTAAAAATAGCTGCTTTTGCTCCTCAAGGCTATCGAGATCATTAAGCTTTTTTGCTAACTCATACAATAAGCGACTATTACTAGCATGGGCTTGCACATCGCGAACCTTAGTATTGAGCTCCCCGGCTAAGTGGCTTATCACTAAACCCACAATCAACATCACCAAAAAAGTGACCACATATTCAATATTTTCGATATGAAAAGTAAAGTAAGGCACCACATAAAACCAGTCCGTGCAGGCAACACTCACCAAGGTGGTAAGCGCTGCAACACGACGATTACTGCGCACCGCAACCCATGTCACCCACAGCAGCTGTAGCATCACAATATCGGTGGTTGTAAACAGTTCTCGAAATGGAAATATCGCGAGCACCACCACAAGTGGCATCAACACACTTAAAAATGCGGCTTTTAAATACTGTATTTTGAATACTGACTGCATCATCTTTTCACTTATCGTTTGTCCCTATTAGATTAAAGGGTTTTTAATTTTGTCACTATAAAGTTTTTATAAAGTTTTTTTATCTCAGCATAAAATCTTTATAAAGCTTTCAAGCTCTCTAAAGACTTCTGTTTTTTTGCCATTAGCATTTAGCGCGTACCCACAATAGCGAGAAAGACAATGGCTCAGTTTGCAGTAATCGGATTAGGACGTTTTGGCGTAACCGCCTGTTTAGAACTTTCAAAACAAGGTCATACAGTATGTGCCGCCGATATTAGCGAAAGCACCGTTAATCACTATGCCGACCAACTCAGTTTTACCGTAGTGGTTGATGCCAGTGATGAAACACAATTAGCACGGCTCGATTTACCCAGTTGCCAAGCCGTATTGGTGGCCATTGGCGAGAATATTGAAGCCAGTATTTTATGTGTATTGCATTTAAAGAACTTAGGTGTAAAGCAAATTTGGGTAAAGGCCTGTACCAAAAGCCACCATCAAATTCTAAGTAAACTCGGCGTTGACCGTATCATTCACCCTGAAGAAGAAATGGGCGTAAGGGTTGCACAAGCGCTAAACTACCCGATGGTTAATCAATATTTCCCGCTTAACCAATCCACGTTTATTGTTGAACTAGGCATTGATCTGCAGCTTTCAGGTCGCAAAATTGGCTGGCTCCTCAAAGAGCGTAATAGCGATATAAAACCGCTAACACTTCGCCGTGATGACTACTTCAATACAGAGCTGACTAACGACACCGAACTGCGCCACGGCGATAGTCTGGTGCTACTGGGCTCTAAGACTTACTTAACTAAATTAGCAAAGCGGTTTCGTGCATTATGATTAACTGGCAAGCCAATGTTTACCCTAAACAATTTAGCGATGTAAAGTGTCGTAAGCGGCAAAAAATAAACCCACCTTTAGTGCTCACTATCGGCTTTATTGTGTTAATTATGCTTGGCACAGGCTTGCTTATGCTACCAATGGCAAGCACCCAACAGATCAGCTGGCTCGATGCATTATTTACGGCAACCTCTGCGGTTACAGTAACAGGGCTGGTGGTCATCGACACCGGTACTGATCTGACTGTATTTGGTCAAAGTGTGGTCATGCTGCTGATTCAAATAGGTGGTATTGGCTTTATGACTGTGGCGGTAATTTCAATATTAAGTTTAGGAAAAACTCTAGGTTTACAGCAACGCTTATTAGCCAGCCGCGCTTTCGACACTAACGATTTAACCTCGGTGATCAAGGTTGCTAAGTATGTTTTAGTGTATTCATTAGTGATTGAGTCGGTGGCATTTTGCTTACTCTTTATTAGTTGGTTCGATGACTACGGTGTACTAAAAAGCGCCTATCACAGTCTGTTTTATACGATTTCGGCGTTCAATAATGCGGGCTTTGCGTTAAGCGGCGATAGCTTATCGGCATTCAAAGGCGATATAACCGTAAACGTGGTGATCACCGCTTTGTTTATCATCGGCGGCTTAGGGTTTACTGTACTGATTGATATCTACAAACAAAAGCGCTGGTCGTTACTATCAACCAATACCCGCTTGGTGTTAATTGCCACCTTAATGCTCAACTGCATCGCATTTATATTGATTTTTTTCTTTGAACACGCCAATCCGGCGACATTAGCGCCGCTATCAACGTCTGAGCAAATATTAACGGCTTGGTTTCAAGCGGTGACACCTCGTACCGCAGGATTTAATACCCTACCGATTGATGGTTTGAGTCAAGATTCAACGCTTTTGACTATGCTGCTGATGGTGATTGGCGGAGGTTCAGTTAGTACGGCAAGTGGCATAAAGCTCGGCACCTTTGTGATCCTAATTTTAGCGATGCGCAGCTATTTAAAACAGCAAACCACGGTCACCGTGTTTAACCGCCAGCTGAGCGACAAGTTGGTGATCAAGGCACTAAGCGTCATGATACTGTACTTATTTATCGCTTTTACCAGCATTATGATCATCACCAAGCTTGAACAAGGGTCGTTACTTGATATCACCTTTGAGGCAATTTCGGCACTGAGTACCGTGGGCCTTTCACGGGGTATAACTGGGGATTTAAGTGCGCCTAGTCAGCTCATTATCATACTATTGATGTTGATAGGTCGGGTTGGGCCATTAACGTTTGCTTATTGTTTTGCTCGCCAGCACAGCCAACCTTTGACCTACCCGACTACCAGTATTCAAATTGGTTAAGTGTACAGTTTTGGCACTTTTTAATGGCAAAACTCTACACCTAAAGCCCTGCTACAACTGCTGTAGCAGGGCTTTAATGTCACTGTATCGTTGTTGCTCGCAAAGGCCAAAACCTGATAGCTGCCTGACTTTATTACGAGTAAATAAAGGCACGCTCATGCCCGCTAAAAAGCGGCACTGAGTATCGATGCTGACATCACTAATCCCTTTAGCAGCTAAGTGCTGTTTAAGCTCAGCAACTTTGCTGGCAATCACATTTTGCTCAGGCATTTGATGCACTAATGAGTAACTAAGTTTTACCTGCTGGCCTCTACACACTGAACAATGGCCACATTGCTGGGGTGCATTCTGGTCATCAAAATAGCGAGCTAAGTTATAACTTAAGCAGCTATCAAGCTCAAAAAAGCGTACTAAAGTAGCGATACGTTTAATTTCAGCCTGCTCTTTTTCGATAAAATATTGGTGCAGTTGCTGTGCTAAATCAGGGTGATTTATTACCGAGTTATTCACCTCATACACTTGCGTAATACGTTTGGTTTCAAGGGCTATGTGGCCCTTTTCAGCCAAATAATCGAGCGCTGCAACTACGCGCTTTCTATCTACTTGAGTAGCACTGGTTAATGCATCAAAATTAAGTGTGCCCCAAATTTTCTTAAACTCAGTGTGTTTGAATACCTGTTGTAAAAACGCTTGTCGGTCAGCATCAAACTGGCTAAGAAGCTCATTTTGATCCGTTAAAAACTTATATTTAAAATCGGCATAATAGGCATATAAAGGCGTAATAGCCCCTTGCATCTCTAACTGTACTAGTAAGGTTTTTAACGCTAAAGCACGAATATTACTTTCGCTCGATAAGCTGTACTCTTGCATTTCCCACTGGTTGTTCGTTTGCTCATTACGAATGTTATTGATGACATAATCAATCCCACTTTGCTCGGGAGTGTCGGCATAAACAAAGTTCTCAACGGTATTCAAGCCATCAAGGTTTGCTAGGGTAAAACAGTTTGACGGCGCACCATCTCGCCCTGCACGGCCAATCTCTTGGCTATAGTTTTCAATCGATTTTGGCAAATCATAGTGGATCACAAAACGAATATCAGACTTATCAACGCCCATCCCAAAAGCAATGGTTGCCACGACAATATTGATTTTACCCGCCATAAAATCGTCTTGAATTTGCCAGCGTTTATCATCCTCAAGGCCTGCATGATAAGCCACCGCATTAAAGCCCGCTCTTGCCAAGCCTTCTGCTACTTGCTCAGCGGTATGTTGTAAGGTGACATAAACAATCCCAGCACCTTGTTGGCTGGCTATAATACTGGCTAATTGCTGAGGTTTTTCTTGGCTTGCAACACTGAGCACTGATAAGTCGAGGTTGCTTCGGTAAAAGCCAGTTTGCACCACACATTCTGGGGCAATAGCAAAACGCTCACACATATCGCGCTTTACTTTTTTAGTCGCTGTAGCAGTGAGAAGTAATACCAGTGGAATATTAAGTTCTTCACGATAGCGCGGCAGTTTTAGGTAATCAGGCCTAAAATTGTGACCCCATTCAGATATACAGTGCGCTTCATCAACCACCAGCATCGAAATAGGCACTTGTTTAATAAATTCACGAAAGCGCTCATTTTTAAAACGCTCAACTGAGACCATTAAAATTTTCACCTTTCCTGCTCGCACATCACTCATTACCGTATGACTTTGCTCACTGGTTTGGCTTGAATCAAGGCTTGCCGCGTAAATACCTTTGCTATTTAAAAAGCTGATCTGGTCTTTCATCAGCGCCAATAATGGCGAAACCACTAAGGTCAAATTAGCTAGGTGCATTGCAGTTAATTGATAGCACAAAGATTTACCCGAGCCAGTTGGAAAAATTGCCAACGACGATTGCTGATTTAATAACTGCTCAATGGTTTGTTGCTGACCTTGGCGAAACTCATTAAAGCCAAAGTATTGATTCAACGAAGTGTGTAGTGGTGTAGTCATCCTGATCCCTCACTGTCATTTCCCTTTTCAGGTAATGATAGGTCTCTTACTGCGAATTAGCCATGTTAACCTGTTTAACTCAATCTCCCAAGGCCGTTGATATAACTAAGCGCACTATATTGTTCTTATCGGGTACTGACAAAACCAGTAAAAAGGCGCACAATGGACGCGTTGCCATGGGGTATTGATGGATGGACTTACAATACCTAAGCGCTTTTTCTCAGGAGTGTTTAGGTATTATACTTTTGAGGGCAACGTAATGATTAACCAACCTCCTAAAATCGTGATAGTCGGTGGTGGCGCTGGTGGCTTAGAACTAGCAACACAATTAGGACACAAACTCGGGAAAAAACGCCAAGCAGAGATACTTTTAATCGATAAAAACCGCAGCCATATTTGGAAGCCGTTACTTCATGAAGTAGCGACGGGGTCGATTGATGCCGATTTAGATGGCGTTGTATACTCAGCTCATGCAGCAAAACATCATTATAATTTTCAGCTTGGCAGCTTTTGCCACTTAGATCAAACCAACAAAACCATCACTTTAAGTGAGTTAAAAGACGAGCTTGGCCACCGTATTTTACCTGAGCGCCAAGTCAGTTATGACTACCTCGTACTTGCCATTGGCAGTGTTAGTAACGACTTTAATACCCCAGGTGTTAACAAGCACTGTTTTTACCTTGATTCAAACCAGCAAGCTGAGCGCTTTCAGCATGCTCTACTCGATAACTTCACCCGCTTACATCAAGATGATGACCCACAGCACTCCTTAACCATTGCCATAGTGGGGGGTGGTGCAACTGGGGTCGAGCTGTCAGCAGAGCTTTATCATGTATCAGACATGCTAAAAATGTATGGCCTGAATAAAATGACCGCTAAACGCTTACATATTGATTTAATTGAAGCAGGACCGCGAATTTTACCCGCGTTACCAGAGCGCATTGCAAACTCAGCTAAGCGTGAACTGGTTAAATTAGGGGTAACAGTGCGCGAAGGAACGCAAGTAAAAGAGGCCACAGAAAACAGCTTTATCACCAAAAACGATGAACATATCAAAGCCGACATTATGGTTTGGGCTGCGGGTGTAAAAGCACCTGATTTCATTAAAGACATTGGTATCTTTGAACTTACCCGCAATAACCAAATTAAGGTGAACCAATATCTGCAAAGTAGCGTTAACGACGACATTTTTGTGATTGGTGATTGCTGTGCATTTACTCAAGAAGATGGCACACAAGTGCCACCCAGAGCGCAATCGGCCCATCAAATGGCGCAATGTGTTGAAAAAAACCTTATAGCTACACTCAAAGACCAGCCACTCAGTGCTTTTACCTACAGTGATCATGGCTCTTTAGTTAACTTGTCACGCTACAGCACGGTAGGCAGTTTAATGGGCAACCTAACCAGCAATAGCTTTTTTATAGAGGGTAAAATAGCGCGATTTATGTATATTTCGCTCTATCGTATGCATCAACGTGCCATTCATGGCAGTGCAAAAACCTTTGCACTGTGGATCAGCGAAAAAGTACTACGCGTTGTTAGGCCAAAAATGAAACTGCATTAAGCTACGGCATAAAGCCGACAAATTAGTTGTTTGTCGGCTACTTGTGCACTTCGTCCCCAAGTCATTGACATTAAACTATAAAGACATACACTTCAGGCAAGATAAATCCATGGATTGAATATGAAAAAAGGTATTTCGCTAACCGTTTTTGCAGGGTTTTGTGCCTTTGGTACCTACCTGATATTAGATAACCCCACTCCCATTGAAGCGATAAGCAATGAAGTCTCAACATCTACTGCTACTGTCGCTGAACAAAATAACGCTACGAGTTTATTTGAACCATTAAGCCAGCCAAATAGTAAAGCATTGGAGCTGGCTAAACTCAAGCTAGCCAAACGCCAGTGTAAGCAACAAAGTTTAAAAGCCACTCAAGTTGCAGCTGATCACAGTCAAATAGAGGCAGCGATTAAACAAGCATTAAAAGACGGCGACTCTCTTGAAGATATTTTAAGTTATTCGGAACTTGTGAAAATATCTTACCGTTCATTTAATAACTTAGTTATTAACGCCATCAAAGAGAATGCAGAACAGCAATTTCAATATGCCTCATCAGTTAACATATTAAAAAGCTGGCAAGGGCTTGAGGTCATTGATTATTTTGATGCAGATACAATCAATCAACTAACGGCAATTAATGGACCCCTTAGCCAAAATACAGGTTCAATGATGTTTAATGTTCCATTACCTGAGCAAGCAAACAAAACAGCATTGTACAAACTATTAGATAACAACGATGATTTTAATACCTATTTAAAAACACCATTTAAAATCGGTCCATCACGGCTCATTTCACCCTCTATTTTGTTTCTTGCTAATGCTAATACGCTTAGTTTGACTGAGTTTGAAAACGCAATATCCAGCAAAGAGTTTACTGTTAACGATATCGCTGTGGCTTTAAAAAGCAACTTACCTAATGATTATTTAACAGCACTGATCTCTCAAACAGCACAGCTAAACGGCTCGCCTACAGCAATGAGTGATGACTTTATGGATGAACAACTGTATTTAAACCTTGCTGATGTGGCTGTGAGTGAATTTAACGTACCAATTTTAAAGTTGTTAAGTGAACGAGGTATTGAGCCCACTAATCAGCCAAATGTATTTACTGCTATGGATATAGCCATTGTAAACCTAAAGGGCAGCTCAAATAGCGAAGTACAGCCACTAGAGAACAAACACTTAGAAACAATAAGTTATCTAAAAAATAAAGGTTATCGGGCTCACGGCGAGCTTGTGCGCGACACACCGAACGATAGGCTACTGATGCTTAAATCTTCATTCTTACCGAGTAGCCTTTTATTTGTTGGCGACCAAGTTGCTAATGATGCTTTTTCTCAGTTCAAAGATTTAAAGCTAATCCCAAATAACCAAGCATTTAAACGTAAAGAAAAAGATAACTCTGTAATATCAAAAGCTCTCAGTGCCTATGAGAGACAAAAACAGCAAGCCAAAAAAATAACTCCTGAGTGTGAAACGATAGATCAGCGGATCAATTCACTAGAAGCGATAAAAACACGCTCTCAAGCACTCGAAGAATTAGAAACGCTCGAAGCTCAACAAGGCTTACTAACTCCCAATACGCTTCAAGAAATCGACCCAGTGCAGGTTCATAATTGGCAATTCTTGCATTTAAATGATTATAAATATCAAACCTCAACGCAGTATCAAGCCTTTAAAGAAGCAATTGTCGAAAAAGACCTTAATACTGTTGCAACGATTACCCAAACAGCAAAACTCAGTACCCACCAGACAAATATGTTGCTTGCAGCAACAATAGAAAACCCTCAACAACTGACGCCTATTTGGCAAAACAGAGTCGACCCAACCGCACCAGAAAATCTTTATGTATTTACTAAGTTAGCGTTAGAACAATGGCAAACATTAGCTGACAACGGCTTTGATTTTTCATTAAAAGACATGCAAAACAACGATATGTATTTTTATGCAAGCATGCATTCAAATGCAGCAGTTGAGTTTTTAAGGAGCCTTGCAGTTACGCATGATTTTTCTAAGCCTGGGCTTGATATTCTCGACCAAGCACTGGAGCAAAGCTATAACACACAAACCCTCGCAGACTATATGCCAAGCGCATTAAAACTTGTTGAGCAATATGAGCCTAACCACTTTCGTCGTGCCCAGCGTCTAAAAGTTTTTGTCCCTGATGTTTATGAAGAGCTTATTAAACTTGAGCCAAAACTTGCACCCAAAGATGGCACTGTAATGAATAATTATCAGTACAGCGCTTATTAAGCTCCTTAGCTATTTGAGCCGTAAATTAACCTATCTGTTTACGGCTCAGCCGCGTATAATGCCCACTTTTTGTGGGGCGCAAAAATTGAATATTATTACTCTAAGCGTTTTATCGCTTGCTATGTCGACTGATGCTTTTGCAGCTTCAATCACCAAAGGCAGTACGCTTAAAAACCCTCGCGTTCCGAGTGCAATCAAGCTTGGTTTATTGTTTGGCTGTATCGAAGCTATCGCACCGATTGTTGGCTGGCTAATTGGCAGTGCCGGTGCAGATTACGTTGAAGCGTTTGATCACTGGATTGCCTTTGTGTTGTTAGTGGGTTTAGGCATCCATATGTTGCTTGAGAGTCGTAAAGAAGATGACGACGATGAAGAAGAAGTTTCACCTAACACTAAGCGCTCTTTCATTGCCACATTACTAACCGCTATTGGCACCAGTATAGATGCGATGACAGTCGGTATTAGCCTAGCTTTCATGAAAGTAAATATTTACTTAGCAGCCGCCATGATAGGCCTAGCAACCACAATTATGGTTACCATCGGCGCGCTACTTGGTAACGTAATGAGTGGCTGGGTTGGCAAAAAAGCCGAAGCAATCGGCGGTGTTGCACTTATCTTTATTGGTTGTGGAATCCTGTACAGCCACACCATGGCTTAACCTAATAGCTTATCAAACTCTTCTTTGGGCATGGGCTTATGAAAATAGTACCCTTGCCCAAGCTCACAGCCTAAATCAATTAAACTATTTAAGTGTTGTTTTTCTTCAATACCTTCAGCCACAATTTGCAAATTCAAGGTATGCGCTAAACTGGTGATGGTTCTAACAATGTCCATGCTTTGCGTATCAGTGAGCATATCTCTCACAAAAGATTGATCTATTTTGAGTACATCAACGGGGAAGAGTTTTAAGTAAGACAAACTTGAATAGCCCGTACCAAAGTCATCTATAGCAATGGTTAACCCCAAGTCAGAGAGTTTATTAAGCATGATTTTTATTTCTTCAAAATCATGCATCAACGCGCTTTCGGTTACTTCAAGCTCTAACAGTTCACTGGCAAGCCCCGCTTGTTCAATCGTATCAGCAACGAGATTACAAAAATTACCATCGGTAAATTGTTTTGCTGCAATGTTCACGGCAACCTTTATGTTATGCCCTTTGTCGGCCCACTCTTTAGCCGCTTTACAGCTTTGCTTAATCACTGACTGACCCAAAGCATGAATGAGACCTGTTTCTTCTGCAAGGGGTATAAAATCCAGTGGTGAAATAAGTTTATTGTCGTTATCTCGAAGCCGTACTAAGGCTTCGACACCAATGATTTTCCGGGTTGCGAGAGCTAGTTTCGGCTGATAAAACACCTCAATCTTATCTTGCTCAATAGCATGTCTTAAGAGCTTTTCAACGCTTTGCCGCTGCTTAAATTGATACTCTAAGTCATCGGAGTAATAGCAAAAACGGTTACGCCCTTGCTCTTTCGCACGGTACATGGCTGCATCTGCATGAGTCATCATTTCTTCTGCTTGAGTAGAGTCAGCAGGGTTAACACTCACCCCCACACTGACCGATAAAATATACTCTTGGCTATCAATACGAAACGGCTCATTCATGGTGTTAATAATGTCGCTGGCAATGGCATCTATCGCGGAGGTGCTCTGCACGTCAGGTAATAAAATCACAAATTCATCACCGCCAATTCTAGCTAACGTGGTGTTTAAATCGATGAGAGACTCAAGGCGCTTAGCCACATGTTTAATAATTAAATCGCCTTGATGATGACCTAGGGTATCGTTTAAGTACTTAAAGTGGTCAATATCAATCAGCATTAAAGCCACTTTTTTCTTCATACTACGAGCAACTTTACATGCATGGGTGACTCTATCATGTAACAACACCCGATTAGGCAAATCGGTTAGTAAATCATGATTTGCTAAATGACTCATTTTCACGGCCATCGCGATTGATTCACTGACATCATGAAACACGATAATACCGCCGATGATGTTACCTTCAATATCTCGTATTGGCGCAGCTGAATCTTCGACCCTATAAACTCGCCCATCAAGCCCGGTTAATTGACTGTTTAACGCCATTGCAACAATGCGCTGCTCTTTTAAAGCAACAGATATAGGATTGACGAGTGTTTTGTTCGATGTTGCATCAACGAGCTTCATTACCTCTTCAATATGGCGCCCTTTTGCCTCTTCAACGAGCCAACCTGTTAATCGCTCAGCAATGGGGTTCATAAAGTTAATAATTGCGTTGTTGTCCGTGGCTATTACGGCATCACCAATAGAATTAAGCATAACCCGTAAACGTTCAGACTCATTCGATAGCAGTTTTTTTGTATGGGTAATTGAGGTGATGTCCGAAAGAGTAAGAATAACACCTACTACTTCTCGCTCTTTTATTCTTAAACTTATTTGCGCTCTAACATATTCAATCTTATTGCGAGGGCTAGGCAACTGAATATTTAAAACTTCTTGCTCTATTCCCTCAGTCAAGCAGCGATGAAAAGCCTCATACAATTCATCAGGTAATACATCTTTGGCGAAACAACCTAACATTTGCTCGCTGCTTTTTGAAAACCAATGGCTGGTTTCATCATTGCTGAAAAGGTTTTCCTCGGTATTTGACCAGTAAGATATATACACAGGTACTTGAGCAACGAGTGTCGAAATATCATTTCTTGCAGCTAATATCTGTGCTTCTTGGTGTTTAAGCTTTAACTGGTTTTGTACTCTGAGCCGGCAGATATTCAAATCAACGGGCTTATGAATAAGATCAATCCCGCCGCTTGCAAAACTTTGATACTCAAAAATTTGTTCATTGTGAGAAGTAACAAAAATCACATGGCTCTGTGCTGTTTTTGGGTTGTTTTTAAGCTTTTTACATACCTCAAAGCCATTCATACCAGGCATTTCGATATCTAGTAAAATAACATCAGGCTGAAAGAAAGTTGCTTTTTCAATTGCTTGAGCACCATTATCGCAACAAACTATCTCACCAAGGTCGCTAAGCGACTCTGCCATAATCATCAAACTAGTGGGCTCATCATCCACTACAAGCACTTTGTTGTGTGAATTTTCATGATGAGAAAAAAGCATATCCATCGCCTCTGCAAGTAGTACATAAAAAAACTCTAGTCCTATCTCACCAGACGCGCCAATATAAAAAATAACTTTTTAATTCTTAAGTTGTAGAAAATCCCAAAATCCAGTCTATGCTTTATTCATCGCTTGGAGGGAATAGTTTGCAACCGGTAGCTAGTAGCACAGATTTAAAGCTTAAAGATTCTGTTATTCTAATTGTTGATGATGAACCAATTAATACAACCGTAATAGAAAGTTTGCTCTCACCCTTCTATAAAACCCACACAACAGATTGCGGTGAAAACGTACTGCACCTGTGCGAGACCGTTAAGCCTGATTTAATACTGCTTGACGTGATGCTTGGCACCATGAGCGGCCTTGATGTTTGCAAGCAATTAAAAAAACACTCCCAATACAAAGATATTCCGGTGATATTTATTACCGCCATCATGGATCAAGATGACCAAAATCGCTGCTGGCAAGCAGGCGCTGTCGATTTTGTATCAAAACCGGTTTATGGCGTCACATTACTTAATCGCGTAAAAGCGCATTTGACCTTAAAAAAACAAGCCGATTTACTCAAAAGTCTTTGTGAGCACGACAGCCTAACAGGTTTAAACAACCGACGATTTTTACAAAATACCCTTGATCAAAACATTCGATTAGCAGTCAGAAACGATAAAGCTCTTTCGGTATTAATGCTCGATATTGATTACTTTAAACAGTACAACGACTCTCTTGGTCATCAACAAGGTGACGAGTGTTTAAAACGCGTTGCTGATGAAATCAAAAAAAGTGTTAATCGCCCAACTGATACCACTATTCGCTATGGTGGTGAAGAATTTTTATGTGTATTGCCAGACACCGATATTCAAGGGGCACAATTTATTGCTCACAAGCTGTTGGCAAACATCCGTGAACTAAATATTGAACACCCACATGCAACCTCTGGAGTACTCTCTATTAGTATTGGTAGCGCAACATTTTCTGGGCATGAAGCCATCGACACTGACGAACTAATTCGCTGTGCCGATAAAGCGCTATATCAAGCCAAGCATCAAGGGAGAAACCGCTGTGTTTGCATACTTGCTGAACCCAGTTTTAGTTTTTAAGCTAAATCAAACCTTACTACCGACTCATGTTTGCGGTATGGAGGGCTAAACCATGGATTACGAAGTATTACACCAGAAAAAAGCGACAACCTCTGAAGGACGCTTTTTAATACCATTAGCGATTGCTTTTATAGCCGCAATTATGTGCTCAGCAATTTTCTTTTTCGAACTACAACTTCATAAAAATATTAAAAACAGCGTTGCAGAAAGACTGAGAGAATCAAGCGCTACCGTAGATGTGCAAGTCCATGAAAAAATAAATAAATATAAAAACGATTTACAGTTTTTATATTCCACTCCACCTATAGCAGGACTTGCCAGAGCTGCAGCAAATGGTGGTAACGACCCTCTTGATAACACTACCTCAGAGCAATGGAAAAAACGTTTAGAAACGATATTCGTTGCATTTTTACAATCAAATTCTGAATTCGAGCAATTACGTATCATCAGTACACAACGAGCAGGACAAGAACTGATCAGGGTAGACAGAGCTGCCGGTGGCATAGTTGTAAAAGCAGATAATCAGTTACAGGATAAAAGTGCCCGTGACTATTACCAGCAAAGTTCGCAATTACCGCAGGGTGATATGTATTTATCAGCAATAACACTTAACCGGGAATATGGAAAGCTCGATTATCCTTATAAACCTATGCTACGTATTGCCTTACCCATCTTTGATGAAAATATGCAGCGCTATGGGCTGATTATTGCAAACATTAATACATCTCAGTTATTTGCATCTCTTAATGCGATGGTACAAGCACCAAACTCATTGATCCTAACAGACAGCGAAGGCTACTTTTTAGTTCACCCTAATGAAGACTTTCGCTTTAGCCGTGACTTAGCACCAAACAAACGCTGGGACTCAGTGTATAAGTCTGAACCTGCCTATTTAGAAAATATACTCAGTATTAGCTCTAACTTTGCTGGTAAACAACAATACGAAGCGTTAACTAAGCGCATTCCATTTACTGGAGATTTAGAAACGGGGTTTATAGATGCCCACATTATGCTACCTCACTCTGAAATTAATGCGATGGAACGCGAGCAAAGGATCAGCACTTATGCATTTTTGTTCGGCGTATCTGCTTTTTTGATGTTTGTACTTGGATTTTTGCATCGAAATTTAAAGCGTAACCGCGAGCTTGCCGAGGCAAGAGCGGTATCTTCAGCCATTATTAGCGGCTCAAAAGATGCCATTATTGCAATAAGTGAGATCGGCCTAGTGTCTAGTTGGAATAAAGCAGCCACTGAATTATTTGGTTTTCAACGTGAACAAGTCTTAGGGGCAGATATAAACAAACTGAATCTATTTCCAAATATTAACATTAAAGAGGTATGTAACGAGGTTAAAAGCCGACGAAAGCAACATGAAATTGAAGTCGACTATCAGCAAAGCAATCAACACACGACTCATTTAGCACTCGCTTTTTCAGCTATTTTTGATGAACATCATCAACACAACGGCACAGCCATCCTCATTCGCGACACTACCGTTGAAAAGCAAGCGAGCGACAAAATTAAGCAAATAAATAACGAACTCGAAATTAAAGTCGCACAAAGAACTGCCCAGCTAGAAAAAGCCAGCCAAGTTAAAAGCGCTTTTATATCAAATATCAGTCATGAGATGCGAACACCATTAAACGGTGTTATTGGCACACTCAATTTAATAAAACGAGAGTCACTAAGTAATCAACAACAGCATTATTTAGAAATGACAGAGGTAAGCGTTAATAGCTTGAACTTACTTATTAACGACATTCTTGATTTATCAAAAATTGAGGCTGGCAAACTCGACTTGGACAAAAAAGCGTTTAACCCTATTAAGTTTTTTGAAAGCTTAAGTGGCAGCATGGCTGTTAAAGCACAAGAGAAAAACCTTGAATTTATTTTAGATATTGCCGATGTTGAGTACAGCTCGATTGTTACAGACCCTCATCGCTACTCACAAGTGATTACCAATTTAATTAATAACGCAATTAAATTTACTAAAACGGGCTTTATAAAATTTACCGCCACAAGCAAACGACTTAGCGATGATAACGTTGAGCTATGCTGCACAATTCAAGATACCGGAATTGGTATTGCGCCTGAAAATCAAAATAAATTGTTTAGTGCTTTCACCCAAGCCGATAACAGTGTGGCCGCACAATACGGAGGCACAGGGCTCGGTTTATCAATTTGTAAGCAGCTAGCTAGTTTGTTAAATGGGCAAATTTCCTTTGAATCAACCGAAGGTAAAGGGAGTACTTTCACATTTACCATTCAGTTAGACAGCCAAAATGTAGAAAAACGCCAACCAAGCAGCCGCTTAAAAGACAGCGTTTTTGCTGTGTCGGTCAAACAACCTGAGCTTGAAAGAAGCCTAACAAAACTAATCTCTCATTGCGGTGGACAGCTCACGAATGTTGACCTAGAAAGCTTTGAGGTAAGCGATAACATGCCCTTTGATACGCTAATTTTAGAGCCTGGCAATCCGTTACTCGCAAAACTTGATAGCTTTAGTGAAAATACCTATGACCATAGCCTGCCCTTTAAATTAGTGGTGCTTATAAACCCAACCGAACCACCACCGCAAGCTAAATTCTGCACCTTTATGCGCTTATCTAAACCTGTGCTTATCTCTGAGTTTTTACTTAAACTAGCTGATGAACGACTCATAAAAGAGCAGCCTGCTCAAGACACAACACCACTTCGTCGCGAGACTGATACGCAAATTCACATAGATGTTGATATTGCTGGAGCAAAAATCCTGATCGTTGATGATAACGATATAAATGCTGCAGTTGCCAAAGGCACATTAATGAGCTTGGCACTGCGCTTTGAAATGGCGTCGAATGGTCAGCAAGCCATTGAAATATTGGCCAGTGCACCTGAAAACGACCCATTTAACTGCGTGTTAATGGACTGCCAAATGCCCGTGTTAAATGGCTATGATGCAGCAGCACAAATACGCAAAGGGGCTGGTGGAGAGTACCATAGCGACATTCCTATTATTGCCATGACAGCCAATGCCATGCTCGGTGAGCGTAAAAAGTGCTTAAATGCAGGTATGAGCGATTACATCACAAAACCTATCAGTGCAGATAAATTGATTACCACTACGGCGAAATGGGTTGCATCAACGTACCCCAAACATCATACAGCGCCAAAAACGATTGCTGTGCCTGAGGTAAATCAGTCGCCCGCTATACTGCAAGAAGAATTAATCGATGAAGAAAAACAGCATTGGAATCGCGAAGCAGCCCTCGGTCGTTTGATGAATAACGAGGTGCTATTAAACAAAGTGAGTAAGATGTTTTTAGAAAGCTCACATAAAAAAATAACGCTGCTAACACAAGCAATCAAAGACAAAGACTACCATGCGATTGCAACCACCAGCCATGCGCTTAAAGGGACCTGCGGCGATGTGGGCGCAGCCAAATTGCACCTGCACTTTACTGAACTAGAGGTACTGGCCGCAAGTAAGGGCAATACGCTAAAAGATATTCAACTTAAGCTACTCGAAATCGAAAAAGACTACGAAATTTTGTTAGAAATTTTACAAAAGCATACCGTAGCCAGAGTCGGCTAATTTTATAAATAGCAAATAAATGGGCTTTAAAATCAAAGCCCATTTTTCATTAAAGCGCCGCATATTTGTCTTCTAATTTTCATAAAGTGGGAGTATGTTTATACAAACCACTAAAGGAATGACGCTATGACCGCTAAAACGCTGATTTTCAACTTTGATGGCACAGGCAGCGAGCCTCGTGATGCAGAACAATTCAGCGCTGCACACTTCAAAGAAGACGCCAGTATTTCTAATATTCTTAAACTTCATTTACTTTTTGGTGGCGCACTCAATAGCGAACCCGAAACACCATTTCCAACCCAACTTAGCTTTTATTATCAGGGTATAGGCACCCAAGGTAGCCGCTTTCGACGTTTATTCAATCAAGCCCTTGCACCAAGAGGTGATGATGTAGCTAGCATTTTAAACCGTGCTATGAGCGACTTTAAAAGCTACTACACTGTGGGTGATAAAGTACTACTAACTGGTTTTAGCCGCGGTGCTGCCCTTGCTAGGCGCTTTGCCAAATGTTTAGAGCCATTTATTAGTGATGATGTTTACTTATGTGTATTTGATACTGTTGCATCAATTGGTTTTTCAAAGGTAACAAAAGCAACCCGCGGTGCTGAGCACGTTATTTTTGAAAACTACACACTTGCAAGCAATATAAAAGCAGCCCTTCATTGCGTGGCACTTGATGAAAAGCGCCGTGCATTTGAACCTACACTTATTAATAGTGCGCCGCATGTACAAGAGATCTGGTTTGCGGGCGCTCATTCAGATGTGGGTGGCGGTTATTATCGTGATGGTTTAGCCGACATTTGCCTACGCTATGCGATTGAGTGGCTGATTGAACAAACCGTCGCACTAAACTTACTTACCAGTGCGGATATCAATTACAACACCTTGCTCCCAGAAGAGCATCGTAACCTCATTGCTCAAGATGATGTCACCGTTACACCAGATCCATTGGCACTAAGCCATCAGCAAAACTATTTTTGGTTTAACCCTTTGTTTAAACTGGTAGATCGCGAATGCTGTGTATTGGTTGATAACGAACAAAGCAAGCTCGCGCCAACTATTCATTACACAGTAGCAGAGCGTATTAATCGTTTAACGAGCTATCGCCCTGAATCGTTAAAGAGCCTTCACTACGACGTACTTTATAATGACGAAACTCGCTTAAGCTTTAAGGGTTTAAGCCCGCATATTGCGCTTGATAAACAAAATATGACGGTGCTGAGCATAGACGAAAGTAAAGATGTGTTTGTTTATGGCGCTGAAAAATACAACCACACAGGCTTAATGTTAGAGCAAGGTGGTACTTACCGATTTACGCCTTATCCAGAGCAAACTTGGTATGACGACGGCATTAGTTGTGGCCCTGCCGGCTGGCACCGTGACAATATCCAACTTGGGGTGAAAGAAATCCCGATGGCCGCGCTTGAACCGTTTAGACGTTTACCCCACGCACAATGGTTTGCGTTGATTGGCGCTATCGATAACAACGACGATCATTTGTTTGAAATTGCTGAAGGTGCCGATATTCGTATTGCTAAATCAGGCGAATTTTGCCCTTTTGCTAACGATCTAAACCGTTTTTATGGGGCGAATGCGGGACGCATTAAACTGCGCGTAACTCGTTTAGGATAATTTAGTGTTTGGGAGAGTTTAGTGCTTAACATAGCGAGCGATGATCTCAGTTATCGCTTGCTGGTTGTTTAAAATTGCTGAGTTAATAGCCGCTCTGTCTTCTGCTAACAGGGTTGTTTCACTCAGCATAAAATAAACACTGTCATTATTGACAATATACGGATGCAGCTCGATACCCTGCTGATTATTTTTTTGAATTAAATATAAACCAGCTAGTTCATCATCAACAAAAAAATCGACCCGCCTAGCAACTAGCATAGCGAGGCGCTGACGCAAAGATGACACAGTAACGAGTTGTTCTTTATATTTTGCGTCTTCTTTTAAATGAGTAAAGTCAGGGCCAAAATAACTACCACTATTAGTTAAAATAACTTGCTGATGTTCGAGCAGTCCTTGTAAGTCTAGAGACTCTAAGCGGCCATGCGGGTACCAAAACAAACGCATCACTTCATTACGGTAAGGCTCTGAAAAGAAACTAAAAGAGTCACGCTCAGTGCTATAGCTTGCTGCCGGTAGTAAATCGACTTTACCGTGCTTAAGCTCTGCAAAGCCCCGTTTAGATGAAGGCATAACAACATATTTAGCGCAAAATCCTGCTTCTTTTAGCACTAAATTAACCACATCAATATCAATTCCAGTGAGCTTGCCATTTTGCTTAAAAGCATAAGGTGCCCACTGCTGACTAATCCCCACTTTTAGGGTTTTATCGCAGCTAAAAGCCGAGTTACTCAATACAGCAACAACAAGTAAAAACAGCGCTTTTAACCCCATTAAGCCACCTTAGTTTAAATACTTACAGATCATATTATTCAAGTATGGTTGATAATGTCTGAAAGACCAATGTGTGAAGTGGGAAATCATAAGTTAGCGAGTTTCAAGGGGAAAGAGTAAAGTTACGAGGTACGAGATTCGAGGTGCGAGGTGCGAGGTGCGAGGTACGAGGTGCGAGGTACGAGGTGCGAGGTACGAGTCTGTGGCAGCGATTTTACATCGCGTCCTAGAACCCAGAACCTAGCGCCTGATGTTTCCCCCGTAGGACTGGCTTTAGCCGGGAAATGTCTTAAGTTAGCGAGTTTCAAGGGGAAAGAGTAAAGTTGCGAGGTACGAGATTCGAGGTGCGAGGTACGAGTCTGTGGCAGCGATTTTACATCGCGTCCTAGAACCTAGAACCTAGAGCCTAATGTTTTCATTCGTAAGCGTGAAACTTGTTTCGCGCGCCTGAAGATAGGAAATTTGAAAAGGTTTACATGGACTATGTTGGGTTCTATTCGCCACTAAAGTACCTCCTACAAGACTTAAATCGCTAAGATGAATACTCGACCTAACCAACCCCACAGGTCGTCTGACCGCTGAAAGCTGAAAGCTGACAGCTTCTTTCCCCTTTCCCCTCGCTAACTTTACTCTTTCTTATTTCCCCCACAAAAAAGCAGCCATACGGCTGCTTTGAAGGGAAATCACATTTTAATGATGGGCATTAAATGTGGTTATTGCACTTAAAGTGCTTTCCATACATCCGCGACACCTGGCTCGTCTCCTTGAGTCCACCATTTCGCTTCGTATTTATTACCTTGGTGAGTAACTTGGTCGCCACCGTTATAGATACCCGCAGCTTGCCATACAACATCACCATTACCGTCGGTTGGTTGTGAAGTTGCTTCCCATGGGCCGCCTAAATCAGGGCGCTCGCCTTGTGTCCACCATTTAGCGGTGTACTCTAGGCCGTTATAAATTACCGTATCACCACCTACATAGATAGCCGCTGCATCCCATGTCGTTTCACCATCTGGCGGAGTTGTTGTACCCGAGTCTGTCACGGTGACATTAAAGCTCACTGCTGTTGCTGTTTGGCCATCACTTACCGAAACCGACACAACATAACTAGTATCTGCATCAACGCTGCCCGCTTGTAAACTCACATCAGCACCTGAGCCCACTAGCGTTAAGCCTGCTGGCACACTCCAGTTGTATGAAAGCGCATCGCCATCAGCATCAGATGCCGAAACAGCCACGTCCACACTCGCATCTTCTGCCACTGTTTTATCAGTAATTGCCGCAACGACTGGTGCTTGATTCTCGCCTGTCGTTGGTGCTACTACATTTACTGTAACGTTACGGCTTACACTTGCCTCGCCATCGCTCACACTCACAGCAACCGTGTATTGCGTATCAGCAGTCACTGATGGCGCTGTGATTACAAGGGTATTTGAATTTTCACCAGTTACTGTTAACGCACTGTCAGCTGTCCAGCTAAAGCTTAGTGGATCGTTATCTGCGTCAGTTGCCGATGCACTAACAGATACACTTTCGCCCGCATTAACAGATACTGCACTTGATACAGATAGCACTGGCGCTCTATTGCTAGGCTCAGTGACGGTACCACCAAGTGCCTCGTGCATGGCATTAAGAATATCGCCATTATCAGCGTCAATTTCCCATGCAAACAGACCACCTAGATTATATTGATTAACATAAGCACCTTTTGCCAAAACAGAACGACGGTTATCGTATGTAATTAATTTACCGTTGCTACGGTTCCATACATAAGCGGCTTCGGCTTGTTCGTCATAACCTGTTTCAAACCCATTGATGCCATTTTCTGCAGCGCCCAACATGTAAGTTTTGATGCCTTTATAATCGATTACACCGTCTTCCCATACACCTTGCGCTGTAGTGCCTTTAAGTTTGCCGTTGCCCGGTGCTGTCATAGGGTTATCAGCGATAGTCGCGTTTTCTGGATAAACACCTTCCCAGCCACGGCCATACATAGCAGCACCTACCACGATTTTTTTCGATGGTACGTTTTGCGCAAGTAGATTTTGCACTGCATTATCAGTTGTATAAGCAGGGCCTTTATATGGAACGCCTTCTTCATCAACACCCGTGCCATCACACTGACCAACACGGAAATGCGATGAACAATAAAGCGCAGCCTGATGGCCAGTTACATTGCTCCATGCACCATAGTAGTCGTAGCTCATTAAGAAAATGTAATCCATATATTGCTGAGCTTGTGAGTAGTCGACATCTTCAATTTTGTCGTAACCTGCACCAATCGCTGATGTTAACTCATACTCACGACCTGTCTCTGCTTCAAGCTTATCGAGCATCGCGCGCAGCTCTTGCATTAGCGCAACGTATGCAGGGCCGTCAGCAACTGGGTCGCCTAAGTTTGGATTAGCACCCTGACCACCAGGGTATTCCCAGTCAATATCAACACCATCGTAGAACTTCCAGGTTCTTAAAAACTCTTCCATTGATGCCACAAACGTGTCGCGATTGGCTTTATCGGTAAAGTAGGCAAATGGGTCTGATAAAGTCCAACCACCCACCGATGGTAAAATTTTCAGATCAGGATAACGTTGCTTTAACGCCATTAACTGCGAATACGTACCACGAATTGGGTCATTACTATCAACACCTGGTAGCGCTTTTTGAATCGCAGCCCATGGGTCGTGGATCACCACTTCAAAATCTTGAGAACCCGCACAAGCAGTATTTAGCGCGTTTTTAGGGCCGCCCGTTAACGAGTCATTCGGTCCACAAATTGGAATAAAACCATACAAGATATGACTGAGGTTTTGCGCTGGAATATTGGTTACATCATAGTCACGACCATAAATACCCCATTCAACAAAGTAGGCGCCTGTTACTAGGCCGTCTTTGGTGCCAATATCTTGGTTATTTGGATCATAATCCATCGGCAATGGCGCTAAGTGGCCGCCATCTGTATCGGCAATAACAATTGGCTTACCTTCACTGCGAGCACAGGTGGTACCGCCTTCACATAGTTCTACATATAATGTGTGACGACCTGCTTTATCATACGGGAAGCTAATAACACCACTTTTAGTGCCTGCTGCCAGCGAGCCTTCATTAACCAGCATATCATCGAAATACACTTTGTAGCTGTCGCCGCCGTCACCACTCCATGCGTTCCATTCAATGCTGATAGTGACTTCATCAACACGGTTCACCAAGCTCTTATATGAACCTGTACCTTCAAGATCAACCTCAACAAATGAGTATTCTTGTGGCTCCCAAATAATGGTTGGTGTTGATGGTGCCGCATTCGCTGCACTTGCAAAGAGTGCAACACCAATGGCTGCGCTTAATTGTTTTATATTCATGATTCTCTCTTATCTATTTTTATATAGCGTTACGCTGTTATTGATAAAGTTTGAACTACAAAACTTTAGATTTCTTTCCATACTTGGCTGGCACCCGGTACATCTCCTTGGGTCCACCACTGCGCTCGATAGCGCTGTCCTTGATAGGTTACTTCGTCGCCGCCTTGATAGGCTTTGCCGCTGTTCCATTCGATTGATACACTGCCAGATTCAAGCTGCCATGCATCACTACTGTCTGGTTGTGCGCCTTGGTTCCACCATTTCGCACTGTAAACTCCGCCGTTAAAACTCACTTTATCGCCCGTGTTGTATTGGCTTGTGCTATTCCAAGCAGGCACGCTCGGATCAACTGGATCAGGGTCGACCACAGTGCTATTAAGCACAGTCACGGTAAAACTAACTTGGCTTGTGAGCTCGCCATCTGACACCGATACACTTACGGTGTAGCTTGTATCAGCATCTACAGCGGGGGCATTTAGCGTGATGTTGGCATCGCTGCCCGTAAAGCTCAGTGGTTCAGGTACATCCCAGCTATAAGTTAATGTGCTTTGTTGATCATCAAAGGCATGTAGGTGTATCGCGGTGCTGCTTTCTTCTTCAACTTGAAGGTCATCTGGTTGATGAATAATTGGCGCGGTATTGTCAGGAGCCGCTTGTACGCTTAGTGCAAAGCTGTAGTTTGCATTCGTTGTAAAGACCTGATTAGTCATTAAATCAGACGCATCAAAGGCAATATCTCCGGTGCTATTTTGCACGCCAATATTAACTAAGTGCGCGTAATTAAGGTTTAACAACGCTGCAAATTCAGCCTGCCAATTAGCTTGATTATCAGCTGTGATCTGCATTTGTTGAGTAAGTAACTCTTGGCCATTTTCATCAAATAACCGAGCCGACACACTACCGCCAACCTCAGCGTCTTGTCCTTGACGAACAAAGTAGCTAATTGCTGCCCAATCGGTTGGCTCTGTCGGGGTCGCATCGCTGACAATATTAATATCGCTACAGTTGTAGAAGCCTTCGCCGCCGGCATCATCTCGTTGCCAACGCGTGTATAAAATGGCATCGCCACTGCGCCCTTGTGGAATAGACACGCTCATTTCATAGTAACGGTCGTTGTTAGCATCAATGCTAAAACCAAGATTGCCGTACTCTTCAACAAGCTCTAGATCGTCCCAAGTAAGCACTTGAGTCGCACTATCAAAGCCCGGTTTTGTTAAATAAAACTGCCAAAAACTCGGGTTATGCGGCGTACTCGCTAAAAATCGCACTAAAATATCGCCATTTGCATTAGGAATAACCTCACTGCGTTGCCAATGCGCTGAAGGTAAATCCATACCGCGTTTTTCTGGGTCGCCTGCGGCACATAATCGGCCATCAGGTACACTTTGTTTTACTGCTTCAAGCTCAGTGTAGTTAACCGTATTTGCCGAGTATTCAATGTCTTGCACAAACTGCACATGTCCTGCTTCAACAAATGCTGCTCGGCAAGCGAGGTTAGGGATCCCAGTGCCATCAGCAGGCCACCAGTACCCGCCATCAGCATTACAAAATGCTTGGCGTGCCTTCGGGCTTTCTAAGAATCCGTGGGCATTCACATGGCTTGATGCACAGGCAAGCAGCATGCTGGTTGCCACTGCTGATAAAGACAATGCCTTTGATTTCATTACTTTCATTGTTGTTCTCGCTGTAGAAATGCGGAGCAAAGTCCTTGCTCCGCTTAGTTGGTTAAAGCGTGCAACTCACCGTCCAGTCAGCAGATGTGCCTGGCTCTGTGCTCGTCCACCACTTTGCTTCGTAAATCACGTTGTTGTGATTCATTAGGTCGCCGCCAACAGCATGGCTTGGGTTACCAGCCCAGTCAGTTTGCGGCCAATTTGGATACACAGGGATGCTTGCTACATCAACACCATTACAGCTTCCCTCGCCACCCGTATCACCACCGGTGTCACCGCCCGTATCACCACTGCCAGCTGTGCCATCTGGTAGCATTGGGTATTCAAATTTAAAGGCGTAGGTTTTACCATTTTTCTCAATCGTGAAGTTAGATGGCCCCGTAATTGGCATGTAGTACATAACTTGCGCCTCAACGGTTTCACCAGTGTTAAATGACTTTTCGATACCGCCCCACTCATTCACTAAGGTGATTGAAAAACGATGGAACTCATTTTCAAAGCCACCGATATTATCGCCAGCCGCATTAGAGCCATTCGCTTCAACTGCCATGCCGAGCTTTTCTTGTGCATTCCAATTCGATTTGAAAATTGCCGAGGTAGAAACGGGCACATCAAAGCTGATTTTCGCGCCGCTTAAATCGATATCTGAGTTATTGGTGAATGCGAATGTAGGTGAAATTGGATAGTTATCATCACCAATTGGGAAGTCTTTCACTGTAAAGCTTACGTCAACAGCTTCGCTTGGCATGGTGAAATCGACATTACCTTGATGAGTGTTGTAAGCCACACCACTTTGGTTAAATTTATCGTAAGCAAGTGTGGTTAAGCTTGAGCCCATGAAATACTCACCTTTCGCTGAGTCATAATCATAGTCACCAGCAAGCTCCCAGAACATGATGCCACCAAGGCCATTGTTGATAACATAATCAACTTTGGTTGCCATTGATTGCTCATCTTCAATTGATAAGAATACCTTTTTCTCTGCATTCCAAAGCCATGGAGCAACAGCTACATCATCGTAGAAACGTGTGTAAGTTCCGGTTAATACATCATCTGCATCGGTTTCTGGCGTTAGGCCATAGATTTCAAGGTAAGAAGGGTTAATGCCATTTTCGAGATTTTTCGCATGCCATAGTGGGTTCGAACCTGCTGGCATTTCTTCACCAACATCGTTCTTATCGTGCCATAGGTTATCAATGCCAAGTGCGCCATTACCGCATTGGTTTTTCTCACCAACGCCAGTCCCTTTCGCACATTTTGATTGATCTGGCAGCGCTGCTTGGCCCCATAAACCATTAGTACCGCCCGACACATCTTTAAAGCCACGGGTGTAATATGGAATACCAATATTGATTCGACCTGCAGAGACCGCGCCGCGGAAGTAACGCACAGCCCAATCCGTATTTAAGTAGCCAATACCTTCAAACTCAGCGGTGGTATAAACGCCCCATTGCGCTAATTCAGAATCAAGACCGGTATCAAACAAGGCTGCGTTATGGCCTACATGTGAATTCCATGCACCATGTAAGTCATAAGACATAATGTTAACGTAATCGAGATACTTCACGCTTTGGAATGTTTCCATACCACGTAATAAGTAACCCGAAGATGGCGAAGCAATCGTTAGCAAGTAATGCTTACCAGCCTTTTCACCTGCAATATCAAGTTCTTCACGTAGTTTTTGCATCAATACACGATACGAGGCGTTAAGACCTGCGCGACGTGCATTAGAGATAGGAAAATCATCAGGGTGGCCTGAGTCATTCATTGACGATGGGTATTCGTAATCAATATCGACACCATCAAAACCGTAGGTTTCAATAAACTCAACCGCGCTTTTCGCAAAAGCATCAATTCCCGCTTGGTTCACAGAGCCATCGGCATTGGTTGTCATCGTGTAGAAACCACCGCTATTTACGCGAGTACCGTCTTCACCAAAATAACCACCGGTTTCAGCCCAGCCACCTACAGAGATTAAGGTTTTTACATCTGGGTGTTGTTTTTTGAATTTATTGAGTAAGTTAAAGTGACCTGTGTAACTAAAACTTGGATCCATTTCAGCGCCTGTAACGCCCGGCCAAGTCATGTTTGTCGCTGGGTTGCCAGCAGCATTTGGATCACCAATCGAGACCTTGTTATTGCCATCAACATGCGCGAAGGCATAGTTAATATGGGTGATCTTGTCCCAAGGAATATCGTTAACTAAGTAACTTGGCTGACCGTTGGCACCATTTCGCCAACTCGTAAAATAACCAATAACTCGGCGTGGATGATCGGCGCCCATTTTCTCGCGACCATTTTCATCATACACGCTACAGTATGGGGTATTGACACCCGGTGTTTGGTATAAGCCTTGTGGTTTACAATCTGTACCGGGTTCTGTTGCTTCAACAACATTAACAACTTTGCTTTGTGTATCCGTCGCGCCTTCGTTATCGGTCACTGTTAAGGTAAATGAAAATTGCCCAAGTGCTGGAGCCTGCCAACTGTAACTTGAAGAAGCAGCACTTGCTTGATGAACTTCAGTGCTGTTTTCAGTTAACGATAATGCGGTTACTTGGCCATCGCTATCAGTGCCAGAAAGCGCAAACACCACACTGTCACCCACCATTACTTGTGATGGCAGTGAGCTAAATTCAATGCTTGCCACTGGCGCTTGGTTAACCGGCTCAACGTCATCAGACACACTCACTGAGTGTGCAACCGCTGTAGAGGTTAGCCCTAAATCATCCGTTGCGACCGCACTAATCACATGGCTGCCTTGCGTTGCTTGCCAGCTCGCTGAGTAAGGTGTGCTTGTCACAACACCCAGCGATGTTCCATCAACAAAAAACTCTACACTTGCCACGCTACCATCAGGATCAGTAGCGACAGCACTTATGACAACGCTGTCACTAGTGGTAAATAAAGAACCCTCTGCGGGTGTTAAGCTGCTAATTTGAGGCGCTTGATTCTCATTGACAACGCTGTCACAGACACCCAATAAACGCCATTCTTGATCGACACCAGAAGTCTCCACAGGGTTGGTTTGCGTCCACCACTTAGCTTCATAAGCGCTACCTTGTGCCTGAACCTGATCACCACCAACATGTGTTTGCCCTTGTTGCCACACTTCTAAGTTGCTGCAATCAATCGCAGCCTGTGCTGTAAAGCCGTATAAACCTAGTGACAGCGCACTCAGTTTAAAGGCATTTTTTATTAATTTATGCGAGCTCATTCGCTCCCTCCGCCCAAAGTTTTAATAACATTTATTTTACAAATCCAACTTTAAAGTAACACAAAGCGCTATTACGTCAAGCTTACATTTACCTATAAAGGGTAAAATAAACACACTTTTTGATGCTAAGCCCAGTTAAAACCACTAAAAAAGAATTAATTATTTTTATCAAAAAGCAAAAACGAGGATGATTTTACCGAGTGAAAATGAACATAAAATTAACAATAATTTAACCACGGAAAGCGCGGCACTCCTGGCCTGTATAAAAAACAAGCAACAATTGTGTGAGGGTAGGTGAAAATAATGATTGTGTCGATTATGGGTATATAACGAATAAATTAGTTTTCAAGTAAAAATTTCTATAAAAATTGAGTGAAAATTATTCTTAACAAGAATTTTAGTCATAAAAAAAAGCAAACACTCAGTGTTTGCTTTTCACAAAAATCCTATTTGATCACAACTTAATTAAGCAGCGATTAAATAGGACTCTCGTCCTGCATGCTTTGCCTTACGTTGATATGCACCTTTACCTTTTTTAGGTTTCTCTACTTTTGCGGTGAACAGCTTAGATGTAACCATTGCGGCGTACACATTATCGTTAATTACACCACGACCAGTATCAACTTGGCCTTGTGTACGTTGTTTCTTTTTGCTCATTTTTTGCTCCTATTTAAAGTGTTGCGAGTATATACCTACCTAAGCGCTACGCAAGCGGTTTTTAAGAAAAAAACGACGATTTCCCCACTTATTTTGTCTTAAGCGCTTTTACTAAACACCATGCCTTGTTGTCATTTTTCTGACTAAATTCGTATTTTTATTGCATTCACTACCTAACTGCTGGCAAAACTAGCGAAAACAATCATAGTTAATTAAAAACAAACAGGATTACGATGACTGACTTTCTCTTAATCGCCTATATTTTCCTTATTGCAGGCATTATTGCCGTGCCTATTGCCAGCAAGTTTGGACTTGGCTCAGTGCTTGGCTACTTACTCGCAGGTATTGTTATTGGGCCAACACTGACATTTTTAAATGTTGATGTGATTGCCATCCAGCATTTTGCTGAGTTTGGTGTGGTAATGATGTTATTTATTGTTGGCTTAGAGCTAGAACCCAAAGCGCTTTGGTCAATGCGAAAGCAGCTTATTGGCCTAGGTGGCGGACAGGTGGTTTTCTCAGCAGCCGCTTTTACTGGAATTGGTTTAGCATTTGGTCATGCATGGCAAACAGCACTTACAATAGGCTTAATATTATCGCTTTCATCGACCGCTATTGTACTGCAAACGCTTTCAGAGCGCGGGCTATTAAAATCAGATGGTGGCCAAGCCTCATTTAGCGTATTACTCACCCAAGATATAGCCGTTATTCCTATGCTTGCGTTTATTCCATTACTGGCTTTACCTGAATTAGCGCCTGCTATTGCAGATACAACCCATGCAAGCGAAGACGGTCATGCTCGCTTAAGCTTGGTGGCGGGCCTTGAAAGCTGGCAAGCAGCGCTGGTTACTTTAGGTATGATCGCGCTCGTCGTTTTTGGTGGTAACTACTTAACCGCACCGATTTTTAGGTTTGTCGCACTAGCACGGCTTCGCGAGTTATTTACCGCAACAGCCCTATTTTTTGTTATAGGTATCGCTTTAATGATGTCGTTAGTTGGCTTATCCCCTGCGCTTGGCACCTTTTTAGCGGGTGTTGTACTTGCAAACTCACCTTATAAACATGAGCTCGAAAGTAATATCGATCCCTTCAAAGGGCTATTACTTGGATTATTCTTTATCACCGTTGGCGCAAGTATCAATTTTCAATTACTCGCAGATAACCTAGCCAACATCGTGCTATTAACTAGCGCACTGATTGTAACTAAAACAGTTGTGCTATTAATTTTAGGCCGTATTTTTGGCCTAAAAGGCGCCGCACTTTGGTTGCTAGCACTAGGGCTTGCACAAGCTGGTGAGTTTGGTTTTGTACTACTTGCTTACAGTGTTTCTAATAATGTTTTAGCCACAGCCGTTGCCGACCAGCTATTACTGGTTGTGACCTTATCCATGCTGGTTTCGCCGGGGTTATTTATTCTGTATCAACGTGTGATAGCACCACGCTTTATTTGTGAGCAAGCAGGGCAAGAAACAGAAGAGTTCCCTGATGATAGCCATGTGATCATTGCAGGCTCAGGCAGAATGGGTGGGCTGGTTGACCGTATTTTACAAGCTGGCGGTTATAAAACCACTGTGATTGATTACAACTACAAGCAACTCGAAGCCCTTGAGCGTGTTGGTATTCGTAACTTTTTTGGTGATGCCACTCGACCAGATCTACTCAGTGCTGCAGGCATTGAAGATGCAAAACTGCTGGTTGTTGCGCTTGATGATGCCGAACAAATCACTAAATTAGTTCGTTATGCGATGCAAAATTACCCGCATTTACATGTAGTTGCCCGCGCTGTAGACCGCCATCATGTATACGATTTATGGGCTTACGGATGTCGAGATATTATTCGCGAAACTTACGACAGCACCATGCGCATGGGCCGTTCAGCCTTTGAGGCACTTGGTATCGAGCGAGAAAAAGCCCAAGGGATGGTCGATATTTTCAGTGAGTTTGATAAAGAAATGCTACGAGAAGCTGCCGATGTCTACGAAATCGGCGTACCATTCGAAGAAAACCATGCCTATATCGAACGTATCACCAAATTATTCGATGAAAAAGAACCCGAAATAAAACAACAAATGCGCGAGATATGCGAACGAGTTAAAAGGGACTAGGTTCGAGGGGTTAGGTGCTAGGGACTAGGTTCGAGGGGTTAGGTGCTAGGGACTAGGGACTAGGAACTAGGAGCTAGGTTCGAGATGCGAGGTGAGAGATACGAGAGTAAACGCGATATAAAATCTCTGCTACGAATTTGATGTCGTTTGTAGGAATGGCTTCAGCCATGAACTCTCAAATACCACATAAATGTAAAACTATTAGACGTAGGCGTGAAACTTGTTTCGTGCGCCATGCAAGCATAACGCCTAGCTAGGTTCGAGAGAAACGCGATATAAAATCGCTGCTACAGACTCGCATCTCGCATCTCGTGTCTCGTATCTCGTATCTCGTGTCTCGCATCTCGTGTCTCGTGTCTCGTATCTCGTATCTCGCATCTCGTGTCTCGCATCTCGTATCTCTTGTCTCGTATTTCGTATCTCGTATCTCGTATCTCGTATCTCGTATCTCGTCGTATCTCGTATCTCGTATCTCGTATCTCGTATCTCGTATCTCGTTTCTCGCACCTCGAAACTCGCAAACTTTCCCCTTGCAACTCTCTAATTAAAGACAACTGTCATTGATAAAGCGACAAATGTCGGATACTACAATTAAGCAAAAAAATAGCGCCATTAGGCGCTATTTAAGTTTCATATCAACTTAGGAATTAAAAACTAAAACTTAATTTTGCATAGTAGGTCATACCATCAAAACCATAAGGTAGTGCACGAACAGGGTATTTGAATGCTTTATTCGTAATAAAATCAAGTGCTTCATCTTCGCCTAGCTCGTCTGGCGTTACATCAAAGATATTATCAATACCCGCCGATAGCATGAGTTCATCGGTTAGCTGATAGCCCACGTTAACATCCACTAATACCGCAGACTCTACCGTGCTTGTGTCTTTAAACTCACCGGTAGGTGATAGCTCATCAGGTAAACCAATGTGGTCATTACCAAAGTATTTAACGTCTGTTTCACCATAGTAGTTAAAGCGTAGCATGCTGTTGAAATCGCCACGATCGTATTCAAACGTTAGCGTAGCACGCTCACCTGGTTGACCGTCTGTTAAGAAACTACGTTGTAAATCATCAAGGGCGATTGATTCAGGAATACCCTCAGGTGCATTTACATCATCAATTTCAGTTTCGTTAATGTTACCCGCAAAGGTTGCTGAGAAATTACCGTCGTACAAATCGGTGCGGTACGAAGCAATAATATCAACCCCTTTAGTGGTTGAATCAACTGAGTTTGAGAAGTAGTTAGCTTGCTGTGCTCCTGTTGCATTAAGCGCGGCCACGGCCTCGGCACTAAACGAAACATCGTCCGCCGACATTAAGCTGCCAAGGGTAATTCTGTCTTTAATAGCAACATGGTAAAAATCAACGGTTAGCGATAAATCGCTGGTTACATTGTAAACAAAACCTGCACTTAAGTTTTCTGAGCTTTCAAGGCCAAGGCTATCAACGCCAAGTGCTGACGGAAAATCAGAGCCCGCTGTTGCTGTGAATGATTGCAATAACACGCCACCAGCACCTAAGTTTGTGGTGTAAGCTGTATAGGCACTTTGTTGCAGTGATGGTGCTCTAAAGCCAGAAGAAATCGCACCACGCACGGCAAAGTCATCGGTAATTTCATAGCGCGTTGCGAGCTTACCAATGATGTCATCACCGGCATCAGAGAAGTCTTCATAACGAAGCGCTGTGCTTACTTGCCATGCGTCCGTGATCAGCGTTTCGGCATTTACATAAAATGCATAGCTGTGACGGCTCTCTTTGTTTGACGCTTCAGGACGCAAACCGTTATAAGCTTGGAAACCACACTCAGCGAATACGCTGCTGTCGTTTACCGCAGGGTATGAGGTATCTGAATTAGCTAAACCACATGCATAAGAGGCTTCTTCGCCCGGCACGATTTCATAATTTTCTTTACGGTACTCAGCACCCACAGATACATATAAAGGCTCGCTGCGACCAATATCTACAATACCATTAAGGTCTGCATTTACTGTTGTTTGATCAAATCTAAAACCACCTGAGTATCCGCCTGAAGGGCCCGCATTAGCAGCAATATCAGTATCACTTGCATCTGGGTTATTCGCTACATATTCAGCAGCATACGAGGCATTTAGAGTATTTTTTGAAGTGAAATCATAGCTATTTTCACCATATACGGCAGATACGTCATAGCTCCAATCTGGATTTAACTCTCCGCGCAAACCAAGTGAAAACGAAATATCTTCGGCTTCGTTATCGATACGAGGTAAAAAGCCATCGCCATATACTTGCACAACGTTCTTCGCTGCTTGGTCAAAGTTACGGTAAAAACCATTACCTAGCGCAGTACGGTTTGAGTATCCGCCAAATGAGTAAAGCTCGGTCTCACCAAATGGTAATGCCATGTTATAAAACACAGAGGTAAATTCGCTATCAGCATTACCCTGTCCCCAACGAACTTCGTCAGACAGCGTACCGGCTGGTACATCAACTGAGCCTCCAGTATCACGCTCAGCTCGGTTGGTGCCATCAGCATCACGGTATTCTAAAGAAAAGTTAATGAAGCCGCCTTCATCACCTAAATCAAAGCCACGGTTTAAACCCATTGAAATATTGTCACCATCGCCTTCCCCCGTGCTACCCGCTTGCACATAGCCCGTTGTAACACCCGTTGAATCGTTTAACGATAAGTTGATAACACCGGCAATCGCATCAGAACCATATTGCGCAGCAGCACCATCACGAAGTACTTCAACACCTTTTAACGCAGTAAGCGGAATCGCATTCATATCGGTACCTGCAGCACCGGCACCTACAGTACCATTTAAACCAAAAATAGATTGGTTATGACGGCGTTTACCATTGATAAGCACTAACGTTTGGTCTGGCTGTAAACCACGAAGAGTTGCAGGTCTAAATAAGTCAGAGCCATCTGACACTTGCGTTCGAGAAAAGTTAAATGAAGGAGCCGTCGCTTGCAGACTTTGGCCCAGTTCAGTGAAACCACCTTTGTTTAAGTCGTCAGCATCAATCAAATCAACCGGCGATGTTGATTCGGTAGCTGTACGATTGGCAACTCGTGAGCCTAATACAGAGATTTGTTCGATGTTTTTATCTGCTTTTACAGCAGATGCTTGCTCTGCTGCCTGCACTGAAGTCGCAGAAACAGCCACACTAACCGCAACGGCCAGCATACTTAAAGAATGTGTTGTCATGTGTATCCTGTTGATATTCCGGCTTTCCTTAAAACAAAAAGACGCCCCTTTTGGAGAAATTAAGAAAAGCACTAAGCACGTGTTGTTGATTTTAGAAATCACGATTTTGAAAGCTAACTCAAGCCAGCGAATTAACTCTTGCAAAACATCCTATCAACAAATCCACAAAATGAAAGAAAAATCAGGTACGACTTAGGTATAAATATTTCCATTTGTAGTATTAATGGAATTTTTAAGGTTGGAATTATTCATTTTTCAGTAGAAATAAGGAAAATAATGCAACTATCAGCTTATCTCTACTGAGGAGGGAAATGTTTACTGATCTTGCTCAAGCATCGCCAGTTTTTCATCTTCAAGCATTAACGCCATAGTGGCAATCTCAGATAAGCTCTCGTCTAGCGCATTAAAGAAGGTGACAAACCCTTCGCCTAGTTTTTCTGGTTCAGGATGATTTGCCAGCGCCTGATCCCACATTGCAAAAGTAGTAAGTAAATCGAGTGTTGCTTCAAAATTATCAATAAACAACTGGCCATCTTCGCTTTCGTTTTCTTGCTGCGAATCAGCCTTGAGTAAAAATTGTAAATCGCTGTGCCAAATATCTTGGTTCACAATGTACGCTGCAATATACCCGCTACAAAAGTCTTGTAGTGCTTGGCTTGGTTCATTGCTTTTAACTTCATTTGGGTATAATTCGGCTAAGATTTTCTTTTGTTCAACTTGTGCTTCGGTTACGTTGTCGAGCAGCTCAATCATTGCATCGCGCGGCTCTGAATCTGTCATTAAGGTGTTGAATACCGCTTCATCATTATCGGCAATATAATTTGCTAACTCTGACTCACCAAAAAACTCTGAGCAGGCTAACAAACCAGACATATAGCCAATCACTTGATCCAAGCTGACTTGATTAGTTTCGCTTTGACTAGCGAGGTAATTTTTAAATACATCCGAACTTTGTTGGTTAAGCATATTGAGCCTTTACATGTTGTTTTGGTAAGGGTGTATTCCTACCCTAGCGAATTCACAAATTTTTGCAACAACTGAAATACTGTCAGCTAGTTACAGTCTTCCTGACCTGACTTTGTACCGGGAACACGCAGCTAATTCGTGTGCCCATTCCTTCTGTACTTTGAATATCAATACACCCTTGATGTTCATGCACTATGGCATATACCATGGTCATCCCCATGCCGGTACCTTCTCCAACGGGTTTGGTGGAGTAAAAGGGATCGTATATTTTCGCAATGGTTTCTTCTGACATGCCGGCGCCATTGTCCTCAACATCGATATAAATATGCTGTTCAAGCTCATACACAGCGACAGATATTTCAGCTTTTTCACCTAGGCTGTTACACGCTTGCTTAGCATTTATCAGAATATTGACAATTACTTGGCTTATTGCAGGTAAGTTACACCAACTTTGCGATATAGGACTGTATTGGGTTTGTAAATTACAATCACGGAGTTGGTTTGCTAGTAGTTTAACGGCACTTTTTACCGCCTCGGTCATATCGGCAAATTGCTTGTCGTGACCTTTTGGCCGAGAAAAATCCAGTAAATTGGCAACAATTTTACTGATCCTTTGCAAGCCTTGTGAGGTGTCGCTTATTAGTTCAGGTAAGTCATCAGCCATAAAGCGAAACGAGTGCACTTTATTAAGCTCAGTTAACTGCTTACAAAACGTGGCTTTATCAGCATCGTTGCAGGCAAATTCATCACATACAGCAAGTAACTCGCTAAAGTAATTACAGTAATTTTTTAAACAATCGACATTACTAATGCTATAGGCAAGAGGGTTATTTATTTCATGGGCAACCCCAGCACAAAGAGTGCCCAAAGTGGCCATTTTTTCGGCTTGAATGAACATAGCTTGATGATGCTCTAAATCAGCAATTTTTTGCTCAAGCTCACTGTTTAATGCCACTAAAATACGGCTTTTGTCTGCGAGCAATTGTTCAGCTTCTTCTCTGGCCGCTTTTTCTAACAAATAGGCTTGCTTAAAGTCATCCATATTCGTCTCAAACTCTGTTTGTCTCTTTTAAAACCTAGCACAAGGCTTGATTTAAGGCTATGTTATTGATTAACGATGACTCATAGTAAAACGGTATGACAGAACAAGTTAGCAAGCAACATATTCAGGTTTTATGCATTGATGACGACGAAATCGTCTTGAGGACTCTTTTGCGCCTGTTATCAGCGAATAACATCACTGCAAAAGCCTGCTCAGATCCACTTGAAGGGCTAAAGGTTTTGGCTACTTATAGCTTTGATGTGATCATTTGCGACATGCGTATGCCAAATATGGACGGCGCCGACTTCTTTGCACAAGCACTTAATATAGACCCAGAACCACACCGAATTTTGCTAACCGGTTACTCAGATATAGACAACACCATTGCCGCCGTTAATAGAGGTAAAATCCATGCCTATATCCAAAAGCCATGGCAAAACGAATTACTGTTACGCAATATTAGTGATGGCATAGAAAAAACCTCATTAAAGCGCCAAAACAAGCAGTTAGAGCAAAAAATAAAAGCGCAAAACAGCCAGTTAAAAGAGCTAAACAACAACCTTGAGCAAATGGTAGAAAAGCGTACGTTACAAATTCGAAAAGTGCTCAAACAGCTCGAAGAAGTCAATGAGCGTGAAAAACACGAGCATCGCAGTACTTTTGAAATTTTATATAACTTTATCAATGCCAATCCGTACCTTGATGGTATGCAAGCACAAAACATTGCTGCCACCAGTAAGCAAATTGCAGAGCAACTTGGTTTAGATAAACAACATATCGAAAGAGCTGAAATGGCAGGTTATCTTGCACAAATAGGCTTGCTCGCCATGGAGCCTGAGCTTTATAAAAAGCCAACCAGGGAACTAACCGAAAACCAAAAAAAAATCTTTTACACCCACCCTAGTACCGCTCAGCTGATGCTCATGCCAGCGACCCATTTACATGATGTCTCTGAGGCGATTTATTACCAGTTTGAGCATTACAATGGCTCGGGCACACCGAAGGGCTTAAAGGGCAAAGAAATACCAATTACGGCAATGATTTTAGCGGTAGCCCGCGATTTCTGGCAGGCAATTGCGCATATCACAGTGCAAGATAACAGCCGTTACGAAAGCGCACTTGATCAGCTACGGCTATACAGCGGCACTCACTATCACCCAAAAATTTTAGACGTATTAGATAGCATAAAAATAACCTGTGCGAGCGATCAAAAAGTCGGCACCATGAAAATTATCTCGGCTCAAGATCTTAAAAACGGGATGGTACTTGGACATGCATTAAGAAGCTACGACGGTATCTTGTTATTACCTAAAGGGCATGTGTTTGGTGCAAAATCGATTGCAAAACTGCAGCAGCTTGAAGCAAGAAAACCAAACCCTTTCAGGATCATGATCAAAAATTAGCGAATAAAGTGATCACATAGTCAGCTTACTTCGTTACAATGAGATTTATATTACGATTACTTCATATAGGAGCACTCAGTGTCGCGATTTTCCGCCATTACCGATAAGCCTCATGACGGCCGATTCAACAAAAAAACGGGCATTTTACTGACTAACTTAGGGAGCCCAGACGCCCCTACTACCGCGGCACTTAGAACTTATTTACGCGAGTTTTTATCGGACCCTCGAATTGTCGAGATCCCACGATTCATTTGGATGATCATCCTTTATTGCTTTGTACTTACGTTACGCCCAAAACGCTCAGCAGCACTTTATAGAAGCATCTGGACTGAAAACGGCTCACCGCTCACGCATATTACCCGCGAGCAAAGCAAAAAATTGGCAGCCCTTTTAAAAGACAAAGGACACCACGACACCGAAGTGGTTATGGCCATGCGCTATGGTAACCCTTCAATTGAAGCAGGCCTTGAAGAGCTGCGCGAAAAAGGCATCACTCGTGTGATTGTGCTGCCAATGTACCCGCAATATTCAAGCACTACTATTGGCTCAACGTTTGATGCTGTATCGAATGTTCTTCGTAAGTGGCGTTGGGTGCCAGAGCTACACTTTATTAATGGTTATCACGACAATCCGACTTACATTGATGCCCTAGCTGCTAGCATTAGCGAAGATCTAAATGCCCATGGCACGCCGCAAAAGTTGGTGTTTTCATACCATGGTACACCGAAACTATTTTTAGAAAACGGCGACCCTTACTATTGTTTTTGTATGCAAACCACACGTTTAGTGGCAGAGAAACTTGGCTTTGAGAAAGACTTTGCTGTAACAACTTTCCAAAGCCGTTTTGGTAAAGCTGAATGGTTGAAGCCATACACAGACGCAACCCTTGAAAGCTACCCTGCTGAAGGTATTAAAGACGTTGCAATTTTAAGCCCTGCATTTAGTGCCGACTGTTTAGAAACGTTAGAAGAACTCGAAGGCGAAAACCGCGAAAACTTTGAACACGCAGGCGGTGAAAAGTACCGCTACATTCCTGCATTGAATACCCGCGATGACCATATCAATGCGATGTTTGAAGTGATAAAACCATTACTTAAATAACGAAAGGCCCTAGTTATTATATACAGTAACTAGGGCCTTTTTTAATATAGAAACCTGACATTAATCTTTACGTGTCATAACCAAAGTCACCGTGCCAGCAACAATCCCCCAAAACGCAGATCCGACCGAGAATAAGGTTAGGTTAGAGGCTGTAACCAAAAAGGTCACGATAGCGGCTTCGGTATAATACGCCTCAGTTAATGCTTGCTGTAAACTACTAGCAATAGTGGCAAATAGCGCAATACCCGCCAATGCCAAAATCAATGCCTGTGGCAAACTTGCTACCAAACCGACCAAGGTTGCCGCAAGGAGCGCCATAATAATGTAAAACACACCACCAGCAATGCTTGCCCAATAACGTTTGCTTGGGTCTTTATCTGCCTCAGGGCTCATACAAATGGCAGCGGTAATGGCCGCTAGGTTAATGGCATAACCACCAAATGGTGCAATAAATACATTTAAAAGACCGGTTACATTTAACGCTGCCGATACAGGGGCTTTGTATTGATGCGCCTTTAAAACAGCAATACCCGGTAAGTTTTGCGACGTCATGGTCACAATAAATAGCGGCAAACCAACACTTATCATGGCGTTTAAGTCAAACTCAGGCGCAATATAAGCAAACTCGCTCATTTTCCACTGCCAGCTAGAGGTATCAATTTGCCCAGTCACACCTGCTATTAAAAAGCCCGCCACAACCACTGCAAGCATAGCAAAGCGTGGAAAATAGCGCTTTCCACATAAATAAACAGCCACCATTAAACCAATCACTAAAGGCAGTTCATTCATAAAGTTGAACACATCAATACCAAAATTCACCAGCACGCCTGCAAGCATGGCACAGGCCAATTGGCTTGGAATTTTGTTCATCATTTTTTCGAACACACCGGTAATTCCAGACAAAAAAACCAGCGCCGCCGAGAACATAAACGCACCAACAGCTTGGTTTAAGCTATACCCTTGGGCGCTTGAAATAAGGAGTGCCGCTCCGGTTGTTGACCACGCAATAAGAATGGGTACTTTGTAGTAAAAAGACAACGCAATCGAGCTGACGCCCATCGCAAGACCAAGCATTAATACCCAGCTGGCAACTAAATCAGGTGTGCCACCTAACACCATAACAACCTGATAAATAAGCGCGATTGAACTGGTAAAGCCAATAATAACGGCCACTAAACCCGCGGTTGCTCGACTGATGAGCTGACTCATGTACACACACTCCTTGGCAATTAAAAATCTACCATATCCTATGATTTGCCAGATGGCACTGTACACTTTTGTAGTATTTTAAGATTTATTTACTATACAGATGACACAAAAAAGGCGTGTTATAAACACGCCTTTAAAAAGTTTAAACGGACTCTAAGCAAGGTTCTTTAGCTACTTCAATATTTAACGTCCTATTTCATAGGTCTCTTGCTTTAACAAGCCTTGGCTATCTTTATAAATGATCCACCCGCGCATGGTCGGTACCTCTAGTCTTGGAGTTTCGGTGACAAAAAAACGCGGATTATGCTCAGCATTCAGAGCCGAGTAAAACAAATTAATTTTATCGACACGATAATAAAAACCACTACTTAGTGATTAACTATTGACCGAGTTGTTAACTTGAGGTAAAAACCAACAATGAGTTAACATAAAAACCCGTAAGAGAAACATGTGAACAGGACGCTTGCATTAATCTTCATTCTGCCACTTACAGCATTTGCACTGAATGAGTGGCATATTCAAAGTGATGGTTTTAAAACAAAACCAAGCACACAGCAGTTTGTTGCCTCTTACAAAGCAGAAGCCGACCAAATAGCCCCACAACCCATTGTGAATTTAACTGCGCCGCTTAATCAGCTATCTAATCATGCGCACGATTACCTATATAAACAAGGCCGTTTGCCTGACCAATTAGCAAACACCGCATTCAGCGAATTTGATTTAGACACCCTAAAAACCCTACAACCCGGCGATCACTTTATTTTAGTGATCGACGAATACCTAAGTTACACCGTCGAAATTAGTAACATCATCGAAGCCAGCAATGGCGATAGAAGTGTATTTGGCAAGGTCAATGATCATGCCAAAGCAGGCCATCAAGCCGTGATGACCCTCACAGAAAACACCCTACAAGGCCAATTTGATGCCGGTAATCAAAGCTACAAGTTTCAAAGCCATGGTGAATACGGGTGGGTAACGAAGTTGTAGGTAACGAGGTACGAGTTGCTAGTTTCAAGGGTAAAGGGGAAAGTTAGCGAGTTTCGAGATACGAGATGCGAGATGCGAGGGTAAAGTTACGAGGTGCGGGATAGGAGTCTGTAGCAGCGATTTTACATCGCGCCCAAGAACCAAAATCCTAGCACCAATTGCTTCCCTGTAGGACTGGCTTTAGCCGGGAATGGTTTGAGTAAGTGACGAGATACGAGGTGCGAGATAGGAGTCTGTAGCAGCCATTTTACATCGCGTCCTAGAGCCTAGTACCTAGCGCCCAGCTCCTAGAACCGAATGTCTTAATCCGTAGGCGTGAAACTTGTTTCGCGCGTCTGAAAGCTGACCGCTCTCATTTATGTTTGATTCTATTCGGCACTAAAGTACCTCCTACAAGTGAAATCAAACTCGTAGCAGCGATTTTACATCGCGTCCTAGCGCCTAGCGCATAGAGCCTAATACCCAGCTCCTTTCCCCTTTCTAACTTTACTCTTTCCCCTAGAGCCTTTCCCCTCACCAACTCACACCTACTCCTCAATCGCGGGCCATAAACTTGCGCCGTCGCTGTCGATTGGGCTTAAAATCTCAAGGCCTAGAATTTTGGCGATCAGCGGGTACACATCTAAATTACTTACTTTGTCTAAACGTAGGCCTTGTTTAAAGGCGGGGCCGGTGGCGATAAAGGTTGCGGCCATATCTTCGCTGTAAGCGTAACCATGAGTGCCTAAATAACCGGCCATTTTACTGTCGGTAAACACTCTAGGTGCGTCGGTTTGTAAAATAATATCGCCAACGCGCGGGCCTTTATCGTAGTGATAATCACGCTTTTGCTGCTCGCTTAGCACGATATAGCGACCATCAGCGGCTTGAGCAAGCTTTTTACTGAACTCCTTAATGTCTGCTTTGCTATCTGGTTTTGCATAATATAAAACCCGAGGGCCGGTGTTTTGCACGATGAAGTTGTCGTCTTGCGGCAAGCTATCAATTTTAATACTAAGGCTTGGATCTACAGACGCCATACCGTGATCAGACACAATCACTAAGTTAATGTTTTCATCAAGCGCTTTTAAACGGCTCGATAAATCAGCCATTAAACTATCGAGCTTTTGCACTGCGTCATAAGTTTCTTTAGCATCAGGGCCAAACTCGTGCCCCATGCTATCGACCAACGAAAAATAACTTACCACTAAACGTGGGCGCTGTGCTTTTGGCAAACTCAACCACTGAATAATTTGATCAACACGCTTTTGGTAATCACTGTGTTTTGAATAATGATAAAAGTAATCAGGTAGCATGCCGTTAAAGCGCGCATCTGATTCAGGCCAAAAATAGGTGGCGGCTTTTAAGCCCTGCATTTGCGCTAGGTTCCAAAGCGGAATACCATTTACCCAAGTGCTGTCGTCTTTCCCTTTACCCATTTTGTAGCAGTCGTTACGCTCAGTATCACAAAAGCGGTTCTCGACAATGCCATGATTAACAGGCAATAAACCGGTAATAATCGACAAATGATTCGGGAAGGTTTTGGTCGGATAAACAGGGCGCATTTTGTTTGCTCTCACGCCCTGTTCACTGATTGCTTTTAAGTGCTTTGCATGGTGTTTTTCAATGTAATCCCAGCGAAATCCATCTATCGAAATAAGTACCACAGATTGCTCTTGCTCCGCTTTTACAAGAGAGCTGAACGCTAATAAACCCGCTAAAACTAATTGCCAAATACGCATGCGTAACCCTTTTTAGTTCAATTTGTTAATTTGCTCAGAAACTTTACCAAACTGTTTTGAAAATTTTGTGATCATGCTTTCTAGCTTTTTCACACTACGTTTTAAACGTGAGCCGTTTATTTGGCTATAAATAAAGCCCCAAACGCCTGTAACCACACTTAACACAATAAACACAGCAACCGGTAGGCCATCTAAGTGCTCAACCACTTGCGGGTAATCATTGAGTAAATCAATGCCAACATCTGGCACAAGTGTATTTACTAATGGATAAAAATCTTGCGCATCAAAGTACCAAGCTAACCCTATTGATGTAAGACCAAGTAGTACCATACGGTTAAAGCCATGCACCATACCAAAACTGCGTACTGATGAGTTGTCATAAGTAATGTCTTTACTCACATTAACGGCATACTCTCGGTAATACTTATAATAACGTTTTGTGTCTACACTGCTGTAGGCGTAATACACCCAATCACCAATATCAACAGAGCCCAGTAAATCTTCACCCGCTTTAAAAATAAACGGCTCACCCGATGCGGTTTCGAGCATGATTTCACCTTTTAAGGTGGTGCTACGATTACGATAAACTTCAACGCGCTCTTTTACGTCACTACCTACATACGTGCCACCTCGATACGTCGTTGTGGTTTCTGTCGTGGTCACTGTTTGGCGGGTTTCATTAGCATGTGCGCTTTGCTCTTTTTCTAGTACTTTGCCAAGCACAGCACGATGACGAATAGTGCCTTTTTCGTTACGTGCCCAAACATTTTTATGCACGTAATCGTTTTCATACGCAAGACTATATTCATCCATAATGGCATGCTCAAGCTCAGCAATACTGGTCGGTTTAGTTATGCTCGACTCTAACGCTTTTTGAATGCTAATGGCTTGCTCATCATCTTTTGCAAGTGATTGTTCTTTTTCAGCAATCGCTTCAACGTGTTGCTTAGCGCCACAGCAATAACAATGCGCAGCATCTTGGCTAATACGCTGCTGGCAAGAGATACAAATAACATCTGACTTACTTGGCGTTCTTGCCAGCATGTTATAACCCAATTGATTTAGGGTGGTCGATAGCATCACATCTGTTGCAGCTAAAATCGCATCATACTTTGCTTCTTGTTTGGCTTTAGCTTTTTTATGGTAGTTGTGCTCTGCCATAAATACCCCGATAGCAACTGGCAATGACGCAAGTAGCGCAGGTAAAAACTCAAGCTTTGCAGCAAACAACATGATTAAGAATGTAATAACACTTAGCACCAGCCACAAAATGGTTCCGCCAGTGTAGTTTCGGCTAATGGTTTTGTCCCAGCTGCGATATTGTTGATCGGCAAAATGCACAATCACAACTGGCATAAAGCGGTCATTTTTAACTACCCGCCTAGCATTGCCATCAGCAATGCGATAATTAAGCGTTAACGGTGTTTCTTGAAATGCGGTGATTACATTGCCCTTTTGTAGGTTAGCAATCACATCTTTTTCTGCATCAACACTAAACTCATGAATAATGCCATCTTTGTCTTCAACTTCTAGCCACCAATAACCGTACAGCATGTTGTCGTTATTGGTTTTATAACGACGCTTATAGTAAAACATTGATTTCACAACGCCTGTGACCGTACTCGCTTGTGGCGCATAGTTTTTCACATCAACCAGCAAGTCAGGGCTGAGTTCTTCAACCGTGTGCATTTGTCTTTTTTGCTCAAGAGCTTCTCCACAATCACAACAGTGAAGATCGGTGGCATATACCGTATTTTGGCAATGTTGCATTTTCATTCCTTGCTTAATTATTTGCTTAAATCAATGGTTAATGTTTGTTCGCCAGCATCTACTTGGTGCCAACGTCGATACGTTTTATACCCAGGCGCCGACACTTGAATATCATAAGCGCCAGTTTTTAAAGTCATGCCGGGGCGATATTTAGGGCCGATATTCATAATGCGAATAGTGGCGTTCGCCGGATTTGTAATAACGGTAAGTTTGGTTTTTTGCTCAACCAGATATTGCCTACGCTGTTGCTGCTCAGCACTTAAACTGGCATCGCCATGGCGCAAAATATCAACCTTGGCTAAAGCATGGCTCAGCGGGCTAAAGTTCTCGTAAATATGCAGTTTTTCTTCAAACTTTAAACCAAGAGGATGCAGCAGAGGCTGGGCATGCAAAGTCCAACGAATAGCATAACTAAACACCGGATTACTCGACTCATCGACCTTGTCTAAAAAGTAGTTAACAGGGCTTTGGTCATCTTCGGTGAAGTTGTTATGCACAAACATTACTGGCACTATCAAAATCAGCGCTGGCATAATCAGCTTTTGCAAAACAGATACAGCAGTGGTTGGTTGCTTTTCTTGCTTAGGTTTAATCAATTGCCATAGTTTTAACGGCAGCTTGCTAAAGGTTAAGCAAATCAAAAACAGTGATAGCGACATCGAAATAGGCGGAATAATCACTGAACGCAATGCTTGCTTCCCGTACTCGGCATACTCACCACCATCAGCAAATTTACCCTCAGAGCTATTAAGCATGGCTAGGTATTTATCGGTGCGTTTTGCAATGTTTGGATCAAGCACCTTGTCTTTAAAGTTCTTTTTATTCCAATCGGCACGAATGTTTTTTACGTATAAATCACCCATTCTATCGGCAATTTTTGCTTGAATTTGTGGGTGTAGCTGAAACGCAACCCAGCTTAAGTTTGGCTTTAAACTCATGCCGCGTTTACGCATTTCGCTTTGCCATTGTGCATTGGCTTCACTTGTAACCTTATTGGCTACAGCATTAGCAAATGCTTGGCGTTGATTCACATTCCAGTTGCTTTCAAGCTGTAACCCTTTGCTGGCAAAATGTGATCTAAGCTTCTTTTGCGTTGTTTCGTGAGCACGAAACGCCATTAAGTTTTCAATCGTAAATGGGTAGCCCGTTTCACTCACAAACATCTTATGAAAATTTGGATGTTGTAAAAAACGCAGCTGGTAATGATCTGGGTCATCGGTGTATTTGTAGCGCTTATCTTTAAAGCCGCCATCACCACCGGTTGCTAAACTAGCAGCTTGTAATGCGGTATAAACACCACCAGTAAGCACCCCCATTAAAATAGTGCCTGCGGCATTTTCAGCAACCGAAACATCTTCTTCAATAAGCCAGTAATCAGGCTCTATGTAGCCAATACCGGCTTTTAAAATATTACTTCGGTAATCTGCTGCTTCGCGTTCATAACAACGATTTCGGCGGTCTTTTTCGCTGCTTTTGTCATAACGCTCACGGCATTTTGCAATGCTGTGGTGGTAATCATAAATCTTCGGGCCATACTTTTGTGCACGCGCTGACGCTTTTGCGATATGGGCTTTTTGCGCTTGTTGGTACTTGTTCCAGCCGCTATTGATCTCTTGTTCAACTTGCTGCCAATAACCTTGCTCGCGCTCGCCTATACTTGCCAAAGTGCTGTTGTACTTTTTACTACCATCAGCATAGGCTTTGTATTTAACCACCAGCTCATCATATAACTGGCTGTAGTTTTTATAATGTTTATCAAAATCTTGATACGCTTTTTTCTGTACAAACGCAGCAATAATCTTTCGCTTATCTTGTTCTAGGTTGTCTGAAAGGGCGGCATCGCTATACAGTAAGCCACCAAACAGCGCCAAAAAGGTCAGGTTTTCTGAGCTATGTAATTGCTCAGGGTTGTAATCAAGGTCGTTCACTTTAATCGAGTTAATCGCCAGCGCGTCTCTAAGTGCTGCACTGTAGGTAGCAAACTGGCGCTGCTCTGCGGTTGAAGGCTCAATTAAGGTTTTTTCAATGGCATATTTTTGGCCAAAAAACACCACCGGCCAAACTAAGCATAATAAAGCGATAAACGAGATAATCCCGCGGCCCACTTTGGCAACCATAGCTTTTGGTAAAAAGTCAGCTAACAGCAGTGCAACACCCACCCCAGATACAGCTCGGCCATAAATTTCGAGGTGTTCAAGGTCTTCTGCCGAAGGGGTACCTAAACCGACTAAAGAGACTAACTGGGCATTAAAAATTGCCTCAGGTAATAAATATAAAGTAGCTAAAACAAGTAGCAAACAGCGCCACCAAAACGGCTTTATTAAATCAGTCATAGTTTTATTCTTATTGTTTTTTACGCAGTTCTAGTTCAACAGCAGGATCTGTTTCTAGGCTAAAATCTTCATCGGCTTGGCGAGTCCCAATTTCTAAATTAGGTGCTGAAGGAGTCGATGTTACTTTGGGAATATAAGTTTGTGCCTGAGTTGATTTAAGCGTGCCGCCGACCGCTGGGTAAAGCTGATTCCCTTTATAAGCATACAGCTCATCAAGGCGCTCTAAATCAAGGTCTGTGGGCATGCTGGCAATCAACTTAGCGTCTGCTTCATCGCTAAAATACGGCTGCATTTTTGGTAACTCAAACACAGAACAAAAGCCATAAACGGTATCGTCCATAATCACAGAGTCAGGGCGAAGAGAACGTGACTGCGCTAATAGGCTGCGCTCATGATAGTCGTGGCCGTTAATAGAATAAGTGGCAATCATAATACCGCGCGCTTTAGCAACCGGCTTTAAGCGTGCTGCACTTTGCTTGTAATGACGAATATCAAGCACATAACCAAAGTTACGTTTTAGCTGTTTTGCTAATCTATCGAGCTTAACTGGGCTGTCGTAACGTTTTTCACGATGATAGCGATTACCCAGAGCTTGTAAGCTCTCAAGCTCTTCTTTGTTGCGCTCGTAAATTGGGTCGCTACCAGCGCCGCGTTTTAGGTCACTTGCTAACTTATTCATAGAGGCTTTTGCCGGTGACTGAATAAATGCCAAGTAAATATCTGGGTTAATATCGCGCATACGAGTCAGGTTGCGCATTTCTAAACTGCTGAAAAAGTAGTTACCACCGCCAACAAATTCATATGCTAAATAATCAAGCATTTTTAAATCGTTAACTGAGGCCTTTGATTTTATTTCAATATTCAGTTTTTGATGAGGCTTACGGTAGCGCGCAAATGTGGCAGCAAGCTCTCTAAATGAAGGTGGCATATCATCGGTAAGTAACCCGGTATCTTGGTTACGATGACGTAAATAGCCCCACTCTTTTTTATAGCTCATCGACTCAATTTTGCGGCGCTTATTGTCAACTGTGCCGGTTTCCCGACCTGTACGGGCATCATGATGCACAACCCACACATCGTCACGGGTAATTCGCACATCAATCTCAACAACGTCAAAATTGTTGTCGATGGCATCAATTACCGCGTTAAGCGAGTTTTCTGCATAACGAATTGAGCCACGGTGGCTCTGCAAATTAAAGTTACTGCATTGCCTAGCAGAGGCGTAGTTGATATTACCAAGTTGGCTTTCATAAAAACCTCGTGCATACAGTGCACCCTGCTTGGCCTTAATTGCATTTTTTTCGGCCACCGTTAAGGTGCTTTCAGCGCTTGGCTCTGGGGTGCTTTTACAAGCCGTTAAACCAATACAACACAGGAAAATACTGGCTAGGAGCCATGGTTTTTGAGACAGAGTTTGCATCATTGCTTTATAGCCAAAAGGCTTTCCTTTTTAATACAAGATAATGAAGAAGTGCGTAAAACTGAATAATATATGAATAAAGGCCACGATTTAAAGTAATAACTTTAATAAAAATGAATATTTTAATTTAAGATACAAGCTGTTAGATTTAATTTAATAAATAGCAAAATGTTGCTAACAAAACCCAAAAGCCCGATTTTACCGCTTTGTGGGAATGAAAAATGATCGATTTTGGTAAAAAAATTACTCCAGCGCGCGAAATGCGTTCTACCAATAATTTACACACGGCGCTTGAAAGTGATCGGGGCCGCATTATTAACAGTGCAGCAATTCGCCGTTTGCAGCAAAAAACCCAAGTTTTTCCACTCGAACGTAATGCTGCAGTGCGCTCAAGGCTTACCCACTCGCTTGAAGTACAACAAGTGGGTAGGTTTATTGTGCAAACCATTTTTAATAAGCTCAGTGATGCAAAACAAAAAGAATATGGCTTAGCTGGGCTTGAGCGCCCGCTAGAAAGCCTAGTAGAAATGGCGTGCCTAATGCACGACATAGGCAACCCGCCGTTTGGTCACTTTGGCGAAGCAGCCATCAACCAATGGTTTGATAAACACTTAGACGCACTGACTCCTGAGCGCTGTAAAGGCATTGGTATTAGTGTGATCTTTAAACACCTTGCCCAAGACATAAAAAGTTTTGAAGGTAATGCTCAAGGAATTCGCATAATTCATTCATTACTTTCTCTAAACTTAACCTACAGCCAAAGTGCCGGAATTTTAAAATATACACGCCCGGCCAGCATGGCGAAAATAGACAGCCCGCAAGATAAAAACTACTTGATGAAAAAAGTGGGTTACTACTTCAGCGAAAAGCCGTTTATTGAAGCGCTGCAAACTGAACTCGAAATTGAGCAATACTGCCGTCATCCTGCTAGCTACATTATGGAAGCAGCTGACGATATATCGTATTGTTTGGCCGATATTGAAGATGCCGTAGAAAAAGGCATTATTAGTGTTGAGTCGCTTTGCGAAAAGTTAAAAGAGCAATACACCCGCACACTCACGAACCTAACCATAGACGATACCAAACACAGCGACTTTGCCGAAAAAGCCATTGATTATGCGTTAAGTAAAGCACAAGAGCAGCCGTACAATTTTAATAGCGAATTTTTTATCTACCTGCGCGTGACCTTGCTACACCCATTAGTAAGCTACGCAGCAGAGCGGTTTATTAATAATATTGAAGCCATTTACCACGGTGATTTTAATCAGGCTTTATTAGAAGATCGAAGTCACTTGCATGCCGTCACGCTCACTTTAAAACAAGTGGCATTAAAGCATGTATTTTGCCACAAAGAAGTAGAGCGTTTAGAGCTACAGGGTTACCGTATAATTAGCGGTTTACTTGACTGCTATAAACCTTTACTAGCCCTTGATGCTGATGCTTTTAAACGCGTGTTAAAAGGCGACCAAAACTACTTAATTGAAACTCGACTTGTTAAAAAACTATCTAATAAACATTTAAATAGCTACCAAAAAGCCATTGATGCCCTAAAAGCCGAACCGGATCATTTTGCCGCTTACGAGTTCTATTATCGCTGCCGCTTAATTCAAGATTACATAAGCGGAATGACTGACCAATTTGCTTACGACGAATACCGTGCGCTCATGGTAATTGATTAACCACTACGAATACGCTTAATTTGTTAACCAAATGTGGATAAATTACTCGTCTCAGCTTAGAATTAATTAACTGTTAGGTCATCGACTAAACCTTACTGGTCCAGAACTTATGCCAATTATAAAAACAACTTTTCTCTTATTACTCCTAAGCTTAAGCTTTACGAGTAAAGCGCAGTACAACGAAGCCATGTGTATTTTGTTAAAACAGCAAATGCATGAGTACCGCTTTAACACCAGCAATAAAAACTATCGCTCAGCTGCCAGAAACTATGAGAAAAACTGCAAAAATCCAACGCCAGTAAACAATGCAGCTGCTTTCGAAAAACTAGAACAACAAACGAAAGAAACAGCCCCAGTTAATTCAACTGCAGCGGCTAACCCTAGGGTGCACTCAGGCGCTATTCAAGCAGAACCTGAAGAAACTACGGCACCTATTGCAGAGCAAACCGTTGAACCTATCGAACAGCAAATGCCAGCAATTGAGCCAGAAGTTCAAGAACCAGAGCTTTCCGAACAAACAAGTGCCTCAGCAGAACAAACCGAAATACCAGCAAAAGTTGACCGTATTACGATTTCTGATGCTCCTGAAGAACCTGTAGTAGAATCAACTACTAGCTCTGCTATTCAAGATCAAGCCGCTGAAGTGAAAACCCAAAGTGCTGAGACTGCAACGGCTGAAAAACCAGCTGAACCTGAAGTAAAAGCAGAACCGGCACCAAAACCTGCGCCAACACCTGCACCTATGCCAGAACCTATTCCTGCAAACAGCGATAGCTCTTCAAGCTCATTATTAATGCCAAGCTTAATTGTGTTGTTGGTATTACTTGTTGCAGGCTTAGTGATTGTGCGTATTCGTCAAAGCAAAAAAGCAGACGCCGATTCAGAACTTGAACAAAGCTTAATGCAAGCTAAAGCCCTTAAAGCAGCTGCAGAAGCACAAGCAGCTGCTGAAAAAGAAGCTGAAGAACTCAAAGAAGCAACAGCCGCAGTGCTGGCTGAAGAACAAGAGCACCCTCATGAAGACAGCTACCCGCTTGCCAACGATACATTTACAGCAACCGAAACAGATAATAATGACGAGCTTTCTGAGCTTATGCACTTTAGTGCTCAGCGTGATAAAGAAGAACAAGAGTCTGAAACTTCACCTGAACAACCACCAGCAGAAGACTTTGCTGATGCCCATCAATTCGAAGATCTTGAACTTGGTTACGACGAGAAAAACGTAAGTGACGCTGATGACGACTTTTTGGATGAGCAGCGCGGCCTAGAGCAAGAGCTAAAATTAGCAAGCCTAGAAGATTCATCGTATAGCCTCAACGAGGAAGCTGAGCCGCAAGCTGATGACGTTCAGCAAGACGAGCCTGAAACACAACCTGAATCAGAAGAACCGAGTTATACTGCTTCGTCATCATTTGGTTTTGACGAGTACACAAACAAAGAGCCAATTAAAGACGAGCCTCTTACACCTGAGCCATTTGCAGATACTGATAACAATGAACCAGAGAAGCCTGAATTAGAAGAGCCAAGCTTTACGAGTTCGTCATCGTTTGGCTTTGATGAATACTCAACTAAAGA
>NZ_LJSO01000012.1:113590-124728 GCF_001399985.1 Pseudoalteromonas sp. P1-8
CCAAGCTTTACTGCATCTTCATCTTTCGGTTTTGATGAGTATTCTACAAAAGAGCCTATTGCCGACGATGAACCGTCTAAAGATGAAGTGCCCGAATATGACTTATCATCATTTATGGGTGATGATTTATCGTTTGCTGATCATTTTAATGAAGATGAGCACACAGTCACTGCGCCAAACCCAGCAGAAGAACACGACGACATTAACGATGATGATTTAGCTAAAGCCTTACAAGCACTTGAACAAGAACTACAAGATGAACCAGCTTCCGTTAACGTAGAAGAGCCGTCACAGCCAGCGGTAGAAACTGTTGATTTGTCTGACGAACTGAGTAACGACGATAAGCTTGAAGAAACGCCTGAAGAAAAAAGTGAAGAAGCCGACAAAGAGCCAGAGCAACAAGATGATAAGCCGTATAATCCATTTGCGAACTTATCACTTGATCCAACCTGGGATCCAAATTCAGACGAAAAGCCTGTGATAGAAAGCAAAAACAAACAGCCAAAATCACAAGCCTTAATTGACGCAGAAGAACGCGCCAAACAGTTTAAAACGGATGAGTGATTAAGGTACGAGTTTCGAGGGGAAAGGTACGAGATGCGAGGTGCGAGATTCGAGATTCGAGATGCGAGTTTGTAGCAGCGATTTTACATCGCGTTCTAACGCCTAAACCCCAGCGCCTATGTTTCCCGCGTAGGACTGGCTTTAGCCGGGAAATGTTTTAAGTTAGCGAGTCTCAAGTTACGAGGGGAAAGGTACGAGAAATGAGGTGCGAGGTGCGAGATTCGAGATGCGAGATTCGAGTCTGTAGCAGCGATTTTACATCGCGTCCTAGCGCCTATGTTTCCCCGTAGGCGTGAAACTTGTTTCGCGCGTCTGAGAGCTGAAGGCTGACAGCTCTCATTTATGTTTGATTCGGCACTAAAGTACCTCCTACAAGGTTCAAATGCAGAGAAGAACGCACGACCTAACCAACACCACAGTTCGACTGATATCTAACATCTGACCTCTAACGACTAAAGCAGCGATTTTACATCGCGTCCTAGCGCCTAGTTCCTAGCACCTAGCTCCTTTCTAACTTCCCCCTCGCATCTCGTACCTCGAAACTCGCTAACTTTCCCCTCGCTAACTAAATGCTCACTTCACCACTGGCCGTGGGCGCATTAACCAATGGAAAATAAATATCAAACCAAAGAACACCGATACAGCTAAAGCACACAACACAATGATGTTGGTTGGTAAGAACGAATCTGTGCTGTAGCTGTAGCGCTTTAATTCTTGCTCGGCGCTTAACTTAGCTCGTTCGGCTTTGCTAGGTAAAACAAACTCATGAAACGAATCTGTTGGTTTTGCTTCTGTACGGGCAAGTTGCGCACTTTTTTGCTGCCATAACATATCAAATTGCTGAAACTGAATTTGCTTATTTTCAAGACACGACTCAAGGTTTTGCAACTGTAACGATCGAGCAGCACAACGTGGCGGCATAACATAAAAGCGGTCCCATGCAGCTTGCTTACTGATGTAGGCTTGCTCAGTTAATGGCTTTGCCAAGGTGTTTTCAAGCTCAGTAATATCAGGGTTATACAAAGACGACTTTAGCTCAGCAATTTGATCTTCACTAAAGCAAGTTTCAGATATTCGCGCCGACAAGCTTTGAATGCGCTGCTTATAGGCTTCAATTTTGTCGAGAAGATTGGTTTTACGCAGGGCTATTTGTAGCTCTATACGTTCGGCTTGCATGCTTTGACATGCATCTGAAGGAGCGCTTTGCTGCGCCCAAACAAAAGCGGGCAACAACAAGGCTGTTGTCATTAAAATCCGTTTAATCATTAATTTACGTCACTGTAAAGGTTAGGGGTACAGATTATCAGTTTCTAATAAAACTTCAACAAATCTGCAGCAAATTCATCTAAAAGAATGACAAATTACCTGCCTAACAATTTCACATAGCGAACAAGCAATAATCATGAAAGGCTTAAGGTTAATTATTTCCACTATCAAACTGCTGATCGCTCTTTTATGTTTCATTCGGCACTAAAGTACCTCCTACAATACCTCCTACAATACCTCCTACAAGGTTGTCATTGCAGAGAAGAACACAAGATCGACTTCCCCTAGCCCCTAGAGCCTAGCTCCTTTCCCCTCGCATCTCGCTAACTTTTCTCTCAACACATCTCCACCTTCTCTACCTCAACCGGCTCTGCCAAGGCATTTTCATAAAACGCGAACACAGCTTTGGTATAAGGCTGAGCATAATGCTCATCAAGGGCGGCTTGCGATGCGAACTGCTCAACTAAAAACAAACAACGCTGCTCTTTACTCGCAAACAATTCAAAACGATTACAACCAGGCTCTGCACGAGTGACTGCTAATATGCTCTGTAAATGCCCTTTACAGTCGTCAAATAATGCAGCCTTTGGGGTAATTTTTGCCACGATATTAATCATACTGACTCCTTACTATATAACTTTAAAACCAATGCCCGAATAGGCGGGGCAACCGTAAAAGCCACCACAAACGCAGCAGGCCACGCATTAGCAAACGCCTTCATCCAACTTAGAAAAAATGTATCGCTTAGCCCTAAGTTGACATAAGTGACCCATGCCGAAAGTAAAAACGACATTAAAAACGAAAATGCCGCAGTAAAAGTAAAATGAATTTTCATATGTCCTCCTTGGCGTTACTATATTTGCACAGGCCAAGTGGCAACAGTCACGAAAATGCAAACTAAGATTGAGGGAGTCGTATGCTGGATGATCTGCATTTATTTATTGAAATAGCGCGCCGTAAAAGCATGAGCCAAACAGCAAAAGATTTAGGACTGAATCTATCGACCCTATCAAGGCGCATTCAGGCGTTAGAAGAAAAACTCGCTGAGCCATTACTGCAACGTACAGCCCGAGGCATTGTGTTAACCGCCAAAGGTGAATCACTGTATAACGAATTAGGCGAGCAAGTGCTTGCTCTTAACAGCCAGCTTGAGCAACTAAATGACTCACCCGCCGCAAAAGAGTTTTACCTGTTGTGCCCACAAAACATCATTGCAGGCCCACTGATGGGGGCAGTTAATCAGTTTGCGATGGCAAACCCTGCGCTAAACCTCCACATTTACCCAAGTAATACCAATAGCCAACTAAGCCAAAAACGTTTTGATTTAGCCATTCGCATCGGCGAACAACAAGACTCAAGTTATTTTCAAAAGCGCCTAGGCATGATCGCAATAAAGCTGATTAAAAAGACAGATGCCCCAACATCAAGGCTGATATTGCCCTATTCAGAGTCACAAGTACCCAGCGGTTTGCTAAATAAATTAAAAACCGAGTATGAACATATAAGCTTTTGCTTTGATATTACAATCACCAGAAAAATGGTTGAAGCAGGCTATGGCATTGGCTTACTGCCGATGAGCGAAATTTGCTGTATAGACGAAACCAGCAACTTTAGTTATATCGACTCCCCCCACAGTATTCCCGCAAGGCCAATTTACGCCCTCTGGCCACATTCACGCACACCATCAGCGAATGCCCAGTTGTTGATAGAACAACTCCAAACCAGTATTGCAGACTCACCGAGCTTGCAAGGAGAAATATTAGCGCTTTAGTTGCGAGTTGCGAGTTGCGAGATGTGAGATGCGAGATGCGAGATGCGAGATGCGAGGCATTGTAGGTCGGGCTTTAGCCCGTAAATAACTCAATCTTTAAACCAACGATAAAGACCAAACACAAACAACATGGCCGCAATGCCAGTCAAGCCTAATTGCCAAACTTTAAGGTCATTCAACTTTGTAAATTGCGGACCAACACTCTCATTTAAAGGAGTTGAAGCTTGTTTAACGGGTGCTTCGATTATCGGATTCTTTATCACCGCTTGGCTTGTAGTTTTATTTGCATTAATTTCTGTAATGGTCGGCTTTACAGTAATAACAATATCTTTATAGTCTGCTTTAGCTTTACCACTCCAAGCCGATTCAAATAGCGCCTTTTGCTCAGCTTTATTTTCACTACACCATACAAAATCAGCTTGCTGAATTTTCTTCGCTCTACAACGTTTTGGTAATTGATAAAATTGCCCCCAAGCATGGCGTTTTTTATCGTCATTATATGAGTTTGAATACACCGTAGAGTTATATACTTTGGTGTTTAAAAGTGCTGTAGGGTTCGAGCGATACGTATAATTACCGCCATTGCCAGAGCTTCTTTTTGGGTGTTTGCAGTGTCTCGCAAGCAGCGTAAAAAGCTCATCTAAACGCTGATTCCAACGTTCACCTTGCCTAGCCGTATAGCTACGATTCATTCTTTTACGAATGCTCTCACGCTCAGCCTCAATGCTATCACAGCGACTTTTTGAATATTGCTCTTCAGCAACTGTGTAGAAACTCGCAAGCAAAGTAGCGAGTAATAAAATCCATTTATTCATAACATTACATCTGTGTAATTTGGTTGTATTTACTCCCTATGTGTTAGCTAGGGAAGTACTTATTCGATAAAAGCTAGCTAAAACAATTGCTTTAGAAAACTTTCGATGCAAATTGCCTACTCAAACTAAGCATTAAATTTAGTCTCTATCAATTAAACCTTAGAAATATTTAAGCTTCTTTGCACAGCTTGATAGCAAATAGCTTTTTGCATAGCTCCATCTATTTGGTTTTGGCGCATCGACAATATAGTTTTTGCTAACTGTCTATGGGAAACAATAGGAAATGGTGGTCGCTGCTTCAACTCTATAAACCAACCTGGAAAGCACAATATTGGGGTTATTTTTGTTTGAAAACCAGTTGCTTCACTTAACCATTTATAAACCCAATTTGCTTGTATTTCTGCTTGTTCAATTGGCTTGTTTTCATTCCAAGATGGAAAGGCTAGTAGATTATTTTCGAATCGGACTTTGTAGTTTGTATCATCTTTAACGCGCTTATGCCTTCCTTTTGTTTCAATCGCAAAAACACCATTAGGCCCAATAACTAAGTGATCAATATTAAACCCATCAGCTTGAATATCATGAAATATTTGATACCCATGAGATTGAAGCTCAATTAATTCAGATGCAACAGCTAACTCAGCGTCTCGCCCTAGTTTTAGTTTAATTAACTGGTCTGATTCAAACCACGATTTTCTGGCGGTGTAAATTAAACCGACAATAATTACAATTATAAAAAAGTAGTTCAATTGACCGCTTGCCAACATTTCGGTAATCCCTTTGAGGGCAAACGGCATTGTAATAATCAATGCAGCTACACCTATGTAACCAACAACATTAAAGACCTTATCGTTTACTTGATCGTTAAGTGTTTGTGCGGCTACTCGAGTAAATTTTTTTCGATCTACAGGTAACTTGGCTTGCTTCTGATGAAGCCATACTCTTAAAAAAATAACACCTAATATTGAATATATTCCTCCTATTACAAATAAAAGGCTGAGTCCTTGTGCTATGAAGTTATCCATTTCAGGTCCTTGTTCTGTTAACTCCCTCTTTATACATCAATTATTTAATAATGTCGCGTTGGCGACGGCAACCAAAGAGAAGTAAACGCCGACTTCTCTTTGGAATCTCTCGGCGCCCCGAGGTTCACACTGTTCCCTCAATTTGAATTAATTAAATGAACGTAAACACCGTAGATAGGCCATCCGTGGCCAAGCTACGCTTTTTACAGCATCCATGCTGTTAATTACTCATAATTAATTTAATTTCGGGTGTGAACACGGGGAAAACCTCAGCAATCGCCTGCAACTGAACAATGAGTTATTTCTTGTTTTCATTAGCTATTTCAGTAAACTGGCTGTAAATAACAGGGAGTGGTTTATGGAACAGGTTGGCATTTACGAGCAGCTTATTACTCAAGTGATTGAGCAAAATTTAGATCGTAAGCAATTTTATGTAGGAGAACGCCAACTAGAACCTGCCGAAGCCGCAACTTGGATAGCTCGATTTTTAGGAAAGCTAGTCGCACATGCGATTGATGCTATCCCCCACTCTAAAGATCGATTAAGCGAACAAATTGATTTAGCTAATAACTTAGTTTTATGGCTTAAAGATCATATTAAAGACGATGAGCTGATCAATGAAAACCTCTTAGATAGCCAAGGTAAAATACTTACAGCTCTATTCAATACAGAAAACCCTGTAGCAACTAATCTCAAAGACTACTCAAACAGCATTTTCCCACTAACAGGTCTTACGCAAAGTGAGCTATTTAGTGGCGCAAATGCTGGCCTATCTCTTGAGACTGAGCTTAAGAGAGAAATTAAATCAGCTGATACTATTTATTGGCTCGTTTCATTTATCAAATGGACTGGACTGCGGATATTTAAAAGTGAGCTAGAAGCCTTTACAAGAAGAGGTAATAAGCTAAAAGTAATCACCACCTCATACATGGGTGCAACAGACGCTAAAGCAGTTGAGTTCTTAGCTAGCTTACCCAACACAGAAGTAAAACTAAGCTACAACAATCAACAAGAACGTTTACACGCTAAATCTTACTTATTTATGCGTAACACAGGTTTTCATACAGGCTACATTGGTTCATCAAACTTATCACATTCAGCACTCACCAGCGGCCTTGAGTGGAATTTAAAAATTACCGCGCAAGAAATACCGCATATTATTGCTAAAACCAAAAGCACCTTTGAAACCTATTGGCAGTCGCCAGATTTTGAATTATTTAGCGGCAAAGTTGAATGCAAAGAAAAGCTAATAAACTCACTTAATGAGCAGCGTGGTAAAGGCCAATCAAGTAACCAGTTTTATTTTGATATCACACCAAAAACTCATCAATTAGCTATTTTAGAAAAACTAAGTGTTGAACGAAGTGTTCATAATCGATTTAGAAACTTAGTGGTGGCTGCTACAGGCACTGGCAAAACCATCATATCGGCATTTGATTTTAAAACCGTGTATGACAAAAAGCCAAATGCCAATTTTTTATTCGTCGCGCATCGAGAAGAGATCCTCACTCAAGCACAAAGCGCCTACCGTGGTGTGCTAAAAAATAACGATTTCGGTGAGCTTTGGGTCGGTAACTACAAGCCTCAAAGATACAACCAGTTATTTGCCTCAATTCAGACTCTTAATAATCAAATCGACAACATGAAGTTGAGCGCTGATTTTTATGATTACATTGTTATCGATGAAGTACATCACGTAAGCGCAGCAAGTTACCGCGGTATTCTTAACCACTTTAAACCAAACATTTTATTAGGCTTAACGGCCACTCCGGAAAGGCAAGATGGTGCAAATATTTTGGAAGATTTCTGTGGTGTAATTGCTGCAGAGATCCGCTTACCAGAAGCAATAAATCAACGCCATTTGTGCCCATTCCAATACTTTGGGCTTGATGATGATATAGATTTAAGCAAAATAACTTGGCGTGGCGGTCGTTATGATATTAGCGAATTAAGTAAGCTCTACACTGGGGAGAACAACCGCGCTAAAAAAATCATCTCGAGCCTCAATGAAATCGCCACTAATATTCACACAATTAAAGCTTTAGCATTCTGTGTTAGCCAAGATCATGCTGAGTTTATGGCTAGTAAATTTAACCTTGCAGGTATAAGTGCGGACGTACTTACCAGTAAAAATACTCATGAGCGAAATCACAAACAACAGGCGCTTAGAAGAGGTGAAATAAAGATCCTCTGTGTAGTAGATATTTTTAATGAAGGGGTCGATATCCCTGAAGTTGATACTTTGCTCTTTTTACGACCAACAGAAAGCCTAACGTTATTTTTACAGCAGTTAGGACGAGGCCTGCGTTTACCTGACAATAGCCAAAAACAATGCTGCACCGTTCTAGATTTTGTTGGTAACGCTCGCCCAGAGTATGACTTTGCTAATAAGTTTCGAGCTCTAATTGGCAAAACTAACCAGTCAATAAAAGCCGAAATAGAAAATGACTTTCCGCATTTGCCGTTGGGTTGCAGTATAGAGCTGCAAGAACGTACCCAAAAAGCAATTTTGCGTAATATTCAACAGGCAATTAATAGCAAAAGGCGCTTGCAACAGCTTATAAGTAGCTATTCACAACATACTAACGCCCAACTATCTCTAAGTAACTTTTTAACCATAAACCCTCAAGTGACGTTAGAAGATATTTATAAACCGAAGGAAAATAAGCTCGGTGGCTGGTACTGGTTAAAAGGCGATGAAATACCAGTAGAGCAAGTCGATATTTATTCTGCGTATTATCGTGCAATCAATACTCAATTACTCAGTTGCAACTCACTGAGCTATTTGAGCTTTTTACGCGATTTATGTAACAGCGACTTTACCATTGAAATAACACCTAAAAATCAACAATACGCTCTAATGGCTCATTACAATTTTTGGGATAACACTGGCACAAGTCTGGGGTTTAAATCTATTAAGCAAAGCTTACAAGCACTAAAAAACCCACTATTACAACACGAGTTATCAGAAGTGATTACGCTTTTAATAAATCGAATTCACCAACAAGAAAGTGATTTAACATGCCTTCCTAATCACGCAATAAAGTTACACAGTCGTTATACTCGCCAGCAAATATTAGCTGCATTTGGTGCACATACGTTTGATAAAAAATCGACTGCACGCGAAGGCGTATTAGAGTTCAAAAAACAAAATTTAGAATTACTTTTTGTAACTCTCAACAAATGCGAAAAGACCTATTCGCCAACAACGCTATACCATGACTATGCAATCAGCCCTACTCTGTTTCATTGGCAAACGCAAAACAGCGCACGACCAGAACACGGCCGCGGCTTAAGTTATATTCAGCACCAACAAACTGGAAAAACAATCTTGCTGTTTGTGCGGGAACAAAGCAAAGACGAAAACGGTAGAACAATGGGGTTCGTTAACTATGGCGAGGTTAAATACCAAAGCCACAATGGCAGCCAACCAATGAATATTACTTGGGAGCTAACAAACCCCATGCCATGTGAAATGTGGCATGAGGCAGGGAAGTTGGCTGTAGGTTAAAACCTAAGCTTATTAAGAATCATATTTGTACTTTGTCTGCGCGACTAAATCTAACTGGTGGACATTTTTACTCCCCGCCAACTCAAACCTACCCTTTGCAAGCCAGAGTTTTGCACCATTGCTGCTGGCAACTTGGTATGCCCAGTTGCTTACTGCAAGGGATTTATCTACATCACAATGAAAATAGCGAGTTAGTTCATCAGTGAGTAGCTGGCTGTGACGATCTAGGTTTTGATCTTGCCAACGTTCGCGGTGCAGCTGGGCTGCTAAAAAGTCGCGTTTGCTGTTATTACAACTTCGATGGGCAACAACAAAATTATGGCCTAAATCGTTAGCGTAGCGGGCAAATGGAATAAAGTGATCAACTTCTATCGCACTTGTGAGTGGCTTTTGACAATAAAAACACTGGCCTTTTTGTATTTCGACTAAAATTGGTTTTGCTTTGTTAAGTGCTGTGCGGTCGAAACCAAATAAAAAGTCATGCAGTTGGCTTTGAGGGCCAATAAGTGCTTGATTGTGCTTAATGCTTTGAATCTTTTGTAGCCATGCATTTTTAGCTAAATAGACAACTAAATCGTAAAAGCGTCTAAAGCAAGCGGCTATGCCTGTATTTAGAGTAATATAGCTTTTGCCTTTTGTGTGCGGATATAAAAAGCACTCTTCTTGTTTAGCTAGAATTTGTAAGCGCCACAATGGGCCTGTTTTTAAAGTGTCTAAAGCTGCTTTGTAAGTGGTGTGCCAGTAAGGGCTTAATTTTAGCTGGCGTAAGCTACGAATATTGTTTTGCTGGCACTCATATAGCACCGTAATTACTTTTGATTGCACACCAGAGTTTTGTTTTAGTAAAGCACTTTCACCACTATGAGCAGAAGAAAATGGCACTGCATGGTGCCAATAAAGCTCTATTAACTTTTCAGCAAGCTTAGCAAGATCAATGTTTAACTCGCTAGCTTCATACATCATTGGTTGCTCAACACAAACATCAGCCAACGCATGCAATAGTGCAAACTTATATGTCGCACTAAAATCACCTTCCACCAGCATGCGCTGAATGTAAGCAATAAAATCGAGTTGCTGCTGCATGGCCATCATCAATCAAGCCTTATGTGTACTGTTGAAAAGTGCTTTAAAGTTCATGAACTGCTCCCTGTATACGCCGACTTATTTGCTACTTATGCTCATAACGCATTGTTGTAGCTTGATTATTGGCGATTTAGTTTAGGAACAATCTAGCATGAAACGCTATTGCAAATATAGGGTTTTAGGTAGAGCTACTCTTTAAAACCCATACAATATTAGGGGAGCTGCGGTATAGCCTGCTATACCGCATATAAATTATTATATCGTTCTTCTGTGCAAAATGGCGTTTAGCCATGTTTCGGTGGCGCGCTCTGGGCGTTGGTCAGCGCTTTGCCATGACTTGAGGATAAACAGGTCTGTGCCTTTAATAATGCTCTCAAGGGCTTGTTCGTTTAGGTCAGTAAATTCACGACCGTTGTGTTCGCGCTCGCCGTCGCCGTATTTAAACGATACATACACGATGCCTTGTTGCTTTAATGCACGGGCAAGGTTGTTGAATGCTTCGGTTAAATCGTTTTTTGCTACGTGAATAAGGCTTGCGCAGCACCAAATGCCGTCGTATTTGGCAACGTCGTTTAGCTCTAGAAAGCTGCTTACAGCTACGTCTTGGTTTAAGTATTCTGACGCCAGCTTTGCCATAGCTGGGCTGATATCGAATGCATCTACGCTATAACCACGCTCTTTAAAGATGAAAGCGTCGCGGCCAGAGCCACAACCGGCATCGAGTAAAGCGCCTTTTTTTGGGATCAGCGGTAAGAACTCGTCATAAAGTTCATTGAGGTCTACATCGAGTGTGGCATCGACAAATGCTTGCGCATTTTGGTTGTAGTATTCGACGGTTTTGGATGCCATTTTACTTCCTTTATATTGGCAAGATTGCTTGGCGCTAAAATACCATTAAAGCTAGGTAACGCAAAGGATGAAATGTGATTTTAAATGCTAAGAATCAACGATTTTAGAATGGATATTAGAAGTTAGTTGGAGGAAGGAAGAAGGTTGTAGTTACGAGGTGCGAGGAACAAGATGCGAGGGACGAGGTGCGAGGAACGAGGGACGAGGTGCGAGGGACGAGGTGCGAGGAACGAGGTGCGAGGAACGAGGTGCGA
>NZ_LJSO01000013.1:0-102399 GCF_001399985.1 Pseudoalteromonas sp. P1-8
TGGCTAACCGAACAGTACTTACTGACCCAGAGCCGCCCTTTAGCCCTAACTCATAATTATCCAGAGGCGGGTTATAAATATAACTCGCCTTTGCCACACTGTGAGTAAACGTGAATGCTAAAAAGGTCAACTTTAAGTAAAAAGTAGCCATTTAAATCTTAAAAAAATCGCTTAATTTAGTTTCATAAAAATTCTTAATGAAATAAAAGTAATGTGGTAAATCTCTGCGCTCAGATTTGAAGCTTTCTTGTAAAAGGCTAAAAACTTACTAATTTGAGGTTCATCTCAGAAGCACTAATTTCATCAGGTATAGAGAACTGAGAATTTTGTCCTAGACAACTTAACTGTTAAAATAACAACGTTTGTTTTGCTCGTCACAAGCGTGTCCTAAACTTTAAAAACAAGCAGCCAATAAAGGCTGATGTGATTGACGCTATAATTATGGCGAGTTTTGCAGTTGTTACATAGGTTGCTTGTAATGCTAAATCGGCTATAAACAATGCCATAGTAAAACTAATCCCTGCTAATAAACTTCCACCAAATAGCATGTGCCAATTCAAGCTTTCTGGTAAGACTGCAATACGTGTTTTGACAGCAAACCAACTAAATAAAATTATTCCAAGAGGTTTACCTAGCACTAAGCTTATAAATATAGTAATTGCTAGAAAATCAAAAGTATTAGCTTCTTTTATAATAATGCCAGCATTTGATAATGCAAAAAGCGGCATAATTACAAAACCAACCCATGGGTGCAGAATATTCTCTAGCCGTTCAACAGGGGATAGTGCTTCTCTTGCTGCTGCTTCAGCCGTTTTTAAAGCTTGTTTGTATGGAACACTACCTTCACTGATTTGTGATAAAGGGTATGAAGTAATACATGTTATTATGCTGTGTAAACGTTCGTTATCAACCCATTTTACTGTTGGAGTCATAAGCCCGAGGATTACGCCTGCAATAGTAGGGTGAAAGCCTGACGAATCGATAGCTAACCATATCACCCCACCAATTGCCAAATATATCAAAAAGCTTCTAATGCCCACATGAGCCATTGCTTTCACAGTTATTAAACCAACAACAGCAAAACCAATGTATATCCAGTCAATTGTGCTGCTATAACCAATTGCGACAGCTAAAATCGCACCAATATCATCGACCACTGCAAGGGACAGCATAAATACCCTTAATACCTTTGGAATGCTTTTAGTAAGTAATGCTAAACACCCTAAAACAAAAGCTGTATCGGTCGACATAACCACCCCCCAACCATTTAAGGATGGGGTATCAAATTGTAGTACCACAAAAATCAATACAGGAACAATCATGCCACCAATGGCAGCAGAAATAGAGAGCATAGCCAATTTGGGGCTTCTCAACTCACCTAAAATAAGTTCTCTTTTTAGTTCTAGTGCGACTAAAAAGAAAAATATGGTCATGGCGCCATCGTTTATCCATTTATGTATAGAACGCTTAAGCTCAATTTCACCAAAGCTGAAACCAACAGGTGTTGCCCAAAATTGAAAAAACGGCTCGCTAAAACTAGAATTCGCAAAAATTACTGCTATGAGTGTTGCAATCAAAAGGGCGCCACCTGATGCAGTCTCAATCTTTATAAATCGAGTAACAGGTTGTACGAACCAATCAATGTGTACTTTTGGTAGTTTTTCACCTTGAGTTTGCTGACCTCTAGTGGTTTGCATTCTGAGGCGTATTCACAGAGTTACTTAAGTTCGTTTTATCTAGAAATTTAAAAAGCTCATTATTTGATGAAAGAACAAGTGTTGTATCTTCAGAAATAATGGATGGGTAAGACGCCATTGTGCGGGTAAATGCATAAAAGGCGATAGCTTCAGGTGCTTGATTGTAGGCTTGTGCATAAATTTGTGCAGCTAAGGCATCAGCTTTTCCTCTGATCTCTTCTACTTGCTGATAAGCTTCTGACTGAATTTTATTTAAGTCTCTAACCCTATCTCCCCGAATTCTGGCAGCTTCGCCATTACCCTCTGATAAGAAACGCTCTGCTATTTGCCTTCTTTCACTTATCATGCGCTCATAGATCTTTGGACGAACACTAGCATTGTAGTTAATTCTTTTGAATCGGATATCTAACAGTTCGATCCCAAATACTGACACTTTCTGTGAAGCAGAATCGAATATCTCTTGCTCTACAAATTTTCGACCTTTCTTTATTGGTACCAAAGTACCAATTTTTAGCTCTTCTTCAAAGGTACTTAATAATCCTTCCCTTGATGCGATTCGCTCTTTATTGGTTCTTATAATTTCAATGAGTTCATGTTTTGCAACGGCATTTCGAGTTTCACTTCCTAAAATATCATCTAACCTAGACTGGGCACTGTGCTCATCTTTCAATCTAAGAAAATACTGTAAGGGATCAACAATTCGCCATCTTGCAAACAAATCTACTGAAATATAAAGTTTATCTTTTGTAGGCATATCTGATGGCCTGCCATCCCATTCTAAAACACGCTTATCCATAACATTTATCTGTTGAACAAATGGGATCTTTATTTTTAGACCAGCATTGGTTATTGGTTCACCAATAGGCTTACCAAACTGAGTGATAATTACTTGTTCGACCTCACTGACAGTGTATAGGCTATTTCTTGCAAAGATAAACACAACCAAGGCTATAAAAATTGTTGAAAATCTTAGTAGGTTCTTCACTTTTTCTCTCCTGGTTTTGAATTACTAAAGTGCAGTAGTGGCAATACATTATGTTCAGTTTGATTAAGAATAATTTTTGACTGAATATTTGGGAGTACTTGTTCCATTGTCTCTAGATATATCCTTTTTACAGTGACTTCTGGCGCCTTTAGATATTCAATGTAGAGCGCCTGAAAGCGTGCTGCATCGCCCTTGGCCTCATTTATGCGCTTTAATCTATAACCATCAGCTTCTCTTATCCTTTGGTCTTTTTCACCCAAAGCTAGTGGGATCACTTTGTTATAATCACGACGCGCTTCATTGATAAACTTTTCTTTTTCTTGCTGAGCTTGATTTACTTCGTTAAAAGAGGCTTGGACAGGTTGTGGTGGATTTATATTTTTCAGTTGGACTTGGTCAATTCTAATACCCATTGCATATTTTGTAGAAAGAGCCTGCATTTTGCTTAATGCTTCAGACTCTATCTCTTGCCTGCCTATCGTGATGACTTCATCAACGGTTCTATCACCGACGACTTCTCGCATAACCGATTCGGAGACATATCTTAATGTCTCAGAGGGCTCTCTAACTTCGAACAGAAATTTAGTCGGTGCATCAATACGATATTGAACCACCCATTCAACAAGTGCTGCGTTTAAATCACCAGTTACCATCTGTGTTTCTTTTAAACCTAGAGAGTGTCGTGAAGGTTGATTGCGCCGAACATTATTACTGGTTGAAAACCCGAACTCTTGTTTTAGTTGCCGTTTAACTGCGACGATGGTTGATGTATCAATATTTAAAGGTAGTTTAAAGTGCAGACCTGGCTGTTCAATGTGTGAGAACTTTCCGAATCGTTGGATAACAGCGACGGAATCACTAGGCACGGTGTAAATTGAACTCCATATACTTAATAAAACGATAAATAGAGATAAAATAAGCACAAAAGTAACTGGTTTATTATCTGGAGTGTTGTTTTTAGTATTGAAAAACACCTTAAAGAGTTTATTTAGATTTGGTGGTGATTTATTTCCACCACCCCAAGGGCTGTGATTGGTTGATAATTGCTTCATTGTAAAAGTACTCCAAGTTGAATAGCTTTAGTTTTGCTAAGTAAAATACTTTTTTACGAACGGTGAGGTCATTGCGGACAATAACCCTACATAGTCAATTTTAAATTCAATTTCCTGTCCTATTTCCAAAGGCGTGTTATTGCTTTCAATAACAATATGATCACTGCTAGCCGATATGATTGTTAATCCCTCTGGAGAGATTAATCCATGAGGGTCAACATCCTGCCTACCTAAGGCAAGTATTGCTTGGGCAACATCACCTCTATCAATAATGTCATCTTGCTCTCCAAAAGCATTTTTATGACGCTTGCCCCAAGGAGTGGATGGTTTTTGATTAGATTCAATCACTTCAGCAATGAGTTTTACTGTATCAGTATGTGCGCCGCTAATACGGCGTTTTTTGAGCGCTTCTACTCCAAAATAAATAGACTCACCCAAACGCAATTGATTTACACGTTCGACATTGTCTGAACTAAACGCCCATAATAAATTTGCTGAATTTCCGCCTGAAATAATGTCTAGCTTAATTTTAAAGTGCGTTTCTATATCAGATGCTAATTTGGCCAAATATGTCATATTATGGTTGTCGGGTGCGATACCATATCTACATGCCAAATTAGCACCAATGCCTTGTAAACTGATATTTGATAATGAGCATGTTTCTTTGATTATCTCAATAAGATGATGTGGCATAACCCCTTCTCTTAGATCGCCAAGCTCTACCATGATTATGACTTGGTGGAATACTCCGAGCTTTTTTGCGGATGCAGAAAGCGCTTGTATGGTAGAAATCTCTGTATTCAGGCTTATATTACAGTTAAGCAAAACCCGTTCTAATTGACTCAACATCGGAGGTCTTATCAACATTATGGGTACTGAAATACCGGCTCGTCGCATTCTTTCAATATTTTCAATTCTTGAATCGGCTAGGATAGTTGCACCTGCATCTATTAAGAGCCGGGCAATAACAGGATGACCCATAAATACTTTAGTTACAGCTACAACATCGATTGCTAAAGGTTTCAGCATTTTTATTAACAGCGCTGCATTTTCTGCTATTTTGTTACCGTCAATTTGCAGCCGAGGATTACTCATTGTAGCGTAGGTATTTTTATTCTGAGATGAGGAAATTCTATTAATATCATTTCAATTAAAAACATACTTGAGCAGCTTAATGCATCAGTTACGGGGACCGAGAAATCTTTAGAGTAACGATATGTATATTCTTCGAGATCCATTTCATCCATTTCTTCATGGTTAATACATATGCCGATAACCTTTGTTTTCGCAAAGCTTTCAATCAACTCTATTTCAGATGAAAGCTTAGGCATTGGCATACCCTTAAAATCGACCCGCTCTTTCCTATGCGGGGCGTGTTGCAATATGACAGCATGAGGTGCACTTCCTCTTAAGATCATTGCACTGGTTGAAAATGCAGGATGACTTAAAGCGCCTTGACCTTCAATTATGATGATATCGGGCTGTTCAATTTTATAAGCACGATGGATGACAGCTTCAAGTTCTCCAGGGCAAAATTGAGCAGGTATAGAATCCATAACTAAACCATAGGGGCTACCTTGAATTATACCGGTTTGACCTGTTGCAATGAAGACGACTTTTAAGCCATATCTTGTCAGCGCATTACTTAATGTTACTGCTGTGGTGCGTTTTCCTATTGCACAGTCCGTTCCCATTATAGCGACTCTCGGGCAGGGAACTTCCTTAAGAATATTTCTAAAAACTTGTAGCTTGCTTCTATTTACGGGTTTTCTGATGTCATAAAGTGAAACACCATATTTTTTGCTTGCAGCTATGAATTCAGGGTCGTCGTTTAAGTATTGATGCAATCCATTGACTATATTCATACCACATGTAATGGCTTCTAACATAACTTGACGGTCTATAGTGGATAGTAAACCATTTGAATGCGCTAAACCGTAAATGAAAAAGTTGACAGGTTCATTTGCCATTTCAAATGCTTCATTTAAGCTTGAGTAAATCGGGATGCTATTTCTTTTATTATCTAAAACATACCCAGAGTCTAAACCAGCCATTTCGCTATCAATGACGGAGAGTATTCTAAACTTAGATGATTGTCTTATAAGCCCATTCGCTGTTTTACCATCACTTTTCGTGAAATTAGCTTCACAATAAATAATCGCAGTTGGAACAACATTTAGCTCCATGAAAGAGTTAAGTTGAGGCTCTTTAACTTGATTTTGCTCGTTATTGTATTCGGGGGACTGCTGAGATAAAGGTACTTCTGCCTTGAGTGACTTTTTATTCATGATAACACCTCTAATGTAGAAATTACTTAGAGGGCAATTTGTGCATGCCGAAGCGCCAAATCGGAAGAGGTACAAGTAGTCCCCACTAAGTTAGTTGGGGGTGTGTTTACATTAGTCTATTTTTTGAACAGAAGATAGTTAAAAGTCAAATTTAATTATATTTAAAATTTAATCTTATGAATTAAAAGTGATAATTCGAGTTGTTTGTTAGAGTGGGTTAGTGCCCAGCGAACGGCTTACTTTCAAAAGCAGACATAGAAGGGCATTTTTAACCTATGTTTGTTAATGGTACAGAGCCGCTTGCCGGATCTAACTCATTTTTGTCCATTGACGAGTTACAATCATAACTCGCCTTTGCCCCAAGACGTGCTTAGGTGAACGCCTCGACAGAGCGAACCTCAGCCGTTCACTATTGCTAACATAGTCAGGAAAACAGCCCAATCGCACATTTTTTGTCCTGAGCAATATAACTACTGCATTTTAGTAGTAATGGCAAATAGTTAAGAAGTTTGTTACAAATGATTCATTCAGAAAAGTTAGCGGCGCTGTGGTAGAAAAACGCGCGATTCTCTCGCTACAAACATGTTAGGGCTTCAAGGAATTTAGATGTCAGAAACTAAAATTGAAAATGAAAATGAAAATGAAAATGAAAATGAAAATGAAATTGATATTGCAATTAATAGCCTCAACGAGGCTATAGATGAACATAATCGGGATGCAAGAATTGCCCAGAATAGGGCCTTATACGGTATCTTAATTTTAGCCAGTGTATTCATGATGATTTTAATATTGTCAGGGTTAGGCTCAATAGCAAAAGTTGACACTGCAAAGGAAGACTCGAGAAACACACCAAATGAAAAAATTAGCTATGTAATTCAGATTGGAGAGGTAGTAGAAAAGAATAAAACACTATTAATTGTGTTTGTTGGCTTATCAGTAATGAATTTCGGTGTTTTTATGGCTTTGCATAGACATCACCTTAATGAAGTATCGAAAGCTAGGCACTTCAAGCTTGGCTTTCAAAGAGTTCAAATCGCCGCTGAGAATTATTCTCATGATGGTTATCAAACTGAAGTGAGGCAAAGTCTCGTTGAAGGTGCTTTTTCTTATAATCAAGTTAGTTCGTTAGGCTCCAAAAAAGTTGAAAGCCCTATACCTGGGCACCCTACATCTGATATTTCAACGATGTTTCTTAATAAAATGTTGGAAGCCGTCGAGATAAAACCTGTAGCTAAAAAGCCCTAGCAAAGTCATCAAACAAAGGACAAAACAACTGGCCTGCGCTCCTACGTCGCTAATTTTAGCATCCTATTTTGCGCAGGTTAATTCAACGTGGACACCCACTCCAATTTGCATGTTGGGGTGGTTTGTCTAAGCTTTTAGTTCTTCAAATTCAAAGTTCAAGGAGTGAACGATGGGATTCGCAAAGAAGCGGCAAATCAGTTTGTCGGATACTCGGTATTATCATTGTGTTTCAAGCTGTGTTTGCCGTGCATTTTTGTGCGGTGAAGATAAATTTACGGGTAATTCGTATGAACATCGCCTAGGGTGGGTAGGAGAGCGGTTGTTGTTAGCGCAGGTTTTTTGCATTGATGTATGTGCTTTTGTGGTGATGAGCAATCATACCCATGTGGTGTTGTATATAGATGATAAAAAAGCTCAAAGACTCAGTGGTTGAGCTGTACTCATACGTTGGCACAAGGGGGTTAAAGGCTCGATTATAGGTCATAAATATCTGCATAATGAGCGCCTAGAAGAAGGTCAAATATTCTTTCTAGACAAAGAGATAAGAGGATATCGACACCGATTGTGCAGCATTAGCTGGTTTATGCGGGTATTGAACGAAAGGGTAGCACGAGAAGCGAACAAAAAAGATAGTTGTACTGGCAGATTCTGGGAAGGGCGCTTTAAAAGCCAGGCGTTACTGAATGGGGCCGCATTAATGTCTTGTATGGCGTATGTAGATTTAAACCCAATCAGAGCAAAAATGGCAAAGATACCAGAAGAGTCAGACCCAAACCTGTATTGAGATAAGCTGTAATCAAGCCACGGAGGGTAAACAGCCAAAACAACTTGCACGCTTTTCAGGTAATCCTCGAAAACATATGCCCAAAGGCCTACAGTTTGAACTTAGAAGCTATTTGGAGTTGGTTGAACTGACAAGCAAGTATATTCGAACTGACAAAAGAGGCTTCATCGACAGCAATCAAACCTCCATTCTTGAGCGATTGAATATCAAGAAAGACAACTGGCTAATACTGACTACTCAGTTTGAAAAAATGTTTCATGGTGTGGTAGGCAAAGAGTATGCACTGGATTTGTATTGCGAGCGACAACAACATAAGCTAAGACTCAGCATCTCAAATTGCACAATGTTATTAAGCTGGTAAAAACCTGATTTCATCCAATTCTTTTTATGCTTTCGAAATGGCAGGGATACGCACGCTTAAAGGGTGAGAAGTTGAGTAAAAAGCGAGTAATTTAAGCAATTCCTTATCCATATTAGACATGGTTTTGATAACATCTAGCGACAATTTTAATTAAGAGCTTGTTTAAAGTGGCTATCCTTTGAATTTTTGGGGCATATTTGCCCTTATACAATTAATGCCGCTATTCAAAAGCTTTTTAAACAATAGAAATGCTTGTCGCACACTTTACCGTAGATAGTCTTCGTCGAACATGTCGAAGTCTACTTTCTGAAGCTGGTGTTGCAGGAATTTATGACTGGTATGATTATTTAGATGAAAGGCAAGATGCATTAATACGCATCTCATCTCACATTGACACATTTATTTAAGTCACACCTACTATTTTAGGCCTTTAATTTTATTGAACACTTGTAGGCTGATTATCATTATTTTTTTTTGGGGCTCAGTTAAGGAATTAAGCTAATTGAACAATATCGAAAATAGCTTGAGTTAATTTCTTTTATAATGCATATTTATTAGCGACTTACGATACAAAACTATTATAATTTAGCCCCATAATTAGTGATATTATTCAATTGCAAAATTGGCACATAAATCAAATGTTATAAAAGGGAATTGAACATGAGTTTTACAACAAAGATATTGCAAGCTGAACATGGGGATTGCATATTAATCCAAGGTGTTTTTGAAGGCGATATCTCGCGTAATATTTTAGTGGATGGCGGTACAACTAACACTTATCGAAGAGCGAATCGTTCGGGAGTATTAAAAAGTGAGTTAACTAAAATTAAATCACAAGGACATAAAATTGACTTACTCATTTTAACCCATGTTGATGATGATCACATTGCTGGCATATTAGCGGGGTTTAAGCAAAATGAGTTATTAAATGAACTAACACAGGAAGTTTGGTTTAATTCCGGAAAATTAATTTTTGCACATTTTGGTAAACAACCAGATAACTCAAATTTTGTAAGAACATCGCCAAATACAGATAATGATTCTAATTTAACCAGTATTAGTCAAGGTGTTACTTTTGAATCAATTTTAGAAAATAAAGCAATCTGGCATCAAGAGCTAATCTTGGAAGGTCAAGAAATAGAACGGTTTGGAGCGACTTTCTCTATATTGTCACCAACTGAAGGCAAATTAAGAAAATTACTCGTAAAATGGAAGAAAGAAACTAGTTCTAATTTAACGTCAGCCTCTGATACTGATTATTCAAAAAGTTTTGTCGAGCTCTTAGAGAACGATGAGTTCAAAGAAGACAAATCTATTCACAACGGCAGCTCAATTGCTTTTATTTTTGAATATCAGTCGCAAAGAATTATGCTATTGGGTGACGCGCATGATCATGTTGTTGTTGACACTTTGAAGCAGTTTTTTGCAAAGGGGGTTACTAATCAATTTGATTTTGTAAAGCTTTCTCATCATGGCAGCCAATACAACACTAGTAGCGAATTTTTGAATTTAGTTGAATGCGAAAACTTTGTGGTGTCAACGAATTCGGCCAAACATGGTTTACCAAATAAATTAACTTTAGCGCGAATTTATCAAGCGAAGCCTAACGCAACTATTCATTTTAATTACCCCGAATTAGTTATTCCTAAAATATTCAATAACCCGCAAGAGAAAATAGATTTAGAAGATCAAGGATTTAAGTTATCTGATCAAGGTACATTTTTTAATTATGGTTAACCCTCAAGATTTAATAATAAAAAACACAGTAGTGATTGACGATGGTAGTGGTGTTATTTTGCAGCCAATGACTAAAGAATTTAGTTATGTAGTTACTGCTAAGCACGTAATTCAAATTGATAAAAACGACATTTCTAAAGGTTTTAAATCAAAGGATGATATTGAGGTCTATACTACAGCTGATACTAAAATAGCTCTTTTTGATTTCTACTATCATCAAGATGTTGATCTAGCGATATTGAAAGTTGAATATTTAGGTTCGGACATATTAATAAAAAATACTAATTGTCAGTTTGATGAAAGATTACAATTATGGGGTTTTCCTAAATTTTCAGCCGATCACAGAAATGAAGAAAAGCCTCGCATAGACTGGATTGAAAGTTATGCAGCAACTGTTAGTAGCGTAAGTTCTAATAAACTTGAATGTAAAGCTGATGATAGCGTTGAAATAACTGGGCTAGAAGGTTTTTCTGGAGGTGGGCTATTTGATATTGTGAGTGATAAAATTTATTTGGCAGCAATAGAATATCGAGTTTACAAACCCGACGAGTATGTGAATCGTATTTACTCAGTACCTATTCAAAATATCCAGAAAATCCTAGACGAAAATGATTTATTACCCATTTGTCCTCCTTATCTTGGTTCTCTAAGCGAGTTAACATCTGAAGCTTTCCAATCTCTATCTTTTTTTAACCCAAAAAATAAAGAAAAGTTAGCAAAACTATTTACTCACCTTTCAAAAGATAAAATCGAACATGCCTCGTTTACTCCTCATAGCTTAATTAATAAAAATAGAGAGTTAATAAGTGAGTTAAATAAAGATCCAAAATCAATTGAAAACAAGGATTTATGGGTCTCTATTATAGAGTTTTTACAAGTCTACGAATTACTTGATCCTCAATTTCAGTGGGATGAAGAATTTGTAAATTACCTAACTAAAAACTTTAAATTTTTATATTTTATTGATAATAGTTGGAAAGATAAACTAAAGGAAATAGTCTTGTTTGATTGTGGCGATTTAGTTAATAAAGGATACTTAATGCTTATACATCATGGGCATGATAGACCGGACGTACCAGATCAGCTAAATCAATATCGAGATCCTGAAAAGTTACCACATATTATTGCGAGTGGAATAGACGATCCAGATTCAATAGCTCATATCTACTCTAAAAAAACGAAAGATATATCAATATTACATTTTGCTAAATTGAATAAATTTAGCTTGAGTGACAAAGAACATGAATTTGACAATTTAACTTTTACACATCTCGAACAAATAAAAAATCAACTTATTGATAGTTATTCAATGTATTTAAGTTGTGTGGAGAAAAAATGATTTCATCATTTACACCTGAAAAATTAGAAATTAACAGCGAATTTTTAACTTCTAATAAATTTGATTTTTATAGTTTTGTATATTCAATTACATCTCATTCAAGGCTTACATGTATTTGTATAAATTTAAACGAAGAAGCAGCTTTAGTTGAACATTGGGAACGAATTACTAATGAAATCGCGATTGAATTTATTAGTAAATTAAATGACAGTTTTTCCAAGTGGAACTGCTATTTGATTTTTATTTGTACTAAGCCTCTGAGCAGAGCGATTAAATACAAAATTGAAAATGATAAATTTGCCATTCGTAAAATTGTGATTGACGATTTTAAACGAAAATTAACTGATGATGAAGTTACTCGGTTACTTAATGAAAGAATTTTATCGAGTAAAATAGTTTTAACCCAAAACACCAGCTCGAATGGTAAAGGTGAAGTAAAGCTGTCAGATAGCGCAAATCGAGTTTTGGATATTGATATCCCTATAGATAGCGCAGTTGATTCAATGAAACAACGTAAAGTTTGGATTGAAAAAGAATTAAAAAGGATTTCAATAAATGAAAATCAAACAAGTTAATATTCAAGCATTTAAATCTTATTTAGAAAAAAAAGATGGAATATTTGATTTTTCATATGGCAATAAAAGTGATGTTGCTAATGTAGTTTCTATTTATGCTCCAAATGGTTTTGGTAAAACATCCTTTTACGATGCTGTCGATTTTTGTATTACTAATAATGTGACACGTTATATACGAGATGACAAAGTTCGTGTTAAAAACGATAAGTTATCTAAAAAGGGTTCCTATATTTTAAGAAACTCTAAAGCACCTAGTTCATTAGATACAAAGATTGATCTGATTACTAGTGACGATGAAGTTATCACTAGTAGGGTTATTAAGAATAAAAGAGGTAAGAAAAGGGACTATTTATTTAAAGATTCTGACACGCCAGAGGATAAAAAATATTTTCGTGATTTAATGTTATCTCAAGAAGCAATAGATGCCTTTTTACGTGAAACTGAACCTGCTGCAAGATATGAAAAGTTTGCTAAAAATCATGTAAATGAACTATCCGAGTTGACCGACAAACGAAAAAAAATCCAGAAAATATTAGATGATGTTAATACAGCCGTTGCAAAAGAGAATGATGAAAAGCAGAAGGCAGATAAGGCATTATTAGAAGTTAATGCTGATCAGACAATTTTAACTAAATTACAGGAACTAATTTCTCAATGCAGCAAATTAGATCTAAGTATAACGCCTATCCAAAGCGATTTTGATAAAGGTAAATATAAGCTTTTGAAGTTGGAAGTTAGAAGTTTATTAGACTCTTTAGCCCAAGACTCTACACAGAAAAGCTTGCTTAAAATAGCATATTTAGATTTTATTGAGAGTTTTGAATTTGTTAAATTGTCAATTGAACGAATTCAAAATGCTAGAGGACGAATTAATTTATTTAGTATTAAACAGCAGTTAATTGACCAAAAAGATGAATTAAAAAAGCTTGAGTTGAATTCATCTACACTAGATAACCGTTACGATAAAATATCAGAAATTTGTAATGATGAAGATAATTTCTTTAAAAAGTTATCGAATAAAAATGATTTATTATCGAAAAACAAAAAATTAAAAAAAGATTTTGAGCTAAAGGAAAGTGAAAAACAATTGCTTACAGTGCAAGTTTCAGAAGCTGAAAAGTCACTGCATCAGACTAAGCTTGAATCTGATTCATTACTAGAAAAAGAAAAAAACAGCCAAGCTCTTTTTTCCCGCAAAACGGAATTAGAAAAAAACTTGCTGGGTCTTAAAAACAAAAATGAAAAACTTGTAAAAGAACTTAATAATAAAAACCTAGATTTAGAAAAGTTGAAAATTCAACTAAATTATTTTAATAACTTCGATATTCATTACCCAGTTGCAGAAGAAATAGAGAGTATTGACGTTAAATTATTAAATCAATTACATGCTGAATTTAAAAAAAATATTTTACGAATTGATACGCTAAATCTTGACCTTACAGCTAAGAAAAATGAAATAGCTACAATAGAACAACACTCAAGTGCTATTTCTGAATTGATTCAATTAGGTAGTCAAATAATTGAAAAGACACAAACCAATAATTGCCCTTTATGTTCTCATTCACATCAAAATTTTGAAACACTCAAAGCTGAAGTTAAGAATAATAAAGCTCTTGATTCGATTTCGAGTGCGCTAATACAATCTCAGTCGGAAATCGAATCTAAAATAAAAGGTTTAAAAACAGAGAATGACGCTATTTCGTCTAAGTACGATGAATCTAAAAATATAAAAATTCAAAAATGTTTAGATTTAATAGCTAAGTTAAATGCCGATATCGAATCATTGAACAATGATAAATCTCAGTTGGACAGTGAGATTAAGTATTCTAATAATGAATATGAGTCGTTACTAAAAAGCAGCCTAGCTATGAATCAAGCTGAGTATAGTTCTTATTTACGTAAATCAATTGAAGATAAGGAACGTGTTCTTACTTTCACAAATGATAAAATACAGAAAAATTTAGAAACCATACAAAAGCTAGATAATTCATTCAAATCGTTAAGTAATGAAGAAACATTAATTTATCAAAAAATAAAAAGGATTGAAGACTCTAAGATATACCAACAATTTATTGAAATATGCCGGATTGAAAATGTTAACCATGCTTTAGGTGTTGATATTTTAAGAGAAAAATTTAGTGAGTTAAAATTAAATTATGCAATTAATGTTCAAACTACAAAAAATAATATTCAGAAATTGTCTGAAAAAATAAAAACTAACGAAGATAAATTGCCTGATGCTTTTAAAAAGTTAACAGTCGATGAACAGCAAATAATGATTGAACAGGCAGAGAAAACTGTAAAATCTGAATCTGAAAAACTTAAAAAATATTCTAATATATTTCCTGAAATAGTTGACATTGCCGTTTTTGATGTGGAGCAAAGATATCAGGATGCAAAAGAACAACACCTAACGATAGAGCATGGTATTCAAAAGATTAATGAGCGACTTAATTTTTTGAAGATGATAGAGAGCTCTGCTGATGAAGCATTGAAGTTAAGTGAATCGGTTAAATTACAAAATGAAATAGAACTACTATCTATAAAAATTAGCTCATTAGAAAAGTTACAAAAAACTTTGAAAGCAGATATAAAGTTAATTGACGATAGAATAAAAGCTTACATAGATGACTATTTTTATTTAGACGTTATCAACGAAATATACAAGACGATAGATCCTCACCCTGAATTCAAAAAAATTGAATTTAGTTATGTCGCTTCAAATTCTAAACCTGAATTACATATCAAAGTTAAAGATAATGAAGGTAATGAAATTATTGCCCCATCACTTTTTTTTAGTTCAGCTCAAATCAATGTTCTGAGTTTAAGTATATTTTTAGCTAAGGCTTTAAATACTAAAGACTACGATGGCAATGATACACACTGTATTTTTATTGATGATCCCGTCCAGTCTATGGATTCGATTAATGTTTTAAGTGTGATTGATTTATTCAGAAATATTGCATTTAAATTTGATAAGCAGCTCATTATTTCAACACATGACGAGAATTTTCATGGATTATTAAAAAAGAAAATCCCCCCTCATTTATTTAAGTCAAAGTTTTTAAAATTGGAATCATTTGGTAAGGTCGCAGTCGAACAATAAATGAAGTTTGAGGCTTGTATCGTTTCTTTTTAGCCACGAAATCTGCTTATACTTCAATTCAGACACAGGAATGTAAAAGTTCCAGTGTCTGAATTGGCACAAAACCGTCCTCAGTCTGTAACTCACAATTGTCCAAAATTTGCTTTTAATTGACTTGCCTCTGCTCCAAAAACTACTCATCGTAATTGCTATATAGTCAACTTTGCGCGAACTACGGAAGTTACCCAAAACAGAACAAGTGAGTCTAGATAGCAATTAGTTAAACTTGATCTTCCCCTGAATTCGGAGACATATAGCTTGCCTATTCGTATCAAATGTCAAATTATTCAGGGGGGAAGATCAGTTAGACTTTCTCAATTTGTTAAGACTCTGGAAAATTACGACTAATCATTCGCTTCAATTCATTAATTTCTTTATGTAAATCTTCAATAGTTGGTTTATTAGAGGCCTCTTGTTTTTCTTGGCGCATTTTTGCGTGTTCGTCTTCCATTACATTTACTACGATACCAATAACCATATTTAAGAAAGCGAATGCTGTGAAAAATATAAAAGATAAGTAGAATATCCATGACATTGGATAAACTTCCATCGTTTCATATTGAATATCAGTCCAATCTTCGAAAGTCATTATTCTAAAAAGGGTTAGCATAGATATCGCAATATCACCCCATAACTTAGGATTGATCTCGTTAAATATAAAACTACCTATTGCCGCATATATATAGAAAATAATAAACATTAATAATATGACATACCCAAGTTGGGGGAGAGCTTTGATTAATGAGTTAATTAGAACTCGTAACTCGGGGACGACTGAAACCATTCTTAGTACTCTAAATACACGAATTAATCTCGCTAGAAGTGCCATTTCACTATCATTAATTGGTATCAAGCTTATAAGGACAACTAATGTGTCGAATATATTCCAGCCCTTCTTAAAGAAGTTTCGTTTATCATCATCGGCGATAAATCGTACTGAAATTTCAAAGAGGAAAAATAAAGTTATAAATATATCTAAAATATGAGTTATTGAGATAGCGCTGTCAGGTAGCTTAAAAGTTTTTGCTCCTATCTCAAGTGCGGAAATTATAATTACGGCTACAACTGATAGCTCAAATGCTTTGTTGCTCTTAAGCCTATTCAGCTTTACTTTTATATTTTCGTACATCGAGTTTTCAACTTTTTTGAAGGTAGTAAATTTTAGCTAAATCATATACAAGCAATGTACTACATTGGGCTAGCAATGATTTTTAAGTGTTCGAACGTAATTTTAATAATTTTTTTAGAAGAAGCCTATCTTTTACGCTCTGAGAGAGGATTGAGTTTTTATCAATAAATTTCATTCTAGATTAAACAAAATGAAAATTAGGTAGGTTTTCTCCAACAAGTAATGTAGTTTTCTTTTTTTTAAACTCGCAAATGGGTTAACCTTTAATTTTTCCTGTTTACCTGCAGCGTCATTTCTCGTAATTGAGAACGCAAGTTTGATATTGTTTGTTGCGCTTTTTCATAATCTATTTTTAGCTCTCGTAGCTTCTGTGATGTTTCAACCTGGTTTTGAGCAACCTCAGAGTGCAAAGCGGCTTGAAAGTATTCAACTAAGTTTTTGTTTAACTCTTGTTCATACTTTAATTCAAACTCACCTTTTTTTACTTCAAGTTCCTTTTTTGATAGTCGACGCCCTGAATTGCAGGTATTACAACGTTGTTGCCAGATAGCATGAAGTGTAGCGTTGTAGTGTTCAAGATAATCTTCGAAGGACTTCATATCCATTCGGTCATTTCGGAGGTTTGACTTATCAAACCCTGCCATTTTTGCAAGTTTGGCGGGTTTAATTGTTCGTTCACTTATCTTCAAAGTTTTTGGTTTTTCAGCTGCAATGATCGTATCTCTAGCCTCAATAAATCTTACGGTCACTTTATTCACGATCGCACTTTGTATAGTTGTTAACGATTCCATCCAGTTTGTATCACCAGGGTAATCTGGTAGTTCAGTATTATCCAGTAATGTTTCATCTCTATCGTCGATAGCAAAGTCGTTTAGGTTAATCATTTTCGATCCAATTGCCTTAAGATTTTTTCACCATTTCTGACCGTAGTTTCGCTCACTTTGTGTGCAGCAGTTTTAAAAGGGAAGTTATTTAGAAAGTCTTTATGCGCTAGAACAATGCGAATGATTTCTTCTTTATGACTAATAGCACTACTAATTGAGTGAACACAGCCTGAGCAAAGATCGAAACAACCATTTTCAATATTTACTAAGCCTGTTTTTTTGTCTAAGCACTTTGATAAAGATTGCGTCTCTGCAAGCACCATGCAGATACCGTACTCATGAACAGCAATACTCTTAATTTTTTCTTCAAACTCAGCTAAAACTGTCTCTAATTCAGAAGGCTCAATCACCATAGACTCTTTTACTTTTCGCTGAATTGCCAAAGCGAGGCTTCCAGAAAATATATCATCTGTATCCAAAGCCATACGCTCAATTAGTTCCCTGATATAGCGACGTTCAGCTCCATTCTTTATCGATTCTCTATCCTTTCCACCAACATACTCTTTTGTGAATTTACTTTGATAGGAATGCTTGAAATGCTGTCTTATGGCTTCAAAGACACGACCATCAAAGCGACGAATTGCAAATTCAGCAAATGAATGACGGAACATATGTGGGTGAACTTTTTCACATAGTGTTGTTAATTCCTCACCAAATTCATCAATTGCATCAGAAAAATTAGCTTGAAGACTAGCTCTTAAGGAGTTGTTACTTGCGGCTTTTACTTCAGCGTCTTTAGAGAATCTAGGCTGGTGTGTCATAGAAAAAATTGGCATACGCTTTCCGTCTAAGCGATTACGCTTTGGGGTATAGGACATGTCACACATTACATTTGCAGCCTTTGCGACTAAGCCGCCCATGCTCCTTAACGCCGGAACTCCATGGTTGGTTTTAACTATATCGCTTTTAAAAGTCCAGACACCATCATTATTTTCTTGATAATCGTCTGCAAAAAAGTTTCTTATCTCACTCAATCGCGCCCCTGTAAGCGATAAAACTATCGTTAAACAAGCGTTAAAAACTTTTCGGTATATTTTTGTGATTTCCTCCCAAGTGAACGGAAAAGTGTTAACAACCTTACCAGATGCCTTTTCTAATGAGCGCTTCAACGTGCTGTATCTAAGAATAAAATCCTTCTTTCTCTTTCTCTTTCTCTTTCCAGTAGGTGAAGGAGAAATATATTTAGATGCACAGAAGTCATCATAAGAACTTGGTTTGTCATATCTACCAGAGAAAAATAATGTGTTGTGAGATACACATAACTCACTTTGTTGATGCTTGAAAAAAGCTCTCAAAATACGACATTCTTTACTTTCTATAACATTAATCGCGTGTGCCAAATTAAACATGTTTGCTGCAAATGGAATTGATTTCCAACCATCACCGTCAATCCACTTTGCATAGCTGATTCCGTTATCTTCAAGGTGTTCTTCAACACTATCCTGAATGAAGCTTGCAGGTAATGATGTTTGCAAGCCATCATGCACTAAACCCAACGCATAGAGTCGTTGAGACTTCCGTAACATGTCACAAGCACTGATAATAGGACCTCTACCCAACATTCCTTTTGTGGTGTTATTTCTTTCTGCATTACTGCCTTCCGTATAAAAGTCAATACGATTGAATAACACATCTATGATAAATTCTCGACAATGAGATTCAGTCCATTGTCGCAATGGTGTATCAGGATAATGAGACTCTTTCCACACGAACAGTCTCATTAAGTTAGAGGCATATGCCCTGATTGTATTCAGTTTCCCAGTGATTTCGCGTGTTACTGGGTCAACACCTCCGGACATCTCAATCCATAAAGCTTTAAGAAGACTGAAGTCTTCTTTTGAAACCTTGTGTCGAGCATCTGTAAAATCAATTTCATGAACTTCACTTTTTCCTTCGAGGTCTTTAGGGTAAGAAAATAAATAGAATACATCTTGCGACTGGTCGTTTAATAAAGGTGTATCAGGAACATCAGCTTTTTCAATATATGTATTAAACATTACTTAACCTATACCATCGGTGAAAATGGAAATTTATATCTTCTAGACATTAACTTTCCTTCCTTGATAATCGAACTAGAAAACTCAGCTAGCAGCGTGCTGAGGTATGCTCGATGCATTTGAGCTTTCAATGCTTTCTTTTCGCTATCAAGCTTTAATCTTGGTATTTCACTGTTTATATGACTTATTTTTGATGTAATGAGGGCTGCTGTTAGTGGTGTTTCGATCACGATCCTTTTACCTTCAACATTTATATCTCCTATGTCACCTACCACATTACCTAATTCCTTATTTACAATGTCATACAAATCTTCTTGCTCATTGATCGTCCCTTCGATGCCTAGCAATTTTGTAACAGCCTTAAGGTCAAGCACTTTAGTTTTATTAAATAGCTTTTCAACAGCTCGTGCATCTTGTTCCATTGTATCACCTACTTGTGCAGCAAAACGTCTCATAGATTCGAGTTTCTCAGGGCTACGTGAGCGAGCGTTATATATGTTTTGTTTAGTTTCAAGATTATGTGCGGTCAGCAAAGCCTCGACCTCTTTTTCTGCTTTTTCTTGATAAACGGGTTTGCGATATTCTGAGCTTTCTTTAAGCGCAGGGGCTCTATGTTTAGCATCATCAGCTTCAACGCGTGCTCTTGCTATTGAATCAATACTCAAAGAAATAAAGCCTTTATCCTCGGAGATGCGATAATTAATAGAGTTTTCAGCTGCACTTAAGTTATTTTCTACAATTTTTTTTAGTAAAGCTAAAATTGGCACTGAGTCCTTTCCAAGGTTCATTTTCATGTGTTTATGCAGTTCAGTGCTCTCATCAAGCAAATCTATAAAGAAGTGATTTAAACGGTTTGCTTTATGTTTTCCAATTTGTCCTAAATTATCCGTAGTTCCTCGTACTTTATGGTACTGAATAAGCTTTGGATTATCGCCTGGATGCTGCTGTTTGAAGTGTTCTAAATATATTTGTGTTGCTTTGTATGGCTGGCTTCCCTTTTTAAGTACATCGGTGGCAAATCTCTTTTTACCTCGACCTTTGTAGTATTTAAACTGGACCCCTTTATTATTTGAGATAACATCATTGAAGCTCATTCTTTCTACACCGGATGTTTGAATTCTGTGGCACGCTAAAATACATTGCATAGCAAATACAGCTTCATGACTCAACCCATATAAATCATTCATACAATACGATTTTATAGTTTGTAGCCGATACTTCTTTTTATTAATTGCAACTAAGGTTTTCATATCTCCTGTGCTTTTGTTTACGAGCTTATTGAGCCATTCTTTGCGCCTAATCCTGACGTCAGGTTCATTGGATAAAAATACATCTGGACAAGGGTTTTCATGCATAAACCTTTCAATTAGCCAATCATCATTCAGTGCAAGTATAGTTCTTGCAAGTTCTCCATAAAGCCTTCTAGAAACTTTCGCGACTTTGTTTTTTAAATCTGCTGATAGGGCGTATGTTGGATAGCTAAATGAGCTTATTTTAAACGACTCTAATGCTGCTTCTTCTAATTTTTTATTTTGTAATAATAGCTTACGCTTTTCATCAAACGTATTAATAATGTAGGAACTTAGCAATAAAAGAGAATCAATCATTTCTTTACTAGTAAACCCTAAATCAAACTTAGTCGATAAAGAGTCCCTGGGTTGGGTTTCTTCCCAAGTAAATGATGGAGTTTTAGTAATCATCACGTAGAATTCTGGTAACCAGTATTCAGAATCACTTTTCTTTTCTTTTTGACCGCCATACAATTTTAAAACGTAAAGTACACTGGTAACGCTACTTATTAACCCATTACCTGTTTGCTTAGTGGTATTCTTGAGGTGATTGGTATATCGTGCAAAGATGTCATGGGGTACTTCACCATACTTCTTGATTAACTCAACTGTGAAGTCAAGGAAATTAGTTAATTTACCAGCTAAATTTTGCCTTCTAGCATACGATAAGTTCAAGAATAGTCTACTCTTCGTGTAGTCCCAATAAAGTAACAAAAAGTTATGGTTACACATGTCAGCAGGCAATTCCCACTTAACTTTGCCGTTAATTACAATTTGATGCTTTTCGTTTCTTTCACTACTATCCGATATTAATTTCATCTTGATTTACCAAAATATTTTTTAGCATATGCTGTATTTTTTAACGAAAGTGTATCCACGACACCGAAACGATTTGTTATCACAAAGTCATAGAATATGTAGATTTTTGTTGTTTCTACAGAACTGTGGCCTAACCACTGGGGAACAAACACCATAGGATCTTTATTTTCATCGTAACAAAAGCCAACACTATTAGTTGCATAACACTTTCTCAGAGAATGGTAAACTCTAGCTTTCCAAGCGTCCTTATCGCTATTTGTTTCAGCCAAATTAGCTAATTTTATGCGTGTAAATAGCCTACTGGCATAATTTAAATCAGATAGAGACTCTCCATTAGCTTTAGCCATTAAACTTTCTTTAAGATTCTTACCTCTACCCCATAAAAAATTATTGATGGCAGATACAAGTTTAGGCGATATGTGAGCTTTTCGCACTTTATTGCCCTTACCTATGATTTCTAGCTCATCAGCTCTTATAAGGTGCTTGTCTTTTTCTGGGAACTTGCGTCTTAAAATTGCGGTACTTAAATTGTTGTGAGAAACTAATTCGTGGGTTCTAAACCCAGCATAATAACCAAGCTTTAATGCTAACTCGTCTCTTTCTCTTATGAATGGGTTTTGAGCCTTAACTTGAGCTAAAATTTTGTCTTCAAATTCGTTTTCATCCATGTAGATAGTGAGTATCTCTCCCATAAGAAGATCTTTAACGTTCCGCTGTGTTTCACTGTTATCGTAGGTAAAAGACAAATAATCAAAAGCATCCGTAATACCAATCTTCTTCATGTAAGAATAAAACTTGCTCAAAACGGTGGCATGATATTCTATCGTACTTTTTTTATTGCCTTTTTTTTGTCCTCTGTAGGCATTGAGGTAGGCCGTCATATGAGCGTCTGTCACGTCTGCATAGCTGAGGTCGTCAGAAGCCTTTAAGACATCAAAGAAATCTTTCAGGACTTGGGCATAAGCTTTGGTCGTAGCCTTATTATCAGAGATTCTCCCGTTTCTAGCGACGTGAAGTAAAAATAGGGAAGGTGCGAATAAGGGGATATCTTTATCATCAACAACTGTACTTAGATTGATTTCTCCCCCAGCGTATTTAATCCCTTTTACCTGTACGACTCTCACTGTCTTCACCCCTTTATTTATTATCTATACAGCTTGTAATTTTGTTGACAAGCCTGTACTAAAAAAATAGGCTATAAAGAATCATTATGTCAATAAAAGTCACATTAAAAGACAAAGGTATATAATCGGTCCAATCCTCGAACGTGGCGATTCTGAACAGGGTGAGCATAGAAATAGACACATCACCCCACAGTACTGGGTTGATGTCAGCAAACAGCATGCTACCCATGGCGGCATAAATATAGAAGATCACGAACATGAGCAGGGCAATATAGCCCATTTGTGGAATGGCTTTTAAAAGCGAGTTAACTAGCAGTCTAAGCTCTGGGATCATAGATACAAGTCGCAACACGCGGAAAATACGCAGTAATCGAGCGATAAAAATCGTAGAGCCAGCTGCAGGGTAAAGGCTTCCCACCACGATTATAAAATCGAAAATATTCCAACCTTTGGTGAAAAAGTCTTTAAAACCACGACTGGCGATAAACCGTATCACGAGCTCAACTAAAAAGAATACCGTGATACCTAAGTCCATCCAATGTAAGGCAAGCTCAGCAGTTGAATGTAAAGAGTAGGTGTGTGCACCCACTGTTAGCGCTGAAATAACAATGACAGCAATAACAAATGATTGAAAAATTTTACTTTTATCGATACGCTGAAACAGCTGTTGTAACTGCGACAACATCATATAGAACCCTTTGGTAATAATATTTAAACCCACGCAATATACAGGAAAACGCAGCACCAATGTATAACTACATAAAGGAAATTTAATGTTTTTAAATGCCTTAAAATTGGCCGTGATTGCGACCCTTGCAATACTTTTATCAGCTTGTAGCTCAGATGCCCGTTATCATGAAATTCAATCGGCGCGTTTAAGTGAATGCAATCATATGGCAGATAAAGAGTACCATGAGTGCGTAAAGCGCCAGCAAGACAGCTACGAAGAATTTAAAAAACAACAAGCAGAACATGACTAAAACTGAAAAACGTCTAGATAAGGCTATTCGAGTTGCTTTGACACAAGCGTGCGAACAAGCAAAAGAACAAGTACAGGAATTTTCATGGTTAACGCATACTGCTGACCTGAAAAAGCTACCGCAATCACTAAAAGTAAGTTGTTATTGTAAAGAGCTGCCGATAACCGCTGAGCAAACCCAGTTAATTTCCAGTTTAATTATCAAAGAATTGAGCGCTATAGATTTAGCTATCAATGCAAAAGCAATTGCGTTTTTAAAGGAATAATAATGTACGTAAATTTAACCCCTAAACAGATGGTTAGCTTAAATCTAGCCCTTGCTATGTTATTTATTTGTATAGGTGTGTACAGCTTGCAATCAGACTCATTACCTATTTCAAGCTTTACCGGTTTTATATTTGCTATCGGTTTTATGGTGCAGGCCTACCGCTCAACAGAAAAATTTGCAGCCAAAACAGCGCTTAGTAAAACAATCACGGCAACAGACACGAGCTTAACGGTTAAGCAGGTTTATTATGGCGATAAAGAAGAGACTCTTGAATTAAGCCGTATTACGCAACTGAAAGTTGCTGATAACTATTTAGCCGTCATATTAGATGGCAACGGCCAAGGTTATGACTTTCAAATAAAAGGCAAAGCTGAAGCAATCACTAAACGTTTAAATGAGATATTGCCAAAGGCGCTGCTTAAAAACAGCCCAATCAAACAGGTTTAATTTGGTAAGCCAGCCGCAAATGGCTATAATCGGCAAAAATTATTGAAAGAGATATAGCAATGGCAGTGCCTACGCGTTCACAAATTTCAATTGGCTGCGAAGTCAACATTGTTTTAAAACAAGATCAACGAACAGGTCAGTTAACTCAAGGTGTGGTGTCACGTATATTAACTAAATCACCAAACCACCCGCATGGTATTAAAGTTCAACTTGATGATGGTCAAGTTGGGCGCGTGAAAGAGATTTTATCATGAGTGTTTTAAGCGAAAGTGAATTTTGGCAACTCGTGACCGCCGAAGACAAAACTGCCGAGCCTGAGTCTGTTTGTAACGCATTAAAAGCAAAGCTGACTGATTTATCTGACGAACAGCTGATGGAATTTGATAAGCAGTTTAACCTACGTATGCGTAAAGCCTATACCTGGGACTTATTTGGTGCCGCTTATGTAATGGCCGGTTGTAACGATGATTATGGTTTTTCTGAGTTTTTATGTTGGCTTATTTCACGTGGTGAACAGGCTTTTTTAAAGGCGCTTGAAAACCCGGACTCAATTGCCGAGTGTACGCCGGTTTATCATTTAAACGAACAGCCTTACCCGTATTTAGATGAGTACGATTTAATTGCCGGTATGCTTTACGAAGAACGTAATGATGACGAATTACCCTTTGTACCATCAGGCCTTGAGCAACCAAAAGGTAAACGTTTTAAAGATAAAGCAAAGTTTTTAAAGCAAACCTACCCAAATTTATATGCTAAATATTGGCAACAACCGAGTTAATTAAAAGCACCTAAGGGTGCTTTTTTTATGTCTTTAGGTTACTTGCTTTTACCATGACAACTCAGTAAGTTATTAAATAATATTAATAAAGTGAATGCTAACATGCGTCAGGAGCTTATTGAGCTAAAGCAGTATTTAATAAAAAAAGGCATTAAAAGAGAAACCTATGCGATTGATACTTTACCAAGAATTGAAGGGCATTGTATTTACGACGCAAAGAGTCATATTGAGGTCTTTTACTTCGAACGAGGGGTTAAGTTTCAGCAAAAAACATTCTCTGATGTTGAAGATGCGATAAGTTATTTTAAAGCAGAGTTACTTTCAGACCCCTTTGCAAAAAGTTAAGGACACGCTATGCGAATGGAAAATTTAGATATCAAATCAGAGCTTCACGGAGATGATGCCGCTAAAGTCGCATTTCAATGGTTAAAATGTTTTTGTCCGCATCTAACATCATTTTCCGAATTTGTTAAAGGGAAAAGCTATCTGTGGGATGAGCTCAAAGAGTTTACAAGCAATGATGAAGCATTGACTGACTTTAGCTCTCATCAGGCACTAAACTACTACATCATGCCTGACTACTTTAAACCAGGCGAAGATAGTATCTATGTCACAAATAAAAAACCACAAGGAAACTTGCATCGCCAAGACTTTCATGTTTTCCCAAAAAACTTTGCTTGGTCAATGGCTTTTACACATGAAGATGGTTGGCTCGGCCCAAAGTTTGTAAAATATACAAATTATCAACAGTTAAACAATTTAAATATAAAAGCGGTAAATGAAGTTGCTTCGTTAAAACAAAAATGGAGCGGTGGTTAGTTGCTTGCTTAATTTCTTAGTACCCAAATCCAATCATTTTGTGTTATCTTATTCATGCTTAATTCAGCACTATTAACAACATAAATCAGCAGACTAGATTAATTTGTTTGCTACAACACATATCAAAGGAAATGACAGTGTCAGAAAACGTATATCAAGCCCCAGAATCAAACCTTGCTACAGCATCAACAGAAACAACCACTTTAAGTATGAAAGAAATTTTGTTTTCTTTTAAAGGTCGTATTCCTCGTAAGACCTATTGGTATTCTTTCTTAGGTATTATTGTAGCTTCATTTGTTTTTATGTTCGTAGTTGCATTATTAACAGGTGGTAATGAAACAGCAATCTCTGTGATCACACTGATCTTTTACATCCCACTTATGTGGGTTTCGCTTGCGGTTCAAGTAAAGCGCTGGCATGACCGTAATAAATCAGGTTGGTGGGTACTGATTGGCTTAGTTCCAGTTATTGGTGGTATCTGGGCGTTAATTGAAAATGGCTTTTTAGCAGGTGATGAAGCTGAGAACCGTTTCGGTCAACCTACTAGCTTATAAGCTATACTGTGTGCTCTGAATATCAGAGCACACAGTAAACTTACCCAATGAAGCATTTCACTACGATTCAAATAGCTCGATTTATTATCAGCTTTAGTTGGCTTTATCATGGGCTGATGCCAAAACTTATTCACATAGCCCCCCTTGAACTAAAAATGACAGCCAGTTTTGGTTTTAATGCTGAAATTTCAACACTTATTACCCGAGCAGCTGGCATTGGTGAAATTATATTTGCCGTGCTGTTTTTTATTTTCTATCGTTCAATCTTAATCAATATTCTCAATATAGCTGCTTTAGTTGGGCTAATGCTGTTTGTAGCTGTTTTACAACCTGCACTGTTAGTCGAAGCGTTTAATCCTGTAACTACAAACCTTGCCATGATCGCGTTTAGTCTCGTGCTAATTAAAGAACTTAAAACTAAATCGCGTAACAACGCTTAATTTCATCAATCATGGCATTTGCTAAAGGCGAGCTGGAATTTGTTTTTGAGGTGATCAATACCACAGGAATATCGTAGTGATATTTACTCGGTTGAATAGCTTTGAAAATACCTTTATCAACCCAGAACTGTGCGTAGTGGTCGGGTAAATAACCAATAAACTCACCCGATAAAATCAAATGTGCGATACCTTCATCGTGATAAGCAACAGCACTATTTTGATAGTTTAAACCGTCGTTTCGGCTTTCTTTATCGCGCATGTAGTTACTGGTGATGACTTCGGCTTCTTTAATGAGCTCATTTATTTGTTTGTCTTCACACTTAAATAATGGATGACCGACTGCGCAATACAAAAAGTTAGTTTCGTTGTGTAGTGCGGTGTAATCTAACCCGCGAATATGATGGCGGCTAACACCAATTCCCACTAATGAACGGCCATTGGCTACTGCGGTTTCTACCTCTCGTGCCTCGCACACATTAATATCGAACTGAATGTTTTTGCCTTTGCCTTTTAACTTTGCGATTACGCGGGGAATGACACAACGTGGGTCGCTGACCATGGTATCTATCATGGCAATACTTAAACGCCCCGATAACTCGTTTTTAGAGCTTGCTACGGTATTAGCAAAGGCTTCGCATTGCTGAAGCAGTTCAATCGATGCCTGATAAGTGATGGCACCAGCGTCTGTAATTTCAAAACCACTGCGGCCACGTTTACATAATTTAATGCCAAGCCTTATTTCTAAATCAGATAAATGCGCACTGATGGTTGAGCGACCAATATTCAAACGTGACTCTGCGGCTGAAAGCCCGCCACACTCAACAATTGCTACAAAAACGCGCAATAAGCGCAGGTCTACGTCATGAACTTGCATAGCTCTTCTTTTAGTTCGATAAATCTGGAATGAATAACGATAATTATGCATTTGTAAAACAACTAGAGCAAGCTAGACTCCATCTAAATAAAACTTAATCCTGTTCTTTAGGAGTTATAAATGACATTTAAGTATGGTGTTGACCAATTAACGTTAGACAGCGTTAATGCTATTGCAGCCGGTACGTTACAGGCAGAGCTTTGCCAAGAAGCAATTGATAAAATTAATAAAAGCCGCCAAAACGTAGACAAAATGGCTGCCTCAGATAAAGCCATTTATGGTATCAATACGGGCTTTGGTCCATTGTGTGATACACAAATTTCTCCAGAAGAAACTAACCTATTACAAAAGAACTTATTGATCACACACGCTGTTGGTGTGGGTGAGCCAATCGCTAAACCTATTTCAAAGCTGATGCTAATCACCAAAGTACACGCATTAAGCCAAGGTTTTTCAGGTATTCGTTTAACCGTTGTTGAGCGTATGCTTAAGTTTATTGAACTTGATATTATCCCTGTTGTACCAGAGCAAGGCTCAGTTGGCGCATCAGGTGACTTAGCACCGTTATCACACTTATTCTTACCTCTTTTAGGTGAAGGTGAGTTTTGGGTAAAAGACACAATCAAGCCAGCAGCAGACGTATTAAAAGAGCACGGTTTAGCGCCTTTAGATTTACATGCTAAAGAAGGCCTAGCATTAATTAACGGTACTCAATTTATTTTATCGCATGCCATTACTGCGCTTACTAAAATGCGTTACTTATTAGACCTTGCTGATATCGCAGGTGCTATGAGTATTGAAGGTATGCAGGGTAGCGAATCGCCGTTTCGTGAAGAATTACACGCAATTCGTGCTTTTAAAGGTAACGTTGAAGTTGCAGCGCGCATGCGTAGCTTTTTTGCAGGCTCTGAAAACATGGCTTCACACACTGATTGTGACCGTGTTCAAGACCCTTACTCATTGCGTTGTATTCCACAAGTTCATGGTGCATCACGTAACGCGTACTACCACTTAAAAGAGCTTGCTGAAACAGAAATGAACTCTGTAACAGATAACCCAATTGTGATCAGTGAAGAAGAAGCAATTTCGGGTGGTGGTTTCCACGGCCAACCACTTGCTATGGTATTAGATTACGCATCAATCGCAGCGGCAGAGCTTGGTAACATTGCTGATCGTCGTTGTTATTTATTGCTTGAGGGCTTACACGGCTTACCGCGTTTGTTAACGACATCGGGTGGCTTAAACTCTGGCATGATGATTCCGCAGTATGTAACTGCGGCACTGGTAACAGAAAATAAATCATTGTGTTTCCCGCCATCAGCAGACAGCGTACCAACATCAATGGGCCAAGAAGATCACGTATCTATGGGTAGTATCTCTGGTCGTAAGTTAAACCAGATTTTAGGTAACCTTGATAAAATCTTTGCTATTGAGCTGATGTATGCAGCGCAAGCAATCGAATTTAGACGTCCTAACAAGTGTTCAGACATCATTGAAGAAAACTTTGCGCTCATTCGCAGCAAAGTTACCAAACTAGAAGAAGACCGCTTACTTAAGCCAGACATTGATGCCATGGTAGAACTTGTTAAATCGCAAGCGTTTAAAGTTAACTAAGGGAGCAAATAATGACTTTTCAAGAACAAATTAAGCAAGGTATCCCAAGCGTATTACCAGAGCCAAAACCGTATCCAAGTGATGCAAACCGTGCTCCAAAACGTAAAGACATTTTATCGGCTGACGAAAAGCAATTAGCTATTCGCAACGCATTGCGTTATTTCCCTAAAGAATGGCACAAAGAATTAGCTGCTGAATTTGCCGTTGAGCTTAAGCAATTTGGCCGTATTTATATGTATCGCTTTAAGCCTAATTATGAACTTAAAGCGCGCTCAATTAGCGATTACCCGGCTAAATGCGAACAAGCTGCCGCTATCATGTTAATGATCGACAATAACCTTGATCCTGCAGTAGCACAGCATCCTGAAGAGCTAATCACTTACGGTGGTAACGGTGCGGTATTCCAAAACTGGGCGCAGTACTTATTAACTATGAAGTACTTAAGCGAAATGGAAGAAGACCAAACGCTACACATGTACTCGGGTCACCCTATGGGGTTATTTCCATCATCAGTTGAAGCACCGCGTGTGGTTGTAACAAACGGTATGATGATCCCGAACTATTCAAAGCCGGATGACTGGGAAAAATTCAATGCACTGGGTGTAACTCAATACGGTCAAATGACTGCGGGTTCATTTATGTACATTGGCCCACAAGGTATTGTTCACGGTACAACCATTACGGTAATGAATGCATTCCGTAAAGTACTGGAAAAAGGCGAATCACCAAAAGGTAAGATCTTCTTAACTGCTGGTTTAGGCGGTATGAGTGGTGCTCAGCCTAAAGCGGGTAACATTGCTAACTGTATCACCGTATGTGCCGAGGTTAACCCTAAGGCGGCTATTAAGCGTCATCAGCAAGGTTGGGTTGATGAGCTAATTGATAACATGCCAGAGCTTGTTGAGCGTGTACGTACGGCACAGCAAAATGAAGAAGTGGTTTCAATTGCCTTTATCGGTAACGTGGTTGATGTATGGGAAAGCTTTTTAGCAGAAGATATTTTCATTCACTTAGGTTCAGACCAAACTTCACTTCATAACCCTTGGTCAGGCGGTTACTATCCGGTTGATATCAGCTATGAAGAGTCAAATCGTTTAATTCGTGAAGAGCCAGAAGTATTTAAAGAAAAAGTACAAGCGACGCTTAAACGCCACGCCGATGCTGTTAACAAGCACACGGCAAAAGGTACTTACTTCTTTGATTACGGTAATGCGTTCTTGCTAGAAGCATCACGCGCTGGTGGCGATGTAATGGCTGAAAACGGTATTGATTTTAAATACCCATCGTACGTACAAGATATTCTTGGCCCAATGTGTTTTGACTACGGTTTTGGCCCGTTCCGCTGGGTATGTACGTCAGGTAAACCAGAAGATCTTGATAAAACAGATGCGATTGCTGCAGACGTTTTAAATAAAATCATGGCGGACTCGCCTGAAGAGATCCAACAGCAAATGCAAGACAACATCACGTGGATCAAAGATGCGAAGCAAAACAAACTGGTTGTTGGTTCGCAAGCTCGTATTCTTTATGCAGACGCACAAGGCCGAGCTGAAATAGCTAAAGCCTTTAATGATGCCATTAATCGTGGTGAAATTGGTCCGGTTGTACTTGGCCGTGACCACCATGACGTAAGTGGTACGGATTCACCTTTCCGTGAAACATCAAACATCTATGATGGTAGCCGCTTCACAGCAGACATGGCGATTCACAATGTAATTGGTGATGGTTTCCGTGGTGCTACTTGGGTATCTATTCACAATGGTGGCGGTGTAGGCTGGGGCGAAGTGATCAACGGTGGTTTTGGTATGCTACTAGATGGTAGTGAAGCAGCCGAGCGTCGTTTGAAATCTATGCTATTATTTGATGTAAACAACGGTATTGCTCGTCGTAGTTGGGCGCGTAACGAAGAAGCTAATTTTGCGATTAAACGTGAAATGGCTCGTACCCCTAAACTTAAAGTGACCTTGTCTAATAACGTTGATGATGAAGTTTTATCAAACTTAGATTTCTAAGTTGTGTCAATGCAAAAAGGCCATGTTGTAAACGCAACATGGCCTTTTTTATTGCCAAAAATTATTAAATAGCGCATCGTTTAGGGAATAAATTTTTAGCTTAGCGAATAAGGAGATAGATATGACTAAAACACTTACTGGTGGATGCTGCTGCGGTGAAGTGAGTTTTAAAGTCGCTGATAACTTTAGGTGTTTTTTCTTCTGTCATTGCGAACAATGCCGCAAACTAACTGGCACTGCTCACGCTGCAAATTTGTTTACCTCACCTGATGCTATCGAATGGGTTAAAGGCCAAAATCACATCACGCGGTTTAATTACCCTGGTCGTGCATTATCTAGGGCGTTTTGTAAAACCTGTGGCTCAGCGCTGCCATTTGAATCACAAGACAGTAAATACCTACTTGTACCCGCAGGCAGTTTAAATGAAGAGCCAAGTAAAGAATTAGACGCGCAAATTTTCTGCGAAGAGCAAACCGAATGGCATAAAAAAGGTTTAAATGGCAAAAAGTTGATTGGTTTTGGTCGCGATTAAGCCCGATTAAAGGGGAAAGTTTGCGAGGTACGAGAGTAAAGGTAGCGAGATACGAGAGTAAAGTTAGTTAGGTACGAGAGTAAAGGTAGCGAGGTACGAGAGTAAAGTTAGCGTGATACGAGAGTAAAGTTAGCGTGATACGAGGGTAAAGTTAGTGAGGTACGAGAGTAAAGTTAGCGAGTTACAAGTTTGTAGGAGGCGTTTTAACGCCGAATAACTAAGAATCACGGTCCAATCCGTTCCTTCGAGTCCAATAAAAAACACTGTAAATTATGAATGAATTGATAGAGATAGGTTTGAGCACAGTAAAGCAATATCCGTCTTTACCGTTTTCGATTTACTGCGCTAATGATGAACAGCACATTGTTAATGTGCCTATCGCAAACCCGTTACTTGTCGTTGTATTATCTGGTAGCAAAACGCTAATAGATACAGAAGAAGTTAACTGCTATGCAGGTGATTTTGTTTTTATGGCAAATACACCACAGGTTGCAATGCGCAATATTCCACAAAACTTTGGCTATATTGCGCTATTGATTGAATTTGATTACACCGACTTTGAGTGTTTGAAATATCGAGCCGGCGCAAAGAAAAAGTTTATTAAAGGGCAAGTTGATCCACTGTTTAAAATGACCTTAAAACAATTTATTGAATGGGCTGCAGTAACACCACCACAATTATGGCCAATTAGAAGACAAGAGCTGCTGCAAGTGCTATTTTCTCAGGGCTTCAAAGATTTAGGGGCAATTATTGAGCCGCCAACACTGACTCACAAAGTACATACTATCATCGCTAGTGATTTAACGCGTGATTGGGATGCAAGCAGTATTGCAGCTACGTTAGCGATGAGCGAATCGACACTCAGAAGAAAGTTAACCGCAGAAGACAGTAGTTTTCAGTTAATTAAAGATAACGCGCGTTTAAGCCATGGACTACACCTGATTCAAAGTAGCTCACAGTCTATTGGCACCATTGCACAGCAATGTGGTTTTTCGTCGCAATCTAGATTCACCGATAAGTTTAAACTTTTGTTTAATACGACTCCAACAGCCCTTCGTAAAACAATAATGAGCGAAGCAGGCTAATAATTGACAGTTTTAGTACTAATTTGATCTGTCTTTGCTAGGTATTATGATTATTCTTATTAGTCGGAGAGTGTTATGAAATCATCAACATTGAAAATTGCTACACCGTTATTTCTGCTATGTTTATCTGGCACCACATTCGCTGAGACATTTACTCTAACAAGCAAAGACATTGCCCATGGTGACTTTATGGAGAGTGCGCAAGAGTTTAAAGGGTTTGGTTGCAATGGCGATAACCTTTCTCCACAACTCGCGTGGCAAAATGCACCTAAAGGAACTGAAGCATTCGCATTGACCGTTTATGATCCTGATGCGCCTACAGGCAGTGGCTGGTGGCATTGGCAAGTTGTGAATATCCCTAAGTCGGTATCAAGTTTAGCAAGCGGTGCAGGCAGTGCAGAGAAGAACGCAATGCCAAAAGGCAGTGTGCAGATCACAAATGATTATGGTTTCAAAGGCTTTGGCGGCGCTTGCCCTCCAGAAGGCCATGGCGCTCACAGATATCAATTTACACTACATGCGTTATCACAAAAGCTTGAATTACCAGAGAACGCATCAGGCGCGTTGGCAGGCTATATGATTAATGCCTATTCGCTTGATTCAGCAACAATTGAAGCGCTTTATAAGCGTTGAGAGAGTAGCGAGCTGAAAGAGTAAAGTTAGCGAGATACGAGAGTAAAGTTAGCGAGATACGAGAGTAAAGTTAGCGAGATACAAGTTTGTAGGTCGTGCTTTAGCGCGTTAAAAGGGTAAAGTTAGCGAGTTACAAGTTTGTAGGAGGCGTTTCAACGCCGAACAAGTAGCAGCGATTTTACATCGCGTCCCAGAGCCTGAATCCTAGCACCTAATGTTTTCAATCGTAGGCGTGAAACTTGTTTCGCGCGNTGTAGGTCGTGCTTTAGCGCGTTAAAAGGGTAAAGTTAGCGAGTTACAAGCTTGTAGGAGGCGTTTTAACGCCGAACATCTAAGGTTCACGGCTGAAGCCGTTCCTACGTGAAAATTTCCATGGTTTTTGTCGCCATAAATGGCGACCTACAAGGGCACTCGAAGGCGTGAAATTTGTTTAGCGCGTTTTCATGTAGGTCGTGCTTTAGCGCGTTAAAAGGGTAAGGTTAGCCAGTTTCGAGGGTAAAGCTTGTAGGAGGCGTTTTAACGCCGAACAAGTAGCAGCGATTTTACATCGCGTCCCAGAGCCTGAATCCCAGTGCCTAATGTATCCTACAGTAGGCGTGAAACTTGTTTCGCGCGTTAAAAGGGTAAAGCTAGCGAGTTACAAGTTTCTAGGATACGTTTCAACACCGAACAAGTAGCAGCGATTTTACATCGCGTCCTAGAGCCTAAATCCTAGTGCCTAATGTTTTCTAAAGTAGGCGTGAAACTTGTTTCGCGCGTTTGTTTTTAAATAGTCGCGACGGAAAGACGCCGCTGTTTGTGAAACTGTATAGGCTCTAACATCCTGACTCGCATCTCGCATCTCGCATCTCGCATCTCGCAACTTTAATCTTCTTTCTTTGCTTTTTTTGCGAGAATTTCAACTTCGGCTTTTTCGGTTACGCCTGCCATACTAAGGGCTGTGCTGCCTACTGATTCATATTCAAGTTTGATTTTATCGAGTTTAGCGTCGTTTTTGTCTGGCAAATTTAAGCTACGTGATGACATTCCTTTGGTTAAAACACCTAGGTTATCAAATACTTTTTCTTCACCGTTGTTCATAACGACTTTAATTTTCTTAAGATTCACAGTGCCATGGGTGCACTTAACTTTAATATGGCTGTAGTGGCTGCTGGTGATAGGGTTAACGGTATCGGTTTCGCTTTTGTAGCTGACCTTTTTCTCTGCGATTGTTTTCCAATCGTCATCACTAGCTAGACTTTGAGTACTGGTTAAGGCCAAAAATGTGGTTAAAGCGATGAGTTTGACTATTTTCATTTGATTCCCTCCAAAAATTATCATCATTAAAATTTATAGCATATAAACTGGTTGGTTGCCTATGCAAAGTTCATAAAATAGAACCAAAAGCATTTTTTAATCGTATTAACTAATACGTTATAAATTCACCAACCTTAATCAGCATGCTATGCTAGTAAAGTGTCTATAAGTTTATGGATTTTCAATGAGATATTACTTTTGTTTAGTGGCTTTTTTACTATCGACCTCGTCAATTGCCAGCGCTCTGCTGGATGTAAAGCCGAGCAATAAAACACAGTTTTTGGCTCTGATAAAAGACAAACAAGGTGATTACAAAACAAAAGAAGGCAGTGATGCGGTTTGTCAAAACGCATCTTTTTCATTGATAAAAGAACCAACGCAAGGCTTTACCTTAGGGACGTTAATCGATTTTAGTGACTTACACAACGGCACGCAGGTAAAGAAGATACCTAACTTTTGCGTTGTCAGTTCGAAGTTAAAATACTTTGTAGATGGCATTGTTAGAACCAAGCGATACTTTCGCTGTGATAATGAAGACGACAACGGTTCAACAACTGAAGATCTGCGTTTTAAAGAGAACGGCAGTATTACTTACACGCTGAATAAACCTGAAGTCTCATGTGTGTTCGAGAAGCAATGAAATTCCATCTAACTAATGAATTTTAAAAGCCAAATTCGAAGGCAACTTGTCATATCCGTAGACATAAAAAAAGCAGCCTAGGCTGCTTTTTTAAGTTTTAGCAAATTACATTTGAGATTGCAGGTAATTCTCAAGCCCTGCGGTTTTGATTAACTGCTGCTGTGTTTCAAGCCAATCAATCTGTTCTTCTTGCTCATTTAAGATGTTATCTAGCGCTTCACGGCTGATGTAATCTTTTTTCTCTTCAGCAAGTTTAATTGCCGCTTTAAGATCAGGTAGAGAATCAAGTTCAAAGCTCATGTTAGCCTCGATCATTTCTTCAGAGTTTTCACCAATACGTAGGCGACCTAAATCTTGTAGGTTTGGTAAACCTTCTAAAAACAAAATACGCTCAATTAAACGGTCGGCGTTTTTCATTTTTTGAATAGATACTTTGTAATCAGCTTTGTCTAGTTTTGAAAAGCCAAAATCTTTAAACATACGAGCGTGTAAAAAGTATTGGTTAATACCTACTAATTCATTCGCTAATACTTTATTAAGTGCAGCAATGACGCTTTTATCGCCTTTCATACAATTAGCCTCTATTCGCCCATTTGAGATTGATGGTAGTTTTGGCTACCAATTTTGTCGATTAGACCAAGCTGTTGTTCTAACCAGTAAACATGATCTTCTTCTGTATCAAACAATAGCTTTTCAAGCACTTCGCGTGATTGATAGTCTTTTTCTTGTTCACAGATAGCAATTGCTTCTTTAACACAATCAACCACTTCTAGTTCAAGTGTTAAATCGTTTTGCATCATGCTTTTCACGTCTGAGCCAATTAATAGATCACGACGCTTAGTCATGTTTGGTACGCCTTCTAAAAACAGAATACGTTTGATCAACCAATCAGCGTGATCTTTTTCTTCTTCCATTTCGTGGTTAAGACGCTCATACAGCTTATTTAGGCCCCAATCATCATACATACGAGAATGAATAAAGTATTGATCTATAGCGGCTAATTCGTTTGCGAGTAGTTTGTTAAAACTATCGATGACTTTTTGGTTACCTTTCATAATGCTGTCCTCGAATTCCAAGTTGCGGTAATTGTAGTATATAAAAACAAGATTGCAAACTTTTTCCTTTGTAAATCAGTTGTTTACTATTGAGTGTGATTCTCGTTTAAGTTTGCGTTAATGGTTGATAAATGAACAATTTATCGTTTCTATTCTTAAATAAAAAAAGCCCTTACTAAGAAGGGCTTGTTGTTCTAAACAAAATTTAACTTAGAAACTATAGGTTGCACCAAGTGTAACAGTGGTACCTAAACCTTTAATGTTATAGCCACCGTAGGTGTATGACTGGGCACGGGCAGGGTAGTAATCATTGTTAAATAGGTTTTCTACGCCCATAAACGCTTGCCAGTTCTCGCTAAAGTTATAACGACCGCTTAGGTTAAATAGGTTGTAACTGCTAATTGGCCCTTGGTCGCCAACATAGTCGCCGTCTGCATTTGGTTCAAAGCGTTTGCGTGAACCCACATATAAATAACTCACCGTAAGTGATAACTCATCATTAGGCTGCCAGTTTAAGTTAGCAGTGCCTTTTGGTGGGCTTATTTGGCGCGAACCTAAGTAAATGTCGTCTTCGGTGTTTTTACCTTCAACATAGCTGTAAGTTGCAACCAGTTTTAGAGTTGGGTTAATTTTATAATCAACTAATGTTTCGTAACCCCAAATCTCTTGCGGTGCACGTACCGGCTCATAAACACCGGTTACTTCATTAAAGCTATTCGTGGTGCCAAACTCTGATGTACTGCGGTAAGCTGCAAATTCAAAACGTAAGTTATCAAACTGTGAGGTAAAACCAATTTCATAGTTATCGATGATTGATGCTTCTGTTTGAATTAGACCAATATCATTCACCGTTGCTGAACGTAGTAGGCGGCCAATATCTGAGATATCAGACCCTTGTGAATAATTGGCAAATGGGCTGAAAGCCTCAAGTAAATTGTATTTAACACCTACATTATAGGTGGTTGCATCGTAATCAATGGTGTCGCCTTTTACGCTAAGTGGCACAGAGCACTGGGTTTCTGAACGGCAAAGCTTTAAGGTATTGTAATCATCAACGGTTAAATCAATGCTCTCTTGGCGCACACCCGCTTTAATTACTAAATCATTATCGATTACCCATTTTGTTTGTAAAAAGCCAGCAAGGCTTTCCATATCCATTTCTGGTACCCAAACACGACCATCAACAAGTGGCTGAGACGTCACATCATTCAGTGCATCTAGGCCATAAATGAAGGTCGCTTCAACATTGTCAAAATCAACAAGGGTATTGAAGGTAGCGCGTGCCCCTTTCTTTTCAGAACGAATAATTGATTGGCCGCCTTCGTAGCCTTCGTCTGGGTTAGCTAAGTTTGTAGAAAAGAAAAACACATTCTCGATGTCTTGCATGTAAAGGTCGAGCGTCATTTGGGTATTAGCAAACAGGGCGTAGTCTGTGTATTTTAAGGTAATGTTTTCGTTACCGTCTGGGCCTTGTGGTTTGCCTTGCTTTTGCAGCTCTTTAGGTACATGAATGGCATACGTTTTTTCGCCATCGTTTAGGTTACCAACAACGTCACCTAAATCGGTTTTTTGTTGAGAGCTAAAGTAGTTATAGCTAAATTGCAGTTGCTTCTCATCGTCAAAGTCATAACCAAGTTTGGTGAAGTAGTTTTCGGTTACTGCATCAGATAAACCATATTGTAAGCCAAGAATATCGCCTTCGGCGTCACGTTGAACGCCATTTTCTTCGTAACTTGCGGTAAATAAATAGCTGAGTTTATCTGCTCGGCCATTAACCGCAGCAGAGACTCGCGCACCGGCGCTTTCTTCTAACTTAACTGCACTAAAACGTGACGATAGGCTGATCTCACCTTCTGGCTGACCATCACTTGTAGCCTGCTTTGTGATGTAGTTAATAATACCGCCCGATGCACCATTACCATAAACAGAGGTAGCACCTTTGATCACTTCGATACGCGCAATGGCACTTGGGTCGAGTGTTTTAACTCCTAAAGAGCCGTTTCTGAGTGGTGTAGATTGCGGCACACCATCAATCATCACAAGTGGTGCACGGCCACGTAAACTCTGACCTGTATTACTCGAGCTACCTGTATCTGGAGCAAGGCCTGGTACCATTTGCGCAAGTAAGCTTTGTAGCTCTGGATTAACTTTTAAATGCTCTTCAATTTGCTTTTGGCTAATAATCGTGACAGAAGCGGGTACTTCATCAATGCTTTCAAATACACGGCTGCCTGACACAACAACGTGTTCCATTTCTTCTGCGGTGAGTTTTTTATTGATGGCATCATCAGCAAATGCCTGGCTGCTAATTGCAATAGCGACCAGAGTCAGTGAAGTTTTTAACATGTTTATCCTTGTTAAATCGGTATTTATTATGTGATTGTGCGGCAGTCTAAATGTAAAGAAGTGTAAAGGCAAGGCTAATGATAATTATTTGCAATAAATTGTTGTGTTGTTTTGTACCTACTTATTTGAATTAGTTATTAAGCAAATAGCGATTAGGAATAGCAGGACAGTAGCTGTGTTTTAGCTGGCGCTAGTTTAAAAAACGTTTTAAGTCGTCTGGAATAGGCATTGGTTTGAAAGGGCTAACATTAGTGCCGCCGGTATTACCGAGTGGGACCCAAATACGCGAAAATACAATTGAAGCTGCCATGCGAGCAAACTGACCAATTATTTCCTTGGCATTATGGGTTTTAAAGCCAATTTTACACATCCACCAATGTGAGTAAGTATGCGCAATGATATAGCTTTGACCCAGTATATGAGCCCGCTCTAGGTGATAAAAAGCGGTTGTGTAACCTGCTTTCTTATAACTAGTTTTAGCCAATATTATTTCGGTGTTAAAGGCATTTTTGAGCTCAATATTCATGACGAATGGTATGTTTAGTAAAAGTCGTTTATTTGTAATGCCGTTTGTACCAAAAGTAAACACCTGAAATCGTGAAAAATAACGGTGACAAAGCAAATAGTAACCACAGTAATTGCACAATAGGGCCTGCAAAATCACCAATATGAAACTTATATTTAAAGTTCCATGTTTGGGTGGTCCAAGAACTTTGGCTGGCATCATAGCTTGCAACAATATCTGCTGAATATGGGTTTGCCCATACCCAACTATAGGCATGGCTTTCACCTGGGTTCTCTATTCTAAAACCAATGTTATCAGTTGGCTTTTTCGGTAAATAAATTCTAAATAACTTACCATCAGGAAATACACTTTGTGCGTTATCAAACGCTTTTTGCACTTGAAAAGGCGTATCCGTTAAAGGGGGAACAACTGCTGGCGGTTTTGGTCTATCTTCAACTGTGCCTTGCATCACAAATTCTAATACGGCTTTGGTTTGTGGTTTCCAGTTAAACGCCATACCTGTGTAAGCAATTAAAATAAGTGGAATTAAAAAATACACACCCAGAACGGTATGTAGCTGATACATCAGCACTCTAAATTTTGCTTTACGTTTAATAGCCAAGCGTTTGATACGATTTTTTGGTTTAACCCAAATATAAAAGCCGAGCAGAATTTCAATAATAAGAATAAGCGCACACACCGATACCCAGTTTCTTAGCGGGCGGTTTTTATCGCCATCTTCATAAAGCAGCCAGCGGTGCAAAGCCATGGTAAAACCATAAATCGTAGTGTAGTAATCGTACTCATGTAACACTTGACCGTTGTATGGATTAACACTGACATAGCGGTTGTTTGCCAACTGTAATTGCCAGGCGAGATCACTTCGCTGTTCAGGCATTAACAGGGTAACGGGTTGTTTGGTGGAAGCTGAAACATGTTTTATGAGGCTATCAAAATCAAGTGCTGAAGCCGCTGGCTTTACAGTCCATTTGTCGCTTTGAGTAAGGTATTGAATATCTTTTGCGTAAATAAGCAACGCACCGGTCAAACTTAAACAAATTAAAAATAAACCGCTTACTAAGGCAAGCAATAAATGCGTACGACGTAACCACAACTTCAACAAGGTTAGTTCCTTCAGTTTACTGTTAAAACAAAACTGAATGGTAAATGATAACGCGTAACATTTACACTAAAACTTGTTCTATGGTGCAGCTTTCAATTGCAAAGTTATCATGCAAAAAGTGACGTATTTCGTCGTTATTGATGTTGTGCTTGGCACTAAACTTGAGCTCGCAATGAACGTGATGATCATCTATTTGCCATGTTTTAAGGTAATCAATATTAGTGATGGCAAATTGGGCTTTAAGCTCATTAATAGCTTCTGTTAAAGCAAAATTATCAGGGGCTGCCTGCATCAAAATTTTACTGCTCGCTATTAACAGCAAAACACCATGGTAAATGACATACACAGAAATCAGCATAGTGGCAATTAAATCAACAATATACCATTGATAAAGAATGATTAAGGTAGCTGCTATAACCACCACCACAGAAGCTAATGCATCAGACACATTATGTATAAACGCAGCACGAATATTCATACTGTCTTTTGCGCCTGCTTTGTAAGTTAAAAGGGCGGTGACTAGGTCAACAACCAGTGCAAACCCTGCAACCCAAATGATGATCCAACCATCAATAGGCTCTGGGTTTAAATAGTTGGAGATGGCTTCAACAATTAGGTAACCACCAATCACAATTAAACTTAAGCTGTTAAATAAGGTTGCTAAAATTTCAGCGCGTTTGTAGCCGTATTGATAACGATCGTTGGCAGGTTTGGCACCAATTTTTCGGGCAATTAGGGCAATGAATAACGACGAGGCATCACTTAAATTATGCAGTGCGTCAGCAATTAACGATAAACTGCCAGAAACGAGGCCGCCAATCACCTGAGCGACAGTTAATAACACATTGATTGCAACTGCCAGCATGAGTTGGCGGGTGCTTTGGTTATTTGTATCGTGATGATGGTGGTGTCCGTGTCCCATAAAAATACCGAGTTATTGATTTGCTTTATTTTTATACCATGCGTGCCGTGGTATTGAAATGTTTGTAATGATTTGTTCGTGTGCGGATTATAATTTACTGTTCAAATGCCGGTGGATTTGTTAATTTAGCGCCGTTGTACCATTTTTAGTTCTAATTTTTAGGCTCAATGTGAAAGCTGCATTTATTATTTTGATTAGCGTATTATTGCTCCAGCCATTGCTGGATAGCTTTGATGTGGCCGATCATAATGCTGCGTTTAATCACACCTCGGTACTGCTATCAGAAGAAATTGACCTTGAAGCCCATTGCGCAGCCAATGGCGATCACCTGTTACATCAATCAGAGCATGCCGAGCTTAGCAAACAGTTGTCTGACTCAGCCGAAAAAGGCCATTGCCATGTTTGTCACAGCCCAGCGTTTGTCGATTCGCTGCAATTGTCTGAACCTACTGATATCTACTTTACTAAAATTGAATCACTTGTTTTCAACTTCAAATCGGCTGACTTAGCACCGCTTCATCGCCCACCTATTTTAGCTCTTACTTAATCCAAAACCCTTTTTAGATTTTATTTGGGCTTAGCCCATTTTAAGTAAGAGACACTATATGTATTTAAGAAATTTTATGCGTTACGCATTGCTGTGCGTATGCTATATGATTGTGACAAATATTTATGCGACAGAACAAGCGCATAACCACCAAGAAAATGAGCAAGCTGAACATGCTAATGAAGTCAGTTTAACTGAGCAGCAACAGCAACTCGCTAATATCAAGGTTGAGCGCCTTGTACTGAAAAAACACAAGCAAACCTTGTATGCACCGGGCGAAATTAAAGCCAATGGCTATGCCAGTTATGTGGTGTCACCGCGTGTTGATTCTATCGTTGTAAAACGCCATGCCTTATTAGGGCAGCATGTAAATAAAGGAGACTCTTTAGTTACTTTATTTAGTGGCGAAGTGGCCAGCCAGCAAACTGAATTTAGATTAGCAGAAGCCGAGTGGCAACGCGTTACTAAAATGACCCCGGGCACAGTCAGCGAAAAGCAAATTTTAACTGCCAAAGCCGAGTATGAAGTGGCTTATAGCCGGTTAGTTGCCTTTGGTTTATCAAAACAAGCTATTGCACAAACACTCACCATAAGCCCAGAAAAACTCGGTGAATATACCTTGTTTGCACAAACATCGGGAGCTGTTTTAACCGATAACTTTGCTCAAGGTCAGCGAGTTGATTCGGGGATTGAGCTAATGCTAATAGCCGATGAATCTGCACTTTGGGTTGCTGCTCAGCTTTCAGCTAATCAAGACCGTACTATCAGTAATGGCTCTACGGCGCTGTTAGAAGTTAACGGTAATCGCTATCAAGCAAGGGTTATTCAAGAAGCACATACCATTGATGAACAAACACGTTCACGAACTGTTAGGCTCGAGGTAAAAAACACGCAGCATAGTTTGCACCCAGGCATGTTTGCGGATGTGTATTTTCATTTTGAAACAGAGCAAGTGGTTCTTGCCGTACCTGAAAACGCATTAACACGCAGTACAGATGGTGACTGGCAATTGTTTGTTGTTGATGACGATGGCGGCTTTGCTGCCCAAGAAGTAACCCTTGGCAGAAGTTTTGGTGATTATCGCGAAGTGTTAGGTATTAAAGCCGGGCTTGAAGTTGTCACCCAAGGTGCTTTTTTTATTGCATCGCAGCTAGCTAAAGGCGGATTTGATCCGCATAACCACTAGAGGTGACGCATGTTTAATTTATTAATTGAGGCGGTGATAAAGAACCGTCTACTGGTGGTATTGGCCTTACTTGCAGCGATTGCAGTGAGTGCATTTATGATCCCAAAACTTAATTTAGATGCTTTTCCTGATGTGACGAATGTGCAAGTGGCGGTGAATACCGAAGCACCAGGGCTTGCGGCTGAAGAAGTAGAGCAACTGATCACATACCCGATAGAAGCAGTGATGTATGCACTTCCCGATGTAGAGCAGGTGCGTTCTATTTCTAAAACGGGGTTATCGGGTGTCACTGTGGTATTTAAAGAAGGCGTCGATATTTACTTTGCTAGGCAACTGGTTTTTGAGCGTTTGCAGTCTGCTAAAGAGTTGATCCCAGCTGGTGTGGGTATGCCAACCATGGGCCCCAATACATCAGGGCTTGGACAAGTCTATCAGTATTTACTTGAAGCAAAGCCAGATGCCAACATAGATAGCATGGCATTGCGTAGTTTAAATGATTGGGTGGTTAAATTACTTATATTACCTATTGATGGTGTTACCGATATTCTGTCATTTGGCGGTAAGGTTAAGCAGTATCAAGTGAACATAAACCCCAATAAGTTACTTGCTTATGACCTAACACAGCAAGATGTTAGTGAAGCTCTAGATGCTAACAACAGTAATGTGGGTGGCTGGTACATGAACCGTGGTCAAGAGCAGCTTGTTATTCGTGGTACAGGTTGGTTTACCCCAGGCGAAAAAGGGCTTGCTGAGATTGCGCAAACACCTATCAAAACCATTGATGGTACAGTCGTTAAAGTGGCTGATGTTGCAACTGTTGAGCTTGGTAGTGAAATTCGCCAAGGTGCTGTCACTTTATCTAAACGCAATGATCAAGGCGAAATAGTCAATCGTGGTGAAGTTGTAACAGGTATCGTGCTGAAAAGAATGGGGGCAAATACCAAGCAAACGATTGATGGCATTAACGCGCGTATCGAGATGATAAATCAAGCACTGCCAAAAGGGGTTGAATTTAAAGCCATTTACGACCAAGCAGAGCTTATTAGCCAAGCGGTACAAACGGTTATTGATGCACTGCTTCTAGCTTTTGTATTTATTATCATTGTATTAGCGCTATTTTTGTTGGATTTAAGAGCAACATTTTTGGTGTTGTTGTCGATCCCTATTTCGATTGGCTTAGCACTGAGTGTAATGGCATGGCTTGGCTTGTCGGCAAACTTAATGTCGTTGGGTGGGATTGCTGTTGCCATCGGCATGCTGGTAGATGGCTCAGTTGTGATGGTTGAGAATGTATTTAGGCACTTAGGGATGAAGCATAATCAACATAAGCCTTCTGCGCAGCTGGTGGCTATTGCTGCAAAAGAAGTGGCACGGCCTATCTTTTTTGCCTCTTTGATTATTCTAACGGTATTTTTACCGCTGTTTAGCTTTGAAGGCGTTGAGGCTAAGTTATTTCAGCCAATGGCAGTGAGTATTATGCTTGCGATTATTAGCGCTGTGATCGTTGCCTTGGTTGTGGTGCCAGCTCTGTGTGTGTACTTATTTGCTAAAGGCGTGACAGTAAAGCAAAGTATTTTGTTAAAACCTATTGATATGCTTTATCAACGGGCTTTACAAAAAGCATTGCAGGCCAAACGTAGCGTTTTAGCTATAGCAGGGTTATTACTGATTGTAGCGGCCGTTATGCTACCTAGGCTGGGTACGGAATTTGTGCCAGAGCTTGAAGAAGGCACTATTAACCTACGTGTGACACTTGCTCCATCAGCAAGTCTCGATACGGCAATCTCAGTGGCGCCTAAGCTTGAAGCCATGTTGCTTGAATTTAGTGAGGTAGAATATGCGCTGAGCCGAATCGGTAGGGCTGAAGTGGGGGGAGATCCTGAACCAGTTAACAACATTGAAATCTATTTAGGCTTAAAACCTCATGAGCAATGGGTAAACGCGAAAACGCGGGTCGAATTACAGCAGCTAATGGAAGCTAAGCTTGAGCAATTTCCGGGGCTTTTGTTTAACTTTTCACAGCCTATAGCAACCCGAGTAGATGAGCTTTTATCCGGTGTTAAAGCGCAATTGGCCATTAAGTTATTCGGTAGTGACTTAGCCGTTTTAACTGAAAAAGGCCAACAAATTGAGCAGTTAGTTCAGCAAATACCTGGCGCTAAAGATGTCGCGATGGAGCAAATAGGCGGCGAAGCACAGCTGATAGTTAAACCTAACCGTTTAGCGCTGTCGCGTTTTGGTTTATCGGTGGCTGATTTGATGGATGTAGTTCAGCACGGTATTGGCGGGCAATCTGCAGGGCAAATCATTAATGCTAATGAGCGCTATGATATTTATGTGCGTATAGCAAAAAGCTTTCGGCAAAACCCAAATGTGATTGCTGATCTTAGATTGCAAACCCCCACGGGTGCCGTTGTAAGGGTGGGGGATGTAGCCGATGTACAAATTGAGTCTGGTGCTCCACAAGTCCGTCGTGATGATGTTCAAAGACGGGTGGTTATTCAAGCGAATGTACAGGGGCGAGATATGGGCTCTGTAGTTGCAGATATTCGCGCTACCATTGCCGATAAAATGCAGCTACCTAGTGGTTACAGTGTGGCGATTGGCGGTCAGTTCGAAAACCAACAACGGGCACAACAGCGGCTGATGATAGTAGTGCCTTTAGCCTTGTTACTCATTGCGTTATTACTTTATTTTGCTTTTAGTAACCTTTCGCAAGTGGTGCTGATTCTTGTCAATGTTCCTTTGGCAGTGATTGGTGGGGTGATTGCATTGTATGTGTCAGGACAATACTTATCTGTACCCAGTTCAGTAGGGTTTATCACACTATTTGGGGTTGCGGTATTGAATGGTGTGGTGATGGTCGAAAGCATTAATCAAAGGATTAGTGCAGGAGATAGCAAAGATAAAGCAGTATTTGAAGGCGCTGTTTCACGGCTAAGACCCGTACTGATGACCGCGCTTACTTCAATGCTTGGACTAATTCCAATGCTCCTAAGCACAGGAATAGGCGCCGAAATACAAAAGCCCCTTGCAACGGTTATTGTTGGCGGCTTGGTCAGTGCAACCTTCTTAACTTTATTTGTACTTCCGGTACTTTATAAGTCGATGAGTAAATAAAGCATAATGGGGCTAACTTTTAGTAGCCCCTTCTTAATGCCGTGTATTTCTGTAAAGGGCGTTTACACCATGCTTAAGCCCTTATAAACTGGGCGTTACAATAATGATGTAAAAAAGGAATACAGAGTGAGTAACGCAATTACAATTCGTCCGGCAGTCGCGAGTGATGCTGCAACAATCCTACATTTTATTACCGAACTTGCTATCTACGAAAAAGAACCCGACGCAGTTAAAACAGACGAGCAAGCTATTTTAAAAACGTTGTTCAGTGAAGGTGCAACGGCGCATAGTGTTATTTGTTTAGAGGGCGACACACCAATTGGTTTTGCTGTGTATTTTTATAATTACTCAACCTGGCTTGGTAAAAATGGTTTGTATTTAGAAGATCTTTACGTCAGTGCTGACAGCCGTGGTAAAGGCGCTGGTAAGCAAATTATGCAATATCTTGCTAAGCAAGCACTCGAAAAAGACTGTGGTCGTTTTGAGTGGGTGGTACTTGATTGGAATAAACCAGCCATTGATTTTTACGACAGCATTGGTGCTAAACCGCAAAACGAATGGATTATTTACCGCCTAACAGGCCAAGAGCTTATCGACTTTGCGCATCAATAAGTAATGTTGCTATGGCTCAAAGTTAGTAAATGGCAATATAAATAAAAATCATTTGCATTTGGTCTTTTCTGTGTGTAGTTTAAATACACATAGAATGATTGGTATAAGTGCAGGTGATTTTTATGACTCAAACAACACGCCACACACCGTTAACATCGAACAGCATTGATGACGCGCTGGCCCCTTGGCAAAGTGCAATTTATCAAGGCAACTTAGCATTTGAATCTGGCGAGCTTATAACTGCGCGTGATCATTACATGGTTGCGAGTAGCTGTGCCGAAACACTTCTAGCGCAATTTTCTAGTATCCCAATCAACCAGTCGGTAACTCGCTCGTTAGAGCATTGTATTGCAGCATTTGTTGTTGCCACTTTGAATCTTGCCGACACTTTTAAAGTCATGCAAAAACCCGATAAAGCCTGCACCTGGCTTTGCCATGCTCATCAACGATTAAGCGTGCTTTTAAATCATCCAGAGCAGCAAGTTCGCACCTTGGTGCTGCACCACCATCATAAAACCTATTATGAGCTGGTTAAGTTTGCCAGCATGGCATCGGCATTTCCGACACTCATTAACCGTATTAATCAGCTATTAGCTGACCATCCCCACAAAACGCAGTTATTACATTAACGATAAGGAATCAGTATGCCTTTTACATTACCCGATTTAGCTTATGACTATGATGCACTTGAACCGCACATTGATGCGAAAACCATGGAAATACATCACACCTTGCATCATCAAACCTATATCAATAAAGCGAATGCTGCACTAGAGGGCAGTCATTACTCTGAACAAGATGCGGAAACACTACTACGCACTATTTCATCAATGCCTGAGTCTTTACAAAAAGCAGTGCAAGAGCATGTGGGTGGCCATCATAATCACTCATTATTTTGGCAAGTTATGTCTCCTAATGGCGGTGGTACGCCTAGTGCAGAGTTAAACACTGCAATAGTTGATACATTTGGTAGCTTTGACGCATTTAAAGAGCAATTTACTAATGCCGCAGTAAGTCGCTTTGGCAGTGGCTGGGCTTGGTTATGTGTTGATGAAAATAACCAATTGGTCGTTGAAAGTAGCCTCAATCAAGATAGCCCACTGATGCAAAATCACACGCCTATTTTAGGGCTTGATGTGTGGGAGCATGCGTATTACTTGAAGTATCAAAATCGTCGCCCTGAATATATTGTGGCATTTTACGAAGTGATCAATTGGCCGGAAGTTGAGCGCCGATATTTAGCCGCAGTTAAATAGTTAAGGTCCGAAACTGGCTAGTCAAAAAATAATATTAAGTTAAGCTAACGGTATTAGCGTGTAACGAGAAAAATTATGACTAGCCAACAATGGCAAACTGCAAGGCAAAGCCGCGACCCACGCTTTGATGGGGTGTTCTTTGTGGCGGTGAAAAGTACTGGCATTTATTGCAGACCCATTTGCCCTGCACCAACGGCACAAGAAAAGAACGTTGAATACTACCAATACGCGCACTTGGCTGCGCAAGATGGTTTTCGACCCTGTATTCGCTGCCGCCCAGATAGTGCACCGAATAGCCCAGCTTGGCTAGGTACTAAAACCACTGCATTACGTGCCAAACAACTGATTGATAAAGGTGAGGCCTACGACTGTGAGGTTTTAGCAGACAGGCTAGGGGTGTCGAGCCGCTATTTACGCCGTTTGTTTAACCAACATTTTGGACTCTCGATCACCCAATATCGATTATTTAACCAATGCAATTTTGCCAAGCAGCTATTACAACAAACAGATTTATCAGTGGCAGATATCGCATTTGCTTCTGGTTTTAATAGTATTCGCCGTTTTAACGATGCTTTTTTAAAGCAGTTAAATATTGCCCCTTCAAAGTTACGTAAGTCTGATAAAAAACCAGCCTCAACATTAACTCTAACACTGGCATTTAGGCCGCCTTATAACTGGCAAGCACTCCATGACTTTTTTCAGCGCCGTTTAATTAGTGGCCTAGAATGGTTGAGCGCAACGAGCTATGGTCGCACTTTTAAAGATAAATATTGCCAAGGGCAATTCACAGCGCATTTTGTTGAGCATAAAAATCATTTTAAAGTGGTTATTGATATCGATAACACTCGTTATTTACAGCAAGTGATCCATAACATTCGCCGTGTGCTTGATTTAGACGCCGACACGCACACTATTGAACAGCATTTAGATGCAGAGCTTAAAGGTGCGATGCCACTTTGTGTTGGGCTGCGTTTGCCGGGAATTTGGTCAGACTATGAAGCGGGCATACGTGCGGTACTTGGTCAGCAAGTGAGTGTTACTGCGGCTCACAATCTCGTTACACAGCTTGTAAGTGAGTTTAATCAGCAAAGTAATAACCACTATTTTCCAAGCCCTGAATGGGTTGCCAATTCTGAACTCGATTTTTTTAAAATGCCACAATCACGCAAAGATGCGCTAAGGCGTTTAAGTGCTTATTGTCAGCAAAACCCAGATAATCAAGAGCTTGATAATTGGCTTGAGCTCAAAGGTATTGGCCCGTGGACAGTTAATTACGCCAAACTACGCGGTCAAAGCCATCCCGATATTTTACTAGCAGGCGACTTAGGGGTTAAAAAAGCCCTCGCTAGAATAAGCGAATTTAATAGCGAGCATTGTGCGCCATTTCGCTCTTATTTAACTTTTCAACTATGGCAACAATTATGAGTATGCAACAAGTTATTATGCCAAGCCCCATTGGCGATATTACCATTCAAAGTACATCAAAAGGCATCAGTTACGTTGGCTTTTACCCGGTGGTTGCAATGCAAACAGAGGTTGTTGATGAGCACACTCTTACACCCATTTTAATGTGTATAAGTGAGCTTAATGAATACTTTAACGGTGAGCGTACACGTTTTACAGTACCCCTTGATACCCAAGGTACTCACTTTCAAAAGCAAGTTTGGCGTGCGCTGATGGATGTTGAGTTTGGTCAAAGCAAAAGCTACCAAGATATAGCAATTGCCATTAATAACCCAAAAGCGGTGCGTGCGGTGGGCGCTGCAAATGCTAAAAACCCCATTAGCATTATTGTGCCGTGCCATCGAATTATTGGCGCAAACGGTAAACTCACAGGCTATGCGGGTGGCCTTGAAAGAAAAGAGTGGTTACTGAAACACGAAGGCTTGTTATAAAACAGCAATTTTACTGGGACAACGATTGAGGTAATAAGAGTAAGGTAATAGATGATGTCGTCGCGCGATTAGGGTAGCATATTGCGACTTTAAAATTTGGGCAACATCATGGCACAGCTGTACTTTTATTATTCTGCAATGAATGCAGGCAAATCTACCACACTTTTACAATCTGCATTTAACTACCGCGAACGTGGTATGGAACCGGTTATTTTAACAGCGGCTATTGATGATAGAGCAGGTGTTGGCAAGGTGTCTTCACGTATTGGTTTACAGGCAGATGCGCATATTTTTGATGCTGAGAAAGATGTATTTGAGCTAATCAAATCATTAAATGCAGAGCAAAAGCGCCATTGTATTTTAGTTGATGAGTGTCAGTTTTTATCAAAAGACCAAGTAATGCAATTAACAGATGTGGTTGATGAACTTGGTATTCCGGTGCTGTGTTATGGCTTACGTAACGATTTCAGAGGCGAGCTATTTAGTGGTTCACAATACCTACTTGCCTGGGCTGACAAACTAATTGAGTTGAAAACAGTGTGTCACTGTGGTCGTAAAGCTAACCATGTACTGCGTACCGATGAGCATGGCAATGCGATTGCAGACGGTAATCAGGTAGAAATTGGCGGCAACGACCGATATGTATCGGTGTGCCGCAAACATTATAAAGAAGCGTTAAATCTCGGCCGCTAATGCCGAGATAAAGCTATCAATATCTTGCTTAGTGACGCCTAAATGGGTCACTAATCGCAGTGGTTTACCTGGTGAAAACAGCATTTTTTGCTCTTTTAACGCATGTGCCACTGCTTTTAAATCGATATGTTCGGCAACATTTGCGTAAACAATATTGGTATCGATTTGAAAAGTTGACGTATCAAAACCAGCTAACGTGTTTAACTGTTCAGCTAAATACGCCGCGTTATCGTGATCCTCAGCAAGCCTTGCTACGTGATGCTCAAGTGCATACTGGCCAGCGGCTGCAAGCATACCCGCTTGGCGCATACCACCACCAAGTACTTTACGCCAGCGGCGCGCTTTATCAATCAGTGCTTTGCTACCTAGTAATAGTGAGCCAACAGGCGCACCGAGTCCTTTTGATAAGCAAATAGACACTGAATCAAAATACTGAGTGATCTCAGTGATATCAACACCTAACTTAACCGCCGCGTTATACACGCGGGCACCGTCTAAGTGCAGAGCAAGGTTATGTTTATCAACACACTCTCTGGCTTCTTTTAGATAACTTAGCGGGAGAACTTTGCCACCAATGGTGTTTTCTAAGCTAAGTAGTTTGGTTTTAGCAAAGTGAAAGTCATCAGCTTTAATTGCAGCCACAACTTTGTTTAAATCTAAGCTGCCATCGGCATTATTTTCAATTGGTTGAGGCTGAATAGAACCCAATACAGCAGCACCGCCACCCTCAAATTTGTAGTTATGTGCTTGTTGCCCACAAATGTATTCGTCGCCACGTTCACAATGTGCCATCAATGCAAGTAAGTTTGCTTGCGTGCCTGAGCTACAATAAAGGGCGCTCTCAAAGCCATGGCGCTCAACAGCATATTGTTCAAGCTGATTAACGCTTGGGTCGTCACCATATACATCGTCGCCTACTGGGGCGTCATTCATGACCGCGCGCATGGCTGCTGTTGGTTTTGTAACTGTGTCTGAACGAAAGTCGATCATCTTATTATCCTTATACTAGTTCGTTAAGAATGGCTTCGCGGTCGGCTTGGTCAAAATAGCTCCAAGCAATAAAGCGACTAATTTTTTGGCCTTGTGCCATTTTTATAACTCTTACTTCTTTCACATCAAGTGTACTAAGCAACTTTTTTATATGCGGCAAAGTGTCAGACTTTGAAACAAGCGATGTAAACCAAATACATTGCTCTGCAAACTCTTGGCTCTCAATACACATTTTACTGATAAATTCGCGCTCACCGCCTTCACACCAAAGCTCGTTTTGACGGCCACCAAAATTAAGCGCTTTTTGTGGCGCTTTGTTTAGGTTTTTCCATTTACGCTCAGTACCCGCTTTCGCCTGTTGCTCGCTGGCATGAAACGGTGGGTTGCATAAAGTTAGGTGAAAAACATCTTTATTCGATATCACGCCCGTAAACATTTTATCGGCGTTGTTTTGCTGCTTAACATTAATTTTGAGGCGGTTGAATTGCACGATTTGTTTGGCAATTTTAACAGACAAGGCATCAATATCTGAACCGGTGAAGTGCCAGCCATATTCGTGATTACCAGTAAGCGGGTAAATCAAATTCGCACCCGTGCCTACATCAAGCACTTTTACTTGCTTTCCCGTCGGAATATGACCTTGGTTATCGTTTGCTAATAAATCGGCCAAGTGGTGAATGTAATCCACTCTGCCAGGAACCGGTGGGCAAAGGTAGTTGTCGGGCAAATCCCAAAAATCGATTTTATAATGGCTTTTTAATAACGCTTGGTTGAGGGTTTTAACCGCTAGTGCATTGGTGAAATCAATGGTATCAGTGCCCGCTGGCGTTTGCGTTATATAAGTTGTTAGGGCAGGAGTATCTTTGCATAGCAAAGTAAAGTCGTAGCCATTCAAGTGGCGATTTCGCGGATGCATTGAGGAAAACCTATCTGTTAGCCATATCAAAGACTGATTGTACCAAATAAATCTTAGCTCTGAGTTAGTTTGCGGTGGATATATTTATGCTAAGTAGCATTAATACATGGTGAGCAAAAATAAGTTGAAAACTGATTGAGTGGATTTACTTAAAGTATGGGCTACTTGAGGTTAAGAGCCAAAGAACGGGCATTTTGGCGATGATACAAGCAACTAAAATTTGTGTTTAAAAAATTTTTGACACAAATTGGGTCACATTGGTACTACCATAAGACATTTAAAGCTGATAAATTCGTAAGTGATTCAATCAAGGAAAAATAATAAAAATCATGGTTAAAAAGATACTTAAAGGAATTGGTATAACATTTTTAGTGTTAATTAGCTTATTTGTACTTTTAGCAATTTGGACTGCGAATAAATCCTCTGCTTACAAAGAAACTGCTATTCCTTACCTAAATTCAGCAATTACAGATATCTCTCAATGGGACCCTCAGACTCTCAAAAACTATATGACCCCATCATCAATTGAAAATGCCACAGATGAAGATATTTCTAAAATCATGCGTGCATTCTCAAAGTTGGGTGAATTAAAAGAACTAGGTGAATTTGAATTTATAAATGTTAGCTCTAAAGCTGTCACTGGAGGTGGTTCTGGTACTTATGTTACTTATTTAATTCCAGCTTCATACACTAATGGAGACGCACAAATAACCGTCACGTTAAAAGAAGAAGGTGAGTCATTTTCTATTTATAACTTCAATTTAAATTCGATGGCGCTAATTGATTAAGTTTTATCAAAAATAGCAAGCGCAACTGTTTGTATTTAAATATTTTATTTTCAAAGGAATGTTTATGTCTAAAATTAAAAAAATAGTGATAGCTTAAGTAATCGTGCTAAGCCTTGGCGTAATTGCTAAACAATACAATGAGCACAATCACACAGAGATGGCAATTAAAGAGTGTGACAATAAAGACAACGTCGCCAAAGTCGACTCTAAAGGTTTTGAGTGTAAAGACTAATAGAGAATAGCGACAGTTGTTTGATGTTATAAATACGAAGCAGCCGTTACGTTAAATAATGCTTTATGAATAAGGAATTAGTTTAAACTATGAATGAAGCAGAGAAAAAATCCTACAAGTTATTGAGCAATATGGGTGTTATGTAACATCAGTTTTTGATCCTGAAGGTGAGAGCCCCAACTTTACATATTCAACAGGTATCAGTAAAACATATGATGCACCCGAACTTATTATAATCGGTTTAAACAGCAAACTAGCTCACTCAATAGTAAATAATTATGCAGGACGTTTAAAAAATGGTGAGAAATTCTCAATTGGTGAATTCTATGAGGGGTTCTTAGAAGGTTTTGATGTTACTTTCTGTGAGGTATCACAAGAAAATAAACAAGAGTTTATGCTTTCAGCTTGTTGGTATAATAATGACAAATTTGAAGCATTACAGTTGGTGTACCCTACTACTAGTGGTTTTTGGCCTTGGGATGCTGATGCAAACCAGAGCTTTTTAACACTTCAGCCTTGCCTAGCAACAAAGAGTGCGTGGTAATTTTTAAAAGGTCGTTTAGTTAACATTTGAGCGAGGTAGGTTCATTCACCTTTGTTAGCTGAATTCATGATGGTTTCAAAAGGTTTTTATAACTTGAAAGTGAAAGGTTTGAATAAAGAACAAAGCAAGGATAGTGGTATCTTATATGCTGTATTTACAACTGTTTTAATGTACTTACTTTTTAAAATTACGTTAATTTTTTCTATGCAGTTAAATTGGCATTCAACCTGTCTAAGCTCGCTTTGGGATAATGCCAACTCTGTAGTGACACCTTTTTTAGGGTTTTCCATTGTCGCTGTATTAAGTTGTATTTGTTTTTTTTATTGCGCCATAAAATACAAACAAAAAGCAGGTAAAGCGGTATATCTTTTATTAGGCGTAGGAGCTGTGTTCTATTATTTTTGGTTTAGAGGCTTTTACGGTTTTTGGCAGCTAATGAGCTACGAACAAAAAGAAATAACAGTACAAGAGTTTTATGAAAAAACAGGTGGTACAGATAGACTCACTTCGTTGTTTGGTAACCGCCTTAGGCATCATGAACTGTGTAAGTCACCACATGACTAGATGAATTAAAATGCAGATGAGACGTTTTGTGTGGTACTAATATAGGTTGCTGTATAAATATAAAACGTAGTTTTTTCGCTCCCATATTCAAGAAAATGAGCATCGAGCGCATTTTCTTTTTCTGAAACCCTTTAGGATTAATTAAAAATACGAGTTGGCAATGCCTTACGTTATTTGTTACTAATAGATTGATTAATACATGCGCGTAACATCGGCAGGAAGATGTGCGATGTGCGCACTATAAAATTGTTATGTAGCTAAGGAAAGTTTGCAGTAATCATCATGAGCAATCCTAAAATATGCATACACTGCAATAAACCCGTAGAAAAGTACTCAGACGATTATGAAGTCTTTGAGCAAATGCATTGGCTTTGTTTTCACCTAGTACATGAGCATGAAGGTGACCCCGATGTACCATGTGATGATCCATCTTGTCCTTGGTTTCATATTGAGGTTTTGCGCAGTAAACTAGAACAATTAGGTATTGATCCTCAAGGAGCTATTACCGAGGCAATCAATAAAAAATGGAAGTTGTAAAATCGCAACATAACAAGCTAATAAATAAGGACAAAAAACAGTTTGCTGTTTTCGTTCTTCAACATTTTAGCAAACAATTTTTTGCCCATTATTAGGGCGTTAGAGTTTCAAGGAAGATTTGTGAAAAATTTCTGGATATTTATTTTTTATTTAGCATTAGTTGCTTCTTTCGCTACAAATGCATCAGACAATATAAAATGGAAAGGTGTAGCTGAAATCAATCAACATATGCTCGCCATAAAAGCTGGTGATTATATTAAATCAACGTTCCCTGAGCTTAAAAATGTTGAGGTTAAACTAATTAAGGTTAATGCCAGTTATTCGTTTCAACACCAGCATTCCAATCTGAATGTTATGTTCATGCACTCTGATTCACTTGTTGAGGGCTCAAGCCATAAACGTACCGTTTATGTTGATGGTAAAGCCCAAGAAATTGAAATGCATATGATTCACTATATATTCTTAGATTTTGACGAAAATGGTGAAGCAATAAGTCACCGTGTTGAAGAAGTTCCTTTTCACGGCTCTCAAAAAGAGTTCGAAAACGAGTTTCAGAAACTCTAACAAACAGTTTAAAAGCGGACAAAATTCAGTTGGCTGGTTTCGCTCCGCTTCACATTATAGCAAACTAAATTTTGCCTTTTAACTGAGGCGTTATATTTTTAAAGTTCGAGCATCGAGCAAATTATATAGGTTTAGAAGTAAAATGAATTTTATTGAGAAAATAAGTGTAGGGACGCAAAGTGAACAAGAACCTATTTTATTAAATTTAAAAAAACCAATTAATAACGAAGAGTCGAAATTAATTGTTCTAGCAGGCAAGAATCGATCAGGTAAATCACACATAATTAACCATATAGATCGAAGTATAAAAGAACATAATAAAATTACTGAAAAGAATTCGCAGGATGGTTTTACACCAAGGAGGTCTTCTATTGCGGTTGCTTTAGAAGATATGAGGTATAATTGTGACAATATATTTTTACTCAATGATTTGGATTATGTTTTAAAAAAGTTTACTTATATACCTTTAAACGATGGGCGAAGAACAAAAGATCGTACAAGCAATATTGAAAATGTATGTAGAAAAGCCTTACTAAGTTTTATTAGTAGTCATTTATTCAAGAAACATGGTACTAATTTTAATAAAGAAAGTTGGTTATCTGAAAGAGAATACCGCCAAAATTTTTGCGCAAAGATAGATCCCAATAAACTGTATAAATGTGGCGGAAAATGTGAAGTTACAAAAGGTTTAGAGGAGATAACTAATGGGCATCTATATTATAGATATAACGATGAGACTAAAAACTTAGAATTACATTTAAAGTATTTTGACGGACAGATTTTCCCTAACCCTTCATGGAGCCAAGGGCAACGTGCTTTATTCTTTTATCTATGCTTTATATATCATCACACAATTAACATTCTTCTTGTCGATGAAGTTGAGAGTTATTTACATCCACAGTACATTTCATTTTTGTGTGAAAAAATCAAAGAAAAAGTGCCGCAAAGCATAATAACCACCCACCACCCGCATGTAATATTTTCAAAGCTGATCGACCAGTGCTGGTATATAGAGCTTGATGAACCTAAATGTAAAAAACCAGAGTTAGAAATTGGCTTTGAAAAAAGATCTAAAGCTGTGTTACCAAGCTTTTCAAGAAAGATAGTAGACCTCAATACGGATTTTGAAAAAGTCAGTATGACTTACAAGCTATTCGATGGGTATGATAATAATTTACTTAGGCTATCCCAATCTAATAGTTTGGCTCTATCTGAGTCTGTTATGAAAAGCTTTTCTCAGGTGTTTAATTACGGCGCAGTAGGGCATAAAAAATCAACTAAGCCTGATTTGCAAAATGACAAGTTAGCTGACTTTATCAAAGATAAAATTAACAGGGCTGGTGATAGAAACTTGGAAATACTTGATTTAGGGGCTGGTTATGGAAGAACCTTTTATGAAGTAAGTAAAATACCAGATGTAAAAAACAATATAAAATGGTCTTTCTGGGAACCGTTTGAGAAAGTAAGAGCAGAACTCTTCAAATTAATAGAGCAAGGCTCAGATAATGTTGAGGTTATTGAGCTTGAGGAAAATATTCTCACTTCTTATTATGATCTAGTTGTTATTTCAAATGTACTACACGAATGTAACCCGGATGATTTCTCCAAGATTATTCATACTGCAGCTAAAGCATCAAAAGCAGATGGACATGTTGTAATTATTGAACTTTACCCGCTACTACATCCTGAGAAGTACGCAGTTCCATATTCCGAGCATGATATGAAAAGGATATTAAGAAACAGTGGCTTTAATGTTCAATCTACATCTTTAAATATAAGAAACTCGTCTGTAAATGCATATTGGGTTAAAGCTATTAAGAAACAGGCTATAGCAATCAAAGACGTAAAAGATGCCGTATTGCTTCAATGGGAATCCATTAATGAAAATGTTTGTGGTGACTATAAAGGTAAGCCAGAAATATCTACACCAGAACATGTTGTTCAAGTCATGGGAGAGCTAACAACAATAGCGAGTATTGAAAGCTATAAACAAGGCGAATGGGATTAAAAATATAACAAGTCGTTAAAGTAGGACAAATAACAGTTGGCTTTTGCTCCTGCGTCGCTTATTTTAGCCAACATATTATTTGCCTCTTAACGAGGCGTTATACATCTATGGAGTTACCTTGCTAAGAACTGCAATATTAGCTTTATCTTTGGGAATAGTTGGTTGTAGCTCATATAAACCGATTGATGGCTACCCTGAGAGTGGGGCTAATGGATTTTCTGAAACAAAGTTAGGCAAAGAATCATTTCTTGTTCGAGTTGATGGTAATACTAATGAATCGTATGAGATATTGAGATTTAAACTGTTGCGCAGATCCGGTGAACTCTGCCCAGGTTCTTTTACCTTGACCAAGTATGCTATGAAGCGAGGGTTTGTGATCCATGCGAAAAGAGTTCACTGGCCTTACGTAACAGCCAATTTGAAATGTACATCGCTACCAATAGATAAATCAGTATTATTTGAAAACGAAGTATAACAATTTAATGAAACAGTGGATGCAAAACAGCAGGCTTGCGCTCATTCTTCGCTTAGTTTAGCCTGCTATTTTCCGCAGTTTATTAAGGCGTTAGGTACATAAGCATTGAACACAACATACCGTGTAAGATTCAAGCCGAAAGCTAAGTTACGATTGATTACTTCAATCCTAGTAGTCATTGTGATGTGTTCTGCAATCGTATATGGTTCAAAGAATTTTGAAAGCTCGATTTCAGAGGTGACTATAAGCCATTTTACGGCTGTTGCTGTCAATGTTGTATACAAAGCTGAAACAATACAACGAGTAGCGCCCTTTTTCCCATATACAGTGTATTTTCCAGACACCTCCGATAGGCTTAAGAGTGTTGGCTGTATGACTACTGTAAAAAAAGATATGGTGATTTGCATTGAATCAATGGCTAAACAGCGAGAGAACATCAGTTACAGAGTTGTAGAAAGCTCAAAGTGTACCTAACAAGCGCATCAAAAATGACGTCAAACGCTTGGCTGGCGCTCATCTTCGCTAATTATAGCCAAGCATTATCCGCATTTTATGCGGGCGTTATGTTTCTTGAAAAAATTATGCAACCTGAAGTCGCAACCATTAATGACTTATTCGTAAACTATTTTACGGGCAAAGATTTCGAAAATAATTATGGGGTGCAAGTTACTTCATTAAGTAATTTAAACTCTCTGGTAACGGTGAAATTAAGCTTTTTAAAAAATCATACATACTGCTGTGGTGAGTTAACTTGCCATTTTAAAGCTGATTTTGCTCAAATTAGGAAGCGGGCAAAAAATTTAGGTGTTACCTTAGCTCAAAACTTAACTATAAAATTTGATGTAATCATTGAAGATGGTGCGTTATTTACGTTAGGTGATTCAGCTCAAGTAAGTAAAGGGTTTAAATATACTGAGAGTTTTTGTGAAAATATGCACGAAACATAACAAAGCAATAATGAATGGGACGCAAAAAGCTTGGCTGCGTCACTTTGTTCCTGTTATAGCCAAGATTTTTCGCGCCCCATATTGCGGCGTTATATTTCAATCAAGGTGTGTCGGTGACGTCGAAGATTTGGATTCTAGTAATTTCATTGTTTTTTGTTAGCTCCACGATGGCTAAGAGTGAGATGAACCCAAGAGTTTCAGCGATAAAAAGCAACTTAATCTATGAGGGAACCTTTGTAGAGGCCGAAGTGATTGGACTGATCGTAAAGAGTGATAATGATGCTTTTACGCTTATGCTTGATAGCGATAATCAAATTTGGTTTGACGATTCGTTTGTAATGTCCAATGAAGAAAAAAAGCATGTGGCCCCATATTTAGTAAAAATATTCGAAGAGGCAACTGATCCGCAGCAAAAAGCTGCAATAGCAACAATATCAAAGGCAATGCTATGAAATATAACAAGTTGCTAAAGTTAGTTCGTACACTCACTGGGACAATTAGCAGTTGGCTTGGCGCTTCGCGCAAGTATATCCAACTGTTAATTGCCCCTTAGCAAAGCGTTCTATTGCTAACGAAACTCGGAGATAAATCGTAGTGGGTGTATGGGGTGTAAATGTCGAAGATAGTGATTCGTTTGCTGATGTTTACGAAGGTTTTTTTGACATCTATAACAATGGCGCGAGTCCAAAGTACGCTAGCTCAGAAGTTAAGGAATCGTTTTCTGAATACTTCGAAGACCACGAAGATTCAAATAACTCTTGGTTTGCCCTAGCTCAAGCTCAATGGGAGACAAAGACTCTAGAGCAGAGTGTGTATGAAAAAGTCCGTTCGATCATAACTAGTGGAAGTGATTTAAAGCTTTGGGAGGATCTAGGGGCTACTAAAGACGATATAAAGAATCGAAAAATCGCCCTAGATTCGTTTCTCGAAGAAATATCAACTGAAAGGAAAACGAAGAAAAGACGTAAGAAGCCAAAACATGATTTTCGCGTCAATAAATTAGTTGAACTTGTTGCACCTGATAACCAGAAAGTATTTACGGTTACTGAGGAGTTTCGTGATGGTAAATATATCCATACTTCTGCGCTAATGATGTGGGGTTCTGGTGGAGGCTCAGTTTTCTACCTCAGTAAAGAGGGTGCGCAAGTTAGCGCAGAATGGCAAGATTCACAAAAATTGGTTATTACCACAGAAAAAGGTATCGAGTTTTCAAAGAAAGATGACTCTGCATTTTTCTGCGGTGACCAGGTAGACGTGATCTACCTTTGTGAGTAACACAATAGAACAAGCCGCCACAAAAATTTGCTCGGTGAGCCGGGCGTTATGCGCCTTGAGAAATCGAGATGAGTCGAAGATATCTAACACATAAAGAAGTGGAGTCTGCAATAAATCGAGGAAAGCAAGTTGAAGCTTTTCTAGGTTCATTTCAGAAAGAGGAAGATTGTATTCGTTGGCTTTCAGTTTCTGGAAGTGGCCTGCAATATTCCGTGAGTGTTTGGGAAGCGATAGATAAAGGTAGTGAAGATTACCAAGATGTTTATAGCTTTCCACCTGCAAACGGAGAGTGGGATGAGCCTGTAAAAGTTTTCGAGGTATCCTCACTAAATGAGATTGCAGAAGTCTTAGGTATAGGTAATCTCAATTTTGTAAACTATGGCGTGGTGCAGGATGAGTACGGCGACTATAAGGCAACATGCGCATAACAAGGCGCAGCAACGGACTGTCAAACCTGTCACTTTTTGTGCTGTACGCACAAAAAACGCCAGTTTTGCCAGCCGCTGTGCGCGGCGTTATAAAGCACGGAAGTTTTGATGAAAGCCTCAACTATTGAGTTCACAAGTTATAGTGGTAATCAAACATATATTGAATCAATCAACTACGATTTAGACTATTTAAAAGTAGTAGTTGTCGCTGATTCTAATTTACGAATTGAAGTATGTTTTCATCAGCCAATCGGATTTAGGTGTCTTGATGAAGGTGATTTATTAGAATTTTGGGTAAGCAATCAAATAACTAGTAATTGGATTTTACAAATACATGATTCTGGTTGGTTAGCTCAAGAAAGTAATCGCGCTGGCTTCTTATCCAAAGACACTACGTTAAGTGAGTATTTGATTAAAGGCAGCAATGAGTGTTTAAATGTTCTAAGCACAGATAAGCCAGTAATAAGCTTGGTATAAATGCTTTATAACAAGCTAATAAATAAGGACAAAAAACAGTTGGCTGTTTACGTTCCTCAACATTTTAGCCAACAATTTTTTGCCCATTATTAGGGCGTTATGCATAAAAGGAATTTGAGATTGGAGTATTTTTTAAAAAAGCACGGAGATAAGTCATTCGGCCTATTTATGGTCATCTCGATAGTTCCCCTGCTGATGTACGAAACAGTATTAAATTCGTCATTTGTATGGGCGTTTAAGTATTTGTCAGTTCCTATCGTTATTATTTGCTTCTACGTTTACTTTAAAAGAATCCCAAACCTTCGCCGCGAATCTGGAGAATTGAAAGGAATTATACTAACGACTGTTGTTGCTGCAATGCTCCTCCTTATGAGTGGAGGCTTTGTTCTAGGGTTCAATAATTTCATTGGCCCCCAATCTGATTTTCAGTTAAGCGGCTCTGTTGTAAAGCTAGACACTTATGAAAGCACAAAAGCTGGAACGAGTTACTATGTCTTCATAAAAACAGTAGATAACGGAAAAACTCTTAAACTCGATGTATCTAAGAAAAATTATACAGCGTTAAAAGTTGGAGATTTTTACTCCGAGCCATGGAAAAAAGGCTCGTTGGGGTTGTTGTATAAACGCAAGTAGATGCATAACAATCGCATTAACTCGCTCGCGGGCTCGCTGGGACAATAACACATAGGCTCAGTCGCTTCGCTCCAATTTTAGCCTACGTGTTATTGCCCATTATGCGGGCGTTACTGATTAAATACTCTAACGTGTTTTTGTCCAGTGATGAGTTATAAATATAACTCGCCTTTGCCCCTTTTCGAGTTAGCAAATTGCATATTTTGCAAATTGGTCTTGCCCCAAAACGAATTAATTTAAATGCTCTTAGGGCGGCTTTGAGCGAACCAGCGGTCATTCAAATTAGCTTTTCTATTTCGTCAAAGTATATTGTTTTCATAGTCAGGAAAGCGACCCAATCACTCATTTTGTCCTGAGACAAAAGCTAGAACTGCTGCATTTTAGTAGTAATGGCAATTAGTTAAGAATTTTGCTACAAATGAATCATTCAGAAAAACGCGCGATTTGCTCGCTATAAACATGTTAGCTCTCTATCTATATCGAGGTTTGGATTTAGTATGAAATGGATTGATGAATCAAAAGGGGTATTAGATTATTTTTTTGCAGCAGTACCACTGCTTTCTTTGTTCTTCTTAATTGCGGCATATTTTCATACAGTTCACCCCAGGTTTTCCAAAGAAGATGAATTAAAAAAAGCAAATATTGAAATAGCTGAACTTAAGGAAGAGATTAATTCATCGATACAGAATAACAATGACTTAGGTAGTACTATCAAGTCATTGAAAGTATTGCTATCTAAAAATAAAGGAAAATTAAAATTTTTAGAACAGGAGTATTTGTCTTTAGTAAGTAAAGACGAAAGAGCTATTTATCTAAAAAATAAAGAATATTTATACTTCTCTAAGCAAGAAGTGATAAATGTATTTAAAGAAAATGGACAAAAAGTAAAATCTGACTCAGGTGATACAGTTGACCCTTCAACAATCAAAGCAATTGATGTAAGCATTACTGGAGGTCAAAGCCCAGATTTATACTTAGTGGATGCATGGTCATGTGGTAGTGGTGGTTGTATGGGACCATTATTTATTTACTTTAATGGTGCTTATTGTTTCTCGTCATGGGCTCACTCTAGGGTTATTGATGCGATCGATAAAAAATATAACCTTGAATGCTCCAATTTTTCCGATGAGAACCGAAGATTGTTAAGCGATTTGGTTGGTTTCGAGAGCTAACAAGTCACTTAAACAGGACAAATAACAGTTGGTTATTGCTCCTTCGTCGCTTATTTTAACCAACTATTATTTGCCTCTTAGTGAGGCGTTTCCAACGGCGGCTTCTGGCACCGAGTTGTCCTTCGTCTCTAACGAGTTTTTATCCATCGACGAGTTATAAATATAACTCGCCTTTGCCCCAAAATGAGCTCAGCTAGCTCACTGTGGAAGTTATTTCAACCATCATTTGACCTAGTTTTTGTAATGTGGTTTGCTAAATCAAATCTACATGAGATATTGGGTTTAAGGCAATAAATGAGTAACTTAGCAAAGCAAATTAATGATGTGTTTGAGAACTGTTCTCTTGCGCCAATTGTTCTGTTGGATGGTGCTTGGGGAGTTGGCAAAACTCATTTTATAACTAATGAATACAGCACACGCTCAGATCAGGATTGCTTACTAATATCGGTTTTAGGTATCCAATCGTTACAGCAGTTTCACGAGAAGCTAATAGGAAAATACTTATCTTTAGCTAGCAAGTCTGAATCAGACACTGCAGCAAATACAGTGAGTATATTCTCAAAAGCTGTTAGTGCATTTGGTGATGCTACAAAATCCAATCAATTGATTGAGTCACTATCTGGCTTAGTGAAACAATCCATAATTTCAAAAATTAACGATGTGACAATTATCGTTGATGACCTTGAACGTATTGAAGACCGCTCTCTAGCATCCCTTATACTTGGGGAGCTATATGACATGTGCAATTCCGCAAGCAGCATTAAAGCAATAGTGGTTATGAATGATTCGAAGTCATCAGTCAGTAAATCTCTTATCGAAAAGGTAATTTGCTGGAAATTTAAGTATGAGATCTCTAGTGAAAATGCATTCGATATTGCTTTCGGAACTTTAGATGTTTCCCCTGACATTCAACGTTTTATGATTAAACGGTTAGACGAGATACATCCTTTGAACTTACGGGTACTTATAAGGCTAAGTGACAGGATGAAACAGGTATCTAGAATGCTAGACACTATGGAGGATGAAATTGATGTCGAGAGTTCTAAGCAAACGCTTTTCCATAAAATGCTATTCCTCTCTTTTTTACATCATCAACAAGATCAAGGTTTGGATGAAATAGTTAAGCAAATCAATATTATATATATGCCTGATGAACAAGATGAACGCCATCCATTTTATAAGCAATACATATTTCATAATGAAAGCACTTCATTTATTGAGTTTACACTTGGCTGTTTATCGAGACCATTGCGAGATTCTGACCTACATAATCTTCACCCAAAAACCAATGAATTATCAGATTTCATTCATGCGAAAAGGTTAAGTCGGTATTCTGATGAAGAGCTTGAAGTAAAAATATCAGCTTTGATTGATTATGTATCGAATGAAACTAACCCATCGCTGAGTTTATGGTATAGCGCTGTTAACTTTCTTGCCTATTTATACTCATTAGGTGCATCTAACGACCAACGACTGTCTAATATTGTCAACATATCTCAAGAAAGGCTTGAGCACATAACACCATCAGAAGAACGACATTTTCATACTTTTACTTGTAATTCTGGTTTACCAAAACATATCGACGAGTTGAGAGTATATTTCAAGGAAAAAGAGAATAAAGATAATCATACTCAACTTATCGAAGAGATAGTTAGTTCAAAATGGATCGAAGTTGACAGTAAAGCATATACGCATGCAACTAATTGTCAGGAACCACTGACTTTAAAGGCGGAAGATTGGCTTGAGGCTATTAGCAAATGGGATAATCATGACCTAGAGCTATTTTGGGATTTCTGTATGGAGGTTCATCGAGTCAGTAGCCTCGACCACTTTTTTGGCAATGACAATAGAGAGCAATTACCAATTCTACTGAAGTCACAGTTAAATTCGATGACTCCGTGCTTACGTAAGGGATTACTTACAAGAATTTATAATTTGTTGTCCGCAAGTTAAGGTTTCAGGGTTGGGGTTTGATTGGTAACTTGAATATTTTGAGTTAGAAAGGTTATTTGACACATTATGCATATTGAAGATCGTAACAAGTTTTTGTCCAAAGATGGGTTATAAAAATAACTACCCCAGAACGAGTTAACGTAAATGCTCTAAAGATCTATTTTCAGAGGTAGCTAAACATTGAGGTTCCTTCTTGAGCGTTTTGTTACGGATCGACCTTTATCAACAACTTTGTGCGCACAAGTCGCACCTCTAAACTCTTGGTTCCATAGTCCAAAGGATATTTGCTTGATGTTCTTAACTGAAAATAATTCGTAATGATTTGTATATTTGGATGATATGTGAAGTTCGAATTCAAGAAAGCTCCGGTAGGTTTATTTTTAAATCCAGAAGCTTTCTCATTCAGTATTTTTTGAATATCTAAGCCTAAATAACATTTTTATTTTTCGGTTCAATGCTCCATTTTTTCAGAATATTGATGAAGGTCTTTAAGCCTACTAGAGAAAGTTTTTCGTCAGAAATCATCGTTACTGGTTAGTAAAAGAAATACTAAACTTTGATATCTTAAAGATATTAATAAACCTAATTTATGCCTAATAAAGCAAGCAATAAATCATATAATGCCTACTTTATTGTGCATTGTGATTGCTAGAACTTATAACTGAAGCTTACGGAAAATGTTTGTTGGTTAGGCATGCCCTCACGTTTCGTTTTGGTATTACTTACATATATTTTGTGTCTTTATCAATAAAGACATCAGCCCCGAAACCATAGAAATCATCAAACAAACTTTTTCAGCACAATTTCATAGCTTTTCGTTAGTGATCATTTAGCCAAAGGCTCCTGCAAGTCGAACGTCTAACATTAATGAAAAATGGCTCTGCATTGGTGTTACTATTTTATCAAAATCTCATCGTGCCTGAGATTCTCATTTTGAATGGCAATCGCCACGCCAAAAACTTGCTTTGCAGAAGAGACTGGCGTAATTTAACACTGGTACGATGAGTCTATAAGAATAAAAAGGTCAAAAGTGACGATTAAACAAGAATCGGTGTTTATTAAACTCGCCGAAAGCCAAACCTTACATTTACGCCGTATTAGTAAGACTGATGCGAAAGGCCCTGCGGTGTTTTTTATGCATGGTGCCGTTGAAAATGGCAAAATCTTTTATACCCACAGCAATAAAGGTTTAGCGCCATTTTTAGCTGAGCATGGCTATGTTTGCTATGTGGCAGATTTACGTGGTCGTGGTGAGAGTAAACCTGCGATTTCAAAGCATGCAAAGTATGGTCAAACCGAGGCTATTTTAGAAGATATCCCTGCATTTTTAGATAAAATTAAGCAGCTTGAAGGCGAGCCTGCGCGTTATTGGGTGGCACACTCATGGGGCGGGGTGTTAATGAACAGTGTGTTTGCCCGTTTTCCTGAGTTGATTGATGATGTGAAAGCCTGCGGTTATTTTGGTTCTAAACGGTCTTTGTATAACCATCACCCAAGCAAGTATATTCAAGGTAATTTGATTTGGTATGGTTTGGCGCCATTAGTTGCCCGTAAGCATGGTTTTGTGCCGGCTAAAAAACTGAAATGGGGCAGTGATGATGAAACCCGTAAGTCACATTATCAAAGTATGCAGTGGGCTAAGCGTAAACCTTGGGTCGATACTGACGATGGCTTTGATTACGCCAACGCATTAGCTGATAAGGCACTACCGCCCATTATGCATGTGGCAGGTGTTAAAGATAAAGCCCTATGCCAGCCGATTGATATTGAAAAGTTTATGGAAGAGTCGGGCATCGGCAAGCAAACGATGACCATTTATGGGCGTAAGTTTGGCCATAAGGTCGATTATGATCACATAAATATGCTTACTCACCCACAGGCGCGTTTTGATCAGTTTATTGACTTGTTGAACTGGTTTGAGACTCACGCATAAGCGTGTGCATTGCGCTCTCGTAGCGTTTGTATTTCTCTAATGCTTTATCAGTTAACGGCTGTCTTACAGCCGTTTTGCTGAGCGTTGTCACCGGTTTTTTTGACTTATAAAAATCTAAAAACTGTGTACTGTACTCAATGTTTAAGAACTTACACAGGGCTGTTAGTGTTTGTTCGCTGTCACTGATAAGTGCTTCATAGCTTAAATCAAAAACCGCCTCTGGCATCACGTTTTGCCAATGCTCCATTAACTGCTGATACAAATCATAATACTGTTTAAACTCTGGGAGTGAACAAAAATAAGGTTCGTTTTCAGCAAAATAGTTGCTAAAAACTGACCAAGCAATTGCATTATACTCGCGCTGCATATTAATAAACTTGGCGTTAGGAAAGAGTAAGTAAATCAATCCAAGTGACTGATAGTTAGCAGGTAGCTTATTGATCATAAAGGGGCGCACAACTGGCGCTTGCTTTATTCGTTCAATATAAATATTACGGGCATTGTTAATTAGCCCTTGGTTTAGCTCTGCTAAGCAATCTGGGTAAGGGAGCTGTGTTTGTTGTTCAAGGTATGCAACAACCTGATTGCTGATACTGGCATCTTCGCCAAGGCTGGCAAAATCATCATGGCTTGCCAGCATTTGCTCTACCAGCGTTGAGCCACTTCTTGGCATACCAATAATAAAAATGGGTGTAATTGTGCCGGTGAATGTTTTGTCTCTGGCATCAATTAGTTCAGCTGTATTTTGCTCTATGATGCGCTGATAAAAAGGCACTAAGTCACGGGTTTTAAACTGCGTGAGTTTTGTTTGTAGCTTATTAGCTAGGCTAAAGTAGTTAAAAGCTTGTTCTGTATCATTTAACTGATCGTAGCTTTTACCCAGTGCATAATAACACACCATTTTTAAGCGCAGGTTATTGGTCAAAGTTAAAAATTGGTGTAGCTCATTTATGTAATTTTGTTCATTGTTAAAACGACCAAACTGCACTAACTCAAATAAAATGTACGCCTTTACAGGGTAATTTCCCATACCAAGGGCATGCTTTAAAATACCGTAGGCTTTGCCTAACTCGCCATAGGTTAAATAATGTTGGGCAAGATAGTAGTGTGGCTCAGGGTTGTGGCTGGCAATTGATTTTGCATATTCGAGTACGGTTAAGGCATCTTGTGGTGAATGCACGCCATTAAAAGCATCGGCAAGAGCATGGAGCGGTTCAAGCATATGAGGTAATCGTTCACAGGCTCTTTGTAGAAGGTAAACAGCAGCATCATAACGTTCTAAACGCAGTGCAATACGGCCCAATCCAAATAACGCTTCGCCGTTTTCAGGATCTGAATCGAGAATGGTTTTAAAATGAAACTCGGCCTCTTTAAGCTTGTTTTCATTCAGTAGTTGATTCGCTTTTTCTAACAGCATAGGAATGGCGGGTTATTTGTTATTTTTATTTACTATAAAACGAAAAAGGCGAAATGTCTTTCGCCTTGGTTAACTATAAATATCCAGAATAAATCCGGGGTATCGACTTTCTAGGTTGATTGTTCAACCTAGAAAGCTGTTCTATTTAGAAAGTATACGTAGCTTTCACGTAATAGAAGCCGCCGTTGATACCATATGGCGACGTTTCGTAGTATTTACCACCCCAGTTGTTATTAGGGATGTCAGTACTGTCATAGAAATCAAGTTTCTCTGCTTCTTGGTCGAATAAGTTGGTCGCACCAACAGAGAAGCTAAGCTCTTCAGTTAGGAAGTAAGTTACTTCTGCATCAATCGTTACTGCAGCATCAGCTGTTTTCGCTGTTGCATCGTAATCTACGTGTACGCCTTGGTATTCGCCATAGTAGTTAACACGTGTAAATGCAGAGAAATTCTCCCACTGTTGTGCCCAGCTAAGCGTTGCACGGTGATTTGGTAAGTCATTTTCTAAACGACTTACTTTAAACTCACCAGTAATGTCTGTTGACTTAGTTACTTCAGTGTCGTTCCAGTTGTACGCTAAGCTGAATGTTGAGCTACCGCCTAACAAATCAGTTGAGTAGTTAGCTACAGCATCAACACCTTGCGTTGTTGTATCGAAGTCATTCGTGAAGAAGCTTACTTGCGCTAAGTTTTGTACGTTTGGTACGCCTGCTGCTTCAAGTGTGTCTTTATCAGCTTGGCTTAACTCAATTTTATCTGATTGACTGATACGGTCATCAACTTGGATGTTGTAGTAGTCAACTGTGAAGAATAAGTCACCAAGTGTCCAAACTGCACCAAATGTATAGCTTTGTGATTCTTCAGGTTCAAGCTCTGTACCACCTAATTGCACAGCAATTGGGTTTGTTGGTGGTAAAAGTGCTGAGTCAACAAGTACACCGCTGCTTAGGTTTGTTTGAACGTTACTTACATTTGCTTGACCAACAGTTGGTGCACGGAAACCTGTACTGATTGAACCACGAATGTTTAAGTCTTCAGTTAAGTGGTATTGACCAGTTAACTTGTAGTTAGTTGTTGAACCAAATGAATCATAATCTTCATAACGTAGTGCTAAGCCCATTAGGAAGTCTTCTGTGAATGGTGCTTCAACATCAACGTATGCAGCATAGTTACGACGTGTATACTCGCCCGCATCAGATGGTTTGAAACCAGGGAAACCATTTGAACCGATACCAAAACCTTGTTCTGTTAGTGGGCCAGCTGTGAAAGACGCTTCGTCACCAGAAACAACTGTGAATGTTTCTTCGTGCCATTCTAGACCACCGGCAACGTTTACATCGTAAGCTAAGCCAAAGTCAAAACCTTTTGATAAATCTGCATTAAAGTTTTTCTCTAACTGTGAGTATTTACCAGGGCTGAAATCGCGCGGGCTTTCTGGACCTAATGACGCATTAATTGTGTCATAGATGAAGTAACGAGATTCGTTGTAACCAACTGTACCGCTTAAGTCATAGTAAGCACCTTCAAGGAAACCAGAAGTAATTTCACCTTTAGTACCAATTGTTAATGCAGTATCTGTGATGTTACCACCGAAGTTAGGTGTAAAACCGCCCGGGAGCATTTCGTTAAATGCAAAACAGTCTGGGTTGTTAGCAACACCATTGATGTAATCTGGGTTATCTAAAACGTTATCATCAATCATGATATCGTCAGGACAGTTACCGCTCATATCGCCAGTTAAATCACCAACAAGCAGTGTTTCACCGCCGTCATTTGAGTAAACACCTGGGCGAGTGTGTGGGTTACGATAGTAGAAACCACCACGTACGTCACGCTCAGAGTAGTTACCAAACATGTAGAATTCAGATGAGTTGCTTAACTCAAGACCAATGTTACCAAAGATTGTAATATCATCATCAACTTCAGGTGCACCCCAAATTTGTGCTAAAGAAGATACTTCAGGTACACCTGCTGCGTTAAGTGCCGCCGCATCAGGGCGTTGTACTGAACGGCTAGTTGCATCAGCTGTTTTATATTGGAAGCTTAAGTTAGCAAAACCACTATCGGTAAATGGTAGACCCACGTTACCTGAAATTTGTGTTGTATCGCCATCACCTTCGTAGTATTCGCCTTGACGAATTTCGAATGAACCACCTTCAGAGGCATCTTTTAATACAAAGTTCATTACACCAGCGATTGCATCAGAACCGTATTGTGCCGCAGCACCGTCACGAAGTACTTCTACTTGCTTTAGGGCAATACTTGGAATAACTGAGATATCAGCACCTTGAGCACCATCATTGATACCACCACCTAAGAAGGCAATAACTGATGCGCGATGACGACGTTTACCATTAACAAGTATTAATGTGCTGTCAGAAGGAAGACCACGTAAGTTAGCAGGGCGTACAAGTGACGCTGCATCACTAATTGGGTTTTGGTGAACGTTAAAAGAAGGAACCGAGCCTTTTAAAAGCTCTAGCATATCGGTGTTGCCGCCTTTATCTAGCTCTTCACCACCGATGATATCAATCGGTACTGGTGAATCGCCGATTGAACGTGGTGCTGAACGAGTACCTACCACGGCAATTTTTTCCACGTTTTTGTTAACTTTCGTTTCTTCTGCTGCTTGCTCTGCAGCAACAACTGAACCCGACACAAACAGGCCAGCTGTTGTTGTCGCTAAAGCAAATTTAATTGCTTGTTGTAGCGCATTATTTTTGAATTTCATTCCGACTTCCCCAGTTAGAATATTTATGATTATGTCACCGAAGTTAAATAATAAACTTGGTGTAAATCTCTTATACAGCCTGTAAATTTATTTTGCAAATTGTTAATGCGATGTTGTTTTTGGCGTTTTTATTTGCACGTTATTATTGTTTTTTTAATTATGTATATGAAATCAAAGGGGATAATTTATTCTTATTTTTTCTTTTAAGCGTAAGAAAGTATATAAAATATCTAAAAATATTTTAAAAAAGGAATTTTTTGATTGGTTTTTAAGCGAAATTGGATTTGGAACGGTCTATTAGGCTTGTTGCGGAATGTTGTTTAATTGCCATTGCTTTAATTTTTCTCGGTATTCATCCCAAACACATGGGCAACAACTACCACCACCACAACATTCATCTGGGGCCGGCTTTTGGGGTTTTGGCTCAGCCTGTTGTATAGGTGTGTTCATGTTTAATACTGAAAAATAATTACGAATAGAGTATTGAGAATAAAACAAAAACTAATATAAGTAAATTATGCTTTGTGAACTTCACATGCTGTGTGAAAATAACCAAATGCGATTATACAAAGTTATTCATCGAGCCCCATTCAGAGTGGCTAAAATTACCAAAAAGCGTCAGACTCTACGCTTCAAGCGCGCTATGGTAGCACTTAAAATCGCACTAGCCCAAGAAAAGCAAGAAACAAAAGAGATGCTTCATATCTATAGGCGATACACCCAAGGCCAAGCTACTAAAGAAGAATTGCATACTGCCAATGAGCAATTTTTAGATATATTAAAAGGACTCGGTTTGGGCGTATTTGCTGTATTACCTTTTGCCCCAGTGACAATTCCTTTGGTTGTAAAACTGGGTCAATGGGTTGGTGTTGATGTGCTACCTAGCTCATTCAATATCAATAAGTCGATTAAAGAGATTGATCAACAAGTAGAAAAAGAAGAAAAAGAGAAGCAAAACAAAGACTGATTAGGTTTTGCTTATCTGATTTTGCCTATACCTTTTGTATCAAGATATTGGTATGCTTAAATACCTTTTCTTTATATCGAGTCGTTTAATGAGTTCATTAATTCGTCATTCTTCTACGGGAATTCCCCTGTCATTTATTGCTAAAGCTGACCTATCAACGTGGTTAACCGAGCAGCCGCAAGCCTTACAAAATTGGCTAACAAATTGTGATTTTAAAAACAAAGGCATGGCCTTAATTGCTGATAGTGAAACCGGTTCACTTGAGCATGTGTATTGTTTAGTTAATGATTTACAAGACTTTTGGTTAGCGGGTGACTTATCAACAAAACTGCCAGCAGGTTGTTATCAAATTCAAGGTGATGACAAGTTTGTAGAACAAGTAGCGCTGGGTTTTGTGTTAGGTGGTTACGAGTTTAGTGAATATAAAGAAAAACCATCGCCACGTGCCACTCTAGCCATTAAAGATGAAAGCTTAGTTAAGCGTTTATCGCAGCATGCAAGTGCCATTAATTTAGTGCGTGATTTAGTTAATACGCCTGCTGCAGATATGATGCCGCAACACCTATCACAAGTAATGGCTGATTTAGCCGACACCTTTGATGGTGAGTTTAGCGAGTGGGTTGGTGATGAATTATTAGAGCAAAACTACCCAACAATTCATATGGTTGGTCGTGCGTCTGAGAATAAGCCTCGCTTACTTGATTTACGTTGGGGCGCAAAAGATGCTCCACAAATTACATTAGTTGGTAAGGGTGTTTGTTTTGATTCTGGTGGTTTAGATTTAAAACCAAGCTCAGGCATGCGAAATATGAAAAAAGACATGGGCGGTGCCGCGCATGTTATTGGTCTTGCGCAGTTAATTATGGCTGCCAACCTACCAATTCGTTTACGCGTATTGGTACCTGCAGTTGAAAATGCGGTTTCTCGAAATGCATTTAGACCGGGTGATGTGATCAAAACTCGCAAAGGGATCACAGTAGAAATTGATAACACGGACGCTGAAGGTCGTTTAGTGCTGTGTGATGCACTTGCTGAAGCACAAAACGATAACCCTGATCTTATCGTTGACTTTGCTACCCTTACTGGTGCTTGTCGTGTAGCCCTAGGTACTGAATTACCGGGCTTTTTTGCAAATAACCGTGATGTTGCTAACAAATTGATGGATGCAGGCGAAAGCTGCCATGATCCTGTATGGCAACTTCCGTTATTTGATCAATATAAAGCATTATTAAAAAGTGACGTAGCTGATATTGCTAACTGTGCTTCCACTCCTTTTGGTGGTGCGATCACTGCAGCTCTTTACTTAAAAGAGTTTATTGAGCCAAGCACTCCTTGGGTTCACTTTGATGTCATGGCTTGGAATCTACGTGCATTACCGGGTCGCCCTACAGGTGGTGAAGCATTGGGTATTCGCGCTGTGTTTAATTACCTACAAGATCGCTTCCAATAATCTAGAGTTGGTAAAGCTCTAAAGGTAAATCATCGGGATCGGCAAAAAATGTAAATTGCTTCCCGGTGATTTCATCCACTCTTATTTCTTCAACCGAAATGCCTTGTTGTTCTAAGTACTGCTTAGATTTTGCAATATCAGCAACTTTAAACGCCAAATGGCGTAGCCCTTGTGCCTCGGGATAGCTTGGTCTTTGTGGTGCTCCAGGAAACGAAAATAATTCTAATTGGCTACCATCAGGAAGTGCTAAATCTAATTTATACGAGTCACGTTCAGCACGGTATAGTTCGTGGATAATCGGCAGTTTTAATACTTCATTATAAAAATGCTTTGATTTTTCATAGTTGCTACAAATGATTGCAGCGTGATGTATGCCTAATAATTCCATTATATAGTCCATTTTTTGCTCATAAAAAAACGCGGACTAAGCCGCGCTTTTCTACTAAAGAGTGTCGAGAATTACTCTGCCGCTTTACATGCTGCAACAGCTGGTGCAACAAGTTCAAGGCCTGTTTTATCACATTCAGTTAAAGCTGCATCAGACACTGCAATAGGTGTCACGCGCTCGCCCCATTTAATGTAACTCGCCGCCCAAGTTAAACCAGCGCCAAAGGCTGCTGACATAATGTTTGAGTTTGGCTTGATAAGGCCTTGCTCAACAGCTTCACAAATTGCAATCGCAATTGTTGCAGCAGACGTATTACCATAGTCGGCAATGTTTACCATTACTTTTTCATCAGCTACTTTCAAGCGTTGCTGAATCGCTTGGATAATACGTAAATTTGCTTGGTGAGGAACTAATACGTCAATGTCATCAAGCTCTAACTGTGCTTGATTCAGTACGTCGTCACAAGCTTCACTCATACCTTTAACAGCACGTTTGAAGATCTCGCGACCTTCGAATAATAAGTTAGACGGGCCAATTGGCTCGTACTTATTTAAATCGCTACCAAAGTTTTCGATGTGTAAGATATCGCGATCTTCACTATCACACCCGGTTTTAGTTGCAAGTAAACCAGATGGTGTATCTGAAGCTTCTAATACAACCGCACCTGCACCATCACCAAATAATACAGCACTGTCGCGACGCGCCCAGTTGATGTACCAAGTCATGCGCTCAGCAGCAATAACGACCGCTTTTTTGATCATACCTGCGCGAATTTGTGCCGTTGCTGCTTGTAATGCATATAAAAAGCCTGAACATGCAGCGTTAGTATCCATTGCTGCTGCGCCAACCGCACCAATATTTTTCTGCACTAAAGAGGCCGTATTTGCCACCATAGTTGATGGTGTACAAGTCGCAAGAAGCACAAGATCAATGTCTTTACCATCAACACCAGCACAAGCAAGCGCTTGCTTTGCGGCAACGGTAGCTAAATCGGCAGTAGAAACATGGCTGACACGGCGAGATTTGATGCCTGTACGTGTTGTGATCCATTCATCATTGGTATCAACAATATTGCTAATTTCATCATTGCTGATGCTTGCTGGTGGTATACATTTACCCCAGCCAGTAATTTGGGCATAAGACATAATGTGTTCTCTTTATGTGGTCAGACTTGTTAAATTTTTCCGAAGTTATATCAAAATTCACTTGTTAACACTAGTTCATTGCTGCGCTATGTCGTAAATAATGGCATTTACTCAGTATTTAAGTTAAACCTAGTATAAAAAAGAGGCGATTATGAAAAAAATAAACCTAAAAATAAGCACATTATCGGTACTGTCTTTATTATCTTCGTTTGCGGTTAATGCACAAACAACCATTATTTATGCTGGAAAGATGCTGGTAGGCACTGATCAAAATGTCAAAGAGCAGCAAACGCTTGTTATTGAAGACAGTAAAATTACCGCAATAAAAGCTGGTTTTCTAACAAAGCAGCAATTAAACCTCAGTGATGCAGATGTTATTGATTTAAAAAATCAGATGGTATTGCCGGGTCTGATTGATATGCACGTTCATGTTACCTTTGAACGAGATGCAAAACGTAACCCACACCAATGGGCAACTGAATACGAAGCCGATTACGCTCTTCGCTCTCTAAAGTACTTACAACGTACGGTTGATGCAGGTTTTACCTCTGTGCGTGACCTAGGTAGCAGCTATCAAGTTATCTTTCCATTAAAGCGTGCGGTTGAACGTGGCGATATTGTTGGCCCTCACATTTTTGCTGCGGGAGATATGATCACACCGACCGGAGGTCACGGTGATATGCATGGCTATCGCCGTGATATTACCAAAGCGACAGAAGGGGGTGGCTTAGGTGTGTGTGATGGCGCAGCCGATTGTACTCGTGCAGTGCGCGATGTAATTAAAAGCGGTGCCGATGTGATTAAAATAACCGCGACAGGTGGTGTTTTAAGTAATACAGCGGCAGGGGTTAATCAGCAATTTACTGATGAAGAACTCAGTGCCATTGTAAACACAGCCCATCATTTAGGCCGCAAAGTGACCGCTCATGCTCATGGCACAGAAGGTATAAAAGCAGCACTTAGAGCGGGTGTTGATTCAATCGAACATGGCTCTTTTTTAGATAAAGACACGGTTAAGCTTTTCAAAAAGCAAGACGCGTATTTAGTTCCAACCTTACTCGCTGGCGCAACAGTAAAAGAAGAGGTGCTAAATAACCCTAATATGCCAAAAGCAATTGCTGATAAGGTCGAAGTAGTAGCGCCAAAAATGGAAGCATCGTTTAAATTAGCGTTAAAAAACAAGGTTAAAATAGCCTTTGGTACAGATTCAGGCGTATCTAAGCATGGTGATAATGCTAAAGAGTTTGAGTTATTAGTTAAATACGGCATGACACCAAAGCAAGCAATTAAATCAGCCACCGTTGAAGCTGCTAAACTATTAGGTCAAAGTGATAACCTCGGTGACTTGAGTGTTGGTAAACAAGCAGATATTATCAGCGTGAATATGAATGTGCTTGATAACATTAGTGAACTTAGTCAGGTTCAGTTTGTTATGAAGGGCGGTAAAGTGCTCAAACAGTAAGGGTTACTATGGGCGGTAAAATTAAAGAGACGTTATTTAATCATTTAATTGATGCAGAGCGGCAGCTTCTTGAGCCAGAGGTACGGCAATCTGCTGAAGCGCTTGATGCATTACTTGATGATGATTTTATTGAAATAGCCGCTGATGGCACGTCATTTAATAAGTTCCAAGTTTTAACCCGCCTGCCAACTGAGGTGGTACCGCAGTTTTATAATCAACATTTTAAAGGCCGAATGCTCAGTGATGATATTGCACAGCTAAGCTATCAAGCGGCCTTTAGACGTTCAGCTCGCTCAGAGTTTAACTACTCAGTTCGTATGTCACTGTGGCGTTTTAATGGTAAACAATGGCAAATGGTGTTTCATCAAGGAACGCCTTGTGCTGTTTTTACAATTTCAATGGACGATGATTAAGCTTTAAAGAGTCCGTTATGCAAACCGATCCGGCGATCAGTCGCCTACTAATTTTAAGAAGCGCCGCAATCGCCGTGCAGTTTGTTGCTGTTATTGCGGTATATTTTCTTTTTGAATACCAAATCCCCTTACTGCCTTTGCTTGCTGTAATTTGTATTGAAGCAATCTTTCAGCTGTTAAGTATATTCGCTTACCGAAATGTCACGAAAGCCAAGCCTGCAGCTGTGTTGATGCAGTTGACAGCCGACTTATTGTTTTTAACTATTTTGCTCTCCTTAAGTGGTGGAGCAACAAATGCATTTGTTTCGTTATTACTGTTACCGATAATGATAGCGGCGGTGACTGTTAATGCGAAAGGGCTTGCTTATACAGCTGTGCTGGCAATCGCCGCTTATAGTTTTTTACTGATAAAAATGCCAGAACACACCATGCACCAAATGCAGATGACTCATCATTTTATTGGTATGTGGATTAACTTTGTTATCAGCGCCATCGTTATTGCCTTTGTAATTGGCACATTAAACAGCACGTTAAGAGCCAGAGAAGCTACTATTTCCCGTACCCGCGAGCAACAATTAAGGCATGAGCAATTATTAACGCTTGATGGCGCTGCCGCACAAGTAACGCATCAACTTGCAACGCCGATAGCAAACTTACAGCTATTATTTGAAGAGCTAAAAGAGCAACAAGCTGATGACCCTATTGTGCAAGAAATGGCTAAGCCATTAGCACAGTGTAAAGAGCAACTTGCTCATTTTAGGTCACTTTCAAATGCACTAAGAACCGGTGAAACACAACAAGTGATTAGTGCTAAAACACTGCAAAACACGATTCAAGATGCGATGACACTGCATTTTCCAGAGCAAAACCTACAATGGCTAAATGACGCCCCTGATTGTTCGATTTTAAGTGATGCCATGCTGTTACCGGCTATTTTAAACTTGTTGCAAAACGCCGTATCGGCAAATAACCATAATCAGCAACACAACATCGAAGCTAAATGGCAAATCGATCAGCAAATACTTTCATTGTCGTTACGTGATTTCGGTCAAGGATTTAGCGAGCAACAAATGGCATCATTAGGCGGTCAGCTCATGCCAAGTAGCGATGGAATGGGAATGGCAGTTATGCTTTCTAATGTAACCTTAGAGCGTTTGAATGGCTCATTAACACTCAGTAATCACCCGCAGCAAGGCGCTATTGCGATGGTTAGTTTAAAAATTGTATGAAACTTTTAATTATTGAAGACGATGTAAACCTAGCCAGCACGCTTGCGAGGCGCTTTACAAAACAAGGCTTTACATGTGAGCTCGCTCATAACGCTGAGCAAGCTTTACAAAAAACAACCACTTTTGAGGCAAGCCACTTTCTGGTGGATTTAAAACTCGGTGATGATAACGGCCTTGCGCTAATTAAACCTTTAAGAGAACAATTTCCTTCAGCGCGTATCGTATTGCTCACGGGGTTTGCCAGTATTGCCAGTGCAGTAGAAGCGATACGTTTAGGTGCTGATGACTACTTACCAAAGCCTGTCGATTTCAATTCATTATTAAAAACAATCTTGGGTGATGTTGAAGCTGGTGCCTCATCGGTAAACCCAGAGCCAAGCCAAATAATGTCGCCAGAGCGTCTTGAGTGGGAGCATATTCAACATGTATTGCATAGCAACAATGGTAATATCTCTGAAACTGCGCGCCAACTGAATATGCACAGAAGAACCCTACAACGTAAATTACAGAAAAAACCCGTACAACACTAAATTGATTGTTTATTAAACTGAAATAATGCAGTGTTTAATGCAAAAGTATGGTTTAGATATTAATAGGTACAAAACTCAGCCTTTTTGATTTGCTGCATCGCTGATCCTTAACTAAAGTCAAATTAAACCTGTTAGTTGTATGAGTCTGGCGTATGCATTTTTCAGAACTTAATTACTTCGCGATCTTTTTTGCTGCCCTTGCATCTTTCTTATTGGGTGCTGTGTGGTATTCACCTTGGCTTTTTAAACGTATTTGGATGGAAAGTTGTGGTTTAACAGAGCTTGACCTTCAGAGCATCAATCCGGTTATGGTGTTTGGCGGCAGCTTTGTTTTATGTTGTTTAATTGCATTTAGTTTATCGTTATTTATTGGCGCAAATGTCAATGTGGGAGTAGCTGTTGGCACAGGGTTTATTATTGGCTTGTGCTGGGTTAGCTGTGCCTTAGGTATTGGCTATATTTTTGAACAACGCCCATTAAAATTGTTCTTAGTTAATGCAAGTTATTCAATATTACAGTTTTCTGTTATCGGCTTAGTTTTGGGGCTCTGGCCTTAACATGTTAAGGTAAGGTTTTATTTTAGCAATGTAGTTGTAATGGCAAAACCAAACAAAAAAGGCCCGACCAAAACAGTCGATATTTTTTGCTCACAATGTAAAACCCAGTTATTTAAATACCGCAAAGGCGGAAAAGGGGCGTTGGTTAAGTGTTTTGTTGAACGTATTAGCCAAGACTTTACCAATGAAACAGGTATCTGCCCTGACTGCCAACGTCAATTCGCCCGTGAAACCATGATCCGCGGCGCACCTGCTCTAAAAATTATCGGTGGTAAGGTGACCCATAAATAGAATTAAAATACGGACATTTATCCTCGTTTATCCCTCATGCTCTGATACTATTGACCGGTTTGCTGTTTCAATGAATGAAAACAACCCTCCCCATGGATTGGGCCAGTTGTATGGGTATAAACACATGAACAAAATGGACTCACGCACGTGATAGCACTTTTATTTGATATTATTGGCATGACAGGCACATTCTTAGTGGTTGGTGCTTTCTTTTTATTACAACTGAATAAAGCATCGCCAACCGGCCTTGTGTATAACATGATGAACTTAACAGGCGCGATTCTGTTACTAATTAGTCTTTGTTATAACTTTAACCTTGCTAGTTTTGTTATCGAAATTTTCTGGATAGCGGCGTCACTTATTGGTTTATATAAGTACATCAAGGCAAAGCGTACTGCTAATGTTGAAACAGCTTAATTAAGCTTAGCTCAATAAAATTAAAACCCATTTTTAGCTGAAAGTGGGTTTTTTTGTATCCACTTTCGAGAACTCTTCAACTAAAACTATAAAAACATTGCAAGCTTGCCAATCTTTTGTATTAATAGTGTAAACAAGGTGTTGCTTTTGCAGCATAGGCTATTAGTACAGGTATCTCGCAGCGTGAAGCTTTTAAGATGTTCAGCACTTTTTTCAATTGCAGTTGCCTCAACCATTCCATTGGTTGCAAACGCGACTGACGAGCAAGACTTATTCTCTTTAAGTTTTGAAGATTTGCTTAATGTGCAAGTCGATATTGCTAGTAAAACCAGCGAAACCTTGTCATCTGTTCCTTCAACCATGAGTGTATTTAGCCGTAAACAAATTCAAGCGCTTGGTGTTGATAACGCCTATGAGGTAATGAACTTTGTGCCAGGTATGCAATCAACCCGTGGAGATTGGGTGGGTGCTGTGCCTAAAGATCATGCTCGAGGTGTATATCTTGATAGCGGTAATGTACTGGTGATGATCAATGGTGAGCGAGTTAATGAATCATCATTTGGTAAAGCCTCTGTTTACATGCCTTATATTCCTATTGAAATCATCGAAAAAATAGAGTTTATTCGCGGTCCAGGCTCGGCACTGTATGGCAGTAATGCGTTTTTAGGGGTGATGAATATTGTTACCTCTAAAGAGCGAAATACTCTGCAACTTGTGGTTGGCAATAATGGTCGCTACGGGGCAACAGGGCAGTTCAATGCCTCTTTAAGTGATGATACATCACTCTTTACGAGTTTTTCGTATGATCAAAAAGACGGCGAAAGCTACCCGCAAGGAGTAAAAGATCCTCTTGAGGCGCTTTACCTAGAAGCAGGTGTTGATTACAAAAAGCTGCAATTACGTGCTCGTTACAACGAAACATCCCTTGATGAATTTTTAAACCTTGCTGGCTATTCAACACAAAATCAACACACCAGTGATAACACTTTTGTTGGCATTAAATATAACTGGATTAATAACGACAAGTTAAAGCTGGATTCTAGTTACTCGTACACTAAACATAATATCTCTAGTGCTGGTTTAATCGCTGCTTTTGACGATATACCTGACTTTTTACTTGGCCCAGCATGGCAAACGACCGATAGCAAATTTGAGACTGAATTGAGTTATCAATTTGAAAATCAATGGCAGCTTGCGGCGGGTATAGAATACGCAGAGGCTAAACAAGTCGAAGCTGGAGTACGTACTAATTACTATGATGATGAGTCGATGTTAGTCATTATTGACCCCGCTTATTATCAGCAAGGTATTGTGACGGTGATGGACTTTCCTGAATTTGCATCACTTAAATATACCTTCGAAACATATAGCGCCTACGGGCAGTTAAAAATACCTTATTCAGATTCACTTACTTTATTTGTAGGGGCACGCTATGACGATGTGAAAGACATCGACAGTAAACTTTCGCCTCGCCTTGCGGGCGTTTATGTAATAAACCCAGAGCATACCGTAAAAGTGCAATATGGCGAATCGTTCAGAACACCCGTTACTAATGAGCTTTTTTCAAATGATGATGTCACCGTAGGTAACCCGTCACTTCGCTCTGAATCGGTAAAAACCACTGAGCTTGTTTGGCATTATCAAACCTCAGAGTTACAAGCAAATGCGGTGCTTTTTTATAATGAACTCAATGATTTTATAAACATTGAGCCAACGCAATCTAATGAAGCCTTGTTTACTTTTGCAAACTCATTTAACACTCAAAACAGTGGTATCGAGCTTGATGGTACTTGGCAATCAAGTAAAGAGTTTTCTGTAACGGGCACTTACACGCAATACTTTGAAGACCCAATTAATGCGAGCTTTAAGCGTTTTGCAAGCTTAGTGAGTAGTTATAACTTATCTGACAGCTGGCAAGTGAGTTTAAACTTATTGTGGCGTGATAAAGTTGAGGTAAGTTCGGTTACCGGTGCTCACTTCAAACAGTCTGCCTATAGCTTATTAGGTGGCAGCTTAAAGTGGCAGTTAAACGCTAACAGCCAACTTATGCTGAAAGCAGAAAACCTGTTAGGCAAAAAATATAACGTGTTTGATCCACGAATGGACAATGGCGCTGTCGCTGGTACAACAGAAGATTTATCGTTACACTACCAGTTCAATTTCTAGTTGCGCTGCTCGCAAAGGTTTGAATGTCGTCATTAAGTAAAAAGTTAGTTATTGCAGGTGCAATGCTTTTATTGTTGCTTGTGTTAGTTTTTTACGTTGGACGCGCTCACGACTATCAACAAGCAGAGCAACAAAGCCGTGTTCAAGCTACTCAGTTAAGTCATTACTTTTCAAGCGAATTAGCCCGATTTAAAACAATTCCGACCTTAGTCAGTGCCAATGATTTAGTTAAATCTTTTGTGGTTAAGCAAGGTATAGGCGAGCAGGCTGTTAATTATTATTTAGAAGATATCCAACGTGCTAGTGGTGCATCTGACGTCTATTTAATGGATTTAACAGGCTCGGTGGTGGCAAGTAGTAACTGGCAAGTTGATTACACCTTTTTGGGCAGTAACTTTGCTTTTCGACCTTATTTTTATTTAGCCAAGCAAGGTGAAAAAGTAGCTTATTTTGCTTTAGGTATGCGCTCAAGTGAGCGGGGCATTTACTTTTCAGAGCCGGTTATTGATAAAGGTAACGTTATTGCCGTTGTCACTTTAAAAGTGAATGCGAAAAAGTTTGAACAAGACCGCCAGCTACTTAATGCATCAGACAGCACTCACTTTTATATTGCACTAGAAGATAGTGTTATTGTGATGTCAGACGTTGAGGACTGGCGATTAAAGTCACTTGAATCGCTTAACGACGAACAAATGGCTGCTTTGGTTAAGTCGCGCCGCTACTTGTCTCATAAACCGAGTTTACTTAATCATAATCATAAGTCTTTAAGTGAACAAACCGCACAGCAAAATATTCAGCTTAATGGCAAGCAAGCGCGCTTTATTAGTGCCACAGAAACAATAGACATTATAAACGCCAAAGCCAGTGTGCTGGTGGATGTAACTAATGTGGAGCTTGCGCAAATACCTCGACTGCTTTGGTTTAGTGTGTTTTATGCTATTGCTGTTGTGCTTATTCATATGGCGATGGTGCGCTTTGCGGGCTACAAAAAGCTCTTGTTTTCAAGACATAGCCTTGAGCAAGAAGTAATTGAACGAACCCAAGCGCTCGAAAAAGCGCAAAAAGCACTGATCCAAACAGCTAAGCTTGCGACGATAGGTCAATTAAGTGCGGGCATTAACCATGAAATCAATCAGCCCTTAAGTGCCATGAACACTTATTTAGTAAGTGCAAAGAGGTTGCTTATTAAAGGCAGTATTGAGCAAGCCAGCGAAAATTTAGTGCTGGTGCAATCTCTAATAGAGCGTGTTCACAAAATTGTCGCTCAGCTTAAGCATTTTAGTAAACCCGCACAAACCCAACTTAGGCAGCAAAGCTTAGCGAGCATGTTAAAAAATGCGTTAATGATCGCAAGCGCCCAGTTAAAGCAAGACGATATCGAGGTTAAAGCTGCTGATATTGATGCAAATATAACAGTGTGGGTCGATAGCGTTAAGTTTGAACAAGTCTTGGTTAACGTGATCACCAATGCTAGCCAAGCAATGAGTGAGTCTGAAAAGCGTGAATTAAGTTTTGATCTCGAACTATTCGACGACCGAGTGAAGCTATCAATTCTTGATACAGGACCAGGTATTGATCAACATGCATTGGGTAACATCTTTGAGCCATTTTACAGTACTAAAACCAGCAACGGTTTAGGTTTAGGTTTATCTATTTCACGGCAAATTATCGACTCATTTAACGGTCGATTATCTGCGCATAACCGCCCTGAAGGCGGCGCACAATTTATAATAACCTTACAAACAAATAAGGAACCATCATGAGTGTAGTTGCAGCGACCTGTAATCAGGTAATCGTTATTGATGACGAAGCGGTGATACGCGATTCATTAAAGCAACTCCTTGAGATTGAAGGTTATCAAGTTCAGTATTTTAGTGAACCAACTGCGGCACTTTCAAAATTGAGTCGTCGTTTTGAAGGGATTGTTTTAAGTGACATAAACATGCCAAAAATGGACGGTTTGGCATTTTTAGAACAAGTTAAGGCCTTTGATAGTGAGCTACCGGTTATTTTTCTTACCGGCTTTGCCGATGTATCTGTTGCCGTTAAAGCCATGCAACTTGGCGCTTATGATTTATTCGAAAAGCCACTCACAGAGCAATTGTTAGATTGTATCGCCCGCGCTTCAGAAAAACGTGCTTTAGTGATGGAAAACCGCGCCTTAAAAATCGCAGTAGAAAAAACCTCTGCGCCCGGTGTGCGAATTTTAGGTGAAACTGAGCAAATGCAACAAATGATGCATTTACTCAATGCGGTTATCGACACTCCCGCTGATGTTTTAATAGAAGGTGAAACTGGCACAGGTAAAGAATTAGTTGCCCGTTACTTGCACGATCAAAGTAACAGATCAGCGGCTAATTTTGTTGCCATAAACTGCGGCGCAATCCCTGAACAGCTTATCGAAAGCGAACTTTTTGGTGCAGCCAGTGGCGCATATACAGGTGCTACGCAATCTCGCCAAGGTAAGTTTGAATTTGCTAAAGGCGGTACTGTCTTTTTAGATGAAATAGAGTCAACGCCTGCAAGTTTACAAGTAAAGTTATTAAGGGTGCTTGAAGAGCGTAAAGTAACGCCTGTAGGTGATAACCACGCCATTGATTTAGACGTGCGTATTGTTGCTGCCACCAAAGTAGACTTAATGACACTAGTCGAAGCAGGGGAGTTTAGAGCCGATTTATATTACCGATTAAACTTAGTTAAAGTGAGTATTCCGGCATTACGAGACAGAAAGGCCGATATTCCACTGTTGTTTAAACATTTTAGCTCGATAGCGGCAACACGTTTTCATAAACCACCTGCACCACTAAGTAGTGAAGCAAAACAACGACTTCTTGCCTACGATTGGCCGGGTAATGTGCGAGAGCTTAGAAATCAGGCTGAACGTGCGGTATTGCTAGGCTCTGATCTGGCCTTTGCCTCGTACAGCGATGCAAATAGTGACAACGAGCTTGCTCAAGACTTAAGCCTTGCCGAGAAAATTAGTTTTTATGAGCAATCACTTATCGAAGAAGCGCTCGAGCGTAATAACGGCAGCATAAAAGAGACTATGGCTACATTACAAATTGCTCGTAAAACCCTTTATGACAAGATGACCAAGTACGGTATTAATCGCGAAATGTTCAAAGACTAAGCAACCCTCTCATATTAAAGTCTTCCCAATGGGTGGAACTGGTGACAGCATATTTTTAAAAATGTGTGGATATCCACCCATAAAAAACTGCTCCTTTTACGTCAATAAAGTTAATTTACTGTTATTTAAGAGCTTTTTTAAAATTAACTAAGTTGGCAACCAACTTGCCTTAATAGTTAGGAACAACAATTTGAACCTAATAAGGGGCGCATAATGACAACAATATTCACTCATACAAAAACACGCGTAGCAGCGGCTGTGATTTTAGCTAGCACAGCAGGCTCAGCAATGGCAGCAGACTACGCGGTATACGGTAAAGCAGAAGTTCAAATAGCAAACACAGATACAGGCGTTATGCGCTATGCAGATGAAGGTACGCAAATCGAAGCACCTTTTTCTCGTATTGGTATTAAAGGTAGCCACAAACTAACTGAGTCGCTAAAAGCAGTATTCAAATACGAAGTTCAAGTAAAAGGCTTTGAGCATGACGATACCAGTGAGCCATTTTCAGCTCGTAATACCTACTTAGGCCTTGCAGGCGATTTTGGTGAAGTGGTTGTAGGTCGTAACGACACCCGTTTTAAATACTCAGAAGGTAAAGTAGACGGTTTTAACGAAACCCAAGCTGATATCGCTCAGCTGATCCCTGGTCAAGACCGTATCGGCGATACCATTACCTACAGCTCAAAAACATACGGTGGCGCATCTCTAGCGCTAACTTACGCACCTAAAGATGACAGTAGCAACGATGAAGATGGTTTTGCGGCAACGGTTATTTATGGTGACCGTGCATTAAAATCTAAAGACTATTATGTTGCTATCAGCCATGTTGATGCACTTAATAAGTTAACAGCAAGCCGCGTTGTTGCAGCATGGAAACTTGATAACCTACAGTTAGCGGGTTTATTCCAGCGCAGTGAATCAACCGACGGTACGAAAGAAGGCAATGGCTATGCACTTAGCGCAAGCTATGCAATCGATAAATGGGTACCTAAGCTGCAATATGTTAAAGACGACTCAAAAATTCGCCATGCTGAAGAAGGTAAACAATGGACAGCAGGTGTAGACTATGTTTTTGATAAACAAACCACAGCATACTTATTCTATACTGATTTAGATTTAGAACTTGAATCAGACAACAGCGTTGCAATTGGCCTTAAATACAAGTTCTAAGGAGTCGGTATGTCATTAGTAAATCAAACAAAAGATGGCTCACAGCCACGCCCATTAATGAGCACAGTAATGTTACTGCTAGGCCCATTAGTGATGTTATTAACTTGCTTAATCGATCCACCAGCGGGTATGAGTGTATCAGCATTACGTACCGCAGGCCTTGCATTTTGGATGGCTACTTGGTGGGTCAGTGAAGTTGTGCCAATTCCTGCTACTTCATTATTGCCACTGGTTATATCACCTCTTGCTGGCATTGCAGCAATCAAAGGGGTCGCATCACCTTATGCACACCCTTTGATCTTTTTATTCTTAGGCGGCTTTTTGATCTCAATCGCGATGGAGCGTTGGGGTTTACATAAGCGTATTGCACTTAATACCATGCTTCGTGCTGGTACTAAGCCAAGCCTACAAATTTTAGCCATGATGTTAGTAACGGCATTTTTATCAATGTGGATGTCAAATACAGCAACTGCTGTGATGATGTTACCGATTGCTATGTCGATTACTATGTTGGTTAAACAGTCTAACCCTGAAAATGATCAATTTGGTAAAGCGTTGTTATTATCAATCGCTTATGGTGCAAGTATCGGTGGTATTGCTACTTTAATTGGTACCCCACCTAATGCACTTATGGCTGCGTATTTATCAGACAGCTACAAAATTGATATTGGCTTTGCACAGTGGATGAAAGTAGGTGTACCACTTGCAACTGTTATGCTGGCTTTATGTTGGGTTTGGTTAACTAAGTTTGCTTATAAAGTAGATACCGATTGTGCCAAAGCAGCAAGTAAAGATACTAAATCGTTATTCTTATCGCAGTTACAAGAGCTTGGTGCAATGCAGCGCGCTGAAAAAGGCGTAGCAGCCGTGTTCGTTTTAGCGGCAGTATGCTGGATCTTCAGACCTGTACTTGCCGACTTATCGGGCTTAAAAATCTCTGATACCGGTATTGCTATTGCTGCAGCATTATTATTGTTCGTGTTACCGGCAAACAAAGGTGATGGTGAGCGTATTCTTGATTGGGAAAGTGCCGCTAAAGTACCGTGGGGCGTGTTACTACTATTCGGTGGTGGTTTAACACTGGCTGCGCAAATTAAATCATCTGGTCTTGCTGAATACATTGCTCACATGATTGAAGGGGCGAGTGCAATTCCATTGGTGTTAAGTGTTCTAGCAGTGGCAACCTTAATTACTTTCTTAACTGAGATCACTAGTAACACAGCTACAGCGGCAGGTTTCTTACCACTATTAGGCCCAGTTGCTGAGTCAGTATTTGGTACACCGCTGGTATGGGTAATTCCTGCGGCTATTGCGTGTAGCTGTGCGTTCATGATGCCAGTTGCGACACCGCCTAATGCAATAGTGTTCGGCTCTGGGCAAATTCAAATGCGCGATATGATCCGCTCTGGCTTTGCACTGAACATAATTGCTATTGCGATGATCACGGTAGTTACTATGACTATTGCCGCAGTGGTATTTGGTTTTTAGTTAAGCCTTTAAGTTTTCAATCTATTCCAACCAATAACAGCGCTCACTATGAGCGCTGTTTTTACATTTATTAAGTTGCTCAGATAAATATAGCTAGTTATAGTGGCTAAAATCGTTTATCAAGAGATGATGTTTTGACTGATATACACGCACAATTACAGAGTGAATTTATAAAACTCAACGATGCTTTTATGGCCGAGCCTTATTTAGCTATTGATCAGCGTATAAAGCTTTTAAAAACGATTAAATCCCGCCTAATTGAAAATGAGCAAGCCTTAGTTGCAGCAACAAGTAAAGACTTTGGTTACCGTACCGAGTTCGATACGGTACTGGGTGACTTATTGCCAACGGTAAAATCATTAACTGACATCATCAAGCGCTTACCCAAATGGTCACGAAACGAGTCACGCAGTGTGGGTATCAGTTTATGGCCTTCATCGGCACACATTCATTATCAGCCTAAAGGAGTCGTGGGCGTTATTGCGCCGTGGAATTACCCAATTCAATTAGCATTAGTACCGGCTATTAGCGCATTAGCGGCGGGTAACCGTGTGATGTTAAAACTGAGCGAATTCACCCCACATACCAATGCTGTTATTAAGCAGGTAATGGAAGGTGCACTTGCTGAGCACTGCATTATTGTTGAAGGCGAAGCCGACACCGCGGCGGCGTTTTGCGATTTACCTTTTGCTCATTTACTATTTACTGGCTCAACATCAGTAGGGCGTAGAGTGATGCAAGCGGCCAGTAAAAACCTCACCCCAGTTACCCTTGAGTTAGGTGGTAAATCACCGGTTGTTATTCTTGATGATGTGAATATCAAAGAGGCTGCAAAAACCCTGTTATTCGGCAAGCTAAATAACGCAGGGCAAATATGTGTTGCTCCTGATTATGTGTTTGTGCCCAAAAAGCTTGAGCATCAGTTAGTCTTACAACTTAGTGAATTGTATAAAAAGCATTTTAAACAAGGTGTTGAAGGTAAGAATCTAACGTCTATTGTCTCTGATAGGCAATATCAACGTTTAATTACAACTTTGCAGGATGCAAAAGACAAAGGGGCTCAAGTATTCGAGCCAATAGAAGGGCATCAAGTTGATGAACTCAAACATCGCATGGGGTTACATATTTTAACGCAACTAAATGACGATATGCGGGTAATGCAAGAAGAGATCTTTGGTCCTTTACTGCCAATTATGAGTTATGAATCACTGCAACAGGTGATTGACACCATCAATGCCGATTCATCACCTCTTGCCATGTATATTTTGGGTCATGACAAAGACAAAATAAGTAAGTTAAGTTCATCAATCAGAAGTGGTACATTGGCAATTAACGATGTACTGATGCAGGTAACAGCCGATCAGTTACCATTTGGTGGTATTGGTGAGTCAGGGATGGGGCACTATCATGGTATTGAGGGCTTTAAAACCTTTAGCCATGCAAGAAATACCCTAGTATCAGGTAAGTTTAATCCACGTACCAGCTTGTTGCTAAAGCAAAATAAGTTGCTGATCAAACTATTAAAATGGATGTACTTGCGCCGTTAAGCGCAAGTACACTGCTTGTTATAGACGCCCATCAGGTGCGTATAAACCAGCCTGAATTTTTGCATAAATCGCGTCTGCTTTTTCTTTTGCAGCTTCAATTTCTGCAGGCATCATATTGCGCTCATCAAGCTTACGGCTATGGCTTGCATCCATGTTGCCGTTGTATTCAGCAATGGTATTCCAAATGTATGATTTCTCGAGATTCTTAGGAACACCTAAACCCTCGTAATACATCAACGCCATATTAAACTGAGCAAGAGTAAAGTTATTTGCTGCCGCTTTTTGGTACCAGCTAAGCGCTGTGCGGTAATCTTGAATTACCCCTTCGCCATTGGCGTACATAACCCCTAAATTAAACTGAGCTGCCGGGTGATTTTTTTGTGATGCCATTTCATATAATGAAATTGCTTTTTCTTTATCAAGTTTGACACCTTTACCTTCTTGATAAAGTACACCTAATGCAAACATTGAATCAGCATGTACTTTTTTTACTGCCTTCTCGTACAACTCTGCTGCTTTACGGTAGTCGCGTTGCACACCAAAACCACCTTCGTACATTTTAGCAAGCTCATACATTGCAGGGGCATAACCTCTGTCTGCAAGGTAATTAAATTCATGAAGCGCTTCTTCAAAACGACCTTCATTTGCCGCTAATTGGGCATCTTCAAGACTGGCATTTGCTAAAGGTGACAAGATTAACGTGCTAGCGAGCAATAGTGATTTAAAATTAGGCTTGATCATAGTCTGCCTCCAAATGTGTGTTAGGTATCAATAACAAAGCATTGAGCTATTGATATAATGCATTGCCAAACAGCCACTGAGCAAAACATCACTTTTAGTTTAGACCCAACAGCTGCAAATGCCCAATTAATAGACAGCGGCAAGCTTTGCAATTAACAAGTAGGCTTAAGATACAGATTTTACAGAAAAATTAAAGAAATAAAAAAAGCCCGTAGCGGGCTTTTTCGTGTCATATCTACCGTCACCGATATGAGCAATGTAGCAAGTAAAGTGTAACGTTTTATGTCTATGTTTGGGTCGAGGAAACAGATGACAATCAAGAGTTACGTCTTGAACTAACTTGGTTAAACAGCATCAAAGCCTTTAACAGTATGATGTTGCTGTGAGAATAGTTTAGCGAACCAAGTTGTTGATAACGATTATTACTTAGGTTTAATCGTTCGTCAACACCTAAATGATAATTAATTTCATTTAATTGCTGTTGCTGAATATTTGTTCTCGGTGGTATGTTTACTTTGTTTTGAAACAGGATTTGAAAAAACTACAATGAAAAAGCTATCAAAGTATCTAATCGTATTTAGTTTATTGTTTACAGTAGCGGGGTGTTCTCCTAGTTTTACTTACAATAATTTAGGTTGGTTATCAGGATTTTGGATTGATGATTATGTCGACCTCAACAGTGACCAAGCTGATAAATTTAAGCATATCGTCAAAACCAGCCGCGATTGGCATCGAGAAACACAACTCCCTTTATACAAACGTGATCTTGAAAGCTTAAAGTCCATGTTAGATAAGCAAGTTGATCATAACGAGCTTAAAGCACACTTCGTACAAGCAAAGCAGCATTGGCAAACGCTGGTTGATAAAATCGAGCCTGAACTTATTGATTTAGCAAACTCTCTTTCATATGAACAGCGAGTTGAGTTTGTTGCTGCACTGCAAGAAAACATTAACGATGAGTACAAAGAACACGAAGAAAAATCGCCTGAGCAACATAAAAAAGAACGTTTAGAAGAAAACCTTGAAAACTATAAAGAGTGGTTCGGTACCAAGCTATCTGCACAGCAACAAACACTGATAGAGAACTCATCAAATACTCGAGTCAGTACATTCTTACTGTGGATGCAGTACAAGCAAAAGCGTTTAGATGCATTAAAAGCGCTATTTATGCAAAAGCAAAAACCAGCAGATTTTGATAGTCAACTCGCTGTTATCATTAATGACCGTTTTGCATTTATGAGCGATGAGTTAGTTGCCGCCGATGATAAAAATCTCGATAACTACGTTAACTTACTATTGGAGCTAAAACCTACATTAACCGATAAACAGCGTCGTAACGTACGCGATGAGTTTGATGAGTTAATTGAAGAGGTTAGTGACTTGATTGAAGATTAGGTACTAGGTGTGCCTAAGCGACGTATAAAACCTCTGCTGCCTCGCACATTATGATTTAAAAATAAAAACTAAAAAGTATTGTTTTTTCGGGTTTTTATGTAAAATTTTGCATTGATATGCAAGATTACTTAATAACTTGTTCCTAAATTTATTGTTTCGCGTTAAAATTAAGCAACTATAACAATAACGAGAAACTGGATGGATATTGGGGCGCTAAGAGGCACTCAAGCATTACGAAATAACGTTCTTAAATGGATGGGCTTTTGTCTTGGTGTGCTGGCTGGAATATTCGCTGTTTTCAATCTTTTTATTAATGACTTTTATGTCCTTGGAGCATTAGAAGTCGTTTTTGCGTCGTTTTGTTTTTATATATTTTTTTATACCCGAAAACGCAATGGTCATCTTTGGCAGTCGCTTACCTTATGCGTGTTTTTAACGTTACTCATCACGTTAGGTACTTACCTTAGTAATATAAAAAGTTTGTTGTTCATTTGGACGTGCTCACTACCGGTTTTATTTTATCTGTTATTAGGTAAGCAATACGGCAAAGTTTTGTCGCTTCTAGTGGCAGTACTGCAAGGGGCTATTCTATTAACCAAACCAAGTCTTGAACCTCTCAATAGTGTCAACTTTTTACTTAATTTTTCATTTACTTACATAAGTATTTGGGCAGTGTCTCATACCTTTGAAAATAGTCGTGCTGAATATGGTAAGCGGCTCGAAAACTTAGCATTACTTGATCCTTTAACCGGGGCAGGTAACCGCTTGGCGATGACCCATTATTTTGAAGTTGAACTAAAAAACAAAAACGGCTTGTTCATCTTAATGCTCGACCTTGATTACTTTAAGAATATTAATGATCAGTATGGCCACGATGTGGGCGATCGCATTTTAATTGAAGTCACCAGTTTCTTTAGGCAACGCATTAGTAAAGGCTACGTATTTCGTATCGGCGGTGAGGAGTTTGCTATCTTCTTACCTGACAGCGACCCGCAAAGTGCCTATGAATTTGCAGATATGCTGCGCGACCACTTAGCAACAACTATCCACAACATTGATGAGCAAGCTATTAATTTGACCATTAGTATTGGTGTTGCTTGCTACATGCCAAATCAAACCCTGAAAAACTTTATTAAGCGTGCTGACGATGCGCTATACCAAGCCAAACAGCAAGGTCGAAATAGAGTGGTAACGGCGTATGAGTTAAGCCAACAAAATAAAGCGAGTTAACGTTTTAAACTTAACCTTTGTACATAGTGTCAAAGTCAGGAATGTTTGCTTCCCATACTGGAATATCTTTGCCTATGTATTCACGCATAGCATCAAAGAATAAACGTGTTCTTACAGGCAAGTCTCTGTGTGGGTAAACCGCATACACCGCGCTGTAATCGAGTAATTCCATATCGGTTAAAATTGGTACGAGATCGCCACGTTTAACTTCGTCATCAAGAATAAATGCCGGTGCTAGAACATATGCATTGCCTGAAATTGCCTTCATCAAAAGTACTTCGGCATCGTTCGCTCGAAAGACGCTTTTGATATTTTGCTCAATAATATCGCCATCGGCATTACGATAGCGAATACCGCCAATGCGTTTACTTGGGCTTGAATAGCTAGCTGCAGGTAGTTCTTTTAAGTCTTCAACATGTTTAGGCATACCGTATGTTTCAATAAACTCAGGTGAAGCCAACAGCAACATACGGTTACGGGCTATTTTACGAGCAATGAATGACGAGTCTTTTGGTTCGCCAACACGAAACGCTAAATCATAGCCCTCTGATACTAAATCAATCAGTCTGTCGTCTAAACGAAGCTCTACTTCAACTTGTGGAAAGCGTTTTTGAAAGTCGTTAATTACTGGCTGAATATAACGCTTACCGATAATACTTGATGAGGTGATTTTTAACGTACCACGGGGTTCTTGGTGGTAATTCTCTGCAAGTCTTACGGTATCTGATAACAAATCTCTGAGTTCAGCTGCTTTTTTTACCATTTCTGCGCCAGCAGCAGTCAACGAAAAAGAGCGCGTGGTACGATTAAGTAAACGCACTCCTAATTCATCTTCAAGACGGCTAATTTGTTTTGAAATGACTGAGCGGTCTATATTTCTAGACTCAGCAGCTTTAGCAAATGAGCCTCGTTCAATCACTTCAAGCAACATCAATAAGCGGCTGGTGGTATCCATAGCAGTTCCTCAAACTTTATTGGTGCCATTCTGGCATTAATGAATTTAAAAATCTATCATTTTTATCCGCTAATTAGTTCCGTAACATTGTCTCCAATCTATTAACAGGAGAGTCGTGATGAACAAATCTATTCTTGCAGTGGCAGTGACCATTGCGAGCTTAACGCTTGCAGGGTGTGGCACAGAAGCCAATCAAGCAGCGCAGCAACAGCATTTACAACCAATCGATGTAGCACAAGTGCTTGTTAAGCCGGTACAAAATTGGCACACCTATACAACGCGTTTAGAAGCACCACAAGAAGTCGCGCTTATGCCGCGTGTTTCGGGTGTTATCGATAAAATTAACTTTAAAGAAGGTGACAGCGTTAAAGAAGGCGATTTGCTTTTCACCCTTGATGCTCGTCCATTTGCTGCCGTAGTAGATAGCTTAAAAGCGCAAATCGAAAGTGCTAAGGCAGCACTTGAGCAAGCTAAAAGCGAAGCAAAACGCGCAGATCGCTTAACTGAGCGTAAAGCGATTTCAACGGAGCAAGCTGAGTCTCGTAAATCAACACTAAGACAACGCGAAGCGCAATTGTTAGCTCTTCAGGCTGAGCTTACTGCCGCAGAGCTTGATTTAGCATTTACGCAAGTGCGCTCGCCAATTGATGGCGTTGTATCGCGCGCGAATATCACCAAAGGTAACAACGTTCTTGCAGGTCAAAGTGTATTAACAAGCATTGTTTCAAACCAGCAAATGTATGCTTATTTTGATATTGATGAACGCACGTGGAATCGGTCATTTGCTGATGTGACAGCGCAAAGTGAACAAGCTGTTGTGATGCAAAAAGTGGGTCAAACCAGCTTTAACTACAATGGCAAAATCAACTTCATTGATAACCAAATCAACGAAACTACCGGCACTCTTCGTGTACGTGCAGTGTTTGAAAACGATGAACAACAATTACGTGCAGGTTCATTTGCTCGTATCAAACTTGCTGCCAATAAAGTGAGCGAAAAAGTAATCGTGCCAGAACGTGCAATTGGTACTGATTTAAAGAATCGCTTTGTACTTACCGTAGGTGAAGGCAATGTTCTTGAATATAAATTAGTGACTGTGGGTGAGCGTTACGGCAGCTTACGAGCGATTACGTCAGGTCTAAATGAAAATGATGTGATTGCTGTGAATGGCCCGGCGCGTGTTGGCCCTGGTATGCCTATTTCACCAAACACAGTCACTATTAATAGCGATGGAATTGCATTCACTCTTTCAAATAATCACTCAGATTTGGTTGCTAAACAGTAGGTCAAAATGAAATTTTCACACTTTTTTATCCAGCGACCCATCTTTGCAGCGATGCTGTCGCTTATCTTTCTCATTGCAGGGGCAATCTCGTTATTTCAATTGCCAGTGAGTGAGTACCCAGAGGTGGTGCCGCCAACAGTAGTAGTAACGGCAAGTTACCCGGGTGCAAACCCAACAGTGATTGCCGAAACGGTAGCAACGCCGCTTGAGCAAGAAATCAATGGTACTGAAAACATGTTGTATATGTTTTCGCAAGCGACCAGTGATGGCCGTATGACTTTAACAGTAACCTTTGCATTAGGGACTGATTTAGACCGTGCGCAAGTCCAAGTGCAAAACCGTGTTAACAGTGCGCTTCCACGCTTACCGCAAGAAGTTCAGCGTTTAGGTGTTGTAGCTGAAAAATCATCACCAGATTTAACCATGGTGGTGCATTTATATTCACCAGAAAAAACGCATGATACGACCTACTTAGCGAACTATGCTGATTTGTATATCAAAGACCAAATTGCACGTCTTCCGGGTGTGGGTGATGTTCGTATGTTTGGTGGTGGTCAATACTCAATGCGTGTTTGGCTTAACCCTGATGCGTTATCGGCACGTGACTTAACAGCCATGGACGTAGTAAATGCATTACGCGCGCAGAACCAACAGGTTGCTGCGGGTAGTTTAGGTGCACAACCAACTTCGAAAAGTAATCAATTTCAAATTCTGATGAATGTAAAAGGGCGCTTAAGCTCACAAGAAGAATTTGAAAATGTGATCATCAAAGTAGGTGAGCAAGGTCAGCTTACACGTTTAAGTGATGTTGCACGCCTAGAATTAGGCCAGGACACTTATGCACTTAGAGCGATGTTAGATGGTCAACCAGCACTTGCTATGCCTGTATTCCAACGCCCTGGTTCTAATGCGATAGAGCTTTCTGATCAAGTGCGTGAAACCATGAAAGTATTATCAAAAGACTTTCCGGCAGGTGTTGAATACGACATTGTTTATGACCCAACTGTATTCGTACGCGGCTCAATTGATGCTGTTATTAAAACGCTACTAGAGGCAATCGCTTTAGTGGTTATTGTTGTAGTGGTATTCTTACAAACGTGGCGTGCATCGGTTATCCCGCTTATTGCGGTACCGGTATCATTAATTGGTACGTTTGCGGTAATGCAATGGCTGGGGGTGTCGATTAATACCTTATCGTTATTCGGCTTGGTACTTGCCATTGGTATTGTTGTTGATGATGCCATTGTTGTAGTTGAAAACGTTGAGCGTAATATCGAGCAGGGCTTATCACCGCTTGAAGCAACCCGTGTCGCGATGACCGAAGTAACAGGGCCAATTATCGCCATTGCACTCGTACTGTGTGCCGTATTTATTCCTACAGCTTTCATTACGGGTTTATCTGGTCAATTTTATAAGCAATTTGCCTTAACTATTACAATTTCGACGGTTATCTCAGCGTTTAACTCGTTAACTCTATCACCTGCATTATCAGCGCTGTTACTAAAAGGTCATGATGCAAAACCAGACCGTTTAACTAAGTTATTAAACCGCGTATTTGGTAACTGGTTATTTAAACCTTTTAACCGCTTGTTTGATAAAGGCGCTAATGGCTACGAGAAGCTCGTGCAAAAGCTAATTCGTATGAGTGTTATTGTATTAGTTGCGTATGTTGCGCTTGTTGGTGGCACAGTTAAATTGTTCGATGCTGTACCAGGCGGCTTTATCCCACAGCAAGATAAGCAATATTTAGTGGCTGTGGCACAGCTACCCGATGCGGCAAGTTTAGACAGAACCCAAGAAGTTGTGCAAGAAATGGAACAAATTGCATTACAAGTACCGGGTGTTGCAAATACAGTATCGTTTCCTGGCTTATCGGTGAATGGTTTCACAAATAGCCCTAATAGCGGCATTGTATTTACACCGCTTGCTCCTTTTGAAGAGCGTCAAGATCCGAGTATGTCGGCAATGGCTATTGCGGCTCAGTTAAATCAAAAGTTTGCTAGTATTGATGAAGCGTTTGTTGCGGTATTTCCGCCACCGCCAATTCAAGGCTTAGGTACTACGGGTGGCTTTAAACTACAAATTGAAGACCGTGCTAATAAAGGTTTTGAAGCACTCTTTAATAGCTTACAAGCAACCATTGCTAAAGCGCAGCAAGACCCTGCATTAATGGGCCTTTACTCGAGCTTTAGAATTCAAGTGCCACAAATGGATATCGACATTGACCGCGAGCAAGCACTTATTCAAGGTATTCCACTTGATGAAGTATTTAATGCCTTACAGGTGTACTTAGGTTCTGTGTACGTGAATGACTTTAACTTGTTTGGTCGTACCTATCAGGTTAATGCACAAGCTGATGCTGATTATCGGCAAGATCCTGAGCAAATTTTGAATCTTAAAGTACGTAACCGCATGGGTGAGATGGTGCCACTCGGTTCTGTATTAACGGTCACACCAACAACAGGCCCAGATCGTGTAATGCACTATAACGGTTATCCAACAGCTGAACTAAATGGTAGCCCTGCGCCAGGTTATAGCTCAGACCAAGCGCAACATGCGATTGAAGCAATCCTTGCCGATACATTACCAAATGGTATCGAGTTTGAATGGACAGAAGTAACTTATCAGCAAATATTAGCAGGTAATACTATGGTGTATGTTTTCCCACTGGTTGTATTACTTGTGTTCATGGTACTTGCTGCGCAATACGAGAGCTTAAGATTACCACTGGCTATTATTTTGATTGTACCTATGACGATTTTCTCGGCCTTGTTAGGTGTGTGGCTTGTTGGTGATGACAACAATATTTTCACGCAAATCGCATTAATAGTATTGGTTGCACTGGCAAGCAAAAACGCCATCTTGATGGTTGAATTTGCACGAGATCAGCATAAAACGGGGCTGTCTCACCTTGAAGCCATTATTAAAGCGTGTCGCTTAAGACTTCGCCCAATTTTAATGACGTCAATTGCCTTTACAGCAGGTGTTGTCCCCCTTGTTTTAGCAACTGGTGCAGGTGCAGAGATGCGTCATGCCATGGGTAACGCAGTATTCTCAGGCATGATTGGTGTAACCGTGTTTGGCTTATTGTTCACCCCGGTGTTTTATATGTTAGTAACTAAAAAATCGCAGAAGGAGCAACATGATGCATAAGCCTCTTCAAGCGATCTTTAAACACGGCAAACTAGTTAGTGCAATGCTGTTAGCCGGAGCACTGGCAGGCTGCGCACAAAGCGTCGATATGCAAGAGCAGCAAGTGAGCCTGACACAATTTGTTAGCGATACACAAATTGGTGAACAAAACGAAGGTGCGAGCGAGAATAACTGGTGGCGCCGTTTAGATTCGCCGCAGTTAAACAATTTAGTGACTGATGCATTAGCAATGAATCACGACCTAAAAACCAGTCAACTTCAACTTGATGCAGCCATTGCCCGTTTAGGTGCAGCCCGCGCGGATTATTATCCGCAGGGCAGCCTAAGCGTGGGCGCAGAGCGCAGCAGCTTAGATGGGGCAATTACGCGCCAATCAAACGCTGGTGTTAATGTTAATTGGCAGCTTGATTTGTTTGGCCGTATTACAGCGTTAGTCGATGCTGCTAATGCAGGTGCACTAAACCAAGCAGAGCAGTTAAGAGCATTACAGGTTGAAGTGGTTTCAGCCGTGGTGCAAGGCTATGTAAGCTATCAAGGTAATGTGCAAAAGCAAGCTATCATTGAAATGCAAATCGAGGCGCTCGAGCAAAGTATTGATGTGCTCAAAGCGCGAGTAGAAGAGGGGGTTGCGAATGAGCTTGATCTTAACCGTACTCTTGCGCAGTTAAAGCAGCAACAAGCGCTTATTCCTGAGCTTAGTTATTTGCAATATCGTGACCTCGCAACCCTTGCGGTACTAACTGGTCGACTTGCAAGCGATATAACACTGATTGAAGAGCCTGAGTTATTAAGCCACGAATTTAGCGTGTCGTTTAATAAAGCCAGTGAAGCAATGGCACTGAGACCAGATATCACCAGTGCTTTGTATCAGTTTAGTCAGGCTTATTCGCTAAGTGTTGCCGCCTCAAAAGCATTACTGCCAGATATTAGTCTGGCAGGGTTTGCAGGTGTGGTGAGCTTAACCAGTAATGGCTTAGAAGATACTGTGCAACAATGGCAAGTAACGCCAAAAGTTGAATGGTCATTACTCAGCTATCCTGCATTATTAGCTCAGCGTGATGCCCAGCAGTTTTTAAGTGAAGCCGCTTACAGTGACTATCAAAGTAAAGTATTAAAAGCCATTAGCGATAGTGAACTTACTTTACAAAGGCTAGTCAAACAACAGCAACAGTTAAGTTATGCTGACCAACGTTTTAATTATGCGAATAAAGCATTTGGTCAAGCTCAAGCAATGTATCAAGAAGGACAAATTCCTTACTTAGAGTTGTTAGATGCGAGACAGGATGTTTTAATAGCGCAAGAGAACGCTGTTGATTCAACAATTGCTTCATTACAGGCCAAAGTAAGTGCTTATCAAGCATTTAATGGTCGTTGGAGCTTTGAACTAAACAACCTTTAACCCAGAGTATTAAATGTCACATATTCAACAAACTACAGATCTTCCGTCAACAATGCGCGCGCTTGCACTGCTTGAGCCAAATGACGCGATTGCGTTATCTGAGCTTTCTGTGCCAGTACCGAGCCCTGAAGGCAATGAGCTCTTGATAAAAGTTGAATATGTGGGCTTAAATCATGGTGATGCCAACTTTGCAAAACAAGGCTTTTGCAAATGGCATTACCCTCATGTATTAGGCCATGATGCTGTTGGGGTGGTTGTTCAAGCCAATAAAGGTGTATTCCCTGGTGTGGGGGCACGTGTGGTATGGCACGCCAGCCTTGGTGATCAAGGCGTGTTATCTGAATACACAACGGTACCAAACTATGCGGTATCGGTTGTGCCAGATAACGTATCACCGGCAGACGCTGCAACCTTACCTTGTTCAGGTATGACAGCATTAATTGCTCTTGATAAGTTACAGCTAAGCGAAGGGGATTCACTGTTTATTGATGCAGGTGCAGGCGGCGTTGGCCAATTCGCTATTCAATTTGCTAAGCAACGTGGTGCCACCGTGTTTACCACTGCCAGCAAACACAATCATAAGTTACTTAAGCAATTAGGTGCTGATGTGGTGTTTGATTACAAAGACCCAAAACTTGAAGATAAAATTCGCCGTGAATTAGGTCCGCAAGGTTTTGATGCAGTGCTTGATTGTATTGGTGGCGATACCACCATTCGTAATGTTGAGCTAATGCGCTTTTGTGGCCATATTGCCTGTTTAAATGAATTACCTAAATTTGAACAAGAACTAATGTTTAGGCGTGCACCAAATATTGGCATTGTATCGTTAGGCGGAGCGTGGCTTGCAAATAGCTTATGTGCACAGCAAAAGCTAAGCTTTATGGGTAACTTATTACTCGATAATGCAGCCCGAGGCGAGATTAAACTGCCACAAATTCATGCCGTTGATTTTTCCGCAGAGGCTGTTTCAGCAGCTTTAAATAAACAACTTGCTGGTGGTTTTACCGGAAAACAAGTAGTGCAAGTAAGCGGTTGATTTTGCAAACTCACTGCCCAGTCATCTTGTTTGATGGTCAGTGCAACCTGTGCCATTTTTGTGTTCAGTTTATTGTTCGCTTTGATAAGCAAATAACCTTTAAGTTATGCCCCATGCAAAGCGATAAAGGTGAACGTTTACTAAAGGCGCATCAAATTGACGATCCACTATCCTCAATGTTAGTGATTGATAAAAACCAGCTATATAAACAAAGTGACGCTGTGTTATTTATCGCAACTCAATTAGGTTTTCCATTCTCTATGGCTAACGTTTTTAAGCTACTGCCAAAAGGTTTTCGCGATCGTATGTATGATTGGGTTGGTCGTAATCGTTATCGGTTTTTTGGCAAGCAAACACAGTGTAAGTTACTGACCGAAAAACAAAAGCAGCATTTTTTATAAACATTTAGAGTAAAGCTTGCTATTCTCGTTATTGGGAACAAATAACAATAATAAGAATATGAACATTCTCTTTCTAATCCTAAGTTCGGTTTACATTGCTTTATTGCTTTTCCAGCCAGCATTACCTCAGCCTTTTATGGCGCTATTTAAAACGTTGCCAATCGGTGTGTTGATTGTGATGGTGTTAAAAGCGCGCAGTCAGCTACAAAATCGCACTTTTACCACTTTAATATTCGCTCTTAGTTTTTCAGCACTAGGTGATGTGTTGTTAGCCCTTGATACGGGGCAACTGTTTATAGGCGGTTTAGCGGCATTTTTTGTTAGCCACGCTTTTTATATCATTACCATGTTGCCAATTAAAAAATGGCGACTAGACGTTTTACTTCTTTATCTATTTTTGGCCATCATAATTTTTTGCTTATTTTATCCAAACTTAAATGACATGCTCATTCCTGTGCTTTTCTACATGCTGGTGCTTACTATAATGGCAAGCCTTACTTGGATGACGGATAAATCGAACGGCTTTTTAGTGTTAGGTGGGGCAGTGTTTGTAATATCAGACTCTATTCTTGGCCTTAACCGCTTTTATTTAGAAATAGTGCATGCAGATATCGCAATAATGATAACGTATTACATTGCACAGTTTTGTTTGGTGACAGGGTTTTTGCAAGCAACAGTTAAACATAAATAGCCGCAGTGGCTCAGTGTTGATTGCCGTGATAAAATACACGCGTTTTAATTTTCGAGATTTCCCATGGCAAATACAGCGCACGCACTGCACATTCTTGTTAAGCATAAAGAACAAGCTGAAGACATCATCAAGCAACTAAAAAAAGGTGCTAAGTTTCAGACTTTGGCTAAAAAGCATTCAACCTGCCCGTCAGGTAAAAAAGGCGGCGATTTGGGTGAATTCAGACGTGGGCAAATGGTGCCACAGTTTGACAAAGTAGCTTTCAGCGGCGAAATCTTAGAGCCACATCTAGTGAAAACTCGCTTTGGTTGGCATGTAATCAAAGTGCTATACAGAACTTAAAGTTTAAAGCATGCCTAAATAGTGTAAGACATGTTGTTAGCCCTAAATATTTATTATTAGTGAGTTGAAGCCTGTGGTTTTAACTCATTTTTGGACAATTATGATTTAGGGCTAAAGGGCGGCTCTGGGTCAGTAAGTACTGTTCGGTTAGCC
>NZ_LJSO01000014.1:0-95111 GCF_001399985.1 Pseudoalteromonas sp. P1-8
TGCTAACTTGCTAACTTGCTAACTTGCTAACTTGCTAACTTGCTAACTTGTTTATAACCCCAACTCCTGTAACCGCTTTACGTGTTCGCGATAAAGCTCAATAGGGTCAACTTCCCGAAAATTGTGCAAACCAATAAACTGATTAATCTCATCTAAGTGGTTCATTTCATAATCATCTTTGATGACATGTCCTAAATGGCTGCTACAGCGCGATACTAGGCCGTCATCTTTGCCTAAAATAAGTAACGAACCAAGCAGCATGGGCAAGTCGGTTAGATCCAGTATATTGGTGAGTGCTGCTGTACCACTCCACGAAAAATAGTACACCCCATTTTCGGCAACTAGCTGACCTTGCTCGCATTCATTTAACGGTAATCCTTCCGGGTATTTTTGATTAAATGTATGAGCACCCTGTGTACTTAAACTATTTAATGCACCCAGTGTGTTTTGTGGTAAATCACTGTTACCTGATAGTAGTGAAATAACACCACCAAATGCATCAAATACTAATTGAGCAGCATGTTCAGCTTGAGAGTTTGCAGGTAGTTTTTGACTAATTAGATCAATAATGCCACTGCCATAGTTTGCACCGCCAATACTAGTCACTGAAGCAATTAAATCTGGCCTGACTGAAGCAACATAGCGCACTGTTTGCGCACCTTGGCTATGGCCAATCAAGTTTACTTTTTTGGCGCCAGTTAGTGCTAAAATTGCTTTTACGCGAGTGAGTAACTGTTCGCCCCGTACTTCAGAGCTATTAATAGCCGAGACCGCTGGCGTGAACACCAAGGTACCCTCTTGATTGAGACTTGTAGCAACATTATAAAAATAATCGAGGCCGAGTAGGTTATCGAACCCCATTAGCCCATGAACTAAAATTACCGGATATTGTGTCGTTGTTTTTTTTGCATGGCAGTAGGGGGACATTAAAAAAAGTAAGGTAGCAAATAAAATTAAGGGGATTTTTTTCATACCTTTTACTCTTCTACTGCAATTTTTATCACTAACAAGCCTTAAAAAAGCCTTGTTTTTGCGTGTCGATAATTCACTTTACCCTAAATTACGGCTTGCTGTAATGTTAATTTCAAGTAAACAAGAAAAGATGGTTTTAGTGTTTCGTTATATGTTTATCAATTTGTGTTGTTTCTGCGGTTATGCAATTTATTTTTAATCTGGTATTTGCTAAAGTCCGCGCCGTCCTCATCCTGTAGGACATCCTGTTGATGATGCATCTGAAAGGATGCAACGTATTGATAGCTTCTCCCCAGTTTGCTATAACGGCTCACTCCTTGTTGAGTGAGTCGCTTTTTCTTTCCTTATCATACAATTCATTGCACAAATTAACGCAAGTGATACCATCAAAGTGATTCTTATTTACTTTCGAAGGAATGCGTTATGTTTAAATCTATGGCAATTGCTGCCTTTTCATTATCGAGTATTTTAGTTGCCCCTTTAGCCAGCGCAAACTGGCAAGTTAATAATGAACAAAGCAATGTAAGCTTTGTGTCTATCAAAAAGAATTCAGTTGCAGAAGCGCATCATTTCAAAAAGGTGTCGGGTACACTAAACGAACAAGGTCAATTTAAGTTGATGATCGACCTGACATCGGTTGAAACTCTGATCCCTATCCGTAATGAGCGCATGACTAAGTTGTTATTTGAAACAGCTAAATTCCCTAATGCAGTGTTAACTGCTGATTTAAGCAAAGCGCTGTTGACGCTAAAACCAGGTCAACATGTGCTTAAAGGTTTGAAAGCTGAATTAGACTTCCATGGCAACAAGAAAGAGCTAACGATTGATGTGCTTGCCAATATGTCACCGAAAGGCGATGTTACTGTTTCATCGTTTACGCCGGTGATTATTAATGCAAGTGATTTCAAAGTAACAGAAGGTATTAGTGAGTTACAAAAACTTGCGGGTTTACCATCAATTGCGACAGCTGTACCTGTAACATTTTCTTTGACGCTAGATAAAGAAAAGTAATGCAATCACTTGCTGACTTAGAAGCTGCTCTTCAGGCACCCGATAAACCTTTTGATCAATGGCAGCCACAAAACTGTGGGCAAGTGCCTATATTGATTGATGCGCAAGGGCGGTGGTTTTATGCCGGCAGTGAAATAAAGCGCGAGGCAATGGTTAAACTCTTTGCCTCTGTGCTTTGCAAAGAAGCAGATAATTATTTTTTAAAAACACCCGTCGAGAAAATGGCCATCACAGTCGAAGATGTGCCTTTTATTATTGTTGATTGGCGTTTCGAAGAGACAGAGCAAGGCCTTGCGCTTTGTTGTGTCGATAATTTACAGCGCGCTTGGTTGGTATCAGCAAAGCAACCACTATTACTGAGAGAATTTGAAGGTGTCAGTGTGCCTTATCTTCAATTAGCACATGGCTTGGCTGCGAGGGTATCGAGAAATGTTTATTATCAGTGGGCAGAAATAGCCTGCTCAGATGAGCAGGGCTACTATATAGAATCATTAGCCAAGCGTTATTACTTGGCCTAAGCGATTAAGCTTCTGGTTGTTCGCCAGACTCAGGTGCTTGCGCTTCAATGGGTCCTAAGAACCACTCATCGAGCTTTTTAGCAACTTCAGGTAAGCCTGTGCCTTTTAGTGAAGAGAAGGCATGTACTGTAATATCACCATCTAAACTACTTAACTCACGACGAACTTGTAAAACTTGAGCTTTACGCGCGCCTTGTTTTAGCTTGTCGGCTTTAGTTAATAGTGCCAGCACTGGAATTTCGCTGCCCACCGCCCAGTCGATTAAGTCACGGTCTAAATCTTTTAACGGGTGGCGAATATCCATCAAAACAACGATACCTTTTAAGCTTTGACGTTTTTGTAAGTATTCACCTAGCGATTTTTGCCATTTCTTCTTCATTTCGATAGGAACTTTAGCAAAACCATAGCCCGGTAAGTCGATAAGGCGTTTATCGGCATCAAGTTCAAAGGTATTGATCAGCTGAGTACGGCCGGGTGTTTTAGAAGTACGTGCTAACTTTTGATCTGTTAACGTGTTTAAAGCACTTGATTTACCCGCATTAGAGCGACCAGCAAACGCGACTTCAATCCCCGTATCAGCAGGTAAGCGTGAGATATCAGGTGCGCTGGTAACAAAGGACGCAGTATTGTATTTGATACGAGATTTGAGCACAGGCTCTCCTAGTCTTTTATAAAAAATAACAAACAGTGGCTAATTTCCACTTAAGGCACGTATTTTATACTATTAAAGCAGCATTCAAAAGCGTATTTAAGCGTGCTAAATTGGCTTTAAATTAGGAAAATTACTAGGTATAAACTTAATCTAAGTCAAATCCCTATAAATTATGAGCTTAATGTGGGCAGAAAACGTGCCAGAGAATTTATTATCGTGTAGAATATAGAAATCACAACATCCATATTGTAGATGATACAGGGTCGGAAACAGAGAATTCACCATGAAAAAAATAGCACTATCTTTAACTATATTGCTTGGTACGTTGTCAGCAAGCAACGCAACAGCATTTGATGGCGATGTAAACGCAGGTAAAGAGAAATCGGCAACGTGTGCGGCTTGTCACGGCCCAGACGGTAATGCACCGGTTAATATCTACCCTAAAATTGCAGGCCAACACGCAGATTATATCTATAAACAATTACAAGAGTTTAAATTAGGTATGACATCTGGCGGCAAAGAAGGTCGTATGGATCCAGTAATGAGTGGTATGGCTATGCCGCTTAGCGATCAAGACATGAAAGACCTAGCAGCTTACTTCTCTTCTTTAAATATGTCTGAAGGTACAACACCTAAAGATGTAGTAGAAGTAGGTCAGCAGCTTTATAAAGCCGGTGATGCAGAGCGTGGTATTCCAGCATGTGCTGCGTGTCACGGTCCTCGTGGTAACGGTACATCACTAGCTAAATTCCCGAAAGTTTCGTTCCAACATCCAGAATACATCAAGTCACAACTTGAAAAATTCCGTGATGGTACGCGTAATAACGACTTAAACGGTATGATGCAAGACATCGCTAAAAAGCTAACAGACAAAGACATCGAAGTACTTTCAAAATACTTAGGTGGCTTACACTAAAGTCTGATTGCGGGTAGAAATACTCCGCAGTAATATGTGATTAGTGTGAAAAAAGCAGCGCAAGCTGCTTTTTTTGTATTTAAAGCATGTCGAAATCTCCCACGCCTTTGTGAGACATTGTCCATATCGAGCTGTAAGCTAAATCTTATTTTTATTTCAATTTTATACATAACTCTTTGTTATTAAATAAGTTGATCTTGTTGCAATATCTTATCTGTAAGAAAAATTATATAAATCAGTTGTAACAAAATTATTAATGAGTAAATTAACCACTGTCGCTGAGACAGCAAAAACAACATGGACAATGTAATAAGGAAAGTGACTGCGGCAAGTCTTTAGGGGTTGACACTGGTTAGGTGTCCTAAAGGAAATAACAAAAAAGTGTCAGGATTGACCGAGAATAATAAAAGCTCATGGAAGTTTAATAATAAAAACAAAATGGAATGCTACACGGAAGGTTAAAACAATAACAAAATGGATAAACAATAATAATAAAAATAATAAAGACTAAAAAGTCGAAGGGAGAAGTGTCCAGATAATTGGCGCTCAGATTAGTAGGCGGTAGAGATGTTTTCTCTACCGCCTTTTTATTTGTCCTGTTACAATAGCCACCGTTTGTACTAAAAGTATGAAAAGTGCGCAGTTCGTCAAGTTGACCAACCACATCCGCACATCGAATTCTTCTGGTTATGCCAGCATTACAATGCCACAAAGGCGTTGTGCACAACCTCTTAAGTGAGATGATCAAGATATGAGTAGAAAGAAAAAGTCGCGTAAAATTCCATCGAATGGTCCTGTACGTCTGAGCAAAGAAAAGCTTAGAGAGATGCGCGCGTTAAAAGAGCAGCGAGTTAAAAAGACCAAAGGTGCTAAACCTGGGTCTCGAAATGCACCTGATGCACAAAATGCAGAAAACACTGCTGCAAACAATCAACCGAAAGATAAGCGTGTTGGTAGTAAAAAGCCGGTTTCTTTAGTTGCGCCTAAGGCTGAGCCGAAAGTTGAAATGAAACGCAACTTAAAACCTATGGTTGAGCTTAAGAAAGTGACTGAGCCTGAGTTAACGCCAGAGCAAGAGTTAGAAGCGCTAGAGAATGACGAGCGTCTACTTAAGCTGGTTGAGCGTCATGAGCGCGGTGAGTTATTAACAGGTAAAGACGCTAAGTACTTTAATAGCCGTATTGCTCGCCACCAAGCACTGTGTGAGTTATTAGGCATTGAAGATGAAGACGAGTACGAAGATGACTTTGAAGATGATTCATACGATGAAGGTGAATCTGACTTCGATAAGTACTTATCTGATGACTTAGCCAATGAATGGTTTGATGACGAAGATGAGGATGAGCGATGAGCACAACCTTGATTATTGCCATCGTAATTGGTGCGGCAATTATCGCAGGGCTTGCGTTTTATGCAGGACAACTTCTGTATAAACTAAAAGAGCAAAATAAGCTTATCGCCAAGAAGCAAGCTGAGCATGAGCAAAAGCTTGCGGCATCAAAAGCAAAGCGTAATGCAAAGTTAGCCGATAGCATTCATTTAATTGCCCGTGCAATGAATGAAGAGCAATGTGAGTTCTCAGAAGGCTGCTTACGTATTTGGGTGCTGATCTCTCAATACAGCTTTGCAGAAGAGTTTGAGCTAAGTGAGCGCTACCCAGGCATATTTAAAATGTACGAAGTCGTAAAAGATATGCCAACGCACGATGCCCGTAAGAAATACTCTAAAAAAGAGATTTTTAAAATGGACACCGCTCGCTGGCGTGCTGAAGAGCAGCATAGCGATGAAATCAAAGCAGATTGCGCACGTATAATTGAAGAGTTTAAAGCCGCTCCAGGCAGCGAAAACGTAGTATTCAATTAAGTTGACGTATCGTTGAATTAAACAAAATAAAAAGCAGAGCCTAGGCTCTGCTTTTTGTTGGGCTAGATAACTCGTGAGAAACGAGTTTGCTTTATTTGTTGTTGTAGGTGCGCATCAAAGCACATACAAATAATACGAATAAATAAATTACCGCGAGCTGTTACTGTGATCTTATCTTGGCTCACAGATACCAAGCCATCAGCTAGTAATGGGTCGAGTGCCTGTAGTGCCTCGCAGAAGTAACTGGCAAAATTGATATTAAACTGCTTTTCGATTGCTGGAATATCCAGCTCAAACTGGCAAATCAATTGTTTGATAACCGCTGCACGTAACGTATCGTCATCAGTTAAAGCAACACCTTTACAGATTGCACTGCCATAGCCTTCTTGCACAGCTTTGTAATAGTGCTTTAACTCTTTTTCGTTTTGTAAAATGGCATTGCCTATTTGCGAAATAGATGACACACCCAAACCTAATAAGTCACATTGGCCATGCGTTGTGTAACCTTGGAAATTACGGTGTAACTGACCTGCGTTTTGTGCAATTGCCAATTCATTGTCTTTGCGGGCAAAGTGGTCCATACCAATAAACTGATAACCCGCCGCTAACATCTGCTCAAGGGTATTTTTGAACATAGTGAGCTTATCGCCCGCAGATGGTAAGTCAGCGTCTTTAATTTTACGCTGAGCAGCGAATCTATCTGGTAAGTGAGCATAGTTAAATACCGACACGCGATCAGGATTTAACTCTATCAGCTGTGCAATCGTCTCTTTAAAGCTCTCTGGTGTTTGCAGTGGCAAACCGTAAATCATATCGGCATTAATAGATTTAAAGCCAAGTTCACGAGCCTCACTAATTAAACCTTTTACAGATTGCACGCTTTGCGGGCGGTTAACTGCCAGTTGCACATCATCATTGAAATCTTGAATACCAAACGAAACACGATTGAAGCCAAGCTTACGTAGGTGAACTAGCATGCCATCAGCTAAAGAACGAGGGTCAATCTCAATACCGCGCTCGGCATCATCAGCAAAATTAAAATGCTGCTCAACCAACGCCATTAAGCGGCTCATTTGCTCTGCCGATAAGAACGTTGGCGTACCACCCCCTAAATGCAGTTGCTCAACGTTATAATCGGCAAAAAGCGTTGCTTGCTCAGCAATTTCAAGCGCTAAATTATCTAGGTATAAATCGGCTTTAGATTGATGACGAGTGATCACCTTATTACAACCACAGTAATAACAAAGCTGACTGCAAAAAGGGATATGGATATACAAGGATAAAGAACGGCTTTTCGATGCCGCAATTGCATTAATCATATCTTGTTGGTTATAACCATCAGCTAAAGACAATGCTGTTGGGTAAGATGTATATCGAGGCCCAGAAATATTGTACTTGTTGATCAGAGATTGATCCCAGCTTGGTAAATTTATCACAGTCAGCACTCCGCAATTGATTGAGCGGCTATTTTAACGAGTTTAGTGATTTAGCTATTTGATCTAGAACAATGTCGGAGGCTAGAAACTAATCGGCATGCTTTAAGGTCGTTGTAAAAACAAAGAGTTTACTATTTGAGCAGTTGATTTAGTGATTGTTAAAATAAAGGGTTTTGCTAGTGACAAGGTTACAAAAACTTTTTATACTGCATCCCGCTTTAGTCAGTTAAACCTGCTAAACGCATCAAAAAAATTTAGCTTTCGCTAATACAATGGCCCCTTAGCTCAGTTGGTTAGAGCACACGACTCATAATCGTTAGGTCCCCAGTTCAAGTCTGGGAGGGGCCACCATTTTCTTTCTGTAAAAATCCTAAAACCCAAAAATCAAAGCTTAAATCTATCTTAAGCAGCTGCGTTCCACTATTGTTCCACCTCTTTTTTATCTTTAAAATTCAACGAAATAAAATTATTTTTAATTTTTTAAAAATATTTTGTCAGGTTTTCTGTGTTTGTCTCGTCTATAGCTGCAAATGACACGAAGTTGTTCCTATTAGGGTTAGCGATAGGCAGTGTCTTATGTATCTATTTTTACGAAAAGGACAAACTCATGACGACTACAACATCAACTGTGAATACGCTAAAACTTGATTCAACAAATGCACCATTTAGTGATGCTGCTGTTTGGTTAAAAGAAGGGTGGGGGCTATTTAAAAAAGCACCGTTTAAACTTTTTTTACTTATGACGCTGTTCGCTATTGTGCCTGGTTTAGTGCAGCTATTACCTGCACCTACAGGTTTAACAGTATCAAAATGGTTAGCGCCTATGTTAATGGCAACGGTGTGGCCATTGTTGTTTAACCTGAATAATCAGCAAGGCTTTTCATTTAAACACAATGCAACATGGGCGAAGTGGGGGCGAGTTGCCGTGTGGTCAGTTGTTGGTATTTTATTGGCGCTGGTGCAATTTGCTGTTGGGAGTACTTTGATTGGTAGTGAGCAGTTATCGGCTTTATTGTCAGGTCAGTTTGTTGATGTTGAGCGCTGGCGCGTAGGGGTCATGTTTGTATCAATTGTTCCTGTAAATATGTTGCTTATGTTTGTGGTACCTCTGTTACTTTTAAACAATGCTTCGCTTAGTGCAGCTGTTAAAGAAGGCATTACAAAGGCACTAAAGGTGATTAAACCATTAAGCATGCTTTGTTTGATTAATATGCTCGTTACCTTTACTGCCCCTTATAGTCTTTTACCTATGTTGTTGGTAGGGCCGGTATTAGCATGTACCTACTTTTGTGCCTATAATCGTTTGTTCAAATAATAATAAAAACATGGAAGTACAGTGAAAGCTGATGTTCAAATAAACACATTGCTGAATGAATACGCGCCGCTGTTGGCGCGTGTTGCTGCAACTTACGAGATCAATCAAGCGCTACAAGATGAGCTAATTCAAGAGATGTCGTTGGCTGTTTGGCGCGCTTTTGAAAGTAATGACTCATCACCCGATGTTGCCTTTCGTGGCGATGCCAGCATAAAAACCTATATTGCCCGAATAGCTCACAATAAAGCGGTTGATCATGTGATAAAAGAGCAAAACCGCAAAGAGGTGGCAAGCTCTGAAAGTATTGATTACACCCAAGCCTTAAGTACGCATAAATCACCAGACGACAGTTTAGATTTAATGGCTGCCCTTCGTAAATTAACGCTGAAATATCGGCAGGTGCTTGCTTTACAGCTTGAAGGGTTTAATCAAAGTGAGATAGCTCAAACACTGGGGCTGTCTGAAGATGCGGTTGCTAAGCGTGCAAGTAGAGCAAGACAGCAACTTGCGAGCCTAATGGAGTAAATAACGTGGATAAATTCGAAGCAGATGATCAATTAGCTAAGTGGCAGCAGGCATTCGTGCAGGCAACGCCGAAAGTGGATAGTGCAGCGTTAATAGCGCAAACGCAAAAGTCGCGAACTAAGTTAAAGCTAAAAGGGTTAATCGACTCATTTTTAGGTGTTGTGGTAACCGTATTTTGTATTTACGCCATGTTGTTTGAGGCACAAGATACTTATGAAACCATTATGTTTGCGCTATTAGTGCCTATTCCTTTAGGTTTTGGAATTTGGTCATACCGTTTAAGACGAAAGCTTTGGCGAGCAGAAACGTTAGACGTTAATGCAATGCTTAATTTTAAAGAAAGCCAGCTGAAGCATCAAATTCATTACTGGCATGTGAGTTTTATTGGCTGCGTTGTTCTTTGGTGCGCTTTGTTAATCGTTGCCTTGTTTAATATGGTTATGTTTAAAACATACAGCCTATGGCTTATCCAGCTTGGTGTTAATGGCATTATCGTGCTGGCTGTTTATGTACGCTATAAAAAACTAAAAGCACAGCTAGCTGTAGCGCTTGAGAGTATTCAAGCGATGCGCTGATGTGCGACTTGACGAGCTATTCCTAAAACTTATATAACTTACAATTCAAATAATAATAAAGGATATAGAGATGGAAGTTTTATACAGTATTTTGTTTTGGGGATCGCCTGTCGGCTTAGGGTTGTTCTTTTTCTTATCGTGCACGGGGGCAGGGATACTTTTCTGGGGTATTGCGCAGCTTAAGAAAGCCTCATCAAATTAAAAAGCCGATGTGTGAACATCGGCCTTATAATGACTTTGACTATTTGTAACCGTTCGGGTTATTGCTTTGCCAGCGCCATGTATCCTGCATCATCTCATCGATACCACGCTCAGCTTGCCAGCCAAGCTCTTTTAACGCTTTTTCTGGAGCTGCGTAGCAAGCTGCAATATCGCCAGCTCGGCGCGGCGAAATTTGGTATGGAACGGCTTGACCACTGGCTTTCTCAAAAGCGGTAACCATTTGCAGTACTGAATAACCATTACCTGTGCCTAGGTTAAATACGTGCGCACCTGTATCACTTGCAATTCGGTTCAGCGCTTTTAAGTGACCTAATGCTAAATCGACGACATGGATATAGTCACGAACACCTGTACCATCTACAGTATCGTAGTCATCCCCAAATACACCTAGCTTTTCTAGCTTACCCACAGCGACTTGCGAAATATAAGGTAATAAGTTGTTAGGAATACCATTTGGGTCTTCACCAATAAGACCAGATTCATGTGCGCCGACAGGGTTAAAGTAACGTAAGATAACAAAGGCAAAGCGTTCATCTGATTTCGCGATATCTTGCAGCATCATTTCAACCATAAGCTTTGATGTGCCATAAGGGTTAGTCGTGCCACCAACTGGGAAGTCTTCGCGAATTGGCAAGCTTGCTGGGTCACCGTATACCGTTGCTGATGAGCTAAATACTAACTTAAATACGCCAGCATCACGCATTGCATCAACCAGAGTCAGTGTACCCTGTACGTTGTTTTGATAATACTCGATAGGTTTTACAACCGATTCACCAACCGCTTTTAAACCTGCGAAGTGAATAACACTATCAATCGTGTGTTCACTGAAGATCTTGTCTAAACAGGCTCTATCTAAAATATCACCTTGATAAAACGTGACGTCTTTGCCAGTAATTTGTTTTACCCGAGCCAGTGACTCATTTGATGAATTGCTTAAGTTATCGAGTACAACAACGTCAGTACCTTGTTGTAATAACTCTAATACGGTGTGAGAACCGATGTATCCGGCTCCGCCGGTGACTAAAATGGTCATAAAATATCCATGAACTATACCTGGTTGAATTAGCCTTATTTCATCACATTTCGGCCTAAATTACATGAATTAATTGTGATTTACGGCGATAAAGCAAAAACATGAATCGCTTGTTTTTGATTACATTTTGCACCATATTGGTTACACCTAAGTGTTTAGATATTAAGCTATAGTTAATTGTCAGCAGCTAAAATTTAATTATTAGCTATACCTGTTAAGTGGAGAAACAGATGAATACAGTAAAAAAAATTGCCTTAGCAATGGTCATTGCACTACCCGCTTTTGCTCACGCAGGAGAAGCAAAAGTTAAATGGCATGACTTCAACGATTACCGCGATGTTCGCCCCGGAAACAACTCACCAAAAGGTTCATTTCATAAGAACGTGGCGAAGAGTTTTGAAAAACACTTTAACAAACTTGCTGAAAAGTTACCTGAAGGCTACACCTTCAATGTTGAAGTGACAGAGCTAGACCTAGCGGGTGATGTGCGTTTTGGTACCATGAATGAATTGCGCATTATTAAACCAATTTATTTTCCGCGTATCGACCTAAATTATTCAGTTACGGATAAAGACGGTAAAGTGATAAGTGAAGCAAACGATGTAAAGCTTAAAGACATGGGTTTCATGGATCGCATAAAAATGGGGCGCGACGAAGCCTATTATTATGACAAGCGCTTAATCACTGATTGGTTTGAAGATGAGTTACTGCCGTCGTTAAATTTGGGTGAGTAAATTTAGTAATTATGTTGCTGTAGCTGTAAGTATATTTTACAAAGTAAATACATATTTAATCGCTGCTACAACTTTTAAATTTTATCTGATTTGGAATCTCCATATATAAATTTTTCTTTTAGCTTATTCATTTAACGTTCAATACCTAAGACAAAAAAGGAACTCTTAGTCTTGAAATTGGTTACATTTTGAACCATATTGTTATTCTATTACATGATTTTTATTTAGTAATCACATGTTACATTTTATAAATATTGATTATGTAATTGTTTGATATCTAACGGAGAAATGGAATGATTAAAATCAATAAAGTGTTACTTGTAACAGGTTTACTTTTACCTGCTTTTGCCTATTCAGGAGAAGCCGAAGTAAAATGGCATAATTTTGATGAATACAGTGATGTGCGTCCAGGGAGCAATTGGAAAAAAGAAAATTACTATAACAGCGTTAAGCGTAACCACGAAAAAACGTTTAGAAAATTAGCAAGTAAATTGCCTGATGGTTATGTTTTTTCTGTTGAGGTAACAGATTTGGATTTAGCTGGTGAAGTTCTGTTAGGCAATGGTAATGGTAATGGCACCGAGCCTCGTGTAATGACTTCGACATACTCACCTAAAATTACTTTAAATTACACCGTTAAGAGTAATGACGGGAAAGTTGTTAGTAAAGATAGCAATTTGAAACTTAAAGATATGAGCTATCTAGATGGTATCGTAATGCGTTACAAAGATTCATACTATTACGATAATAAACTGATAGCCGAGTGGTTTGAGGATAAAGTACTTCCGTCAATTGACTCAGCTGAATAAATACGTTTTTATGGCAGCAACTTTATATCGAATGTTTTTGCTTTTGTGTGCATAATTAACAAGATATAAAAGCGCTGCCAAAATTAACTATATGAGTTTTAACACTAAATATACCTTGTTGAACTCAAAGCTAAAGAGCCACTATAAATTTATTCGTTAATTTATTTAAACGTCGCTAACAGTTGTAGTAACTGTTGCAGTTTAATAACGGTTTTTTTCAGTTTTTCTTCGTCCATACCGTCGTTGCTTAAGCTTTCTACATCAGCAGCAACATCGAGAACGTAAGGTTTAAAGCGTTTCGCTTCAAAATCAAAGCCAGCATCTTTTGCAAATAAGGCTTTGAATTTGCCATGGCCTTGCTGCTGTAAATCATCTAATTTTTTATCAGCATCAAGTGCCTGACGATAAACGATTTTTAGGTTAGCATTGAGTTGTTCAATAATTGAATCCATTTTTTTCCTAAAGCTTTAGACTGCAATGCCGATATAGTACGTGGATTGTCATAAAAAGTCAGGTAATGAACTATGAATATATCAGGATCAAGCTTACCAGCGATGAGTGGCGGTGGTGAAAGCGCAGAGGTTTACAGCGCATCGCTTGCTAAAAAACAGCAAAAGGCTGATGGTGCTGCGGCACTTGCACTTATCGAAGGCGCAGCAATGAACACCAGTGCTGCACAAACACCTGCTAAGTCGGTAACTGCGACACTAGGTAACAACGTAAACGTATACGTTTAACTTAGATTGAGATCGATTGGCGTTTTACTTTTTTCGCCGCCGATCTCGCGCACAAGCTTAGGAACTAAGAACCCCGGCAATGCTGCCAGCATAGCCGTCACGATTTCCCGTGCCTGACTCTCAGCGATATCAAAATGGCTAGCACCCTCAACTTTATCTAGTAGATGTAAGTAGTAAGGAAGTATATCTGCCTCAAATAGCGCTTCACTTAATGCAACTTGCGACTCGACAGAATCATTCACATCTTTTAGTAACACCGCCTGATTTAATAACGTCACTCCCGCAGCTTTTAACTTTTGCATGGCCGCTTTAAAGTCATCATCAATTTCGTTAGCGTGATTGATATGATTTATAAACACCACCTTTAAGGGCGATGCAACAAAGCGTGCACATAGCTCATCGGTAATTCTTGCTGGGATCACAACAGGTAAGCGGCTGTGAATACGCATGCGTTTAATTTGCGGAAGCTGCTCTAACTCATCCATAAACCAACTAACAGCATCGTCTTTGGCCATCAATGGATCGCCACCACTTAAAATGACCTCGTTGATATTGCTGTCTGCTTTTATGTAAGCCAGTGCGTCAATCAAGCTGCGTTTGTTTAATTGGTTTTCTTGATAAGGAAAATGGCGTCTAAAACAATAACGGCAATTTACAGCACAGCCGGTTTTAAACATCACTAAAACCCGAGAGCGATACTTGTGTAACAAACCAGGTTGGTTGTTATCTTGCTCTTTTAGAGGATCTTTGTCGTAACCTGTTTTTGCTAAAAACTCTTGGTGTCTTGGCATCACTTGCAGCAAAAGAGGGTCGTTTATGTCGCCATAACGCATTTTTTTGATAAAAGGCAGTGGCACGCGGACAGGAAAAAGACTGCGTGCTTTGAGGTCTTTTTCGTCTACTTTGCTTGATAATCCTAGCATTTCTAGCAAGCGTTCAGGACAAGTGACAACATTTGCCAATTCTTTTTGCCAGTTTTTATGCAAATTTACTTCATTTCTTTGTATCATTGACACGTAGATTACTCGAAATTATTTAGACAGAGGAAACGATGGCGAATTATAGCACCAATGAGTTCAAGGGCGGCCTAAAAATTATGTTAGATGGCGAACCTTGCAGCATCTTAGAAAATGAAATGGTAAAACCAGGTAAAGGCCAGGCGTTTAACCGTGTTCGTATTCGTAAACTTATCACAGGTAAAGTACTAGAAAAAACATTCAAGTCAGGTGAATCAGTTGAAGGTGCAGACGTAATGGATACAGATTTAGCGTATCTATACACTGACGGTGAGTTCTGGCACTTCATGAACAACGAAACATTTGAGCAAATCGCTGCTGACGAAAAAGCGCTTGGCGACAATGCAAAATGGTTAGTTGAAAATGACGTTTGTACAATCACGCTTTGGAACGGTAGCCCAATCGCTGTGACTCCACCAAACTTCGTTGAATTAGAAATTACTGAAACAGATCCAGGTCTAAAAGGTGATACAGCGGGTACTGGCGGTAAACCAGCAACATTAAGCACAGGTGCTGTTGTTCGTGTTCCTCTATTCGTACAAATCGGCGAAGTGATCAAAGTTGATACACGTAGCGGTGAATACGTGAGCCGTGTTAAGTAACAGGCTTTGTTAAGCAATTTATTATAAAATCCCAGCTTCTGCTGGGATTTTTTTTGGGAAACACTTTATGTCTAATGTCCTTTGGCAACCAAGCGCCGATATTGAAACTTTACGCCACCGTGCCGCTATCATCCGCCGTATTCGCGAGTTCTTTTATGATCGTGATGTTATGGAGGTTGAAACGCCAAGCTTAAGTGCGGCCAGTGTAACCGATGTGCATTTAGCGACATTTAGTACCGAGTTTGTTGGTCCTGGTCATGCTGGTGGCTTACCACTTTATTTGCAAACATCACCTGAGTTTGCCATGAAGCGTTTACTTGCTGCAGGCTCTGGGGCTATTTTCCAGCTATGCAAAGCCTTTCGTAATGAAGAGGCGGGTAGTCATCATAATCCTGAATTTACAATGCTTGAGTGGTATCGTCCGGGTTTTGATGAATTTGCGCTTATGGATGAAATGGATGAGCTTATGCAATTGGTGCTTGGCGTAGAAAGCGCAGAGCGACTCACTTATCAGCAAGCCTTTATGAACGCCTTAGGTGTAGATCCTTTAACTGCTGATATCAGCACATTGCAGCAACTAGCAACAGAGCAGGGCTTTGTCGATATTGCCGCGAATGAAACACATCGCGATACCTTGTTACAGCTATTATTTTGTATGAAGGTTGAGCCAACGATTGGCCAAGAAAAGCCTTGTTTCGTTTATCATTTTCCTGCATCGCAAGCCGCTCTTGCGCAAATTTGTCAGCACGATGAGCGAGTAGCAGGGCGCTTTGAGTTATATTTTAAAAATATGGAACTGGCAAACGGCTTTAATGAGCTGACCAATGGCAAAGAGCAAGCAGCTCGTTTTAGTGAAGATAATCAATACCGTGAAGCGAATGGATTAAAACAAGTGCCAATGGATGAGCGTTTAATAGCTGCACTAGAGCATGGCTTACCACAATGTGCGGGTGTCGCACTGGGTATTGATCGACTCATTATGCTGGCAACGAATAAACAAAAGATTAAAGACGTACTCGCCTTTGATGTTGAAAGGGCTTAACTTATTTGGCTCTTGGCTCTTGGCTCTTGGCTCTTGGCTCTTGGCTCTAGGTGTTTGGGTGCTAGGTAAAAAACCTAGCACCAAATTGCTTATAGCTCGTAAATAAATGTCACACCGGCAACCATAGGTTCGCCAAGTTGTGTGTATGTATGAGTGGTGTAACCGTCTAATGGATCGTTACCAAACTCAAAACCACGAGTCGGTACGTCTTCGTCAAATAAGTTACGTGCCCATGCATTAATACTCCAATTATCACTTTCATAACCAAATGAAGCATTCACTAAGTTGCTGCTAGGTGCTTTTGAGTTATGGCTATCAGAGAAGTAGTAATCGTCTTTGCCTTCTACACCAATTGATGCATAAAGTGCTGGCGTAAAGTTATAACGCGCAGTGAATGCATATTGGTATTTAGGAGCTTGTGCTTGATCTCGACCATCTTGATCTAGGCCTGATTGTGCAACAAAGTCATTGATTTCTGTATGTAGATAACCTGCACTACCCGTTAGTAGTAAATTGTCAGTAGCTTGGAAGCTGCCTTCAATTTCTAAACCATAGTTTTCGCCAGAGCTTGCGTTATCGATATAGCCTGTGAATTTTTGGCCTTCAACTTGCCACGATTTTAGCTGCATATCTTCACGGTACATGTAGAAAGCGGCAAGACGTAACACAAACTTATCGTCCAAAGAGCTGCCTTTCACACCAAACTCACCGCTCCATAGATATTCAGGGGCAAATGATGTGTGATTAGCAAAGAAATCAGCATCTAGGTTTAAGCCTTCGTCTTTTGCTTTTGCTAAAGCTTCAGAGTTAATACCGCCAGCTTTATAGCCACGAGTAATGCTGGTGTAAATCATGGTGCGATCAATAACTTGGTATTCAAGTGCAAGCTTACCGCCCACCATGACATCATCGGTTTCTTCAATAAAACCGTTATTGTCAATGTAGTCGCCTTGATACTGCTCAACACGCAAACCTGTAATTAAGGTTGTTTTTGGGCCAATAGGTGTTGCTAATTGACCGTATGCAGCAATATTGCTGGTTTCATAATTTGAGGTAAATGGTTGCGCAAGCCAAGTGTATTGACGTTCTAAGTCAACTTCGCGGCCTTGATAGTAAATGCCTGCGACCCACTCACCAGATTTACCACTAAATTGCAGCTCAGCCGCTTGATCTTGGCGATCGCGAAAGTAAGCATCTGTTGAGCTATAACCCCAATCATGCAAGCCAGCAGCACATAACTCAGGTTGGGCTTCATCATTACACACCCAGTCTTCGTCATAGCTGTATAACAGCTCGCTGTCGATACCAGATAGGTTTAAGCTAACATCAAAAAAGTCAAAGCCGGTGTATATGTTTGCTAGGCCAACCGCAATGCTTTCTTGGTTGTCTTGGCCTGGCTCATCAGCAACACTGTAACGGCTGTTATCTAGTGTGAATGCGTCATAGCCGTTATTTATATCGATGTAATGTACATTCAGTTCAGTACGCAAATGCTCGGTCAATTGGCTGTGTAACTTAAAGCGAGAAACAAGCTCATCTTGTTGCTGGGTATCTTCACCTAAATAACGGTTTTCTACATACCCATCAGACTCACGTTGATAAATGCTGGCGCGTACTGCTGTGTCGTCGGTAATACCCGTACCTGCGGCAATACCTGCTTCATAGCTGTTGTAGTTGCCCGCACCTAATTGTATTTTCACACTTGGGTCAAGAGTGGGTGTTGCAGATTCCATTTGAATCATGCCAGCTAAGGCATCAGCACCAAAGCGAGTCCCTTGTGGGCCGCGATAAATTTCAACTTGGTCGATATCAAATAACAGTGAACTGCCGCCTAAACCAGAGTAGTTAATACCGTCGATCACTAAGCCAACCGAAGGATTAATAGGGTCAACAAACTGTGAGCGTAAACCAACACCACGAATTTGCACGAAACGACCACGAGATGCACCAGAGGTAAAGTTTACATTCGCTGCACTAGCAAGCATCTCATCTAAAAACTTTGCACCGCGTTGATTGATTTCATGATCTGAAAACAAGCTTGCGCTAGCACTAAGGGTTTGAATGCTTTCTCTTTTGAAATCACCGGTAACTTCAATCGTTTCTAGATCACCGTCTTCAGCGTAAGCAATCGAAGATGCTGCAAATAAAGGCAGGATGGCAGCAGATAATAATGATAAACGTCGTTTCATGCGGATTCTTAACTCCATTTTCGGGACTGCTATTCTAGCAACCTAGCTAGCCAAATGGCTATAAAATCAATTTTTATGGTATAAACGCAGGCAATTATACGTAAATTGATTAGGAATACGACTATGACCTTTAAAGTAGACTTTAAAGTGCGTGATTATGAGTGTGATTTACAAGGCATTGTTAATAACAGTGTTTATTTTAATTACCTAGAGCATGCTCGCCATGAGTTTTTACATGCTCAAGGTATCGACTTTGCAAAGCTAGCAAGAGAAAAAGTAAACCTTGTCGTGCTGCGAAGCGAAATGGATTACAAGGCATCACTAGTGCCGGGCGATGAGTTTTACGTTGCAGTTGAGCCTGAGCGTATCAGCCGTTTAAAGTTTGCTTTTAGGCAAACGGTGTATCGTAAACATGATGATAAAGTGATGCTGCAAGCTTTGGTGATTGGCACGTCGGTAAATGAAAAAGGTCGTCCTTTTTTACCAGAAGAAGTCGATAACTTATTCAAATAGTCTGCGTTGTTATTTAAAAAGCTAACTTAGAACAATTTTTTACAGATAAAACATGTTTTTTTAACGATCAATTGCGTTAAATGTTGTTATTATTACTACATTGAAATTTGAATCGTAAAAAAATATGAAGTTAGTAGCCTTGCCCCTCCTTTTAGTATTATTTTGCATGGGCTGCTCATCGACAGGGACAGTCACTAGTGAGCAATTAAAATATACACAGTGGCAATTATCAAAAGTGAATGGTTTAGCCATTCCTGTATCCCAAACAGCCTCGCTGCGTTTTATCGAAGCGATGCAGGTTAACGGCTTTGCTGGCTGTAATAAATTTTTTGGTGAAGGTGCGCTCAGCGAAGATACGCTAACAGTAAATAAGTTAGGTATGACACGTAAATCTTGTGGTGAGCAAGTTGATGCGCTTGAGCAGCAATTACTGTCAACGCTAAAAGAAGGTGCGGCCATTACTTTAACTGGTGAGCAACTGACCTTGCAAGGTGAGCACCACTTTACCTTCATTGCAAAAAACTAAAGTAGCTGAGCTTGCAGCAAATTTTTAACTGACGTACACTCAGGGCGTTTTAAAAGAAACGAATTTATACTTGTCGGAGTGCCTTTAATAAGGCTGAGATCGCGAAAGCGGGATCCGTGAACCTGATCAGGCTAACACCTGCGTAGGGAACAAGCTGCCTCACTGGGCGCTTGTGCGCCAAATTTTTGGGGCATAAGCGGTACAGGCTGCACTAGTAAGCACTTAGCTTATTGACGATCCAATGGCGTTTGCCACTCTCTATTGCATTTGCAATATCTGACAAGACAACCCTTAAAGCAATGAGGTAAGTCATGTCAAACACAACAACTAAACCATCTCGCCGCGAAGTCCGCGCGGCTGCATCAGATTATATTTATAACTTAACAGGGCAACCGTTTCCTAATTCTCATAAAGTTTATGTAGAAGGTACACAAGACAATGTACGAGTAGGGATGCGTGAAATCACTCTCAGCGATACTTTTATCGGTGGCACTGAAGAGAACCCTGTATTTGAGCCTAACGCGCCAATTCGTGTTTACGATACATCAGGTCCATATACTGACCCAGATTTTCAACTTGATGTGCGCAAGGGCCTTGAGAAATACCGTGAAAAGTGGATTGAAAGCCGCGGCGACACTGAAATTTTAGACTCAGTGACTTCGCAGTTTTCTCAACAGCGAATGGCAGATGAAGGGTTAGATCATATCCGCTTTGAACATCTACCAAAGATCCGCCGTGCAAAAGCGGGTAAAAACGTGACCCAAATGCATTATGCGCGACAAGGCATTGTGACGCCTGAAATGGAATATGTCGCAATTCGTGAAAACATGGGACGCGCTAAAATTCGTGAAGAGTTACTAGCAGCCCAGCACAAAGGCGAATCGTTTGGCGCTAGCATTCCTGATTTTATTACCCCTGAATTTGTGCGTGATGAAATTGCCCGTGGCCGCGCCGTGCTTCCTAACAACATCAACCATCCTGAAACTGAGCCGATGATCATTGGCCGAAACTTCTTAGTTAAGGTGAACGCGAATATTGGTAATTCGTCGGTCACATCATCAATCGAAGAAGAAGTAGAAAAAATGGTGTGGTCGACTCGTTGGGGCGCCGACACGGTGATGGACTTATCAACGGGTCGCTATATTCACGAAACCCGTGAATGGGTGGTACGTAATTCGCCAGTGCCAATTGGTACAGTACCAATCTATCAAGCGCTTGAAAAAGTAAATGGTGTGGCTGAAGACCTAACGTGGGAGATTTTCCGCGATACCTTGATTGAACAAGCAGAGCAAGGTGTTGATTACTTTACTATTCATGCTGGGGTATTGCTGCGTTACGTGCCGATGACGGCAAAGCGTGTTACCGGTATTGTTTCGCGAGGTGGCTCAATCATGGCGAAATGGTGTTTAGCGCACCATAAAGAAAACTTCTTATACACGCACTTTGAAGAAATCTGTGAAATTTTAAAACAGTATGATGTGTGTTTTTCATTAGGTGATGGTCTGCGCCCGGGCTCTATTGCCGATGCTAATGACGAAGCCCAATTCAGCGAATTACGTACTTTAGGTGAGTTGACAAAACTTGCTTGGAAACATGATGTGCAAGTGTTCATCGAAGGCCCTGGCCATGTGCCAATGCATATGATCAAAGAGAACATGGAAGAGCAGCTAAAACACTGTGAAGAAGCACCGTTTTACACGCTTGGTCCATTAACCACGGATATTGCACCGGGGTACGATCATTTCACATCAGGTATTGGCGCTGCGCAAATTGCTTGGTACGGCTGTGCCATGCTTTGTTATGTAACCCCTAAAGAGCATTTAGGCTTACCTAACAAAGAAGACGTTAAAGAAGGTTTAATCACTTACAAAATTGCTGCTCATGCTGCCGATTTGGCAAAAGGCCACCCGGGTGCGCAAGAGCGTGACAACGCATTATCAAAAGCGCGCTTTGAGTTCCGTTGGCACGACCAATTTAACCTAGGTTTAGACCCTGAACGCGCCCGCGAATATCACGACGAAACATTGCCACAAGAATCAGGCAAGATTGCACATTTCTGCTCTATGTGTGGCCCTAAGTTCTGCTCGATGAAGATCACTCAAGAAGTTCGTGATTACGCCAAAGATCTTGAAGCAAGAGGCATAGATCCGAATAACGTAGGTGATGCTATCGAAATCAAAATGGTCGATGTTGAAGCCGAAATGAAAGCGAAATCAGACGAGTTCAAAAAAACAGGCTCTGAGATTTACCACAAAGCAGTTTAATTGATGGAGCTAGGCATCAGCGATAGGCTCTGGGCATTTACCTAGGGCCTAGAGCTTAGGCCTAGAAAGTTTATGTCATTAAAGATAGCGATATTGGGCTTTGGTTTAACTGGCCGTTTAACTGCATTAGCACTTGCTAAAGAGCATCAGTTAAGTGTGTTTGAACAAGATGATGAACATGCTAGCAACAGTGCCGGTAGCGTTGCTGCAGCGATGTTAGCCCCCCTTGCAGAATCAGTCCTGTGTGAACAGGATTTAGCCATACAAGGGCTTAATAGCATCATTCGTTGGCAGCAAATTTTACGTGAGCTCGATGAAGCGGTGTATTTTCAACAAACAGGCAGTTTAGTGGTTGCTCATCAGCAAGATAAGGGCGATTTACAAAGTTTTGTGAGCCGCTTAAAACCACTTGAAAGCTATCAGGCACAGGCATTGGTTGGCACTCAAATCACTGATCTTGAGCCAGATCTAGCTGGGCGTTTCCATCAAGGTGTGTATTTACCTTGTGAAGGGCAGCTCGATAATCAGGCATTTTATTGCGCTAGTTTTAAAAAGCTTACCTCGCAAGGAGTGCAATTTAACTTTGGCTGTAAAGTTGAATTGAACGCCCATCAAGTGAATGGGCAAAGCTATGATTATGTATTTGATTGTCGCGGCTTGGGTGCTAAACAGGCTGAACCCTTACTGCGTGGAGTAAGAGGGGAGGTGGCGCGTTTATATGCACCAGAGGTGAACCTAACCAGACCGATACGACTGATGCATCCGCGTTACCCAATTTATATTGCTCCAAAGCCAAATCATCAATTTGTGATTGGTGCGACTGAAATCGAATCGCAAGACCGCGGTAAAGTCACCGTGCGCTCGGCGCTGGAGTTATTGTCTGCTGCTTATACGGTGCATAGCGGCTTTGCTGAAGGGCGTATCGAGAGCTTGCAATCAGGGCTTCGTCCAGCGTTTGCAGACAACCGCCCGAAAGTCACAAAGCAAGGTCGAGTGATCAGTATTAATGGCTTGTACCGTCATGGCTATTTACTCGCGCCTCAGGTGGTTGATGACGCAGTGAGCTTAATTGCTAAAGGATAAAAATGAATATTTTAATTAATGGTCAGTCAGTTACAGTGAACGAAAATACATCGCTCACTCAGGCGTTGAGCCAGTTTGGCGCAAGACCGCCATTTGCCGTTGCCGTTAATGGTGACTTTGTACCGCGCAGTCAATGCGATGCTAAAACCCTCAACGAAGGCGACAGCATTGAGTTATTGTCGCCAATTCAAGGAGGCTAAGATGGATAGTTTTTCGGTTTATGGTGAGCAGTTTACGAGTCGGTTACTGATAGGCTCAGCATTGTATCCTTCACCTAGTGTTATGCAGGATTCGATAGTGGCCTCACAGGCTGAGATTGTCACGGTTTCATTAAGACGTCAGCAAAGCGTTGCTGCGGGTGATGATTTTTGGCAATTGATAAAAAACACCGGGTTAAAGGTGCTGCCTAATACGGCGGGTTGTCATAGTGTGAAAGAAGCGGTGACCTTGGCACAAATGTGCCGCGAAGTGTTTGCCACTGATTGGATCAAGTTAGAGTTGATTGGTGATGAATATAATTTACAGCCCGATCCAATCGCACTGCTCGAAGCCACTAAAATTTTATTGGCCGATGGCTTTAAAGTTTTACCTTATTGCACAGATGATTTAGTGCTGTGTCAGCGCCTCGCTGATTTAGGCTGCGAAGTACTTATGCCTTGGGGGGCACCGATTGGCACGGGTAAAGGCTTACTGAATCCTTACAACTTAAAAATGATCCGTGAGCGCTTGCCAAACCATACTTTAATTGTTGATGCGGGCTTAGGTTTACCATCTCATGCCTGTCAAGCGCTTGAATTAGGGTATGATGCCGTATTATTAAATTCGGCGATTGCAGGTGCAGGTTGCCCAGTAACGATGAGTAAAGCGTTTAAGAGTGCGGTTGAAGCGGGGCGATATAGCTATTTGGCTAAAGCGATGCCAGAAAAAGACGTAGCAAGCCCATCAACGCCGACGCTCGGAATGCCATTTTGGCATCAAGAATAAAATGTGAGGAATAACATGAATCAGGTTGTATGGACCATAGCTGGCTCAGATTCGGGCGGCGGTGCAGGAATTCAAGCCGACATCAAGTCAATGCAAAGTTTTAATGTACATGGCTGTACGGTTATTACTGCTTTAACGGCACAAAATAGTTTAGGTGTAGAAGCACTTAACCCGATTTCAACAGAAGTGATTGAGTCGCAACTATTAGCCTTAGCCAGTGATATGCCTGCCAGTGTGATTAAAATTGGCATGCTTGCCAATGTGCAGCAAATACAGCTTATTAGTGAGCATTTAAAACATTACAAAGCAACTTGGGCAGAGCCGCCTTTGGTTGTTTATGATCCGGTTGCCATTGCCTCAAGTGGTGATTTATTAACAGAAGAAGATACTGTTAGTGCCATTAAAGAGTGCTTATTGCCATTAGTCGATGTAGTAACACCGAACACCCACGAAACGCAGCTATTAACCGGTGTTTATTTGATTGGCCCAAGCGCAGTGAAAGAAGCCGCAGAAAAGTTAACTGACTTTGGTGCAAAAGCGGTGATTATCAAAGGGGGTCATTGGGATTACCCAAGTGGCTATTGCATTGATTACTGCGTGCAAGGTGAGCAGGAATATTGGCTTGGTAACGAAAAAATTCAAACTCCGCATAGTCACGGTACTGGATGCAGTATGGCTTCTGTTATTGCAGCGTGTTTATCTAAACAGTATCCACTCAAAGATGCCTTTATTTTAGCAAAAGCCTATATAAACCAAGGATTAAAAGCAGCCGTTCGATATGGTGAAGGGATTGGCCCCGTTGCGAACACTTGCTTTCCAACAAATCTAGCAGATTACCCACAAGTCATCGAGGCGGGAAGTTGGCTAGGTGATGAACTCGACTTTGATTGCCCGGTTGACTTTACCATGGCCGCAGGTTTTGCCGAGTGCGACTCTAAACAGCTTGGTCTATATGCCGTTGTAGATACAGTTGATTGGTTAGAGAAGTGTTTAGCCGAAGGGGTTAAAACAGTTCAATTAAGAATGAAAAATGCAGACGATGCAGCACTTGATGAGTCGATTGCAAGTGCGGTTATGCTGGGGCAGAAGTACGATGCGCAGGTGTATATCAATGATTATTGGCAATTGGCGATTAAGCACGGCGCTTATGGTGTGCATTTAGGGCAAGAAGACTTACAAACCGCTAATTTAATTGCCATAAAAGAGGCGGGGTTACGCTTAGGTGTGTCGACTCATGGCTTTTATGAGATGCTACGCGCGCATAATTACAGACCAAGTTATATGGCGTTTGGTGCTATTTATCCAACCACCACCAAAGACATGACTGGGCAAATTCAGGGCTTAGAAAAGCTAGAAAAATTTGTGCCGTTGATGGCCGATTATCGAACGGTTGCAATTGGCGGGATTGATTTATCACGTGCTGAGCAAGTTGCTAGCACGGGTGTTGGCAGTGTTGCCGTAGTGCGTGCGATTACTGAAGCCGAAGACTACCAAGCAGCCATTGCCAAGTTAAAACAGCTGGTCGAAGGTCAGTCATAATATGAGCGCGTTAAGCGACAAAGAGCAAATTCGTTATAGCCGCCACTTGCTATTAAAAGAGGTGGGGCATGCGGGGCAGCAAAAGTTAAAGGCTGCACATATTGTGGTTGTAGGAGCTGGTGGGCTTGGCTCACCGGCACTGTTTTATTTAGCGGCAGCAGGAATAGGAACGCTCACTTTGATTGACGACGATAAAGTTGAGCTTTCGAATCTACAGCGACAAATACTCTATAAAGTAAACCACATGGGGCAGGCAAAAACACAGGCGGCTGCCAAAATGTTAAGCAGTTTAAATAATCAAATTACGGTTAAGCCTCTATGCCAAAAGCTTGATGAAAGTAACTGTGCTGAGCTACTTGAAGGTGCTGACATCATTCTTGATTGCAGTGATAACTTTGCTACCCGCTATTTGGTTAATCGCTATTGTTTAGCTAAATCTATTCCGCTTGTTTCAGCTGCGGCTATTGCAACGCAGGGGCAGGTGATGAGTTTTGATTTTCGTGATGAACAAAGCCCTTGCTATGGCTGTATATTCCCGCAAACGGAGGAGCAAACAGCGCTTAATTGTGACAATGCTGGGGTATTGAGCCCGCTATTGGGTGTTATGGGAAGCATGCAAAGTTTATTGGCTATCAATATATTGCTTGGCCATAAAACGGGCAGCGAATTTATTCAATTTGACGGGCTAACACTAATGCAGCAGCGCTTTAATATTCAAAAAGATAGTGAATGCTCAGAGTGTAATCGTGGAGTGTAGGCGCGATTTATTGTGAATTTTAAGCAAACCACTTTTGCTCAAGTGGTTTGCTAAATTGAACTTATTAGTCGTTAATTTTCGCAAATGGTGTGCCCATGCGCGTCACTGTTTCTGGGTGTTGATCTGATAAGAACTCAGCTTGATTTGCACCCCAGGCTAAAATAACGGTCGAGCCTAACTTAAAGCGACCCATTTCTTCACCCTTCTTCAGAGTAATCGCGTTGTCACCTGTGGTTGGGTAATTCCAACTAAATACATCTTTACCTGCTGGTGGCGTGACTGTGCCTGCCCAAATAGTCTCGATGCTAGCAACAATTGTTGCACCAACAAGTACCATGGCTAGCGGGCCAATTTCAGTCTCAAAGATAGCCACAACACGCTCGTTACGAGCAAATAGGTTAGGTACATTTTGCGCTGTTAACGGATTTACCGAAAATAAATCACCCGGTACGTAGATCATTTTGCTCAGCGTACCATCAACAGGCATGTGAATACGGTGGTAATCTTTAGGCGCTAAATAAATAGTGGCAAATTTACCGCCTAAAAACGGCGCTGTGTCTTCTTCTTTGCCACCAAGGAGTGCTTGTAAGCTGTAGTCATGGCCTTTTGCTTGGATGATTTGACCGTCTACTACATCGCCTAATTGGCTAATTGCACCATCAACTGGGTGAGCAATAATGTCGCTTTCTTCAGCAAGTGGACGAATACCTTCTTTTAATGGGCGAGTGAAAAACTCATTAAAAGTTTTGTAATGAGCTGGATCTGGGTATTTAGCCTCACTCATATCAATTTTGTATTGTTTGATAAACAATTTAATTAAGGCCGTTGTTAAGCCACCCGCTTTTGCTGCTGCTAACTTGCCAACCATGTGCGAAATGAAATGTTTTGGCATGGCATATTGCATAGCAATTTTGAATTTATCTAAACTCACTTGTTATTTCCTAAATAGTTATACGCGAGGAGCGCGTGCACCAGCACGGCCGTCGGCCATAGTTTCTAAAATTCGGTGGTAACTGTCAAAACGAAGTTCTGAAATTTCACCATCATCAACAGCTTGGCGAATTATACAGCCAGGATCGTTTAAATGCTTACAATCGCGAAAACGACAGCCACCAATAAAATCACGGAACTCTTTAAAGCACCATGTAACGCGCTCAACATCTAAATGCCATAAGCCAAACTCACGAATTCCTGGTGAGTCGATTAGGTTACCACCACTTGGTAAATGGTGTAATCGCGATACGGTTGTTGTGTGTTGACCAAGGCCGCTGTTCTCAGAGACTTCTTGGGTTAGGATGTCTGCATCTGGCAGTACAGTGTTTACTAAGGTTGATTTACCCACACCACTTTGACCAACAAAAATGCTGTTTTTATCGACCAGTTTTTGTTTAAGCTCAGCAATGCCTTGACCGGTTTTATTACTGACTAATAGTACTTGATAACCAAGGTCGCGATAGATATCGAGAATTTCATCAATAAAAGCAAGGCCTTCATCGTCAATTAAATCTATTTTGTTAAGCACTAAAATAGGCTCAATCCCCATGTCTTCACAGGCAACTAAATAGCGGTCGATAATGTTTGGCGTAAACTCAGGCAGTACTGCAGAGACCATTAAAATTTGGTCGATATTGGCAGCGACGACTTTCACCCCGTCATAAAAATCAGGGCGCGTTAGTTGTGAGCGGCGCTCATGGGTTGCTTCAATAACGCCTGCTAAGTCGCCTTCGCTAACTTTTGCACGGCGAAAAATAACTTCATCACCACATACAAGGCTCGATACTGTTCTGCGTATATTACAGCGCAATACTTCGCCTGATTCGGTTTCGATATCGGCATGTTGGCCAAATCGACTGATCACAACCGCATTTTCGGCAGGGCCTAAATTGTCATTTTGCCATTGCACAGTTGCCCCTTTCTGTTGCTTTTTATCTGCATTAGAGAGGCGTTTTTGATGATTGGCCTTAATTCGACGCGATTGGCCTTTACTTAATTTCTTTTGTTTTGCCACTTTTGGCCTATAACTTGAGTAAATGTCGGGCTTTTTGAAAAAAAAGCTTTAGGTCGACTGATGATACTAATATGATATATCTAAATGCGTTGGATCTAAAGGAAAGCACCGCTAAGGTAACTATGTCTTTTCATAAATCAAATCTTATCTGGCTCGACCTGGAAATGACAGGCCTCGAACCGGCAACAGATAAAATACTCGAAATTGCCACTGTTGTCACCGACAGTGATTTAAACATCTTGGCTGAAGGCCCTGTTATTGCTATTCATCAAAGCGATGAACTGCTTGATGGCATGGACGAGTGGTGCACGACTCAGCACGGTCAATCTGGTTTAACAGCTCGTTGTAAAGCAAGCACATTCACTGAACAAGATGCTATTGATCAAACATTGGCATTTCTAAAGCAATGGGTACCTGCAGGTGCTTCACCTATGTGTGGTAATTCTATCGGCCAAGACCGCCGTTTTATGAATAAGTACATGCCTGAATTGGAAGACTACTTTCACTACCGTAACCTTGATGTGAGTACCGTTAAAGAACTTGCACGTCGTTGGAAACCTGACGTATTAGCGCAAGTGAACAAAAAAGGCTCACATCTAGCCCTCGACGATATCAAAGATTCGATCATGGAATTAAAGGTTTACCAAGAAAAATTCTTTAATTTGTAAAAAACATTTGCAAACACATCGGATTATTGTAGAATCCTGCCCCGCTTAAGACGTTAACCCCCGCGGGGTTGGTATGTCTCTAAGTAATTGAATGCGGCACTAGCTCAGTTGCCAGAACGTTTTACCGCAACCTTCAGGTTGTGCGCCAACGGACAAATTACTGACTACTTTTGAATGCGGCACTAGCTCAGTTGGTAGAGCGCAACCTTGCCAAGGTTGAGGTCCCGCTCCAATTTCTCACCAAAAGAAATTGGCTTAAGTTTCAAGGGGAAAGTAACTAACTTGAAGCTTGTAACTTAAAACTAGTAACTTATTGTGCGGCACTAGTTCAGTTGCCAGAACGTTTAACCGCAACCTTCAGGTTGTGCGCCAACGGACAAATTACTGACTACTTTAAAGCGGCACTAGCTCAGTTGGTAGAGCGCAACCTTGCCAAGGTTGAGCAAGGTTGAGGTCACGAGTTCGAGCCTCGTGTGCCGCTCCAATCTCTAAATAAACCCCAAAACACTTTCTTAAATATAAAGCCAAGTTTTGCTTACAGCTTATAGCTTACAGCTTACAGCTTACAGCTTACAGCTTATAGCTAGCTTTAGATCTGGCCTTGAACCGTCGCGATAATACGTCTAGCGCCACCATGATCTCGGTGTTCACCTAAATAGATACCTTGCCAAGTACCTAGCATTAAACGGCCTTGGTTAATTGGAATAGTGAGCTCAGCACCTAATGTACTGCTTTTTATGTGGGCTGGCATGTCGTCATCACCTTCATAATCATGGCGGTAATAACTTTGTCGTTCTGGCACAAAATGATTGAAGTGACTTTCCATATCCATTCTTACTGTAGGATCTGCATTTTCGTTAATAGTTAAGCTTGCAGAAGTGTGTTGAATGAATAGGTGTAATAAGCCGACTTTGTATTGTGCTATCTCTGGAAGTTGACGAAGTAGCTCGTCATCAATGATGTGAAAGCCTCGTGAGCGAGGCTTCAATTGAATGGTTTTTTGCTGCCAGCTCATAGTTTATCAAAGCTAACTTCAATATTGGCGTTACCATCAGCAGACGTGAATGGAATTAACACCTTGGCGCCTTCACATTTATGTGCAATTGTATGTCCCTTACCAGACACTACAACTGGCGTTGCCATATCAAACTCATAGCCTTTTTCGCCAAGTAAGTTTTTAGCGCCACCTGTCACCATGTTAGTAATTTCACCTACCATGTCGGTTACTTCTTCGTTCACCGTATCAGGGCGTTCACCTAGCATTCTTTCCATAATGGTCAGAGCTAGATTTTCATCAAAGGTGATTGAAAGTGAACCTTTCGTTTGTGGGCCAACCATACCAATCAAACCTGATACATCGCCACGGGCTAGTTCGTCTTTCTTTAAACTAGGTTTGCCCGGCTTTAATTCTGTTTGAGCCATAGTGCTCAAAACATTTAATAATGATGATAAAAAAGGGTTGATGAACTCCACATTCATTATTTATTTTCCCTTAGGTTTCGAAATGCCGTTAATCATACTTTAAGTGTAGTGGTTGTTTCAAACACCGCACTTATTCTTTGCATTTTTCGCATTTACCGTGCGCTTCAATTGTTTGTCCTGAGACAATAAATCCACTTTCTGCCGCTAAGTTATTAAGTTCATGAGAAATTACTGTTGAATGTAATTCTTTTACATAACCACAGCTGTCACAAATTAATAACTGTACAGGGTGAATGTGATCGAAATGATGGCACAACATAAATGAGTTGGTGCTTTCAATTTTATGAATAAAGCCAAGTTCCGATAAGAAATCGAGCGCTCGATAAATAGTGGCAGGTTTTGCGCCTGACTCAGTTAATTTGAGTTGTTCTAATAGGTCATAAGCACCCACACCACCTTGCGCACTAGCTAATAGGCGGAATACTTTTTCACGGATAGGTGTGAAACGTGCACCACGATTATCGCATACTTGTTTTGCTTTACTGACGAGTGATTCTATATTCATCTTCTCTTATCCTTACGCTACCGTGATATACTAACATACTGTATTGTAGTTGCAGTGTTTTTATTCGCTAACACGTTTTCAGGGAGTTTTCTTAATGAGTGAATTGCTAGCTGCATTCATTTTCTTTTTTGCCGTCATTGATCCTATCGGGACCGTGCCTGTTTTTATTGCTGTTACACGCTGGGATGACGCCAAATTTAAGCGCAAAGTTGCATTAAAAGCGGTTGGTGTTTCGGCATTAGTGCTATTATTTTTTGTTGTTGCGGGCGAGTTACTTTTAAACGCGATCAATATTCCACTTTCGGCATTTCAGATTGCCGGAGGTATCGTATTATTACTGTTTGCTCTGTCGATGATCTTCGGTGAAAGTAAACCTGAAACAGAAATCAAAAGTGTTCGAGATAGCACCGAAACCGCTATTTTTCCGTTGGCGATTCCTTCTATTGCCAGCCCCGGTGCTATGCTTGGTGCAGTACTGATGACTCGAAATACCGAATACACTTGGTATGAGCAACTTATAACCTCATCAATTATGCTTTCTGTACTAGTAATCGTATTGGTTTTATTACTGCTTGCCACGCATGTTCATAAGTTAATTGGTGATAGTGGCGCGAGCATTATCAGTCGGGTGATGGGCTTAATTTTATCGTCAGTAGCGGTTACCAATATCTTAGGCGGTATCGCTCACTACTTCGGTTTGAGTGTTGTCGGCTAGTTTTAATTTAAAGTGCATTTTCAGTGATTTAAACTTTGAATAATTGCCTTCTTTTATCTAACTTTAAAGAAGGCAATATAAAATTTAAGGAACAAAGAATGCTAATCAAAAATGTCGTCTTATCTGTTTTTCTGATTTTTAGTTTAGGTGCTTGCATGGAGCCGACCTATGATAGTGGTAAGCTAAAAGTTATCGAAGTAACAGATCATGATTTTAAAATTAATGGTGAAAGCGCAGTAACCGTAATTGTTGGTCATGCCAATGTGGCGGAATACAGCTTCTCACTTCGTAAAAGTGATTTAAAGAAAGGCACGCTCCTGCAGTCTGTGTCTGACAGTAATCCAAATGTACGTGCAGATGGTACCTTCTTTAGTGAATATTATGTGCAATCAAAAGATCATGATACGCGTGCATCAATTGAAATTGTCGAAATGGACCCCGTTGAGAAAGTAGCACGAATTGCAGTAGGCGCTAAATTAGTTAACCTCAAGAACGAGGACTACAAAGAGCTTGAAATTACGATTTTGGAACTTACGGGCCAAAACCTTGAACACCTTCTTAGTAAAGTAAAAATGTAGTCTTAGTATTTTACCTTATTCATCAAAGAAGTGAGATTGCAGTACACTTCTTCGCCTCTTTTCACCATCTGATCTTCGATTAAGCCATGCCGCGAGCTAGCTTCGGTGGTATAATGGTCACAATTTTTCATTTCGGTGCATACCTAAAGGGTATGTGTCATCGCTATATTAAGCGTTAATCGTATTAGGTAATTTAAGTTGCAAGTAAATGCATTGATCTTTAAAGGGGCCATGTTATGAGCACAACGACATTAAACCGCCGTTTTTCCGTGGCACCCATGTTAGATTGGACTGATCGTCACTGTCGAACCTTTCACCGTAAAATGACTAAGCATGCTGTGCTTTACACTGAGATGGTGACAACCGGCGCTATTTTATTTGGTAAAGGCGATTACCTACACTTTAATGAGCATGAAGGGCCAGTGGCATTGCAACTTGGTGGCTCAGATCCTGAAGCGTTGGCTAAGTGTGCAAAGTTAGCGGCGGAGCGCGGCTATCATGAAGTAAACTTAAATGTCGGCTGTCCGTCTGATCGCGTGCAAAATGGTCGTTTTGGTGCTTGTTTAATGGCTGAGCCTAAACTGGTTGCTGACTGCGTTGCTGCAATGAAGGCCGAAGTGACTATTCCTGTTACTGTTAAAACGCGCATTGGTATTGATGAGCAAGATTCGTATGAGTTTTTATGTGCTTTAATTGAAGCGAGTCATGATGTTGGTTGTGATGACTTTATTATTCATGCGCGTAAAGCTTGGTTAAATGGCTTAAGCCCAAAAGAAAATCGTGAGATACCACCTCTTGATTACCCGCGCGTTTATCAGTTGAAAAAAGATTATCCGCAATTGCATTTAAGCTTAAATGGTGGCGTGAAAACAATTGCTGATAGCGTAGCTCACCTTGAGTATGTTGATGGCATTATGATTGGTCGTGAAGCGTATAGTAATCCGTTTATTTTGTCTGAGGTCGACGAAAACATATATGGTGATGAAGCCTTTACGCTGAGTCGTCATCAGGTTGTGCGCTCGATGTATGACTATATTGAAGATGAAATGAGCAAAGGCGCTAACTTTTGGCATATTGCTCGCCATATGTTGGGAATTTTCCAAGGCCAACCTGGTGCGCGTGGTTTTAGACGCCATCTTTCAGAAAAAGGCCATGGTAAAGCGGCCGATTTATCTGTTATGGATAAAGCCTTAAGTTTTGTCCCAGAAGCCTAATCATTTACCCTATTAAAAAAGCCACATTTTGTGGCTTTTTTTGATCCTAAAATTTAGTGAAAAAGTTAATTTTTTAGTCAAATTAGTTATTTTTCATTCAGTCACTAGTCAGCCTAAATCTAAATTTAATTGACTCAACTTATTGTATATAAATGATAATTTTAATTTATTCGTTAGTTGGCACAAGAATTGGAATCTCCTAGCTGTATTAACCCAATAATCAACAGGAGAGTCACATGGGTGTATTAAATCGCGTAAATGACATTATTCAGGCAAACCTTTCTGCAGCATTAGACAAAGCTGAAGATCCTGAAAAGTTACTTAATCTACTCGTGCAAGAAATGCAGGATGCACTGACCGAATGCCGTGCAACTGCTGCGACATTTTTAACGCAAGAAAAGCAAATGAAGCGTGAAATTGCAGCGAAACAAGCGAAAGTAGCTGACTGGCAAGCGAAAGCAGAAAAAGCGTTGAGTAAAGATCGTGATGATCTTGCCAAAGCAGCATTAGTTGAAAAGCAGCGTTTAACGACAGAAATCGAAGCGCAACAAGCTGAAATGGATAAAGTGGCAGAGTCACTCGCTAAATTGACAGAAGATTGTCAGCGTTTACAAAACAAGCTTGCAGATGCAAAAGCCAAACAGCTGACTTACATGCAAAAAGAACGCGTTGTTACAGCACGCTTAAAAGTAAAAGAGCAGCTGCATAGCAGTAAAGTTGAAGATGCATTAGCGCGTTTTGACTATTTAGAGCAACGCGTTGAAAACATTGAGTCGCAAGTTGAAGCGTATGAACTTACACAAAGTGATGCTGCAAATTCAACAGCAGCACAATTCGCTGCCCTTGAGAAATATGAAGCAATCGATAAAGAGCTTGCTGACTTGAAAGCAACGATGAAGCAGTCGGCTTAGGAGGTTAATAATGAATACTTATCACACATCGACACGTTGGTACCGTGATCTGAGTAATAAAAAGATCTCGGGTGTGTGTAGCGGACTCGCTGCGCGCTTGGGCTTCCCTGTATGGTCAACACGTTTGGTCATGATCATATTACTTATTCAAATGCCGCTGTTAATAGGCGTGGGTTATTTAGTGGCTCATTGCACTTTACCAGTGAAAGGTTACTAGGAGTAGGACATGAAAACGTTAGCTATCATCATTTTGGCAATGTTATTACTATGCACTGATGCGGTTTCATTTGTATCGTTTGACTCATGGCAATTACCTTTATCAATTGCTGATATGAGTTGGGCTGGGCTTGAGGTCATCGGTGCAATAGTGGCAGTCATTGCCGTCGTTGCAGGTGTTGCGCTATTCACTATTGGGCTGCTAGGCGCAGGTGTTGTTGCTTTGATTGGTGTTGTGCTTGCGTTTTTATTTGGCTCAGTAATGATTGCATGGCCACTTTTACTAATCGCAGCATTATGCTGGTTGATTGCCGATAACAAAAAATCGCCAGCTTAAGGTACTAATAAACTGCCTTAATACATAAAATATGCTAAATTTAGCGGGTAAGTTAATGTCTTAACAAGGATTAAAACATAATGAAACTGTGGCCCGCACTCTCTTTTCTTACCGCAAGTTTATTCTTTAGTACTTTTTCATCTGCCCATAGTGGCCATGACCATAGCGATGTTGCCGAGGTAACTGTAAGCAACGCGCAGGTACGTGAATTTTTACCAGCCAGTAAAGCCAGCGTGGCTTATTTAACTATTACTAACCCAAGTGAGCATGCAACGGTATTAACTAAAGCTGAGCTTGATGGTTTAGGACGTGTTGAAATTCATCAGCATACTCATGTTGATGGCATGATGAAAATGGAACAGGTTTTATCATTAAAGATTGATGGTCACAGCAGTGTTGAGTTTAAACCGGGTGGTTATCACTTAATGGTGTTTGAACCTGAAGATCAACTAAAAGCAGGGCAAGAACGAAAACTCACGCTATATTTTAATGATGGCAATCGAGTTTTTACTCAAGCCAAGGTTGTGTCTTTACAAGAAATGTCTGAGCAGGCATCAAAAAAAAGTAAAGAGCACTCACATCACTAGGAGGTATTATGTCTGAGCATAAAGGAAAAATAGCCAGTGCATTACTTATTATACTAATTATTTTTTACGCGATTGCTGTTTACTGGAGTAGTGAACCAGCTCGTATGGATGTTGTTAGCAAGGCAAAACAGGAAGCGCAAATGCGCGGTGAAAAGTTTGTCACCGGCTACACAACAACAACTACGTTGATCAATGTGGCAAGTACATTATTAAATAAGCCTGGCGGCTACTTATCTAACGATATGATGCCACCAAGTGTAATGATGGATAACATGCCGGCGTGGGAATATGGCGCGCTTGAGATGACCCGAGATTTAGTGTTGTCGATGCGTAAAGACTTCAGCCGTTCACAGTCTCAATCAACTGAGCACGAAGCTCTTAAAAAAGCACAGCCGCAATTTAATATAAGCTCGGTAGCATGGGCATGGCCTAGCGCAGAAACTGAATATCAAAAGGGTATTGATTTACTGGTTGTGTATCGCACTCAAATTGCGGATCAGAACGATCGAGATAGCCAGTTTTATGCCCGGGCCGATAACTTACGTGGCTGGTTAAAAGAAGCTGAAAAGCGCTTAGGTAGTTTAAGTCAGCGTCTAAGCGCAAGTGTTGGCCAAGATCGTTTGAACACTGATTTAGCTGGCGATACTGCAGCTCATCAAGCAACATACACCCCTTTGCAAAGCCAAGTAAAAACATCTTGGTGGCAAATTGATGATGTATTTTATGAATCGCGTGGTGCAACGTGGGCATTACTGCACTTTTTACAAGCGGTTGAATATGATTTTGCTGATGTCTTAGAAAAGAAAAATGCTCGTGTTAGTCTGCAACAAATTATTCGTGAATTAGAGGCCACGCAAGAAACTGTGTGGAGCCCAATGATCTTAAATGGCAGTGGTTTTGGTTTTGTTGCTAACCACTCACTGGTCATGGCGAATTATATTTCTCGAGCCAATGCGGCTCTAATTGAACTTAGCGAACTTTTAGCGCAAGGATAAAATGATGAAAAAGTACTGTTTAGCAGCTGCCCTTTCAATGGCCTGTTTAGCTCCAACAGCTCAAGCTGATACATTATTAGGTTTATACCTAGGTGTTGATGGCTGGCAATCAGATAACAGCGGTAGTTTTGCTCAAGACGGAAATCTACAAAGCTTTAAATTTGATGATGAAACGTTTACGAGCTACTACGCAGCACTTGAGCACCCAGTGCCGTTAGTACCAAACATTAAACTAAAATACACTGAACTTGAGTTAAATGGTGATACAACACTTGATGAAACATTTAGTTTTGGTGGTTCTGATTATGTGGTAGGCACACAAGTAGGCACAGTAAGTGATTTATCACATGTTGACTACATCCTATATTACGAAATCTTTGATAATGATTTGGTTTCAATTGATTTAGGTGTAAACGCTAAACAATTTGACGGTGAAATTACGGTAACGGGTACATCGCAAGATGGTGGCCAAAACACGACTGAGCGCGTTGATTTTTCTGGTTTCGTACCTTTAGTGTATGGTCGTGCTGAAGTTGGTTTGCCGTTAACAGGTTTAAGCGTATTCTTTGAAGGTAGCTTACTGGCTATCGACGATAGCAAAATTCAAGACTACCAAGCGGGTGTTGCATACGCTTTACTTGATAACTTAGCAATTGATATGGACATTAAAGCGGGTTACCGCTCAATGACTTTAGAGCTTGATGATATTGATGATATCTACACAGATTTAGATGCATCAGGCCCATTTGCGGGTATTCAAATCCACTTCTAATCGAGTTTTTCGGTTTATATTTAGCTGGCAGCTTTATTTTAAAGTTTGCCAGCTAACTTCAAATTCATCTTCTAATGATGTTGAAAGTATCTGCTTATAAGCCTTATTTATTGGCGATGCGATTAGCTTTCTTAACTCGTCGCCTGTTTGTGTAAATTTATAATAACTGAGTACTAAGTCATTACTTTTTGCTTTTAAAACCAAGCGTTGATTCATAAAGCTCAGTACTAGTTCTTGGCCTGCTTTTAAAACCGCTGATTCGATTTCTTTTCGATACAGTAAGTTAATATCCATCAGAGTAAGAATATCAGGAAAGCTAACAGGGGTTTTCCCTAAATTAAATGACACCTTGTTACCTTTTCTAAGTAAATCAAACAGCGAAGGCTTCTTGTAAAAGCCGAGTAAAATTAAGTGGCTGTTATCTTTTTCATTGAAGCCACACAGTGATGTACAGCGCTGAAGGGCATCTGCTTCGCGCTGAGTCATGTGTTTAAGTGTTTGTAAGCTTTTAATCGAAAAGGTGCCCGGTGACACGGTTTCACCTGCGAGTATTTTTGCCCACAGTTTTTGCATTGAAGAATTAGCTGTGTCTTCACATAAACTAATAAAGCGCTCTATCCAATCAAAATCTGGCTGTTGTTGGCCTGTGACATCGGGGCAAAACGCCATAGCCATAGCCATAATAGTTTCGATATTTTCTTGGCGTTTAATGAATTGAATTTCTTGGCGAGTTTGAGCGCGCTCTAAAAGGCTTGCTTGCGCTTTAATTTGATAAGCTAACTGCTGTTGACCTTGTGCTGAATAGCTGTCATCACCAGCATGGTTGATCCTAGCCGATGATGCCTTATGAATAGGGTAGCCAAGCTGGTTTTCTATGATATTAGCAAGATTAACTCTCGCCTGAGCTGCTTTCACTGTCATCGGTCACACTGTCCTTGCCTGTTGTTGCTAACTGCGCATGAGTTTTGATGTTATTAAGCGCCAGTTTTACTGTGTTATTGAGAATATATTGGCTTAGTAAAGCAAGGTAGCCACCAATAATAGGGGTGTTGACCTCACCTTTTAATGAACACTCAATGTTAACGTTATCGCCTTCAGGTAAATAGCGAATTGTGCCTTGGGCAATGTGTTCTTTATTAAATAAGATATTAAATGAAAGCTGGCTGTTGTCGAGTTGGGTGATGGTCATTTCACCTTCGCCAAAGCGACTTTGCCAAAATTGATGTGCACCTACACCTTGGCTAGGTTCTGCAATGGTAAATTTAATACTCGGGTCGACAGCCTGCCATGGTTGCCATTTAGGCCATTGATTAAAGTCGCCTATAAGGCTTGCAATCTCAGCACTACTCGCATTCACTTTAATTGATTTGTGAACAGTATATTGCGGTGAAAGCATGAGCCCAATCACAAGTGAGATCAGAATGCTGATAAAAATCGCTTTTAGGGTAAAAATGAGTATTTTAATAATCTCACCTCAGGCAATTGTTTTATAACTTTCATAACATTATACGTAACATAGACTATAATCTGTTTGATACTATATAAGCTATCACTAATGTATCATAGTTAAATAAGTGATAGAATTTTGAGCATCGCTGTAAAATGGAGTGGCGCCATAGTTACAGTATTACGGGGATCACTCTAAGGAATTATTAATGGCATCAGAGAGTAACGACTTTTTGTTTAGTGACCAAGATGACGAACAGTTAGTGGATGAAACTGTCTCTGATTTTTGGGACGTATTAATTGTCGATGATGATCCAGAAATACATTCAGTTACTAAGCTTGCCCTCTCAGGCGTAGAGTTTTGGGATAAAGGGCTGCGATTCCATCATGCCTACTCAGGTGCAGAAGCGCTCGAATTACTTAAAAATGACCATACGATTTCGGTAATACTCCTTGATGTGGTTATGGAGTCAGATGATGCTGGCTTGCAAGTTGTAAAGCAGGTTAGAGAGTGCCTCAATAATCACAATGTGCGCATTATTTTACGCACCGGACAACCAGGCTATGCACCTGAAGAAAAAGTGATCCGCGAATACGATATTAACGACTACAAAACAAAAACAGAACTAACACGTAGTAAACTTATCACCGCCCTTGTAACGGCTATTCGATCTTATGAGCAAGTATGTCAGCTCGAATTTCAAAGCCGCGCGTTAAATAATATTTTGTATGCATCTAAGGCTATTCTTGGTTTTACTGATATCAAAGCCTTTTCAATGGCAGTGATTAAGCAGCTCTCAATTATTTTAGATTGCGAACCGCAAGGTTTACTGTGTGGCTCTATCGAAGATGATAACCAGGTTTATGTTTTAGGTGGTTGTGCTGAATATAATGAGTTTATTGGCCAGGGTATTGAGCAGCTTGATGATGGCCGTATTATCATGCAAGTTAATAACTGCCTAGCCCAAGGTGAGCATCAGCACACCGATGTAGACAGTACGTATTTATTAAAAAGCAAAAACCGCCAAGCAGCTATTTACTTAGAAACCGAGCACACACCAAGTCCTTCACAACTACAATTTGCAGAGATATTTTTAACCAATGTCAGTGTTGGTCTTGATAATGTTAGGTTGTTCAACCGTTTACGTGATGCAGCTTATAAAGATGTTTTAACTGGCTTATCGAATCGTAATGATTTCATGAATAAAGTGGAGCGTTACTACCAGCCGGGTAAAAGTGACTATGTCTTTTTATTAATTGATGTTGCGCAATTCTCAGATATTAATAATGGCTTAGGCCAAGAGATTGGTAACTTATTACTAAATGCCATTGTTGATAGGCTACATCAAGAATACCCAAATGCAAAGCTGCTATCGCGCATTGGTGCAGATGTGTTTGGCTTACTGTTACCCGTTGGTGAATGTGATGTTGAGCTACTACGCGAGCATTTAAGTTTGCCGTTTAATGCCGGTGAACACATTTTACCAATCAACTTTAATATTGGCCTATGTTATCAAGGTGATTTCTTACAAGCAGGGATCGAGACCTTAAAGCTGGGCTACATTGCGCTTAACCAAGCTAAAAAACAATCTTCTGAAATGGTGGTGACGTATACCCCAGACATGGAAGAGAAAATGGCTTGGCGTTTAGGGATCATCAGACAGCTTCGTCAAGATTTTGAGCAGCGTAAATTAGAGGTTTGGTTTCAGCCACAACTTGATTTAAATACACTTGAAATCATTGGCTGTGAAGCGCTACTGCGTTGGCCGTCAGGTAATGGCCAGTATATTTCGCCGGCGATTTTCGTTCCAATGGCTGAAGATGCCGGTTTAATTGTTGATATAGGGCAATGGGTGCTAGAGCAAGCATGTATGCAGCAAAAGCGCCTCGAAGCAATGGGCTTTGCAATTAGCATTGCTGTGAATGTTTCAGTGCCGCAGTTTAAAGTTAAAGGCTATGCGCAGCAGGTTAAAGACACTTTAATTAAGTACGATGTAAAGCCGCAATTTATTGAACTCGAAGTGACCGAAAGCGTGGTAATGGATGAGCTAGCTAATGTGATCACCACATTAAAAGAGCTTAAAGAGTTTGGTATCGAGATTGCGATTGACGACTTTGGTACAGGGTTCTCATCGTTAAGTTACTTGCAAAAACTTCCGCTAGACAGACTTAAAATAGATCGCGCCTTTATTAAAGATTTACCAGGTCAAGATTGTCAAGCGATTGCTGCGTTAATTATTTCTCTTGGTGCAAGGTTAGGCTTAAAAACCATAGCAGAAGGGGTCGAGACACAAGCGCAAGCAGATTATTTAGCCCAGCTTGGCTGTGATGAAGTGCAAGGCTTCATGTATGCTAAGCCTATGCCAGAAAAAGAGTTAATTACCTACCTGCAAGCTAAACAATAGAAAGTTTCAACAAAAGCATATTAATTAAACAGCGCCCTCCCATGTGAAGGGCGTTTTGTTTTCTATAATAATCTATAAGACTGAGGTATAATTCGCCCCTTTTGTTAGCAGAGTACACTTTATGAGCGCATTAAAAGCCGAGCGAGGCCTGTTTTCTTACCCTAAGTATTGGGCTGAATGCTATGGCACGGCGCCATTTTTACCAACCACTCGTGCAGAAATGGACGCGTTAGGCTGGGATAGCTGTGACGTGATCATTGTCAGTGGTGATGCGTATGTAGATCACCCAAGTTTCGGTATGGCTGTGATAGGGCGTATGCTTGAGTCACAGGGTTTTCGTGTGGGTATAATTGCACAGCCTGATTGGAACTCAAAAGATGCCTTTATGGCGTTAGGTAAGCCTAACTTATTCTTTGGTGTTACAGCGGGTAATATGGACTCGATGATCAACCGTTATACTGCTGAAAAGCGTATGCGTCATGATGATGCTTATACGCCGGGTAACATAGGCGGTAAACGTCCTGACCGTGCGGTAGTTGTATACAGCCAACGCTGTCGCGAAGCTTATAAAGATGTGCCGCTGATCATTGGTGGTATTGAGGCGAGTTTACGCCGTATTGCTCATTATGATTATTGGCAAGAAAAAGTACGCCGTAGCGTATTGTTTGATGCCAAAGCTGACATTCTAATTTACGGTAATGCTGAGCGCCCACTTGTTGAAGTTGCCCACCGTATTGCCGCGGGTGAGTCGGTAGAGACAATTCAAGATATTCGTGGTACTGCGGTTATTCGTAAAGAACCATTACCGGGTTGGCGTGGTAGTGACTCAACTGCAATAGATAAAATAGGTAAGATTGATCCAATTCCAAACCCGTATGGCGCAGATGATGTGGGTTGTAGTAAATCTGAATTTAAAAAAGCAGGTATTGATTTAAGTGCCGAGGCGGCTAAGCCAATCACTATTCAGCCAGCTCGTCCTAAGCCTTGGGAAAAGACCTACGTTAAGCTGCCAGCGTATGAGCAAGTAAGCGTAAATAAACCGCTTTATGCCCATGCCTCGCGTATTTTGCACCAAGAAACAAACCCAGGTTGCGCCCGTGCGTTATTTCAACGCCATGGCGATCGTTCTATTTGGGTTAACCCGCCTGCATTTCCGCTTGAAACTGAAGAAATGGATGGCGTATTTGGTTTGCCATATCAGCGTATTCCACACCCAAGCTACGGCGATGAAAAAATCCCAGCCTATGAAATGATTAAAACCTCGGTGAACATCATGCGTGGTTGCTTTGGTGGCTGTTCTTTCTGTTCGATTACAGAGCACGAAGGACGTATTATTCAAAGCCGTTCTGAGCAATCAATTATTGATGAAATTGAGCAAATTCGTGACAGAGTACCGGGCTTCACTGGGGTTATCTCTGACTTAGGTGGACCGACAGCGAATATGTACAAGTTGCGCTGTAAGAGTAAAAAAGCAGAGAGTACATGCCGACGTTTATCATGTGTTTATCCTGATATCTGTAAGCACATGGACACGGATCACACCCCAACTATTGAGCTTTATAAAAAAGCCCGTGATGTAAAAGGTGTAAAGAAAATTTTGATTGCGTCTGGCGTACGTTATGACTTAGCTGTAGAAGACCCTCGCTATGTAAAAGAGTTGGTTACCCATCACGTAGGCGGGTACTTAAAAATTGCCCCTGAGCATACTGAAGATGGTCCATTGTCTAAGATGATGAAGCCGGGCATGGGAGCTTACGATAAGTTTAAAGAGCTATTTGATAAATACTCAAAAGAAGCGGGTAAAAAGCAGTATTTGATCCCGTATTTTATTTCTGCTCACCCAGGAACGAAAGACGAAGACATGGTGAACATGGCGTTGTGGTTAAAGTCTAATGACTTTAAGCTTGATCAAGTGCAAAACTTTTATCCATCGCCGATGGCCAATGCAACCACGATTTATCACACTGAGATGAACTCGCTGCGTAATATTAAGAACAATACTGAGCAAGTGCCTGTTCCAAAAGGCGCACGCCAGCGTCGCTTACACAAAGCGATTTTACGTTACCACGATCCTGCTGGTTGGCCGATGATCCGTGAAGCACTAAGAAAAATGGGCAAAGCGAATCTAATCGGTAAAGGACCGAACTGTTTGGTACCTGAAGAAGGTCGTAACGAGAAAGCTGCTAGAGGAAAGGGCGGTAAAGGCCGTGCGGCACTGACTCGTCACACCGGTTTTAGCCAGTTTAAAAAGGCCAATACCAAACCTCGAGTAGGTAAAAATAAGCAGCGCGCAAAGTAAATAGATATAAATACGGCCCTTTAAGGGCCGTTTTTATTTATACCAATTCGCTTAACTAAGTATTATTGCGAATTGGTATTAGATCAATAACCAAGTCGCGGTGCCTAAAAAGGCAAAGATACCAACAATATCAGTGACGGTTGTCAGCACTACGCTCCCTGCAAGGGCTGGGTCAATTTTCATTTTCTTAAGAATTAATGGAATGCTCGCACCCGCAATACCAGCGGCAACAAGATTCATAAACATTGCAAAGGCCAGCACTGCGCCGAGTTTAAAGTCCCACTGCCATAGGGCAACCACACCAGCAATTAATATCGACCAAATAATGCCATTCAGTGCGCCAATCGCTAACTCCTTAAGTAATAAGAAGCGTTGGTTGGTTTGGTTGATATGACCAACCGCTATACCACGAATAACCAGAGTTAGGGTTTGGCTACCCGCAACACCCCCCATTGAAGGGACGATACCATTGAGTACCGCTAAAATAGGCAAGATTGCTAAGGTGTTTTCGAAAAAGCTTGCCACAATGGCTGCTAACAATGCGGTTAATAAGTTAACCCCAAGCCAAATAGAGCGACGCTGCGAACTTTTTAGCACTGGCGCAAAGGTATCTTCTTCGTCGTCAAGACCAGCGAGGCTTAGCATGCTGTGCTCTGCATCTTCACGGATTACGTCAACGATATCATCAATGGTAATACGACCAAGCAAGTGAGCGTTATCATCCACAACAGGCGCTGAAATCCAGTTGTGACGCTCGAACAGTTGCGCTACATCACTTTCATCCATAGAGATTAGGATTGACTCACAGTCTTCATCCATTAAATCACGAACAATTTTATCTGAAGGACTGGTCAGCAATGTAGTTAATGAAAGCGCGCCTAAAAAGCAGTTATGCTTATCAACTACATATAAGTCATCGGTACCCTCTGGTAGCTCACCTCGTAAGCGTAAATAGCGCAGTACAACATCGAGAGTAACGTCAGGACGAATGGTGACCGTATCGCTGTTCATCAAGGCACCGGCTGAGCGCTCTTGATAAGAAAGTGCTTGAGTTGCTCTCTCTCTATCTTGCGAATCCATGGCACTGACAACGTCTTGATATACGGTATCAGGAAGACTACGTAAAACCTCACCTAAGTCATCGTCGTCCATATCTTCAGTGGCAGCAGCAATGTGCTCAGGCTCCATCTGGGCAATAATGCCAAGACGTACATCTTCAGAGAGTTCTTCTAGAACATCACCACGGACATCTGGATCAACCAGCTGCCAAAGCATACGACGAATTTTATGGGGAGAAGATTCAAGTAAAAGGGCTGTATCACAAGGTGCCGTTTTGGCTAACATACCGCGCACTTGAACAAATTGACCACTATTGAGTGACTTGGTCACTTGTTTGAGTTGTTGTAGTGGGTAATCTTGTTCAAAGGCTTCTGGCATTGGCGTCCTTACAACTGAAAAAAGTTTAAATAGGCTAAGCAAATACAGCATAGTTGCTTTGTAGTGTATTTGCAGAGATATCGTCGCACTGCGATAAATTTATTAAGAGTTTTGTAATTTAGAAAAGCGAGCGATATAAAAGTAGGATATTTAAAGGGAATTTTAAATATCCGAATTAAGTTTACCGTAAACCTTGAAGTCTTAGCAAATGCTATTCTTGCTCGTGGAAGCGTTGTGCAATTAATTCGCCGATTGCCGTTAATGCAGCATCGGCGTCAGGGCCTTCACACACAACGCGAACTTCTTTACCCTGACTACTTTCAAGTAGCATTAATGCTAACACGCTGTCGCCTTCAGCTTCTTTATCATCTTGATAAAGCGTAATTTTGGCATCAAATTGCAGTGCTAATTGCGCTAAAACAGTAGCAGCACGAGCATGTAAGCCAAGTTTGTTTTGAATTAAAAAGGTATCTTCAGCGTGCATTGTTGGTGCCTAATTAAATGTCTTGTTCGCGGTGGCGGATTTTTACATTAGCATGGCTTTTGGCAAAGCTCTCACCAATTGTTTGCGCTAAGTAAACAGAGCGATGCTGGCCGCCGGTGCAACCAATAGCAATGGTCAGGTAACTGCGGTTATTACGCTCTAAATGTGGCAACCAAGTTTGCACAAAGGTTTGTATTTGCCAAGTGAACTTTTGCACTATGCTGTGGCTAGCTAGGTAATCTTTTACTGGTTGATCAAGGCCAGTTAGTGGCTTTAAATCAGGTTCCCAGTGTGGGTTAGGTAAAAAGCGTGCATCAAAAACGTAGTCAGCTTCTTTTGGAATACCATGCTTAAAGCCAAACGACATAAAAGTAATAATTAGCTTTTTATCTTTTTTACCTAAAATCTTTTCGCGAATTGATTCTGCTAACTGATGAACACTCAGATCAGTGGTATCAATCATAAAGTCAGCGCGAGTGATCAACACATCAAGCAGGATTTTTTCTTGTTTAATGGCCAGATCAAGCGGCAAAGAATCAATAGATAGTGGATGCAAGCGGCGTGTTTCTGAAAAGCGCTTGATCAGAGTTTGGTCATCACTGTCTAAATAGAATAGTGTTGGGTTTGCGAAACCTGGCAGGTACTCAAGAATATCATTAAATTCTTGCTGCTCTTTCGGTAAGTTACGTACGTCGATACTGACCGCTATTTTATCGTAGTTATCAGACACACTACGTACGAGCGAAGGCAGTAAATTAACCGGAATATTATCAACGCAATAATAGCCTAAGTCTTCAAGTACTCGTAAAGCGACCGATTTACCTGAGCCTGAGCGACCGCTGATAATTATTAATTCCATTTATGCCTCTGCTGATATGACCTGAAACAGTTGCTGATCGGTAGTAGCACTACGCAGCTGTTTACAAAATTCTTTATCTTTAAGTCTATCAGCAATTGTTGATAAGGTCTTTAGGTGAAGCTGACAGTCACCATCTGGTACGATGAGTGCCACAAAAATATCAACTGGACGATTATCAATTGCATCAAAATTAATAGGGGATTCACTCACTATCACAAATGCATGAGGCTCATCTGCGCCGCTCATTCGGCCATGTGGAATAGCAATACCTCGGCCAATGCCGGTGCTACCTAGTTTTTCTCGGTTGAGTAAAGCATCTAGGATATCTTGTTGCGATAAATGAGGAAGCTGCTGGTGGGCCAGTTCGCTGATATATTCAAGAATTCTTTTTTTGCTATTAAAAAGGACCGCAGCTTTGCTGCAGTCCTGGTTAGTAAGTGAACTTAGTTTCATAATTTAATGTCGAGCTAATTTCTCTTTGTGTTTAATGACTTGGCGATCAAGTTTATCGATCAGTGAGTCAATGGCTGCGTACATATCTTGATGTTCTGTAGAAGCGAATAATTCGCCTCCGTTTACATGTAAAGTTGCTTCTGCTTTTTGGCTTAATTTTTCTACATCTAGAATGACATGAACATTATTAATATGGTCAAAATGCCTTTCTAGTTTCGCAAACTTGGTGTTTACATAGTCTCTTAATGAATCTGTGATTTCTACATGACGACCAGTTAAATTTAGTTGCATAAGCATTTTTCCTTCTATGTAAAACGTCTAAATCAGACTCTTACGCTGATTAGACGGAGGTATTGCTAGAGACTCACGATATTTTGCAATTGTACGTCTAGCTACTTTAATTCCTTGCTCAGCCAATATATCTGCAATTTTGCTATCACTCAATGGTTTAGCTGAGTTTTCTGCAGCGACTAACTTCTTGATTAAAGCGCGTATTGCTGTAGAAGAACACTCACCACCATTTTCGGTGCTGACATGGCTTGAGAAGAAATATTTCAACTCAAAAATACCCCGTGGGGTATGCATATATTTTTGCGTTGTTACCCGTGAAATCGTCGATTCATGCATTTCGACCATTTCAGCAACATCATTTAGCACCATCGGCTTCATTGCTTCAGGGCCATGTTCAAAGAAAGCTTGTTGTTGTTGAACGATACAGTTGGTCACCTTTAATAGCGTATCGTTACGGCTTTCTAAGCTCTTAATAAACCACTTTGCTTCTTGTAAGTGAGAACGAATAAATTGGCTGTCGCTACTTGATTTAACTGAGCGAGACATAGCTGCATATTGGCTGTTCACTCTAATCTTTGGCATACAATCTGGGTTTAACTCGACTACCCAGCGACCTTTTACTTTTTTCACTGATACATCAGGTATGACGTACTCAGACTCTTCGCGTACTATGCTATCCGCAGGCTTAGGGTTTAAGCTGTGGATGAGCGTCATAACTTCTTTAAGCTCGTTTTCTTTAAGCTTAGTCTTTTTCATCAAAGTTCGATAGTCGCGACTCGCTAATAATTCGATATGCTCAGATAAAACCATTTTAGTTTCAGCTAAATATGGCGTATCGGCATCGAATTGGCGTAGCTGAATGCACAGACATTCTTGTAAACTGCGCGCGCCAATACCCACAGGATCAAATAACTGAATTCTTTTTAAGACCGCTTCGACTTCATCAAGTTCGATTTCTTCTTCATCGTTATTTTGATTAAAGCTTTCGACTATATCTTCACAGCTTACCGTTAAAATACCTGAATCATCGATAGCTTCTACAATTGCCACAGCAATCGCTTCATCAGTAGGGCTAAATGGCGTGAGCTGTAATTGCCACATTAGGTATTCGTGAAGGGTTTCGGTTGATGCACCTTGATAGATAGATTCATCTTCAGGCATTGGCCCTGACGATGTTGAAGGGGCGGCACTCATGTACTCATCCCAAGTAACATCCATGGCTAAGTCATCGCTTACGGTGTCTTTATTGAGAGCATCACTACTTTCTTGCTCGTACTCGCTAGGTGCTTCTTCGGCAGACGCGCTGACTTGCACATCGTCAGACTCCGCTTTTTGCTCATTCTTGCCGGTGCTTTCTTCATTGTAATCCGCTTCTTCCACTTCAAGTAGGGGATTACTATCAAGCGCTTCTTGAATTTCTTGCTGGAGATCCAATGTACTGAGCTGCAACAAACGAATCGCTTGTTGCAGTTGTGGAGTCATTGTAAGTTGCTGGCCCATGCGCAGCTGTAATGATTGCCTCATGTATCCCTAACAATCCTTTTAAAGTTATCGATAACTGTAAAAACACAGTTATCGATTTATTGTCATTGTTATAAGTCTAGCAGATGCTCTAGTCGCTGGCGTAATGGTTACAGCCTGAATTGCTCGCCTAGATATACATCGCGTACAGTTTGGTCTGCTAATACGTGCTCAGGTGTGCCTGATGCAATTAGCTCCCCATGAGAAACAATGTAGGCTTTTTCACAAACATCAAGGGTTTCTCGAACATTATGGTCAGTAATTAGTACACCGATACCACGATTTTTTAGGTGCTCAATAATTTTCTTTATATCTAACACTGAAATTGGATCAACACCAGCAAAAGGCTCATCTAAAAGGATAAATTTAGGATTAGCGGCTAATGCGCGAGCAATTTCTACACGGCGTCGCTCACCACCTGACAGCGCCATACCTTGGCTGTCACGAATGTGTTGAATACTAAATTCATCGAGTAAGCTATTAAGTGTTTCTTCGCGACCTGCTTTGTTTAGATCTTTACGGGTTTCTAAAATAGCCATCAAGTTTTGGTAAACCGTTAACTTTCGAAAAATTGACGATTCTTGTGGCAGATAGCCGATACCTAAGCGGGCACGATTGTGCATTGGCAAAAGGGTAATATCGTTATCATCAATGCTGATTTTACCTTTGTCGCTTGGGACTAGGCCTACAATCATATAGAAGGTGGTGGTTTTACCTGCACCATTTGGGCCAAGCAAGCCAACAATGCTGCCCGCTTCAACTTCAAGGCCGACATTTTTAACCACTTGGCGGCCTTTGTAGCTTTTAGCTAAAAGCTCTGCTTTTAATGTGCTCATGGTTGGCCTTTATTATCTTTTTTATTTTCAACAGGCACTAAAATAGTGTGTACACGATCTGTTGAGTTTTCGTCTTTTTCAGCACTGATCAGCTGCTGTGCCATATCATAGGTAATGCTTTTTGCTGTTACTTTTTGACCTGCTTGAGTAACTTCAGCTTCACCATTTAAGGTTAAGAAGCGTTTTGCAACATCATAACGAACTTCTTCGGCGCTGGCGCTCATCACGGTGCCATCAGTTTGCTTTTCTTCGAAGTAAGCAGGCTTACCTGTGGCAATAATTAACTCTACTGTACCCTCGGTGTCACCGCCGTGTGCTTCAAGGCGTTCAGCGGTAATACGACGATTACCATGCACGATCTCTACGTTACCTTCAAATATGCCAACGCCATCTTTTAGTTTACCTACTTGGCGATCTGAGCTAATGCTAATTTGAGCGCCTGTTTGCTCGGCAGCTGCGCCCGAAAAGGCAATCAATAAGCTTGGGATCAGGAGTAATTTCTTCAGTTTATTGGTCATAGTATATGGTTCGTGTATGGTTAGTTAACTCAACAATTTCGGTTTTTAAATCGGCTTTTAAGCCTTTACCGGTAATCTTTAAATTCGGTCCTGTTAGTGTCACAGGTTGCTTAGAAAACATGGTCATTTTATCAATATCGACATTAATGTTTTCTGCTTTTATATCTTCAATCATGCCGTTGTGGGTTAAGTTTTTAGCAACTACATCCCCTTCAAAAATCAGCTGATCGTTTTCATACAATGTGGCTTCTTTGGCTTTTACTTGCCAAACATGCTGGTCGCCATAAATAGTAAAAATAGGTTGCTCAAAAAAGGTAAACCCTAATTGTTGATACAACTCCATTTTAGCAGCAGCCACTTTATGACTAATTTTGCCTTGCTCATCATACGCTGTTTGCTTTAACGCCACAGCAGTGTAATCAGGTGTTGCGATGATCTCGTCTTCACTAGTTATTGTGTCTGTTGATTGGTTAAAGTACGGGTACCATAACCACACCATGCAACAAACAAAAACAATACTCAGTAAAATACGGGCTATATTCATGCGCTGGTTCCATCGCTAGTTAACGGCTTACCGTTTTCTAACATCAGTAAATCAGTTAATTCACGCACAGCTCCAAAGCCACCTGGTAATAATGTGGTGTAATGAGCCAGCTTTTTAATCAGTGGGTGTGCGTCGTTTACAGCAACAGCAAACCCTACTTTTTCCATTACTGGTAAGTCTGGACCATCATCACCAATATAGGCAATTTGTTCATCAGTCAGCCCCAGTTTATCTTTTAACTCTTGATAAGCAATCAGCTTATCTTCTTGTCCCTGATAAATGTGCTGAACTGTTAGGCTAGTCATTCGCTGCTGAACTATTTGTGAATGGCGGCCAGTAATCACAGCCACTTCAAAGCCACTATTAATGAGCGCTTTAATACCAAAGCCATCTTTAGTATTAAATGCTTTAAGCTCTTCGCCATCATTACCTAAATAAATTCGGCCATCAGAAAAAACACCATCTATATCACAGATTAGCAATTTTACTTTTTGTGCGCGCTGACTCACATCAGGGCTAAGAGGCTGGTATAGCTCGGCGAATGTCATTGCTTAGAGAACTCCTGCTTTTAATAGGTCTTGCATATTAAGGGCACCAATTGGCGTATTACTTTGATCTACCACAATTAAACCATTGATACGTTTGCGTTCCATAATGTTTAAAGCTTCGGCTGCAAGCATGTCAGGGCGAGCAGTTGTACATGAACGGGTCATCACTTGGCTAATTGTAGTGCTATGGATATCGATGCGCTGTTCTAAAATACGGCGTAAGTCACCATCAGTGAATAACCCGGCTAACTTTTTGTCTGCTCCGATTACAGCGGTCATACCAAGGCCTTTGGCTGACATTTCGATTAGTGCGTCTTTAATGCTTTGGGTTTCGCTAACGATTGGTGTGGCGTCGCCTGCGTGCATCACATCATCTAATGTAAGCAATAAACGTTTACCTAAGCTGCCACCCGGGTGTGAAAGCGCAAAGTCATCGGCTGTGAAACCACGGGTTTCAAGTAATGCAACCGCCATTGCATCGCCCATAACCAAGGTTGCAGTAGTACTTGCAGTTGGCGCAAGGCCTAACGGACATGCCTCTTGGCTTACTTTAATGCACACATGAACATCAGACAGTTTTGCCATGGTTGAGTCTGGGTTGCCTGTTAGTGAAATCATCTTTGCGCCAATGCGCTTAATAACAGGGATAATGCTGAGTACTTCGCTGGTCTCACCTGAGTTCGAAATACACATCACCACATCATCACGGGTGATCATGCCTAAATCACCGTGGCTTGCTTCGCCAGGGTGAACAAAAAATGCAGGTGTGCCAGTACTTGCAAGGGTCGCCGCAATTTTATTACCAACGTGGCCTGACTTGCCCATACCAATCACAATAATACGACCTGTACATTGGAACATTAACTGGCAAGCGCTATCGAAATCTTGATTTATATATTGCTCAATTTCTTGTAAAGCTTGTGCTTCAATTTCGAGTACGCGCTTACCCTGCGCGATAAAGCTAGGTTGTGTCATTAATTATCCTACTTGGCTGAAAATATAGCCCTGATATGCAATAAATGCGACTAACAAGAAGCCACCTTCTACTCTATTGATACGACGAGCACCTTTAAAGTTCAATGACATGGCAATCAACACAATCGTTGCTGCAATCATGATAAGTGCATCGCGGTTTGCCGCAGAAGGGTCAATAATTGACGGATTGATAATACCTGCAAGTGGTAATACGGCGAGTAAATTGAAAATGTTTGAGCCAACGATATTCCCGAGCGCTAAATCGTCTTCGTTCTTTAATACCCCAGCAATACAGGCTGCCAGCTCTGGTAGGCTGGTACCAATAGCAATTATGGTTAAACCTATTACAAGGTCTGATAGACCAAAATATTTCGCAATATCAACGGCTGATTCAACTAAAAAGTGTGAACTAATTGGTAATAAAATCATGCCGATGACTAACCAAAATACGGCAGATTTGGTACTGACATCATTCGGAACATCTTCACATGCTTCGCTGACAAATGGGTCATCTTGGTTTTTAGCACGCAGAGAAACAATAACTAAACCACCAATAAACACAGCAAAAGCAATTATCAAGGCAATGCCTTCAGCGAACGAAAAATAGTTATCTGAGAACACATACCAAGCGGCTACTGAGATTAACAGTACCAGCGGCATTTCGCGTTTAAGTGTCATTGAAGATACTGAAAGAGGGCGTAGTAAAGCTGTGACACCAAGTACAAGTAAGATGTTAGTAATGTTAGAGCCGACCGCATTACCTACTGCAGTATCTGTTTTATCAGCAAGTGCTGCCGATGCAGATACCATCATTTCAGGGGCTGATGAGCCCATAGCAACAACGGTTAAACCAATGATTAGGGTGGGGATCCCCATATTTTTTGCGAGTGCAGCCGCCCCATAAACAAACCGATCGGCACTCCAAACGAGTGCAGCAAAACCAATAATTAAAATGACAAAAGAAGTCACCATTGTGATACGCCAACATTACTTATACAGATGACTGCAAATAGTAACAAAAGCGAACCTGAAAGTATAAGTAAAAGAATGGGCTGGCGAGCATAAAGCGTGCTTAGTAAGGAAACTAAATTTCAGGTGTCGTTAAGCTCTTTGCAGCTAGCTTTAGAATTTATTGATAGAAAATATTACAAAATTTTACGATTTGTTTTTTCCATCTTGACTAAAAAACCCTTAAAATGGCAAAACTAGTGAAAAACGTTATGGAGAGCGACTTGTCGCAATCAATAGTAGAAATCAAGGATGTAACCTTTTCACGGGGCGATAGAATCATATATAAAAATATGAGTTTTAACATTCCGAAAGGCAAGATTACCGCTATCATGGGACCAAGCGGCATTGGTAAAACCACCATGTTGCGCTTAATTGGCGGTCAGCTTAAACCTGATTCTGGTGACATTTTATTTGAAGGCAACAGCATTCCTGGCATGACTCGCAAGGAACTTTATGCTGCCCGCACGAAAATGAGTATGCTGTTTCAAAGTGGCGCTTTATTTACCGATATGTCAGTGTTTGACAATATCGCCTTTCCTTTGCGTGAGCATACTCAACTCAGTGAAGATTTAATTCGTCTTGTCGTTTTAATGAAATTACAAGCTGTCGGCTTACGTGGTGCACAAGACTTAATGCCGTCTGAGCTTTCTGGTGGTATGGCTCGCCGTGCTGCTTTAGCGCGTTCAATTGCTCTTGATCCAGAGCTTATCATGTACGATGAGCCATTTGCTGGCCAAGATCCTATCTCTATGGGTGTGTTAGTTAAGCTAATTAAATCACTGAATGAGGTGCTAGGTTTATCATCACTTATCGTGACCCATGATGTAACAGAGGTTATGAGCATTGCTGATCACGTGATCATCATTGCTGATCAAGGGGTGATAGGCGAAGGTTCACCAGAGCAAATGCAAAACCATGAATCTGAGCTTGTGCAACAGTTCTTAAATGGTTTATCGGATGGTCCTGTACCATTCCATTTCCCAGCTCCTGCGTATGATGATGAATTACTAGGAGTGCATAATGCTTGATCTATTCCAGAAGTTAGGTCACAAAACATTAGGGCGCTTTGCCGCGCTTGGCCGTTCAACTCAGATGCTGTTTGGTGCACTCGTTAATGTGCCGAACTTCAAAAAAGGCACGCCTTTACTTGTTCGCCAATTATATATGGTGGGCTCGCAATCTCTTTTAATCATTATGGTGTCAGGCTTATTCATCGGTATGGTGCTCGCCCTGCAGGGTTACACCGTATTAGTAGGCTATGGTGCTGAAGATAGCTTAGGGCCTTTAGTGGCATTGAGCTTATTACGGGAGTTAGGCCCTGTAGTAACTGCGTTACTGTTTGCAGGCCGCGCGGGCAGTGCACTTACTGCTGAAATTGGTTTAATGAAAGCAACCGAGCAATTATCAAGCTTAGAAATGATGGCGATTGATCCACTTAAACGCATTATTGCACCGCGTTTTTGGGCTGGTTTTATCAGTATGCCATTACTTGCATTAATATTTTCTGCGGTTGCTATTATCGGCGCTCATTTAGTGGGTGTTGATTGGCTTGGTGTTGACTCAGGAAGCTTCTGGTCAATCATGCAAGCGCAAGTGTCGTTCCAACAAGATATTGTGAACGGCATGATTAAGAGTTTTGTATTCGCCATGATTGTGACTTGGATTGCACTTTATAAAGGCTATGACTGTGTTCCTACATCTGAGGGGATCAGTAAAGCGACAACAGAAACCGTTGTGCACTCGTCATTGGCAGTATTAGGTTTTGACTTTATTTTAACAGCGGTAATGTTTACCAGCTAATTAGGGTATAAAGATGAATTCACGGAAATTAGAAATATTAGTTGGCTTTTTTGTAGCCCTTGGTATTGCTGCATTTGCATTATTAGCATTTAAAGTTGCGAATGCCGGCATTAGTGGTAGTGGTGAGACTTACCAACTGAACGCAAAGTTTGAAAACATTGGTTCTTTAAAAGCACGTGCGCCGATTAAAGTAGGTGGTGTAGTTGTTGGCCGAGTTGAATCAATCTTTATTCACCCAAAAGAGTTTGTGCCTGTGGTAAATATGGCGATTGATGCAAATTACTTATGTAAGTTTTCAGACACAACATCAATCTCTATTTTGACATCAGGTATTTTAGGTGAGCAGTACTTAGGCATTAACCCTGTTATTGCCCCTGAATCTGCTGAGCAACGCTGTATGGGTGAAGATGTAACAGCAAGTGAGCATGATACAGATCTAGATGATCTATTTGGTGTTGAAAGCAAAGCGCTTGCAGATGGTGACTACATTACTGATACAAAATCAGCGCTTGTTTTAGAAGAGTTAATCGGTCAGTTCTTATTCAACCAGGGTGGTGAATAATTATGTTTAAGAAGTTTTTATTATGTATTGCTGTGCTGTTTAGCCTAAACGCACAAGCCGCTGAACCTAAGGTTGATTTAAAAGACCCGTACAAAATGGTTCGTACAGTGTCAGATAATACTTTTGCACGTATTACCAAAGACCAACCTCTTATCGCGAAAGACAAAGAGCATCTTCGCGTTATTGTAGAAGAAGAGCTAATGCCTTACATTGACTACAAGTATGCTGCACTGCGCGTACTAGGTAATCACGTGTCAAAGGTGCGTGCTATCGAAGATAAAGAGGAAAAAGCGAAAGCGATTAAAGAGTTACAACGCTTCATTGAGGTTTTTCAAAAGTATTTAATTGCTACTTACGCAGGTGTGTTTACTCAATACACCAACCAAAGCGTTGAGTTTGCTCCGCCTCAGCCTTTCAAAGGCCAAGATGTGGTGGTTGTTAAAACTAAGATTGTTGAAGCCGGTAAACCTGATATCAGAATCGACTTTAAAGTACGTGAAGACCGCAGTGGTGACTGGGGCGCGTACGATATGATCGCAGAAGGTATTAGTTTGCTTGATGCTAAACAAAGTGAATTACAAGGTATTTTACGCCAACATGGTCTAGATTATGTAAGTGACTTACTAGAGCAGAAGAGCCAACTGCCAGTGCAATTTAGAGGTGATGGTGGCGATGAGTAAAGTCGAGATTACTCAACTTGAAGATAACCAGTTTCGAGTCAGTGGCGAACTGACTCGAAATTCAATTGGCCGTGAACGCCTTCTGAACGCCAAGCCAGATTCTAGCCATAAAACATGGTATTTTGACCTTTCTGGGCTATCTAGGGTTGACACAGCGGGCTTAGCTTGGTTAATTCACTCTTTCGCAGAATTAAAGCAGCAAGGTATTCACCTTGAACTGCAAAATAGCCCTGAACAACTGCAAAATTTAATGCAATTGGGTCAGGTCACAAACTTATTTGAGTGAGATTTATGGAAACAAGCCAAGTCGAAACGTTATTACGCGACGAACTAAAACTAGATGAAGTGATTGTTAAAGCAAATGGTAGCCACTACGAAGTGATTGCTGTTGGTGAGTGTTTTGATGGTTTATCTCGCGTGAAGAAGCAACAGTTGGTTTATGCTCCGTTAATGTCAACAATCTCAGACGGTACAATCCACGCTGTATCTATTAAAGCGTTCACACCGACTGAATGGAAACGCGAACAAAAATTTATTTTACCTCAATAGTCGCAGGGCCTCCTAATGGATCAATTTGTTATTCAAGGTGGCACCTCGCTGGCAGGTGAAGTCACTATTTCTGGCGCTAAAAATGCCGCTCTTCCAATTCTTTTTGCTGCGCTTTTAGGGCAGGGCAAAAGTACCTTTAGTAATGTTCCTCGTTTACGCGATATTGGCACCACAGAAGCCTTGTTAAAAACACTGGGTGCAAATGTCGAGTGGCAGCAAGACAAGCTAATCATTGATGGTGCGACGGTTGATAAAACGCTTGCACCGTACGAGCTGGTAAAGCAAATGCGTGCCTCAGTACTTGCATTAGGTCCTTTAGTTGCCCGTTTTGGTGAAGCGCAAGTATCACTGCCTGGTGGTTGTGCAATTGGTGCTCGCCCAGTTGATATCCATATTCAAGGTCTTGAGCGCATGGGCGCTATCATCAAGGTTGAAAATGGTTACATCAACGCCAAGGTTGATGGTCGCTTAAAAGGCGCTGAAATCTTTATGGAGATGGTCAGTGTTGGCGCAACAGAGAACTTACTGATGGCAGCAACGCTGGCTGACGGTAAAACAGTACTTGAAAATGCAGCTCGCGAACCTGAAATTACCGATCTTGCTAATTGCTTAATTGCGATGGGGGCGAAGATCAGCGGTGCAGGCACTAGCCGTATCGAAATTGAAGGGGTTGAGTCACTATCGGGTTGTGAGTACAGCATTCTTCCTGATCGCATTGAAACAGGCACTTTCTTGGTTGCGGCGGCAATGGCTGGCGGTGAAGTGCTTTGTAAAAATACAGACCACCATAGTCTTGATCCTGTGATTGAAAAGTTGCGTGCTACCAATGCCTTGGTTGAAGTCACTGATAACAGCATTTACCTTGATATGCGTGGCCGCGAACTAAAAGCGGTTAATATTAAGACTATGCCACACCCGGGTTTCCCTACCGATATGCAAGCGCAATTTACAGCTTTAAATGTGGTAGCGAAGGGCAGTGCAACCATCACAGAAACGATTTTCGAAAACCGTTTTATGCACGTGCCTGAGTTACAGCGTATGGGCGCAAACATTCGCTTAGAAGGTAATACAGCAATTTGTGGGGATACCGAAAGCTTATCGGGCGCACAGGTAATGGCAACTGATTTACGTGCCTCGGCAAGTCTGATTCTTACTGGCATCGTTGCTCAAGGTGAGACTATTGTTGACCGCATCTATCACGTAGATCGTGGTTATCAACGCATTGAAGATAAGTTGAGTGCTCTAGGTGCCAATATCAAGCGTCGTTCAAGCTAATCGCTAAGACTTATAAAAAAGGCCTAACATCAGTTAGGCCTTTTTTATATCTGTGTTGTTTCAGTAACTACTGCTCGTCTTCGAGTTCAGCAACAGTTACCATCACTTTTAAGACTTTACCATCGCGGTAAATCTCAAATTCAAGCTCTTTACCTGGTTCTGTATTCGCAAGTTTCTCGAGCACTTGTTGTGGGTTGGCTACAGGAATACCGCCAATTTTGATTACAATGTCAGTTTCTCTGATGCCTGCTTTCCAAGCTGGGCCAAATGGATCAAGTTGAGAAATACGCATGCCTGCAACAGGTGTAAAGCTATCGCTTACATCTTTGCCCGTGCTATCAATACCTGTGCCACTGAAGCCTAAATAGCCACGAACGACACGACCATGTTTGATTAGCTTATCCATCACATCTTTGGCAATCGAGTAAGGTACCGCAAAAAAGATACCCTGAATATCGAGATTTTCATGAGTTTTAAATTGTGCCGAGGTAATACCGACTAAGTCACCTCGTGAATTAACTAACGCGCCACCTGAGTTACCTACGTTAATCGCAGCATCCATCTGTAACAGGCTGCTGTAAGGGCTATCGATTAAGTTTTGTTTACCCGTCGCACTGATTATACCTTGGGTAATGGTTTGGCCTAAGTTAAGTGGGTTACCAATCGCTAAAACAACATCACCAACACGTGGCTTAAATTTATCATTTACTGGAATTTTTGGTAAATGCTCAGCGCTGATCTTTAATAGCGCTAAATCTGTTTGAGTATCAAAACCAATCACTTGTACATCATAAAAGCGACGGCCATCAGCCAGCGTGACGATAATGAGATCGGCATTTTTAATTACATGGTAGTTAGTCAGAATATAGCCGTCTTGGGTCATGATCACACCAGAGCCGAGAGCTTGAACGGTGTTTTGGCGTTTATAGCGCGGTTGATTGGAAATGCTTTCTGAAAAAATAGTAACAACCGACGGTGCTGCTTTTTGCACTGCATCAGCAAAGCTCATGTGCTCTGATGATATCGCCGCAGGTAAATTCATATCTGGTAACAGTGTGCTACGAAGGCTTGGGCTAAATAACACCACTAAAAAGGCAATGCCTAAACCGGTGAAAAGCGGAGGAAGGATAAATTTAAAAAGTTTTAGCACAGTATTCTTATTATCAGTGAGCAATCCCTTAATGATGGCACAAAAAAAATAACAGCGGCAAGCACCGCTGTTATTTTTTCATGATTTATCAACTAGGTTTACTGGATCAGTACGAAAATAAGCTCTCTACCGCGCTTAACACCTAGTACGATGTTACCTTTGGTATTTTCGATGATCTTATTCATGTCGCGAATTGTTTCAACGCGTTGACGGTTAACTTGCATGATCACGTCACCTTCTTCAAGGCCAACGCGAGCAGCAGGAGAACGTGCTTGCACGCCGGTTACTTCAACACCTTTACCATCACTCTTCTGAGTGTTTTCTAATGTTGCACCTTGGAAAGCAGGGTGTGTCTCTTCGCCTGCGGCAGTTGTGGCTGATGCACCATCGAGCGTGACATTAACAGTTTTAACTTTGCCATCTCGGTAAATGCCCAGTTTTACTTTTTTGCCTTCACCAAGTGTAGCAATTTTACTGCGTAGTTCATGGAAGCCACTAATTTCGGTGCCATCGACACTAATAATTACATCACCGGCTTTGATACCCGCTTTACTTGCTGCGGTATCATCCATTACTTGCATAACGTAAGCGCCTTGCTTCACGTCGAGTTGTTGTGCTTTAGCAAGGCCTGCATCAAGTGGGCGACCCGAAATACCTAATGAGCCACGGCGCACTTCACCGTGTTCGATAATTTGGTCAACAAGGTTTTTCATCATGGTAGATGGAATTGCAAAGCCAATCCCCACGTTGCCTCCAGATGCACCTAAGATAGCGGTGTTGATACCAATCAGCTCACCATTAAGGTTAACTAACGCGCCGCCTGAGTTACCTTGGTTGATAGCTGCATCGGTTTGAATAAAGTCTTCATAGCCTTCTATATTTAAACCGCTACGGCCAAGGGCACTGACGATACCTGATGTTACTGTGTGACTTAAACCAAATGGATTACCAATGGCAACTGCAAAATCACCTACACGTAACTGATCTGAATCGGCAATTTTAAGCGCGGTTAAGTCCTCTGCATCAATTTGCAATAAGGCAATATCTGATTCTTTGTCGCTACCGATTTTAGTTGCTTCATATTCGCGACCATCTTCTAAGGTCACCACCATTTTTTCGGCATCTTCGATAACATGGTTATTGGTTACCACGTAACCTTCGTCTGCATCAATGATCACACCTGAGCCTAGGCCACTAAATTCACGCTTTTGACTGCCACCACGAGGAACACCAAAAAAGTCATCAAAAGGAGTCGCACGGCGGCGAACTTCTTTAGAGCCTGACACTTGAATACTCACCACTCCCGGTGTGATCTGTTCAAGCATAGGTGCTAGGGTTGGCAATTGTTGACCATTTACAGCAACAGGAAGTTTTGCCATTGAAATTGCAGGACTTAATAATAAGCTAGAAGATAAAATAGCAGCACTGATAACAGATAATTTCATTTTCATAGTCTGGGTTTACTCCACTTCAGAGATAAAGCAAAAACTAAAAAGGGCTGCATAAGCAGCCCTTTTCTTGGTTTAGATATAAAGCTGTTATATCTAAAGACTATGGGGTCAAAAAAAAGTTCATCAAGAGGCTTTAGAATGTTCTGAAACTTTCTCTGAGCCAGTGAACAAGCCCGTTTCACCAACAACATAGTCAGCAGGCTGAGCTTCGGCACTTGAACGATCGCCTCTGCGGTCTTGTAATGAGTTTTGTAATTGCTCAGTCGTTTCTTTAGAAAAGAACGGCTCATTTGGATGCTGTTTTTTATCAGCAAGTAGTAGTTTATTTGTTTCTTCTACATGGTTCAGTAGCTGGTCGTAGTTATCTTTCATTTTAGATACTAGCTTACCTGTGCTCGCTAGATGATCAGCTACATCTTGACGATATTGTTCAAGCGCATTGTTAGCTTGCTCGACTTGTTGTTCTAGTTCGTCTTGCTTAAATTGTTTTTTGGTTACAAAAGCACCAATGAAGAATGCTGAAATTGCAACGATGATTAGAATACCTATCCAGGTAATTGTGCCCATAAATCTACCCCTTTGGGAAAAAATAACAAAAACAAATGCTTTAAAAGCATTTATAGTCCAATCATTATTAAAATATGCTTAATTTGATTGTGAAATCATACTGCGGGCTAATATACCCTGAGATACGATGCGTGTTAATATACTGTGCAAATTTAACTGTGTTTTATTGTAACGACCTATGACTCCTTGGCAGAAATACCAACAAGATTTACAACGTGAAGACTTTGTACATGATGCAGCGCAAGAAAATGCAGTGCGCCATTTGCAAAGACTCTATGATGACCTAACGGCAGACAAACCGGCCGCGAAGGGGTGGTTTGCCAAACTATTCTCTAAAGATAGCACGCCAAGTATAAAAGGGCTGTATTTTTGGGGTGGAGTAGGTAGAGGTAAGACCTATTTAGTTGATACTTTCTACGAAGCTTTACCTACTGATCGTAAGATGCGTGTGCACTTTCACCGTTTTATGCATCGCGTGCATGATGAGCTGAAAAAGTTAAAAAATACCAGTAATCCATTAAATGTGGTTGCAGATATCTTTAAATCAGAAACAGACATTATCTGTTTCGATGAATTTTTTGTGCAAGATATCACTGATGCAATGCTACTAGGTGGTTTGATGGAAGCATTATTTGAACGCGGTATTGTGCTGGTTGCGACATCAAACATCGTGCCTGATGAGCTATATCGAAACGGTTTACAACGTGCGCGTTTCTTACCAGCAATAGAACTGGTAAAAGCCAATACCGAAATTGTTAATGTTGATTCGGGGGTTGATTATCGCTTACGTACCCTTGAGCAAGCCGAAATTTTCCATAGTCCGCTTGATAAGCAAGCTGATGATAATTTATTTGAATACTTCGATAAGTTGTCACCTGAGCCGGGTGTGCTCGATAAAGAAATTGAAATTGAAGGGCGGATGATCAAAACCCGTAAAGTGTCTGACTGTATTGCTATGTTTGAGTTTAGTGAACTATGTGAAACAGCCCGCAGCCAAGTTGATTACATGGAAATAAGCCGACTTTATAACACGGTGATTTTGTCTAACGTAAAATCATTAGGCCAAGCCAATGATGATGCCGCACGTCGTTTTATCGCGCTAGTGGATGAATTCTACGAGCGTCATGTAACGCTGATTATTTCTGCTGAAAAGCCAATAACCGAGCTATATAGCGAAGGTAACTTAAATTTTGAATTTAAGCGTTGTATTAGCCGACTACAAGAAATGCAATCGCTAGAGTATTTAGCAAAAGAGCATCTAGCGTAGTAGAGCTGTCAGCCTTCAGCCGTCAGTTTTTAGCTGATCGAGATAGTGGTTTAGTTTTTATGTTTTTAACCACAATAGCTTTACATTTATTTCTCTGGTTTTATGTTTTTGATAGCTGATAGCTGATAGCTGATAGCTGATAGCTGATAGCTGNNNNGATAGCTGATAGCTGATAGCTGATAGCTGATAGCTGATAGCTGATTTTCTCGAATAAAAAACAACCATCATATAGCAATGTGGTTCAAGTGCTGGTATACTCCCGCGTCTGCCACGTTGCGTTCTATTGCCAGATATTAGTTTAGCCTCTAATTGATGGCTCAAAGTCTTAAACTCGAAGGGGTTAAAGCATTCAACTTAGAGCGGTAATTAATAATAATTACCTGTGGTTTTAATTAAAAAACATTGGATTTTAATAAATGAAAACGTTTGTTGCTAAGCCAGAAACAGTAAAACGTGACTGGTACGTAGTTGACGCTGAAGGTAAAACTTTAGGTCGCATCGCTACTGAAATCGCTCGTCGCCTACGCGGTAAGCATAAAGCTGAATACACTCCTCACGTAGATACTGGTGATTACATCATCGTTATCAACGCTGAGAAAGTTACTGTTACTGGTAATAAAGCAAAAGACAAAATGTACTACGCTCATACTGGTTTCCCAGGTGGTCTTAAGTCTACTACTTTCGACAAGCTTCAAGCTGCAAAGCCTGAAATGATCATCGAAAAAGCTGTTAAAGGCATGTTGCCACGTGGTCCTTTAGGCCGCGCAATGTACCGTAAACTTAAAGTTTACTCAGGTACTGAGCACAACCATGCTGCACAACAGCCTCAGGTTCTAGACATTTAAGGAGCACTATCATGGCAAATCAATACTACGGTACAGGTCGTCGTAAAAGTTCAAGTGCTCGCGTATTCTTACGCCCAGGCACTGGTAACATCGTAATCAACAAGCGCTCTCTAGAAGAGTACTTCGGTCGTGAGACTGCTCGCATGGTTGTTCGTCAAGCATTAGAGCACGTAGAAATGACTGAAAAGTTTGACCTACACATCACTGTTTCAGGTGGTGGTACTACTGGTCAAGCTGGTGCTATCCGTCACGGTATCACTCGTGCACTTATGGAGTTTGACGAGTCTCTACGTCCTACACTTCGTAAAGCAGGTTTCGTTACACGTGATGCACGTAAAGTTGAGCGTAAGAAAGTGGGTCTTAAGAAAGCACGTAAGCGTCCACAATTCTCAAAACGTTAATATTTACGTTTATCAGAATACCAAAAACCCAGCTTCGGCTGGGTTTTTTGTTTTTCAGAGCTGTCAGCTTTAAGCCGTCAGTTTTTAGCTGATCGAGAGAGGGCTCACTGCTTGAATGAACAAGTTCTTGCCAAGGCTTAATATTCCCATATACTTCTCGCATCTCGCATCTCGCATCTCGCATCTCGCATCTCGCATCTCATCTCGCATCTCGCATCTCGCATCTCGCTGAAGCGCAAAATCCTACCTTTTTTCGTTCGATAATTAACCACTGATAATAATTAGTACGTATAACAGTAAAAAAACTTCAAGATTTAGCAAAATTAGCTTAAATCCATCAGTTAATTGATGAAATTTTTTGCTACAATTGGGGGGCAAGTAATGTGAGTGAGTTCAACAACAGCTAATGCAGAATTCTGTTTCCTCTTAGTGAGGTTGATCTTGGTCAGTATATTGTTTTTTTATATGCGTTATCATAACCAGCGGCTTCATACTCGAGCTAACCTAAATTAATAATTCATTAAATAGGGTTTATTCGAGCATGAGACTGTGAATAACCTTGTTTTAATCAAGGGTTTTAATTATGATCGCGTCTATTTTGAAATTTCTAAAAATTAACCTGCTGTAACTGATGTTCTCAATATGGCAAGTGTTGGGAATCATAGTGGAGATAAGTGGATGAGCAATGCGCCTGTAGACAATGGCCGACGTCGCTTTTTAACCATAGCTACCTCTGTTGTTGGTGGTGTTGGTGCGGCTGGGGCTGCTGTTCCTTTTATTGCGTCTTGGAATCCAAGTGAGCGAGCTAAATCTGCGGGTGCGCCTGTAGAAGTAGATATCAGCAAGCTTGAGCCAGGACAATTAATACGTGTTGAGTGGCGAGGAAAACCTGTTTGGGTTATTAATCGTACACCAAGAATGCTTGAACAGATGAAAGAACATGAAGGTCAACTTCGTGATCCTGCGTCTGAAGAGCCTCAACAACCTGAATCATCAACCAATGAATATCGTTCGCAACGTCCTGAAATTTTCGTTGCTGTTGGTATTTGTACGCACTTAGGTTGTTCTCCTAGCTTCCTACAAGGTGGCTTTGGTGAGAAAGTAGAGGGCACAGACGACGGTTTCTTCTGTCCGTGTCACGGTTCTAAATTTGATATGGCTGGTCGTGTATTCCAATCTGTACCTGCACCATTAAATCTAGAAATTCCTCCGTATACCTTCCTTGATGACACGACTATTCTAGTCGGTGAAGAAAAAGGAGTGGCGTAATGTTTGGTAAAATTATTGGTTGGATCGACGATCGTATTCCAATGACACGTGTTTGGAACATGCATATTGCACAGTATCCAGCACCAAAAAACTTTAACTTCTGGTACTTCTTTGGCTCTTTAGCCATGTTAGTACTTGTTAACCAAATCGTAACTGGTATCTGGTTAACAATGAACTTCGTACCATCTGCTGAAGGTGCTTTCGCATCGGTAGAATACATCATGCGTGATGTAGAATACGGTTGGTTACTTCGTTACCTTCACTCAACAGGTGCATCAGCGTTCTTTATCGTTGTATACCTGCACATGTTCCGTGGCATGATCTACGGTTCTTACCAAAAACCACGTGAATTACTGTGGTTATTCGGTATGTTCATCTTCTTAGCGCTTATGGCTGAAGCTTTCATGGGTTACTTACTACCTTGGGGACAAATGTCTTTCTGGGGTGCACAGGTAATCATTTCACTATTCGGTGCGATTCCGGTTATTGGTGATGACTTAACGCTTTGGATCCGTGGTGACTACGTAATTTCTGGTGCTACGCTTAACCGCTTCTTTGCACTACACGTAATTGCATTACCTTTAGTAATCGTTATCTTAGTATTCTTACACATTGTTGCACTACACGAAGTGGGTTCAAACAACCCTGATGGTGTTGAAATTAAACGTAAGAAAGGCACTGTAGCTGAAGAAGATAAGCCTAAATTCAAATTCCACGAGTATTACACCAACAAGAAAGACATTGTTGATGCAATCCCGTTCCACCCTTACTACACAGTAAAAGATATTGTGGGTGTGGTTGGTTTCTTAATCTTATTCTGTTGGGTTGTATTCTTTATGCCTGCGATGAATGGTTTCTTCCTAGAAGCGCCAAACTTCGAAGCAGCTAACCCGCTGAAAACACCAGAGCACATTTTCCCAGTTTGGTACTTTACGCCATTCTACGCAATCCTACGTGCAATCCCTAACAAGTTAATGGGTGTTGTGGCGATGGGTGCATCTATCGTAGTGCTTGCGTTACTACCTTGGATTGACCGTGGTTCGGTTCGCTCTATTCGTTATCGTTGTGGTTTACACAAGTTAAACATCGCACAATTCGTGGTAACTTTCGTTATCTTGGGTTGGGTTGGTGCTACACCACAAACTGATTTCAAAACGCTGTTATCACAAATCACGACTGTGACATACTTCATGTTCTTCGTATTGTTATTTGTTTACAGCAAGAATGAGAAAACTAAGCCATTACCAACGAGGTTGACGAAATGATGAAAAAGCTAATTATCGGTTTATTCGCATTGTTGCCATCGTTGACAATGGCAGCAGGTCCTTCGGTTCCTTTAATGGATGCGAACATTGACCTTAAAGATAACGCATCTTTACAGCGCGGTGCTAAATTGTTCATGAACTACTGTCTTGGTTGTCACCAAATGCAGTATCAACGTTATGAGCGTACGTTCCGCGATATCGGTATTCCTACTGAGATTGGTCAAGAGCAATTAATTTTTGATGGCTCAAAAGTAGGTAGCCACATCAAAAATGCGATTGATAAAGATGACGCAGCTAAATGGTTTGGCGCAGCGCCACCGGATCTTACGCTTGTTGCGCGAGTTCGTGGTACTGACTGGATCTACACTTATCTGAAGTCATTCTATAAAGACGAGTCTCGTCCGTTTGGCGTAAACAACGTTGTTTTCCCATCGGTAGGTATGCCACACGTTCTTCAAGAACTACAAGGTTTACCAACACCAATCACTGAAGAAGTGGAAGAACATGGTCACACTGTGACTAAAGTTGTTGGCGTTGAAACAGATGGTTCTGGTGAAATGAGTGTTGACGAGTACGATCGTGCTGCTCGTGACTTAACTAACTTCTTAGCTTACGTTGGCGAGCCGTCACGTTTAGAGTCAGAAGCGTTAGGTCTTAAGGTAATTGGTTTCCTAGTGATTCTATTTATCTTGGCATTCATGCTGAAGAAAGAATACTGGAGAGATGTTCACTAATCCTGGGCATTTTGAAAGGTAGTTTTGTGATAGGGGCTTAAGCCCCTATTGCTGTTTTTGTAATATAATGGAGGTAGGCATGGCCGTAGCTGCCAATAAGCGCCCTGTAATGACCCTGTTTTCTGGTGCTAACTGTATGTATAGCCATCAAGTACGTATCGTACTTGCTGAAAAAGGTGTAAGTGTTGACATTCACCTGGCTGAAAAGGATAACCTGCCAGAAGCACTTCATGAGATTAACCCTTACGGTACAGTACCAACACTGATCGATCGTGAGCTTGGTTTATATCAGGCAAACATCATCATGGAATACCTTGATGAACGTTTCCCTCATCCTCCACTAATGCCAGTTTATCCGGTTATGCGTGGCCGTAGTCGTCTGATGATGCATCGTATCGACACGGATTGGTATAGCCTAGCTAACAAAATCACTAGCGGTAGCAGCGAAGCTGCGCAAGCACGTAAAGAGCTTACAGAAGCGTTACTTGCAATTGCACCAATCTTCTCTGAAGCACCTTACTTCATGAGTGAAGAGTTCAGCTTAGTTGATTGTTACTTAGCACCACTACTTTGGCGTTTACCTGAGCTTGGCATTGAGCTTAATGGTGCAGGCGCGAAAGAGCTTAAAGAATACATGTTGCGTTTATTTGAGCGTGAATCATTCCAAGCTTCACTAACTGAAGCAGAGCGTGAGATCCGTTTATAATGACGCCTAATCGTCCTTATTTACTACGCGCTTTCTTTGATTGGATTGTTGATAATCAGTGCACACCACACTTAGTGGTTAACGCTGATTTTCCTGCTGTACAAGTACCAACACAGTTTGTGCAAGACGGTCAGATCGTTTTGAACATTAGCCCATCAGCGGTAACACAATTTGCAATGGACAACCAACAGCTTAGCTTTAATGCGCGCTTTGGTGGCCAACCAATGCAAGTGTACGTACCTATGGGTGCTGTGCTCGCAATTTATGCACGTGAGAATGGTGAAGGGACTGTATTTACTGCAGAAGAATTCATCGAGGACGAAGACGATTTTGCTCCGGTATTAGAAAGTGTTGAAACACCTGACGATATTACGCCAGATGATGAACCACCTGCTAAACCAGAGAAGAAAAAAGGTGCTCACTTACGAGTGATTAAGTAACCTTAGTCAGACAAAAGAAAACCCGCTATTAAGCGGGTTTTTTATTATTAATTAACTGTTTAGCGTTACAGATATTCAAACACTTTAATAACTCGTTCAACGCCTGATACGTTACGTGCTACATCAACCGCTAAATTCGCTTCAGAATCGCTCACTAAGCCCATCAAAAAGACTTCGCCATTCTCTGTTACTACTTTGATGTTATTGCTGCTGATGCTTTCTGTGGTGAGCAATTGCGTTTTCACTTTAGAGGTTAACCAAGAGTCGTGCGTTTGCGTACTCATACCAATATTTGAGCCAATGCGAATTTGGTTGTGGATTTTACGAATACCATCAACGCCTTCAATAGCGCGTTGTGCTTCGTCTTTCATTTCTGCGTTAGCAACTTGGCCAATCATAAGCACAATGCCATTAACGCTAATGACGTTAACGTTAGCAAATTTATGTAGGCGCTCATTTTCGCTGATAGCAATAGAACTTTTAATTTCGATGTTGTTATCGTCGATTTGTGAACCAATCGTGCGGCGATCATTCGCAGCAGTTACAGCGCCTGCAGTACCGGCGACAACGGCAGCTGCACAGCCTTGCAGCAATAAAACGGTACCAAATACTAGTAAAGACTGTTTAAACATTAATTTTCTTCCTGTGGGAATAAGGTTAAATCGATAAGCTCACTGAGGCAGTGTAAATTCACTAAGTGTGACTCAACAATACGGCTTGGGCGTTTGGATGGAACACGAATTTCAACATCATTTGGGCCAAGTAAGCCAACTAATTCACCACCATCATCACCAACAAGCACAATCACTTTCATATCACGGGTCAGTGCCGCTTCAACGGCTGAGATAATCTGCTTTTCATTACCATTGACAGCAATTGCTAATAAAAGGTCGCCTTGCTGTGCAAATGCACGAATTTGTCGTGCAAAGGTTTCATGCTCATCATTATTTGCGGCTGAGCCTAAGTTAACTTGATCTTGTGCAAGCGCAACTGCGGGTAGGCATGGGCGCTCGGTTTCATAAAAGTTAATTAACAGCCCAGCCATATGCTGTGCCAACATGTGGCAGCTAGGAGTGCCACAACACAGCAGTTTATTGCCGTTAATAAGACTTTGTGCAATGGTGAACGCTGCCGATTCAAGTGCGCTTGGCAGTACTTCACCTGCCGCTATTTGAACTTGAATATTTTCGGTAAAGATTTTTTTTATCGTTTCTTGCATAACCTACCAAATTAAGCCGACGCCAAACGGCGTTAGTAAACATTTTTAAACCAGTTTAGGGTGCTGTTAAGCTCACCTGTTATAGCGACATAATCTATCCGCATAGCCTGGTTTGAGATCTTTTTCTCGGCAAGATAATGGCTAATCGTGCGCCTTAATCGTTGCTGCTTTTGTTTGCTGAGCGCATAGTTTGCACCACCACGCAGGGCGTTTTTTCTAAATTTTACTTCTACAAATACTAGTGTTTGCCCGTCACGCATTATTAGGTCAAGCTCACCGTATTTACATAAGTAATTACGCTCAATGGCTTTTAAGCCATGTTGTATTAAATACTGCTCTGCCTGATGTTCGTAATACAGGCCTTTCTCGCGGCTATTTTGCCACAATTGATTAAACCACGACATAGCTTCATCCTTGAGCTAATACTACGTTTTAAAAAAGGTTATTCAGCGGCATTAATCCCAATAGCAGATTGCATAAATAGCGGGATTGGTTGCTCAGTCGCTAAATCAACCGCAATGATTTTCTTATTCTTGTACTGTGCCCAATCTAGGGTGCGTGTAACATAGCCATTACTAGCAATGCTTAATTGACCACTGATACCACTAAAGCGTTTGCCTTGTACCATACTCAGTTGTTTTACATCACCGAGCATACTGGCTGCATCGAACGCCATGGCAAATAAGCGCTGGCTTATATCAGCGTTTTCTGGCCATAAGCTTTCGTACTGTTGGCGTAAATTGTGTTGCTGAATTTGACCGTCAAGCATCCAAGGTAGTTCCGTAAAATAAAGGCCATCTAAGTCGCCTTTATCGGTTCTATCAATTTGTTTACTGTGGCTTTTTGAGCTGGCATAAAGCGGGATTCTATCTGCGAAGGTACTCACATTAACGTCTAAATAAGGCTTGATTAAGCGTGTTTCGGTGGCATCACCTAAAATATAAATCACGTCAATGTCGCTGCGTGAGCGGGTTTCACTTTCTACTTCTTGCTTGAATAATGATTTGACGACTTTAATACGCTCTTTACTTTGGTCTACTTCAAGTAAGCCAGTGATGGTTTTCGGCATATCATCTTTACCTGAGTAAAACCCTATTTGTGGTTTAACTTCGCTGTATCGTTGCCACTGCGTATTAAAGTGTTCAACTAAACGCTGACCGTTACTATTATTAGGGGCTAGCAACATCGGCTTTTGATAGCCTGCTGTTAAAAATCGCTCTAATGCTTGCTGAACTTCATGCTCAGGGCTTAGTGCAAAGAAAAAGTGCTGCTGTGAAATGCGCTCACCATCAAAGGTGTTTAAATGCATTACCGGGTAATCAACCAGTGTTTGTGCGCTAGTAAGCTTTTCGATATTGCTTTTTAGTAGTGGGCCAATAATAAAATCAGCATTAAATTCGCTTAGCTTGAGTGAGATCTCTGCAGCTGATAGTGATTCATCAATAAATAGGGTTTGCTCTAATGACTGTCCATCTAAGGCCGCAAGCACACCGGCTTTTAAGGCATCACCTAATCGCTCATTAGCACCTGATTGTGGAATAAGCACAGCTAAACGGTTCACATTTAAAGGTTCAATTTGTACCAGCTCAGTCACTTTTTTTGGCAGCACTTCAGCGGCTGGGTGACCCGGGTAGCGACGCAGCCAGTTATTCATTGCTTGGTGAAGTTCTACAGGCGCACCTAAATACACTTGATGATAAAGCGCTAAATTAACCCAACCTTGTTGCACCACAGAGCCTCGGTTAAAGCGCTCAAGTGCGTACGATGAGAGCTGGGTTAGGTTTTGCCATAAATCTTTGTTTAAATTGGCAACGGTAAAGTTATTTTCGCTGCTAAGTGTTGATGCCTTAAAAAAGAAAGGCATTGCTTGTTTTGGCATGCCTTGCGACGCGTAAACGCGCGCTGTCAGGTATTGATGCCATGCTTGATGCTCTGGCTGGCTTAACTGAGGCTCAAGTTGTTGTAACTGAGTTAAAGCTAAGTCGCTTTTGCCTTGATGCTCTTGCGCAAGGGCAATGTAAAGTTTGTTTTGAATTTGGTCGACACTTGGGGTTGCTTCAAGTTCGAGGCAGATTTTTTCTAGCAGTGCCCAGCGCTCTTCACTGATAGCCGCATCACGTGCAGTATATAAAAGCTGGATTTTATCGGCACCTTGACGGTTTAGCGCCGCTTGGTACATAGATTGTGCGTCGGTTAGCTGTGATAGCGCAATACTCGATTGGCTCGATTGATTTTCTGCACTATTTCGAGGTTTTTCGGTTGTGCTACAAGCCGATAACCCTGACAATACAATTAATAGACTAACAAGTTTAAGTCGCACAATGATTTCCCGATACGTTAACGCGATTTGCTTATATTACTGACTGACGCAGGAGACCTCAATGTTAAATGAGGACAATTCAGATAAAATCGGCACTCTTTACATTGTTGCCACGCCTATTGGTAACTTTGATGACATCAGCCAGCGTGCCATCCAAACCCTATCTGAGGTTGACTTAATAGCCGCTGAAGATACTCGTCATACAGGAAAGTTGTTAAGCCACTTTAATATCAAAGCAAAAACCTTTGCTCTGCATGACCATAACGAGAAACAAAAAGCGCAACAAATTGTGGATTGGTTAGAGCAAGGAATGAACATTGCGCTGGTATCTGACGCCGGCACGCCACTTATTAGCGACCCTGGTTATGCGGTGGTCAATTTATGCCGTGAACAAGGCGCGCACGTCGCGCCAGTGCCGGGAGCATGTGCTGCAATTACCGCTGTATGTTGTTCTGGTTTACCAACAGATCGTTTTCAGTTTATTGGTTTTACACCAGCAAAGAGTAAAGCAAGGCAGACCTTTTTCATTGAAGCGGTAAACTCAGGTATTACTAGCATCATGTATGAAAGTACCCACCGTATAATGGCGAGCCTTGATGATTTAGAAGCAGCTCTCGGTGCAGAGCAGCCAGTAGTGTTTGCCAAAGAACTTACCAAAACTTTCGAAACCTTTTTCAATGGCACGGTTGCCGAGTTAAAACAGTTTTTAACGGATGACCCAACTAAGCAACGCGGTGAAATCGTATTGATGCTACCGGGTAAAGCAAAGCAAAGTGACGATATTCCAGAAGATGCGCGCCGCATGCTAGGTTTACTTGAAGCTGAAATGCCACTGAAAAAAGCCTGTGGTGTTGTGGCTGAGTATTTTGGTTTGAAGAAAAACGCACTTTATAAAGCAATTATTGACGAAAAAGACTAATTCTTTACTGCATAGACGTGCGCGCTCAGGTATACTGCGCGCCGAGTCAGCCGAGATAATCGCTGCCTGCAACGAAAATGCGCAGGGGGAGGAAAGTCCGGGCTCCACAGGGCAGGGTGCCAGCTAACGGCTGGGGGGCGCGAGCCTACGACAAGTGCAGCAGAGAGGAGACCGCCAACTTCGGTTGGTAAGGGTGAAAGGGTGCGGTAAGAGCGCACCGGGCCACTGGTAACAGTTGGTTGCAAGGTAAACTCCACCCGGAGCAAGACCAAATAGGGTTCCTTATGGCGTGGCCCACGTTGGAACCGGGTAGGTTGCTTGAGCCATAGAGCAATTTATGGCCTAGACGAATGATTATCCACGACAGAACCCGGCTTATTGGCTGACTCACTAAATTACATAAAAAGCCTCGCAGCAATGCGGGGCTTTTTGCTATCTACATGGACACAAAATTAAGAAAATCCACTCCGCGCATACAAAACAGCGGCTTATTGGCTGATTCACCAAATTATACAAGAGCCTTGGTATTTACCGAGGCTTTTTGTTTTCTAAAAGAGCCATGTTTTCGAAACCCTCAAACCAAATCGAAATTGTTTGCTCTTTATTATCAAGAGGGCACTCTTCAGTTGTTTAACCATCCTCTGCAAACTAGGAATTTTTCTTAGACTCACTAAGAAAGTCACTCATTATCATAACGGCTTGTTCTGTATATCCTTTAAATCTAATTTACTTATGCTTAATGGATTGAAAATGAGTGTTATTGAGGGAAGTACTAAGGAGTTTGGCAATACGACTATTCTTCTTCATAGCTTAGGCTCTTCTTGTTACAGAATTGAATGGTATAGCAGGATGACGGGGGCGTCGACGAGTTTAGCTAGGCTCAAGCAAGGCAAGTACGTTGTTATTCGTAAGTGGGCACAAGTGAAAAATATGTCTGATGTTTCGAGCGAATTTAGTAGTCGAAATAGCGCTTTGATACACTTTCTAAATAACGTTGATATTGTTAAATCCCATGATGACTGGATCAGTGCCGCTAAGCAGCATTGTCTAAATTTGTTTGTTGAAAACGAGGGGCTTAAACCCGTTACTAAAGCGAGTTTTCCTAAACCGAGGTTGCAAGGTGCAATTGGTAAAGAAGTTGTTGTTAAATCGAAGTTGGGCGAAAGGGAAATAGCGCATGGCTTGTTGTTACAGCTTATAGGTAATCAAGCAGAAATACAGCTTGCGAATATTAAGAAAAAATATCTTACCAAGCAGGTTTATTTAAGGTAACTAGTTGTATTCAAATATCAAAGTATACTTCAATTTTAAATCCATCTATTTCTGTAACCGTACATGTACCGCCAAGGGCAATAACCCGCTCTTCAATAAATGATAACCCGTAGCCACCAGACTCTTGCAGTGTGGTCTTGGTTTTTCCATTATCCATAATAGTAAGGCATATATACTGTTCGTGAGCCAACAAGCTGAGCCTTAGCTCTGTGGCTGTACTGTGCTTGATGCAGTTTGTGACTGCTTCTTGGCAAATTCTGTAAATAGCTGTTTGATGTTCATCTGATATTGCTGAACTTAAGTTTATTTCAGCTACGTATTTGATTGATGCTTTACTTAGCAGAGAGTTAAAGCGTCCTTCTTTAAGAGCTTGCTCTAGCCCAAGCTCATCAAGCTCTCTAGGTCTTAAGTGATGCATAATTTGATAAACAGAGTCATACATCGCCTTTGCATTTTCTTTTAGGCCTTCAACGAGGGTATTTTCATTATTTCGTTGTGCTATCGAAAGTACCGTCAGGTCAGTTTTAAGTGCTGTTAGATTTTGGCCTAATTCGTCATGAAGTTCTTGAGACAAATACTTTCGCTCATTTTCTTGCACAGTTACCATGCGTTTAGCGAGCTGTTTATTTTTCTCAAGCAGCGCAGTGAGTTTTTCGTTACTGGCTTGTAGTTGATTATTTTTGATCTTTAACTCGTTAGTGGCGGTCCCTACCAGTAACCCTGTTACTGAATTGGCCAGGATAAATAATTGGCTAATGTAAGTATTGGTCGCATCTTGGGTGAGGCCTGCTTGTGCAACGATCAGCGTATTACTTACCAAGGCGCTTGCTATTGCTCCTTTAATACCAAATTTATAAGAGAACCAAATTACCGGTAGAAGTGAGCAAAGGCGTAGCAAAGGGTAAAGATCTGAGTGGCCTAGGTAACTAACAATGTAAATAGATGCCAGTGCTAATAAGCTTAGTAAAATAACAGCATGATGACGAGAGGGCACAAGGCTGTAGCTTTGGCTAATTAACAATAATGCTGGGGCCACTAATAATGTTCCCGTCAAGTCGCCTAATGTCATATTAAGTTGATATTGTAATACTTGCTTACCTTCTAACCAGGTTGTGAATTCAAAGGCGCTCGAAAACAAAAACCATTTAAAAGAAGCTGAAAAAACGGCTAGTAGAATTAACGACAAAGCCCCGGAATTAGAGGTGATTTTTGGTGGCCAGCGGCTTTTCTTAAAGCTGTAGACGATAGCCATATAGGTTAATTCTTGAAAGAAACCGTGAAATAAATCAAAGCTCCATTCACCATTGTAATAGACACCTAAATACGACGCATAAAGTCGAGAAGCAATCCAAAGCATTAGCCAAAATCGCACTGGAAAAATAACAAAAAATGCGAGCTTCACCCCTGCTGGCAGGTATATAGCACTACTTTGGGCAACGGTTTCTAAATGATTACTCACCCAAGAGGATAAATATAAGGCTAAAAAGTAAAGCGCAAACACCAATAACTGGTTAAATGCTTCAGTTATTAAGCTAAGTGAAGAACACTTTGTTGAAACGAGCTTATGCCAGTTCATCAAGTGTGATCATCCCGGAATCTATAGCAACTTTTAATAATTCAAATGAATTAGTGACTTCAAGTTTGTTGTATATATTCGTTTTATGTACGTGGGCTGTTTTGGGCATCATATCGAGTTGTTGCGCAACTTGTTTAGCATTTAGCCCTTTGGCAAATAAGGGAAGTGCCTCTTTCTCTCTTGGTGTTAAAAAAGAAAGTTTGCTTGCAGGGGAAGTAGTATTAAATTTCACATCTTCACTGATATAGCGCCCTCCTTTAATAACTGAATTGACTGCATCAATTAAAGCTTCTGATGCTGAGCGTTTAGAAACATAACCTTGAGCGCCGAGCTTTAAGGCGTTGCTAACGTATGGCTCGTAGTCATACATAGAAGCAACAATGGTTTTTATGTCGGGAAAGTGAGTGTTTAGATAGGTAAGAAATGCGAGTCCGTTTTCACCGTCATGCATTGATATATCAACAATAAATACATTAGGTTGCTCTAAGTTAACAGCAAGTTTTGCCTCAGTGACTGAGCAGGCTTCTATGATAACTTGCCACCCGTTTTGTAGCTCTAATAATTTTTTAAAGCTATCTCTAACCAGTTGATGATCTTCAATGATTCCAATTCGCATAATCCCTCCATAGATTTTTATTATATCCCTAATTCAATAAGTTATGTCTAGGAATTATTCTTATATTAATTAAATACGCGTTCATGTGTCCTGATTTTAATGGGACTAAAGCTTAGGAACATTTCTAGTTTAAACGCTATATTTTCTGAATCGTTGTGATAATTGATCTCGGACAAGGTTACTGCGTTGACTCTGTATGTTGCAGTGGTACAGTGAAATTGAACTTAAATTCTAGCTAAAGGAGTTGCCCATGCTAGGCGAAAAACACTCGTTATTGAATGAATTCCCTGAGTTTAATGAATTAATCCATAGCCTCGCGAAACACGATGCTCACTTCAAGAAAACCATGCAACGTTACGATGATATGGATAAAGAAATTCGCTCTCTTGAGTTGCAAGACTCTCCAATAGAAGATGCGGACATGCATGAAAAGAAGCATCAACGCGCCGTGCTAAAAGATGAACTTTATGACTTTTTAAAAGCTAATGCTTAATAAATGAATCGAATAATGCTCCTGCTAACGGTAGGAGCTTTTTCTCTCCTCTATTTTTACTCTCCAATCGTATTTAATCGCAATATCCCTTTACTCAATCAAGGTTATGGTAGTCTTAGCGCGATTTTTTAAGGCAACAATGGAATAGTGCTTTGCACTGACTGGGATTAACATGATTAAAAAAAATATTATTACTACTTCATTAGCACTCATGGGGGTTGTCGCTGTAGGTAGCGCACACGCTGATGAAGGGCAGTGGCAACCGCATCAATTAAAACAATTACAAAGCGAGTTTGACCGCGTCGGTATCGAATTACCGGCTTCACAAGTGGCAGATCTTAACCAATATCCACTCAATGCAGTGGTTGGTTTAGGCTATTGCTCTGCGTCATTTGTGTCACCAAAAGGCTTAGCTGTAACTAATCATCACTGTGCTTATGGCGCGATTCAAAATAACAGCACACCAGAAAATAACTTAATTGAAAAAGGCTTTTTAGCAGCTGACTTGTCAAAAGAATTACCAGCAGGCCCGCAAGAGCGTTTGTACGTAACTGAACAAGTGGATAATGTAACAGAACGCGTACTGGGTAATTTACCAGCAGGTCTACACGGCAAAGCGCGTTTTGAGGCGATTCAAGCAAACCGCAAAGCCTTGATCAGTGAGTGTGAATCAGATCCTAACTACCGTTGTACAGTCCGTGATTTCCATCATGGCTTAGAGTACTTCATGATCAAACAACTGATGATCAAAGATGTGCGCTTAGTGTATGCTCCGGCAGAAGCGCTAGGTAACTTTGGTGGTGACATCGATAACTTTGAATACCCACGTCACACGGCGGATTTTACTTTTGTACGTGGTTATGTTGGTAAAGATGGCAAGCCTGCAGATTACAGCGAAGATAACGTACCTTATGAGCCAAAGTCGTTCTTAAAAGTGAATGCGAGCGGCGTAAGCTTAGGTGATGGTGTGCTGGTGGCAGGTTACCCTGGCCGCACTAGCCGCTATAAACTAGCAGATGAAGTAAATTATTCAGCGAGTTGGTATTATCCTACATTGCTTAATACTTACAACATGACCCTTGATGTGATTGCCAAGCAGAGCGAAGGCGATGAGCAAGCACAAGTTAAATATGCCTCTCGTGTAAAAAGCACTAACAACCGTTTAAAGAAACTGGAAGGCTTACAAGATGGCTTTAAAGTAACGGATATTCCGGGAATTAAAGCTACGCAAGAGCAAGAATACTTAGCTTGGTTTGCACAAAGTGCTGAGCGTAAAGCGTACGCAGATTCATATCACGCATTACAGTCATTATTAGTAGAAGCGCACGCACAGCAACAAAGCCATTTTTACTTTGATTACGCAAAACGCGCAGACTTATTAAGTACGGCAATTCGTTTATACCGCTTAGCTAAAGAAAGCGAAAAGCCTAATGCAGAGCGCGAAATGGGTTATCAAGAGCGCGATCTTCCTATGCTTAAAGCGCGTTTAGAGCGTTTACAAAAACAGTTTACGCCTGAAGTCGATAAAGCCTTATGGTTAAGCTACTTAGGTAACTATTTAGCGCAAGATAAAGCAGCGCAAGTTGCGGCATTAAACGACGGCTTAGGTATTACAGATACCACTACACAGGCTGAGCTTGATGCGATTATTGCTTCTTTTTATGCTAATACAGAGCTTACAGATGTAGAAGCACGTGTTAACTGGATTGGTAAATCTGTAGCCGAATTTGAAGCATCAAACGACCCATTCATAAAGTTAGCTGTTGCTCTATACGATACCAACATGGCACAAGAAGCTGATAAAAAAGAAATGGCGGGTCGCTTAGCTGAAATTCGTCCGCAATATATGCAAGCCGTGATCGCCTTTAATACAGCCAAAGGTAAGCCAGTTTACCCAGATGCAAATGGCACATTACGCGTAAGCTATGCACAAGTTGATGGTTACCCAGCAGCAGATGCTGTGTATAAAACGCCATTTACATCACTACGTGGTTTAGTGGCTAAACACACAGGTGAAAAACCATTTGTTGTTACCGATAAAGTACTTGAAGCATACAAAAAGCAAGCATTTGGCGCGTATTACCGTGGTGACTTAGGTCTACCAGGCGTAAGTTGTAGCTTATTCAGCTTTGGTTGTGAGCCTCAGGCGGCTAAACCTCTTGAAGTTAACTCAGTACCAGTCAACTTTTTAAGTAGCGCTGATACCACAGGGGGTAACTCAGGTTCGCCAGTCATGAATGGTAAAGGTGAATTAGTGGGTCTTAATTTTGACTCGACTTATGAATCAATCACCAAAGATTGGTACTTTAACGCCAAGATCACCCGTGCTATTCACGTTGATATTCGATACATGCTTTGGTTAATGGAAGAAGTTGATAACGCAGGTTACCTACTTGATGAAATGACCCTAGTTAAATAGCTCCGCTATGTTAATAATAACCGCAGCAATCGCTGCGGTTTTTTTATGTCTTTAATTTTTGCCAATCTAACGTTTTTAATTTGTTTATTTTCAATACTTTTGTAATGTACAAATCAGATACTTTTACTTGGGAAAAATAATGAGCGCCAAACAAATAATAAAAGCCATTTCAGTGAGTGTTGTGGCAATAACGGCAAGCTTTAATGCCAGTGCAGCGAATACCGAAACAATGTGGCCGGGCACGGCTTATAATCAGCAAATACCAACATTTAAACAAGTACTTGGGTACGATGTAGGTGAGCGCATTACCAATTACAACGATATGCGTCGTTATTTAAGCGCCCTTGAACAAGCTGCGCCTGATCGTATTAAAGTGTTTAAGTACGCAAACAGCTGGGAAGGTCGTGAGCTGGTTTATGCGGTGGTTGGCACCGCGGATCATATTCGCTCATTAGAAACCCTCGCCAATAACACCCAAGCCTTGGCTGATCCGCGTATTACCTCTGAAAAAGAAGCTAAGTCGCTAATTAAAAATTTACCGACGTCTGTGTGGCTTCAGTATGCCGTGCACGGTAATGAAATTAGCTCAACCGATGCTGCACTATTCACTGCATATCACTTATTAGCAGCCCCGAATGATGCCGTTAACAGTAAAATTTTAGACAACACAGTGGTGTTTATCGACCCACTACAAAACCCTGATGGCCGTGAGCGTTTTGTTACTCGTTATTATGCGACCGTAGGTCTTGAGCACAGTGCAGATAGGTTAAGTGCAGAGCATAATGAGCCATGGCCAAGAGGCCGAACAAATCATTATTTGTTTGATATGAATCGTGATTGGTTAGCGCTTACTCAGCCTGAAAGTAAAGGCAGAGTGGCAGCAATCAATAAATATAAACCACAAGTGGTGGTTGATATTCATGAAATGGGCGGCGACCAATCTTACTACTTTGCACCGGCTGCTCAGCCATTTAATCCGCATATGACGAAAACCCAAATCGCTAACATGGATGCGATTGGGCAAAATCATGCGAAGTATTTTGATGAGTTTGGCTTTGATTACTTTACCCGTGAAATCTTTGATGCCTTTTATCCAGGTTACGGTGATAGCTGGCCAGTATTTTATGGTGCATCAGCATCAACTTACGAAGTCGGCTCTGCACGTGGCCACGTGTTTGAGAAAAATACCGGTGAACTACTCACCTATTTTAATACTGTAAAACGTCAGTTTGTGGCCTCAATTTCGACTGCCGAAGGTGCTGCCAATCAACGTGAAAAACTACTAGGTGATTTTTATCAATATCAAGTTGATGCAATTGACTCGGGTAAAGATAGCAAAGAGCGTGTTTATATTTTACCTAAGCAAAGTAACCGTGAAGGCGCTCATAGACTCGCTACCTTAATGGCTGAGCATGGTGTTGAAGTTAAACAAGCAACTGAAGATTTTAAAGCCTGTGGCGTTAAATACAAAGCAGGTAGCTACTTTATTGATACCGCGCAGCCACGCGGGGTATTTGTGCGTACCACATTTACAGACCAAGTAGATATGGCTGAAGCATTTGTAAAAGAGCAAGAAAGACGTCGTGCTCGTAACCTAGGTGATGAAATTTACGATGTCACAGGTTGGTCGCTGCCGATGATGTTTAATGTTGATAGCGATAGCTGTGGTCGCGCTGTTAGCGCAGACAGTAAAGCGGTTCAGGCCGACGACACATTGCTTGGTAAAGTGAATAATCCAGAAGCCTCTGTGGCTTATATCGTTGCTTGGGGTGATACAGCCGCAGCACGCTTTTTAACAGCAGCACTGCAAGCTGGCATTAAACTGAAAAGTGCTGATCAAGCATTTGTATTAGGTGATAAAACTAACTACCCAGCGGGTAGCTTAGTAATCGAAAAACGCCTAAACGATAAAGACTTACTCACCAAAATTAGCCAAATTGCTGAGCAAACTGGTGCAATAGTTGATGGTGTGGATTCAAGTTGGGTGATTGAAGGCCCAAGCTTTGGTAGTAACAAAACAGTGCCTATGGTAGCACCAAAAGTGGCGATTGCATGGGATGCAGCCACTCGTGAGCTAAGCGCCGGTAATACTCGTTTTGTTATCGAAAGACAGCTTGGCTACCCGGTGACAGCTATTCGCACACCCATGCTTGCTTGGGCTGATTTAAGTGATTACCAAGTGCTTATTTTACCAGAAGGTAATTACGAGCAAGCACTAGGTAAATCGGGTGCAGCTAATTTAAAAAGCTGGGTTAAAGCGGGTGGCGTGTTGATTGCCCTAGGTAATGCTAACCGCTTTACCACTAATGCTGATTACGGTTTGTTAGATGTTCAACGCGAGCAAGCTTACCGAGAAGATAAAGCAAGTAGCAGTGATGATAAAAGTAGTAAAGTGGCAGGGCAGTTATTTGCTTCTCGCGATGATTTAAAAGCAGCGAGCATTGAGCCACATACATCGCCAGACTATGTAGCCGGTGTACTTGCAAATGTTGAAGTAGACCAAGAGCATTGGTTAACCGCTGGGGTTGATAAAGACCTTGTTGCGGTAGCTTACGGTAATGATATTTACACGCCAATAAAACTGAACTCAGGTAAAAACTTAGCCTGGTTTACAGGTAAAGATGATGTGCTAGCAAGTGGTTATCTATGGCAGCAAAATAAAGCACAGCTTGCGTATAAGCCATTGCTTGTTCATCAACCGCAAGGCAAAGGCATGGTGATAGGCTTTACACAGTCACCAACCTACCGTGCCTACCTTGAAGGCATGAATGTACTGTTAACTAACACGATTTTCCGTGCTGCAGCACATGCTCAGTAAGGTTTTAGTCTAATCAAAAAGCCCGCCGATGTTGCGGGCTTTTTTGTGTTTAGATATCTATAAAACACAATTCCAAAAAGAGTGGGCAATAAAAAAGCCCGCAGGGCAAAGGGCGGGCTTTTTAGTATTCCAAGGAGAGAAAGTGCTAAGACACAATCCCTAGTGGCTTACCTGTTTGCCAAGCGCCACGGGTAAAGTCTGGAATCGTTTTGCTGTTACTTCTATCTGCAACTGATGCCATACTTTGCGGGAAGATTGATGACCATGCTGCGGCATCGTATACATCTTGATCGAGTGGCTCATTATTGCGTAAGCAGTAGATCATGCGCCAAAGCATAATGAAGTCCATACCACCGTGGCCGCCGTTACGAACAGCTTCTTCACCCATGCGTTTCCATAGTGGATGATCAAATTCAGCACGCCATTTTTCCATATCTTGATCCCAGCTATGGAAGTTTTGCATATGTGGTTTACGACCCTGTGAACCTGCTTTCTCCCAGGCAGCGAGCTCTGCTTCATATTGCTGTTGGTAAATTTTCGCGATGGCTGGTGGCACATCTTCAAGAGCAATACGGTTAGGGAATCCAGCAAATGTGCCATTAGTACCTTGAATTAAGTTATGGCGGCTGTACGGACGAGGGCTTGTGGTGTCGTGCTGAACCATAATGCTACGACCTTTCACTGTTTTAATAATGCTGGTGTTCATGTCGCCAGCAGTAAATTTCAGTGAGCGACGTTCGTGGCCCGCAGGAAATTCACGCTCTGCGTAAGCTGCGCGGCCAAGTGCAGGTGAGCTGACTGATGTAACAAAATCAAAGCGGTCACCACGGTTGATGTTCATATACTGAGAAACTGGGCCTAAACCATGGGTTGGGTATAAGTTACCGTTTACCTTGGTATGCCAGTAAGTACGCCAAGAACCTGTGCTGCGGTCAATTTCTTTCATTTGCCAACGCAGGTCATGAATATAAGCAGCTTCACCATGCAGTAACTCACCAAATACGCCTTTACGAACCATGTTTAAAACCATTAACTCGTCACGGCCGTAGTTAACGTTTTCCATCATCATGCAGTTCTTTTGCGTGCGCTCAGCAGTGTTTACTAGTTGCCAACACTCTTCCATCGTGGTTGCTGCAGGTACTTCAACAAAGGCATGCTTACCACTTTCCATGGTCTCAACACTCATCGGTGTGTGCCATTTCCAAGGGGTTGAAATGATCACAATGTCGATGTCATCGCGAGCAAGCATGTCTAAATAGGCTTTATCAGAACCCGTATAAGCAGTTGGTTTAGGTAAGCCTTTTTCAACAACATAATTAACAGACTTATCTAGCATTAGCTGATCTGTATCGCAAATAGCTTTAATTTCAACACCTTCAATATGGCAAAGATGTTTAACATGGCCGCTACCACGTTGACCAACCCCAATAAAACCAACACGTACCACATCCATTGCTGGCACAGCTAAGCCCATTACGCTTTTACCTTGTGCTGCAAGCGGTGTGCTTTGATTATCACCTTGTTGGCTTTTTGCACAGCCAGTCACGACTGTCGCGGCGGTAATGGCTGCGGCAGATTTTAAAAAACTACGTCTATCTATTGTCATAACGATACCTAAATCACTGAGATTATTTTAATAGTGGGTTTCAGTTGTTTCTGTTATATCGCAACTCAAAGTCAATTACAATTAAATGCTTTCAAATTCTTTCGTAACCTTGGGTTTTATCATTTTGATCCTTATTTAATAGTGTAGTTAGCGTGTTTTAAACTTATTTTACACCTTTCGTTGTCTTTCGTTTTGTTGCGCAGCGTTTCACGCTGTGCTACTGTAATTTCAAATCACGTATCTAACCATAGGCGTAAGCTGCTTGGAGAAAACCATGAATGCATTAAAAACGATTATAAATAACAATCGAGTAGGGCAAGCGCAGGGTATTTATTCTGTGTGTTGTGCACACCCGCTCGTTATCGAAGCAGCAATGTTGCAAGCTCTCAATGATGACACCGAAATTTTAATTGAAGCTACGGCGAATCAAGTTAATCAGTTTGGTGGTTACACAGGGATGAAGCCCCATGACTTCGTTGAGTTTGTTCATACAATAGCCGAAAAAGTAGGGTTAGATACCCAGCGCGTTATTTTGGGGGGTGATCATTTAGGGCCAGTGTGTTGGGTAAATGAGCCTGCAGAGGTTGCAATGGTAAAAGCTGTTGACCTAGTAAAAGCCTATGCAAGCGCTGGTTTTAAGAAAATTCATTTAGATGCCAGTATGCCATGCGCTGACGATGGAGAACGTTTAGCTGATGCCGAAATTGCCAAGCGTGCCGCATTGATGTGCCAAGCCGCTGAGTCGGTAGCAAAAGATAACGATATTCTTTATGTGGTGGGTACTGAGGTTCCTCCTCCGGGTGGCGCTACAGAAGAACATGAAATTATTGAGGTATCTCATGTTGAGGGAGTGCAGCAAACAATCGAATTACATCAGGCTGCATTTGCGAACTTAAATATAAGCGATGTCTGGTCACGCGTTATTGCTGTTGTTGTGCAGCCGGGAGTTGAGTTTGATAACCATCAAATTTTTGATTATCAACGTAATGAAGCTCAAAAACTAAAAGAGTTTATCACCACTGTCGATAACCTTGTTTATGAGGCTCACTCTACCGACTATCAGCCAGATCATTGCTACCACGAACTGGTACAAGATCACTTTGCCATATTAAAAGTGGGTCCTCAGCTTACCTATGCACTACGCGAAGGGTTGTTTGCATTATCTTATATTGAAGATCAATTAGTCGAAGCGGCTAAGCGCTCTAATTTACGTGATGTATGTGAGCGCATCATGCTTGAAAAGCCACATTACTGGAATAAGTTTTACCCAACACAAGGTGCTGAAGCTAAGCTGTTTAGAGCTTATAGTTATAGCGACCGTATTCGTTATTACTGGCCTGAAGATGAAATAAAACAAACTGTAGAAACACTGTTTGAAAACTTAGAAGGGCAAATTATCCCACAGACCTTGCTTAGTCAGTTTATGCCAGCGCAATACAAGGCATTGATCAATGGCCAAATTAACTCATCACCTCGTGAGTTAGTACTCAATAAAATAATGGAAGTAACGAATACTTATTCGCGTGCTTGTAATCAATAAGTGGTGTTGAGAGAGAATTAATTATGACGCAGTATTTATCTTTAAACGAAGCAGAGCTTAAGCAGCAAAACGCATATTGGACAGCAAGAGAAATCTCTCAGCAGCCAGAGTCATGGTGCAATACAGCGGCTATTATTGAAACGCATCGAGCAGAAATAAGCGCATTTTTAGCGCCAATTTTGGCATTAAAAGGACTGCAAATCGTATTAACGGGGGCTGGCACATCAGCCTATGTTGGCGAAGCATTAGCACCACACTTATCAGCTAAAACGGATTTAAATGTGCGCGCAGTTAGTACTACAGACATTGTGTCTAACCCACATGGTTTTTTAAAGAAGGGCACACCCACTTTACTTATTTCTTATGCGCGTTCAGGTAATAGCCCTGAAAGTGTCGCGGCGGTTGATATCGCAGAGCAAGTTGTTGAAAAGTGCTATCACTTAGTCATTACCTGTAATGAAAATGGTGAATTAGCGAAAAGAGCGGCAGCTAAAAAAAATAGTTTTAGTGTACTTATGCCAAAAGAAACCCTGGATGAAAGCTTTGCTATGACCAGTAGTTTCACTTCGATGCTGCTTTCAACCTTATGTATTTTTACCCCTGATGTTAATCAGCTTGCACAAGTTGCCACGCAAACAGAGCAGCTGCTCGACACGCAACTTGAAGAGATCAAAGGCTTTGCGCAAACAGATATTGAACGTTTGGTGTTTTTAGGAGCAGGCTCATTACTTGGCTATGCGAAAGAAGCGGCCTTAAAGTGCTTAGAGCTGACCAATGGTGATTTAATAAGCTACTTTGAAACCCCACTTGGTTTTCGTCATGGTCCTAAAACCATTATTAATGATAAAACCGCAGTGATGTTAATGGCCTCAAGTGATTTTTATAGTAGTTTGTATGATACTGATTTATATAATGAACTACTAAATGACCAACAGTGTTTAGCGGTTAAAAAGCTGGCGTTAAATACTGAACTGGTCGAGCTAGATGATGTTTGGCAAGGTCTGTATTATATTGTCTATTGTCAGATTTTTGCATTTTATAAATCAATGTCACTCGGTTTAACACCTGATAACCCTTGTCCTACGGGCGAAGTTAACCGTGTTGTAAAAGGGGTAACTATTTACCCATTAACTTCTCGCTAAGTAGTGTTGGGTAAAGTATGGCTGTTTACGGACTCGATATTGGTGGTACAAAAATAGAGACCGCCATTTTTAATGATAATTTAGAGCAACAGCAAAGTTGGCGTATTACTACGCCAACTGATGACTATCAGCAATTTTTGCACGCAATTTATCAGCAGGTAATTAAAGCCGATGAACTGACAGGTTGCCAAGGTGCGGTGGGCATCGGTATGCCAGGTATCGTTAATGATGAAGGTAAAGTGCTGTCGGCTAATGTGCCGTGTGCCACAGGCAAAGTGATTGCCAACGATCTTCAAGCATTATTAAAACGCCCTGTTGCGATATTAAATGACACCCGATGTTTCGCTTTATCAGAAGCAAATGGCGGAGCTGGTGAAGGTTATAGCCGAGTATTCGGTGCCATTGTTGGCACTGGTGCGGCGGGCGGTATGTGTATTGATGGAACCTTGTTTAACCAAGGTTTGGGCATGTCAGGGGAGTACGGCCATTTACCACTTTCAGCATATTTGCAGCAAAAATACCAGCTGCCAGTTTTAAAGTGCGGTTGTGGTTTAAATGGCTGTGTCGAAAGTTATATTGCAGGGCCCGGTGTACAAACCTTGTACCAGCATATTACGCAATCTCCTAAATCTGCGATTGAATGGGCAAACGATATCAAACGTGGTGATGAGCAAGCCTTAAAGGTGCTAGCTTGTTACTTAGATATTCTTGGCGAAACCTTTGCTGCTATTAGTAAAAGTTTGCACCCAGAAGTTGTCGTGCTTGGGGGCGGGTTGTCGCTCATTGATGCAATAGTAGAAAAACTCCCTGACGCGATTCAAACTCATTTATTTTCAGGTTTTGCCGTGCCAGAAGTGAAGCGCGCAAAATTTGGTGATTCTAGCGGCGTAAGAGGCGCTGCAATAATAGGAAGTGTTCATGCTAATTCCAACGCATCTTAATCGTTATTACTTAAAAGCCGCAAAAGTGGTGACTGCTGATGCGGTTTTACTCGATCACGTGGTCTTGGTCGAGCAAGGTAAAATTACTGCCATTACCAAGCAAATAACGCCCGAGATCGAGGTAATTGATTTAGGTGAGCACAGTTTATTTCCGGGCTTTATCGATTTACATATTCATGGCCGGGAAGGCTGCGATATTATGGACGGCACCCCAGAATCACTAGAGACTATTTCTCGTTCTTTAGCAAAGCACGGCGTAACGGGTTTTGTTGGCACAACGGTGACCGCAGACTGGGACGTCTCAATTCAAGCTTATAAAAATATGGCGAGTGCGTATCAAAAAGGCTTGGCTGGAGCGCAGTTGCTTGGGGCTTATAACGAAGGTTTATTCTTTGCCGAAGCTCATAAAGGCGCGCATAACGAGTCATTTTTTTTAGAGCTTACTAAACAGCGATTTGATGAAATTTATGCCGCATGTGAAGGTTGCTTAAGCTCATTTGCGTTAGCGCCAGAACTACTTAAATCCCCCGATATGATCCGCTATATCACCGATAAAGGTGTGCGTGTGATGCTCGGCCATACAGATGCTAATTTTGAGCAAACAACACAAGCTCTTGCTCATGGTGCCTGCGGTGGTGTGCATATTTTTAATGGTATGCGCGGTATTCATCATCGTGATCCCGGCTGTACTGGCGCACTGTTGATGGACAACGATGCCATGGTTGAGCTTATTCCTGATGGTATTCATTTGCACCCGAGCATCATGAACATGGTTTACCGTTTAAAAGGGGCAGATAAAATTGCTCTGATCACAGATTGCGTGAGCGCCGGAGGCTTACAAGATGGTCGCTACCGCTTAGGTGAGCTTCCTATTGTGGTTGAGCAAGGTGTTGCACGCACTGAGAGCGGCTCTTTAGCGGGCAGTACATTAACCATGGAAGTTGGCGTTGAACGCTTTTATAACCTAACCGACGCAAGCCTAGTGGAAGCAACTAACATGGCCAGTTTAGTACCCGCTGAGTTTTTAAATAAAGTGGAGCAAATAGGCAGTATTGCGGTAGGTAAACAGGCTAATTTTGCCCTGCTCGATAAAGACTTCTCTGTGCAAGCAACGATCTGTGCGGGTAAGCAAATCTATTAAAAGTTAAGTGAGAATGCAGGCAAAAGTATTCGATGCCATTGTTATTGGCAGTGGCATTACTGGCGGCTGGGCTGCTAAAGAACTAACCGAAAAAGGGCTCAATGTACTGTTACTGGAACGTGGCAGGCAGGTTGTGCACGGTACAGACTATATAACTGCCTTTAAAGATGATTGGCAACTGCCATTTCGCGACAGGCCCAGCCTACTAGAAAAACAGAATCAAGCTAAACAAGCACGCACTGGCTATGCCACTAAGCAATCAATAAAACACTGGTTTGTGAATGATTTGCAGCACCCTTATCAAGAATCTCAGCGTTTTGATTGGATCAGAGGGTATCATCTTGGTGGGCGCTCATTAACTTGGGGGCGGCAATGCTTGCGCCTCAGTGATATAGATTTTGCAGCCAACAAACAAGATGGTCACGGCGTTGATTGGCCTGTGCGCTATCAAGATATTGCGCCTTGGTACGATAAAGTCGAAGCCTACATCGGGGTTATTGGCGAAGCGCTGAACTTACCTCAGCTACCAGATGGACCTTACTTACCTCCTTTTGCGCTTAATGCCGTAGAGCAGCAGCTTAAACAAAGTTTATTAACTCACTACACTAATCGTCACCTCACCATCGGTCGAGTAGCCCATTTAACCAAGGCAAAGCCTGAGCAAGGTCGTGCACCATGCAGCAAGCGCAACCGCTGTATGCGAGGTTGTCCAACTGGTAGTTATTTTAGTAGTTTAGCCTCTACCTTACCTGCAGCGATGCGTACTGGGCGACTCACTATCCAGACTCACTCCATTGCCAAAGAGATTATTTACAATCCAGATAGCGGGCAAGCCACAGGTGTGAAAGTAATTGATGCTGAATCTAAAAAAGAGCGTATCGAGCGAGCGAACATCATTTTTTGCTGTGCATCAACGGTAGCCACAACAGCCTTGTTATTAAATTCAACCTCTGCACGTTTTCCTAATGGCTTAGGGAACGATAGTGGAGAGCTTGGTCATAACCTTATGGATCACCATTTTAGGGTTGGCGCAACTGGCGAGCCTAGGGGCTTTGCTGATGACTTTAATGATGGCGACAGACCCGTTGGCTTTCATATCCCGCGTTTTCGAAACCTTGATGATAACGAGCAGCATAGCTTTATTCGCGGCTATGGCTATCAAGGATACGCAACACGCAAAGATTGGCGACGGGGCTTTAAAGAACTTAGCTTTGGTAAGGCTTTTCGAGAAGAGCTTGCCAAGCCTGGGCCTTGGCAAGTTGCATTGATAGGTTTTGGTGAATGCCTGCCTTATCATCGTAATAAAATGAGCTTAGATCCGGTATTAAAAGATCAATGGGGATTACCTTTAGTTAATTTCGATTGTCAATTTGCAGAAAACGAGCAGCGCATGCGCGAGGATATGAAAGCACAAGCCGTCGAGATGCTAAGCAAAGCTGGTTATCAAAATGTGCAAGCGTACGATAAAGGCTCAGCCCCGGGGCAGGCCATCCACGAAATGGGAACTGCGCGCATGGGGCATGATGCTACAACCTCTGTGCTTAATTGTTACAACCAAATTCACAATGTGCGTAATGTTTATGTCACTGACGGCTCATTTATGTGCTCGTCGGGTTATCAGAACCCTTCGTTAACCTATATGGCATTTACTGCAAGAGCCGCCGATCATGCTGTACGGCATTATCAAAACGGGGTGTTCAATGGCTGATCTACAAAGGCGAAATGCGATTAAATGTTTAGCTGCATTATTCGGTGCGGCTATTTCGCCAGTGGCTGCGACTCAGCTATTTGATAAAGTGGAGGACAATCATTTTGAGGTGCTTAAATCTGAGGCGCATCGAGATGTGGTTTCGCACATGCAGGCGGTTATTTTAGAGCTAGAGCCAAATGAGCAACTGTATTTTAATTTAGTCGCTTTCACAGATTTAATGCTAGCAAATACACTAACTACGACTGAACGTGCGGCATGCTTAAAAGGCGCTGAGCTAATTGCAGAAGGTGCTCTTTCATCGTCGCAATTAGCAGATAAACTCACAGGTTTATTTTCTATCTCTTTGCAGCAGCAACAGCGCATAATAGCGCAGCAAGCCTTACCTATTTCAGAAGTGAGCCCTGAGAAGCGTGACGAGTACTTAATATATAAGTGTATTTTTACCGTGCGTGAACTTTTGCTACTGGGCTATTTCACATCAGAAAAATTGCAGGCTAGTTAAATTGTAAAACAACTAAGCCTGCTCATGTCGTTACTTACGCCAACTTGTTAGTTTGTGACCAATCAGTGCGTAATAAAGAATAAACGCATAGCAAGGGATCAACAGATAGTAAGCTTGTTGTGCATTGCCTGTATATTCTGCAAATACACCGTATACCAAAGGCAATAGCGCGCCACCAGAAATCCCCATAATCAGTAATGCCGCGCCGGTTTGGGTTTTATCGCCAAGATTTGCAAGGGCCATAGGCCAAATGGTTGGCCAAACGAGCGCATTCGATAAACCAAGTAATGCAACAAATAACACGGTATCTGGAAAACTGTTTTCAGCAAGCCAAAAGAGCACTACGTTTGCAATCGCTGTTTGTTGCGGTTCAATCAAAATGATGCACAGTGAAAATACACAACCACTTAACGCGGAAAATATCAGCGCCTGTTGCTGACTAAAAAAGCGAGGAATTAACACGATACCTAAAACATAACCTAGCACCATAAAGCTCATGGTGTAAGAGGTGAGTTCTGCGAACTGCAATACCCCTTGTTCTTTGCCGTACAGGCCAATAGTGTCGCCGGCAATAACTTCTGCACCTATGTAAAAGAATAGGGCTATCACGCCTAAAACTAAGTGTGGAAATTGCAGGACTGATTTACTCTCGCTGTTGTTGCTGGTTTTTGGTTGTTCAATATCAGGTAGCGGAGCCAGCATGATTAACGCGGCTAATATCACTAATGCGATTGCCATTACAAAGTAAGGAGTAATTAAACGATTAGCCAGTTCTTGTAACTGTAATTGCTTTTGAATGCTGTTTAATTGGGCCAAAGCCTCTGGACTAAAGCTGGCAATGTCGCTAAATACAATCGCTGAGAAGAGCAATGGAGCAACCACACCAGCACTCTTATTGAGAATACCCATAATGCTAATGCGCACGGCTGCCGTGTCTTTAGAGCCTATTAGCACGATGTAAGGATTCGCAGCGGTTTGTAATAAGGTGAGGCCGCTACCTAACGTAAATAAGGCAACCAAAAATAACCAATACGCTTGAATTTGTGCCGCAGGAATAAACAACAGTGCACCCAATGCCATGGTGCCTAAACCAAACGACATTCCATGTTTATAACTGAATATTTGCAAAATCTTAGCGCTTGGCAGTGCCATCACGGTATAGGCGATATAAAACACCAGTGTCACCATGTAAGCTTCAATATGGTTGAGATCGCAGACCATTTGTAAAAATGGGATTAAAGAGCCATTAAGCCAGGTTATAAAACCAAATAAGAAAAACAAGCCACCTATGATCATCATAGGCAGTAATTGCGTGCGATTGGTGTGTTCTGTTTGCTCTAACAGTGAGCTTTGTGTTGTCATTTTTGTCACCAAAGAAGTTTGTTGTGAAATAATCATAAAACAAAATTCGTAAGTTTTGAAAGCTTTATTTTATTTCGAAACTAAATTTGGCTTTGAAACTGTAAATTGTGTAATATTGAACTACAAATTTGAAAGCAGCTATTAAAACAACAGGCCAGCTATGCTAACCACAATAGAAAGAAGACAAAAAATCGTCCTGATGACTGAGGAAAATGGCAAAGTAAATGTTAAAGATCTTGCAAAGACCTTTGATATTTCGGAGGTTAGCATTCGCCATGATCTTAACGAGCTCGGTAAGCGTGGCTTAGTAGTCCGTTCACGTGGTGGGGCAATTGCCTGCGATAAATTGGCTAAAGAGCTTTCGGTAAAAGATAAGCATAACGAAAACTATGCTGTGAAAGTGTTATTAGCGAAAGCTGTGGCAAGTTTGGTTGATGATGGCGATTCATTGATTATTGATTCTGGCACCACCACAGAAGAAGTTGCCAAAGCATTAACCAATAAGCAGGGCCTTACTGTGATGACAAACGGCCTTAATATTGCCCATGTACTGGCTGATATTGAAGATGCAAATGTGTTTATGCTGGGTGGGCAATTACGAAAGAAATCAATGTCTTTTTACTCAAATGAAGTCGAGCAAGCACTTAGTAAATATAACTTTAAAAAGGTTATTTTAGGGGTTGATGGTATCGACTCAGAAGCAGGGATCACCACCCATTATGAGCCCGAGGCAATGCTGAATCGCACCATGTGCACCCGCGCAGATAAAGTCATTGCAGTCACAGATTCAAGTAAATTTGGTAAGCGTGCTTTGTATAATGTATTGCCGCTTAAATCAATCGATGTGCTGGTCACCGACAAAAATATGCCAGCAGAGTTTGTTGAATCATTAACGAGCTTAGGTATTGAGGTGATTACTGTTTAACTCTCTAGTTAAATAGGATTAATGAAAGGTGGCTTTTGCCGCCTTTTTTATTATCCAAAATAAATCGTACCAGCCCACCGAAAGAAAATCTTTTAAAAAAAATCATTATCGTAACTTTCGAAATTAAAGTCCCATATTTAAAGGCATTCGAAGCCATTTTTTTCATATGTAAAACAAATTTCGTAACTATCGAAAGTTTCACAAGGTAATTTATTGTTGCTAGATTGTTTCATTTTGTTATAGATTAAATATAAGGCCTTACTCATTACCATTTTTATGGTGAAAAAATCTGAACATTTAAAAACAGGAAATCATCATGGCAACAACAACTAGAAAAACATATTTGAGCGTGCTGATAAGCTCGATTCTGGCCTCATCAGTCAGTTTCGCTGCAACGGCCCAACAACAAGAAAACGACAGTAAGGCCGAAGAGGATGTTGAGGTTATTGAAGTTACAGGGATCCGTAGCAGTATTAAAGAATCAAACTTTCGAAAGAAAGAAGCAACGACGGTTGTTGATGTCGTTGTCGCTGATGACATCGGTAAGTTCCCCGATGAAAACTTAGCGGAAGCATTGCAGCGTATTCCGGGCATCACCATTACTCGTAATGGCGGTGAGGGGCAAAATATTTTAGTCCGTGGTTTAGGTGGCGGCTACAACATTACCACGTTGAATGGTCGTAAACTGGCTTCTGAAAACTCAGGCCGCGACTTTAACTTTGACACCATTGCTTCAGAGTTAGTGGGTGCGCTTCAGGTGTATAAGTCGCCAGAAGCACGCTTAATTGAAGGGGGCATTGGTGCAGTTGTTGATATCGAAACGCGTAAACCACTAGACCAAGATGGCTTTACCTTGAGCGCTTCAGCAAAAGGGATTTATGAATCTCGAACAGGCGATGTACACCCGCATGCTTCATTCATCATCGGTGACAACTTTAATGATGATACTTTTGGTGTGCTTTTCTCGGGTGCGTATTCTAAGAAAACCTTACGTGCAGACACATACTCGGCAAGCGGCTTTTTTGATGAAGAAGAAGGTTGGGGGGCAGACAGCGCTGGTGTGCCAGTCGACATGAACGGCAACGGAGAAATTGATGGGCAAAGTGAAATATTTGCCTCAAAAATCCCGAGTTACATGTATTTTGCCAACGCGCAGGATGTGCGTGAACGCGTCGGTGCGACGTTAGCAATGCAATGGCGCCCAACAGATACCCTAGACATTAACTTTGATGCTCTTTATTCACGTTACAACACCGATGGTCATCGCTATCAAATTGGTTTTGTTAACTATGATGAAAGCTGGACGCCAGGCACGCCAGTGTTTACTGATGCAGAATTTGATGACTCAGGTCGTGTAGTGTCTATGACGCAAACCGGTAACACCATGGTGGAGCTACTCAACTTAACCAACCCACGTAAAACCGATACTTATCAGTTTGCTCTTAATGCTAAATGGTATCCAATGGATGGCCTAACACTGGCTGTAGATGTTGCCCATTCAAAAGCTAAAAACGAAAACGGCGGTGATAACCGCTTTATTGTTGCACGTGGTTTTATTGACTCGATTGGGATTGATTACACCACAGGTAATATGTTGCCAGATGTGACCTTATCGCCGGGCTTAACTGCGGATCAATCTTACGGTGCACACTATAGCCGTAATACAGGTACTGGGGTTGAAGACACTGTTAATGACTTTAAGTTTACCGGTAAGTTTGTGCCTGAAAGTGATTTAGTGACCCGTGTTGATTTTGGTTTAACCTACCTTGAACAAACGAAGAGTCAGCTTGAATATGCATCAAAAAATGCCAGCCAATTCAGTAATGGTGGTCAGTATTTAGAGCGCGATGGCTATGAATTTGATGACAGCACCGTGGTCAATGTTGGTGATTTTAACCTCTTTGAAATCCCAAGTGATGTGTTTGTTGAGGCAAATTTCGATAACTTTTTAGAGGGCGAAAGTAGCATTACACCAGAGCCATGGCCAAGTTTCGATTACGATAAGTTACTTGCTTATTACCGCTCAATTAATGCTGAAGCAACCGATAAGAGCATTGTTGCATCGCTTAATTCTTCGGGCACTTATGAGGTAACCGAAGAAGTTCTAACTGCGTATGCGCAAGTGACGCTCGAGAGCACTCTTGCAAATATGCCGTATATGTTAAACGTTGGTATTCGCGGCTCGCAAACTGAAGTGAGCTCTAAAGGGTCGGTTTATGATCTATCGTTAATTGACTTACAAGAAGATGGTAAACCACTTGAAAATGGTTGGCGCGAAACAGTTGAGCAATCATTTAAAGGGGACTACAGCAACATTTTACCAAGCATGAACTTTAAGCTTAGTATTACCGATGATTTAATTTACCGCTTCTCTGCGGCACAAGTGATTAGCCGCCCATCTTTAAGCTACTTACGTCCGTGGCTTGCGCCAAACTTTGATACATATCGTGAAGGCTTACCGCAACTTTCTATGGGTGATTCGTCGTTAACACCTGAAGAAGCTAATCAAGCAGATATGACTTTAGAGTGGTACTTTGAAGACAGTAGCTCGTTAAGTGGCGGGGTGTTTGTAAAAGACCTGAAATCATTTATCGATTACGTCGAAAGCCCAGTTGAAATCGAAGGTGTGCGTTACTTTGCATCTTACCCAGGTAAGAGTGAATATGGTGCAACTATTAAAGGGGCTGAGTTTGCTTATCAGCAGTCGCTAGAAAACTTACTCCCCGAACCGTTCAATGGCTTAGGCTTTCAGCTTAACTACACCTATGTTGACAGTAGTTACGATGAGCCAGAGCTAAAAGAATCAGGTTTGCCATTTAGAGGCATGTCGAAGAACTCATATAACGCCGTGGTTTACTATGAGCAATATGGTTTCCAAGCACGTTTAGCGTATAACTGGCGTAGCAAGTTCTTGTCGGATCCTGACGCATGGGGTGGTCCATATTGGATCTCTGATTATGGTCAGTTAGATGCCAGCATGAGCTATAACATCAGTGACCAATTCACAGTGTTTGCCGAAGCAACGAACTTAACTAATGAACGTTATTGGGGTTACACCAAGCGTACTGACCAAGTGAGTTACCTTGAGCGCTTTGGTACTCAAGTTGCCTTGGGTGTTCGCGCTAGTTTTTAATACCAATTCGCTTAATTAAGTGGTCTATTTTGAGGCAAGAAAACCTC